>NZ_LT607803.1:5677896-6363119 GCF_900090195.1 Variovorax sp. HW608
AGGTCGGGTTGGACTGCCCGCCCTTGAACATCTCGACCGTCAGCGGGCCCTTGAAGCCGACCAGGTTCTTTTCGAGCCAGGCGGTGAGCGCGCGGACGTCGAACTGGTGCTGCGGGGAGACGGCACGCGTGCCGACGAATTTGTCGAAGTCCTGGGTCATGTCTCTGAGATTTATTGATCGGATTCCGAAATGCGCATCAGCGCCGCGCGGTCGAGCACCACCAGTCCGCCCGGTTCGATGCGGATCGCTTCCTCGCGCTCCATCGCCTTGAGTTCCTGGTTGACCCGCTGGCGCGAGGCTCCCAGCAACTGCGCGAGTTCCTCCTGCGCGAGGTGCAGCCCGATCCGCATCTGGCTGCCATCCGCGAGGTTCGGCACGCCGTAGCTGCGCACCAGATGGATGAGCTGCTTCGCCAGCCGCGCGCGCAGGGGCAGGGTGTTCAGATCCTCGACCAGGCCGAAGAGCTGCCGGATGCGGCGTGCCTGCAGCCGCATCAGCGCTTCGTAGAGCTCGACGTGATTCGCGAGGATCTTCTGGAAGTCCGCGCGCGCCACGCAAAGAATCGTGGAGTCCCCATGCGCGTACGCATCGTGCGTGCGCCTGTCCCCATCGAACATCGCCACGTCGCCGAACCAGATGCCCGGCTCCACGTAGGTCAGCGTCACCTGCTTGCCCGACACCGCGGTCGAGCTCACGCGGACCGCGCCCTTGGCGCAGGCGATCCACTGCTCGGGCGGATCGCCGCGCGCGCAGATCAGATCGCCGTCCTTGTATCGCTTGACGAATGCACATCGGAGGATGTCGTGGCGCAGTGATGGAGAGAGAGAAGAAAACCAGCGACCACTATTGATCGCTTCACGTTCTTCGATGGTAAGAATCGGGTCGTCCATGGACTGTCCTGTCGGTGACTGAAATGCCTGGGGTTGTCACGGGGGCGACGGCACGCTATTCGTAGCGCGGCGTCTCCTTGGAAAGGAAGGCCGCAATGCCGATGCCGGCATTGGCGTGATGCAGGTTGCGCACGAAGTGATCGCGCTCCTGCGTCAGATGCGAGACGAGCGACGCGCCGCGCGCCTCGCCGAGCAGTTCCTTGATGCTGGCCATCGAATTCGGTGCGCGCGCGTTGATCTTTGCCGCCAGTGCGAGCGCGCCCGCGAGCGCCTGTCCGTTCTCGGTGAGTTCGTTGACGAGGCCCAGCGCATGCAGGCGCGCGGGCTCGATCCGCTCGCCCAGCATGAGCCATTCGCTCGCGAGCTGCCGCGGCAGGGCGCGCGCCAGATGCCAGCTCAGGCCGCCGTCCGGCGAGAGCGCGACATTGCTGTATGAAGCCGCAAAGACCGCGTCGCGTGCCGACACCACGAAGTCGCAGGCCATCGCGAGCGAAAAGCCGGCGCCGGCCGCTGCGCCTTCGACCGCGGCAATGACGGGCTTCGGGAAAGTCCGGATGGTGTCGATCCAGGTGTGCAGCGCCTCGATGCTTTCGGCCTGCACCGACGGATCGAGCGCGCGGTTGGCCTGCAGCCGCTGCAGCGAACCGCCGGCGCAGAACCATTTGCCTTCGCCGACCATGACGACGCTGCGGATCTCGGCGTTGTTCTCGGCGCCGTTGAAGGCCTCGATGCCGGCCGCATACATCTCGGGGCCGAGCGCATTGCGCTGCGACGGATTGGACAGGGTCAGCACCATGGTGCTGCCTTCGGTGGTGCTCTTGAGCTCTGCGGTCATGGTTGTCGTCTCTTTACTCTTCTTGATGGGTGAGGCTCAGGCCGAGCGCGCCGCGACGGCGCAGCCAGGGGCTCGGGCGGTAGCGGGGATCGCCATACACGGTCTGGAGGTTGAACAGGATTTCCAGCATGTTCGTCGGGCCGTAGAGATCGCCCATGGCCAGCGGCCCCCGCGGGTAGCCGAGGCCGAGCCGTACCGCCAGGTCCAGGTCGGCCGGCGTGCAGACGCCTTGCTGGCACATGTCGCAGGCGATGTTGACGATCGTCGCGACGACGCGCTGCGTGACGAAGCCGCCGCTGTCGCGGATCACGCTGACCGCCTTGCCGTCGCGCGCGAACAGCGCGTGGGCCGCATCGCGGATGTCGCGGCGCGTGGCCGGGTTGGTGGCGAGCACGCGCCGCCTGGTGGCGGCATCGTCGACCATCATGTCGATGCCGATAGTGCGGGTGGCGTCGAGCCGGTCGACCGCCGCGACGGTCGTGACGTCGAAGCCCAGCGGCGCGACCAGGATCAGCGCGGCGGGCGAGGGCGCCGCGCCGCTTTCGAGCTGCGCACCGAGCGCATGCACCAGCTTCAGCAGTTCGGGGCGCCGTGCCGCGCGCGGCGATACCCAGACCGGCGGCATCGTGTCGACCGAAGGCACCGGCGGTTCCGCCACCTGCTGCATCGCGCCGTCGGGATAGCGGTAGAAGCCCTCGCCGCTCTTGCGGCCCAGGGCGCCGGCCGCGAGGCGCTGCGCCGTGATCACGCTGGGGCGATAGCGCGGCTCCTCGTAGTACTGGCGGTAGATGGACTCCATCACCGGATGGGAGACGTCGAGCGCGGTGAGATCGAGCAGTTCGAACGGCCCGAGCCGGAAGCCGGCCTGGTCCTTGAGGATGCGGTCGATGGTGGCGAAGTCGGCCACGCTTTCTCCGGCGATGCGCAGCGCCTCGGTGCCATAGCCGCGGCCGGCGTGATTGACGATGAACCCGGGCGTGTCCTTGGCCTGCACCGGGCTGTGGCCCATCTGCGTGGCGTAGCCGGCGAGCTTGCGGCAGATCTCGGGATCGGTCTTGAAGCCCGCCACCACCTCCACGACTTTCATCAGCGGAACCGGATTGAAGAAGTGGAAGCCGGCCATGCGTTCCGGATGTTCGAGCGCCGTGGCGATCGCGGTCACCGAAAGCGACGAGGTGTTGCTCACCAGCGTTGCCGATGGCGAGACCACCGCCTCGATCTCGCGCAGCAGCTTTCGCTTGACCTCGATGTCCTCGACGATCGCCTCGATCACCAGGTCGCAACCGGCGAGGTCCTGCATCGAGCCGACGGCCCGTACGCGGCCTGAAAGCGCCTCGAGCTGCGCTGCGTCGAGCTTGCCTTTCTCCTGCAGCTTGCGCCACTGGGCGAGGATCGCGTCGCGCCCCCGCTCGGCGGCTCCTTCGAAGCTGTCGAGCATCAGCACCTGGCTTCCGGCCTGCGCTGCGATCTGGGCGATGCCGCGCCCCATGGCGCCCGCACCGATCACGGCGGTATTGGAAAAGTTCACGGTCATTTGATAATTGTCTCTCGGTGAATGAGGGGGGCTGACCCCCATGTCAGAATGCGCTAACTTTTGATTGCTTTTTGCATTCCATTTTGCAACTCCCACGCTTTGCGGCAGGCCTGCTCCTCCTCGGAGTCGCCCTCGAATCACCCGCCTTGACGATCGGGCGGCCGCAAGGTGCCGTCTGGATCGGCAAGCCGATCGACGTGGTGATTCCGCTTGCGCTCGATGCGGCGGAGGCCGGCGGATCACTGTGCCTCGGCGCCGAGGTTTTGCAGGGCGATGCACCCATGCTCGAACGCCGGGTGACCGTGTCCCTCGAGTCCGGCAACAGCCCTGGCAACTCCAGCATTCACGTGCGAACGACCGTGCCGGTCGACGAGCCCGTCGTCACCGTCACGGTTCGCGCGGGCTGCGACATGAGGTCGACACGCAGCTACGTGCTGTTGGCCGACGTGCCTTCCGATGTCACGCCGCCGGGCGTTGCCATGGCGGGTGCGCGTCCGTCGGCCGATGCGGCGCCGGTGGCGAGGCCGACTGCGCGCCCGGCCTCACGCACTGCGGGTGGCGGTGGTGGTGCTGCGAGCCCCGACGGTTCGGGAAGCTCGACCGCCCGTCGCGTCGCGGCCCGTTCTTCAGCGGAACACGAAAGCGCCGCGCAGGCCGCACCGCAGGCAAGTGCCCCCGTTGCGCCGGCGCCGCGCCGGGCCGCGCCGGTGGTTCCGCGCGCAGTGCCGGCCGCGCCGCCAGCGGCGGCGACACCACCGAAGGCCGAAGCCGTTGCTGCAGGGCCCCGGCTTCAGGTCGAAGCGCTCGAGCCTGAACCGGCCAGGGACACCGGGCTGAAGAGCACCACACAGATCGAGCCTCCGCCCGCCGAGAATCCCGCGCGCCGTGCGGCAGCGGCTGCGCTGTGGGGCGCGATGAATCCCACCGCGGAGCAGGCGCAGCGCGAGAACCAGCGCAGCAAGGAATTGGAAACCACGCTGGCCGCGCTGCGCGAACAGACCGCGCAGAACCAGCGCGCGCTCCTCGAATTGCGCAGCGAACTCGCACAGGCGCGCGAAAGCCAGTTCCGCAACCCGCTGGTCTATGCGCTGATCGCGGGCCTGCTGCTGGCCTTGATCGCCTTGCTCCTGATGTGGCGCGCGAGTCGCCGTGCCGCGGCTACCGCGTGGTGGCGCGAGTCGGTGCTGCAGCCCGAGGGCGGGGACGGGGCCAAGCGGCTGCGTCGCGATGGCGGCCTGCTCGATGACGACGAATCGGACACCGACGCCGAGGACGAACCGCCCAAGAAGCGCACGCTCGGCAGGACGACCTTCGGCGCCACGCCCTTCGCGCCTCTGGAGCCCGACGACGATGGCAACGTCGGGGCGCCGCCGCCTGCGCGGGCGATCGAAGCCGCGGCGGTTCGGCCGGTCAACACCGAGGAACTGTTCGACGTGCAGCAGCAGTCGGACTTCTTTCTCTCGCTCGGCCAGCAAGACCAGGCGATCGACGTGCTGCGCGAACACATCGCGGCCAATCCGGGGACGAGTGCGCTGGCGTATCTGGACCTGCTGCGCATCTACCATTCGCTCGATCGTCGCGAAGACTATGCGCGGCTCGCCGAGGAATTCGAACGCGCCTTCAACGCGGACGTGCCGCCGTTCGACAAGTACACCGACGCTGGCAAGGGCCTCGAGCGCTACCCCAGCGCGCTCGCGCGCATCGAGTCGCAATGGCCAGCGCCGAGCACGCTGGCGCTGATCGAGGAGCTGATCTTCCGCAAGCCCGGCGTCCACGAGGACGACGCCTTTGATCTCGCGGCGTACCAGGAGCTGCTTCTGCTGTACGGCCTTGCCAAGGAAGTGATCGAGCCCGACACGGCGCCGCCCGCCGCGGTCGCGCCGGCGCCGTTCACCGACACGCACTCGGCGACCGCCACCGCGTCGCTCTGGCCCGATACGGTGCCGCCGGTCATGCCGGACGGGCCGACCTTGCCGCCGTCGATCTACGGCTCGATCGACGACAGGCTCCATCACGACACCGTGATGGCCCCGGACATGCCGATCCCGCCCGCGCACCACGAGGAGCGGGACACGCCGCCGCGGGTCGTGCCCCCACCCGAGCTGGACCTCGCCGAGTTCGACAAGACGGCCTACGAAACCATGCCGACGCCGATCGAGCCCCCGAAGCCGCCGGCCCCGTCGGGTGATCCGCACGTCATCGACTTCGAACTGTTCGATCCGGCCACCGAAGCCGAGATCGCGCCGAAGAGCAAGTCCGTCAAGCGCTGATGGCCGGGGCGCGCGCTCGCGCCCTGTCGACCGAGACGCTCAGTGCGATGGCGGCAAGCACCGTCACGAAGGCGACCCAGTTCATCCAGCCGATCGCGCCATGGGCAAGCAGCCAGCCGCCCGCACCGGCGCCGATGGCCTGGCCGATGTAGATCCCGGAGCTGTTGAGCGCCACCGACCCCGCGGCGAGCGCGGGCGAGAGCGACACCAGCCGCGCCTGCTGCGCCGAATTGGTCGCGAAGCAGCCGAGGCCCCATGGCGTGAGCAGGACCATCAGCCAGGCCAGGCTGACACCCAGGGGCCACAGAAGCAGGCTCAGCGCGATCAAGGCCGTGGTCAGCAGGACCATGCGCGATGTGCCGAATCGATCGACGTGGCGGCTGACCAGCATGTTGCCCACCACGCCGCAGGCGCCGAACCATGCCCAGACCAGCCCGAGCTGGGTGGCGTCGGCGCCGAGTCGCTGCTTCAGAATCGGTGCGAAGTAGCTGAACAGCACGAACTGGCCGGAGCCCTGCAGCGCGGTCACGCAGACCACGCCCATGAGAAGCGGACTCTTGAAGACCCGCGCCCAGGCATCGCGCGACAACGCGGCGGGACGGATGCCGGACGGCAGCTTCACCCAGATCCAGGTCGCGCTCGCCAACGACAGCAGCGCGATGGTGGCGAAGGCCGCTCGCCAGCCGAGGTGGCCTCCGATCAGGGCGCCGAGAGGCAGCCCCAGCACCGAAGCCATGGACCAGCCCAGGAAGACGAAGGTCACTGCACGCCCGCGTTGCTCGGGCGGCGCCAGCAGTCCCGCGCAGGCGGCGGCCTGCGCCGTGAAGATCGCCGGAGCGATCACCGTCAACATGCGGACCGGCAGCAGCGCGCCGAAGGTGGGCATCAAGGTCGCGAGCAGATGGCCGCAGGCATACCAGAGCATCGTGCAGGCGAGCAGTACGCGCCGGTCCCAACCGGCGACCACCGCGGCAAGCAACGGGGCGCCGACGCACATCACGGCCGCCGCCGCCGTGATCAACTGGCCGGCAGTCGCCGCGCTGACCTGGAGCGAAGAACTGAGCTCGTTGAGCGTGCCGGGCACCACCATGACACCCGTGCCGATCACGAAGTTGCCCGCCAGCAGGGCCCACAAGGCGGCCGGCAGGACAGGCCGCTTCAACGGCGGACCTGCAGCGCGCCGGGGTTGACGATGTTGGTCGGGTTGCCCTTGATGAAGCTCACCACATTGTCGAAGGCCTGCCCGAAGTACATCTCGTAGCTCTCCTGCTCGACATAGCCGATGTGGGGCGTGCAGATGCAATTCTCGAGCCGGAGCAGGGCGTGGCCCTGCAGCGGCGGTTCGCTCTCGAAGACGTCGACCGCCGCCAGGCCCGGCCGGCCGCGATTGAGCGCCGCAAGGAGCGCGTCCTGCTCCACCAGTTCGGCACGCGAGGTGTTCACGAACAGGGAGGTCGGCTTCATGCGGGACAGGTCCTCGAGCGTCACGAGGCCACGGGTTTCCTCCGTGAGTCGGAGATGGAGCGACAGCACATCCGCCGCGGCGAAGAAGGTTTCGCGATTCGGCGCCACCTGAAAGCCGTCGGACCGTGCCTTGGCCAGACTCTGCTCGCGCCCCCAGATGACCACCTGCATGCCGAAGGCCTGGCCGTAGCGCGCGACGAGCTGACCGATCCGTCCGTAGCCCCAGACGCAAAGCGTCTTGCCCTTGAGCACCGAGCCCAGTCCGAAATTCGGCGGCATGGAGCCCGACTTGAGCCCCGACTGCTGCCAGGCGCCGTGCTTCAGGTTGCTGATGTACTGGGGCAGGCGACGCATCGCCGCCATGATCAGCGCCCATGTGAGTTCAGCCGGCGCTTGCGGGGATCCGGTGCCTTCGGCCACCGCAATGCCGAGCTCGGAACAGGCGTTCACGTCGATGTGGCTGCCGACGCGGCCGGTCTGGGAGATGAGCCTCAGCTTGGGCAGCTTCTCGATCAACTGCCGCGAGATGTGGGTGCGCTCGCGGATCAGCACGATCACCTCGGCATCCTTGAGGCGAACCGAGAGCTGACCGATACCCTTGACCGTGTTCGTGTAGACCTTGGCCGCATAGGCGTCGAGCTTGGAGGCGCACTGCAGCTTGCGTACCGCGTCCTGGTAGTCGTCGAGGATCACAATGTTCATGGTTTGCATTGTGCCTTGCACGACTCGCAGGCTGTGTCGGTGCGTTGCCCGGCGTCGGGCAATGCACGCAACGCCGGGTGGGGGGAATCAATGCATGCGAGCGTAGTGGCGGGCCGTGTCCGCGGCTTCCAGTGCGACCAGGCGATCGAGCTCTGCGCAGACATCCGCCATGCGACCGGAGATCACCACGCGGCCCGGGTGCCGGTTGGGCTGCTGTGCATCGACCGTGCGGACCACTCGCAGCGGACGCATGCTGGCGGACGCATCCCGGCCTGCCGGGCTCTGCCGCGACGCGCAACTCGGCCGAACGCCGACATAGCGCAGCCCTGATGAATTGATGTGACGCGAGCGCCGTGCCGGCATCCAGCGATCGGCCAGCGACTGCAGGGGCGTGAACAGGTCGACGATGCTGAGAAGAGCGATTCCCATGTGAACTCCGATAGGTAGAGGTTGAACACAGGCAGGATTGCTTTCATTGCCCCGACAGGGTGATGGCCAATGCCATACGCCCGCCACCTGTCGCGGCCGGTGATGAGGCGAATGCGCTTTCGTCGCGTTCGCCTGCATGGAGGGCTACATCAACATCGTGTTGCGGATCAGGCCGACCGCAAGGCCTTCGATCTCGAAGGGTTCGCCGGGCTGGACAACGATCGTCG
This sequence comes from Variovorax sp. HW608, assembly GCF_900090195.1. NCBI lineage: Bacteria > Pseudomonadati > Pseudomonadota > Betaproteobacteria > Burkholderiales > Comamonadaceae > Variovorax > Variovorax sp. HW608. The sequence continues at coordinate 5,686,249 of NZ_LT607803.1, forward strand.
GGTAGTCGGGATTTTCTGCGTGCAGCTCGATGACTTGCTTGTTGCGCTTGAGACGCTTGACGGTGACCTCGTCGCCGAGGCGGGCAACCACGATCTGGCCGTTGCGCGCCTCTTTGGTGGCCTGCACCGCGAGAAGGTCGCCGTCCATGATGCCGGCGTCGCGCATCGACATGCCGCGCACCTTGAGGAGGTAGTCGGGCTGACGCTGGAAGAGCGTGTTCTCGACGTAGTAGGTCTGGTCGATGTGCTCCTGCGCCAGGATGGGCGAGCCGGCGGCGACACGCCCGATCAGCGGCAGGGCGAGTTGGGCCATGCCGGGCAGGGACAGCGAATACTGGTTGTTGCGCGATTCGTTGAGCGCGCGCAGGGCCTCGCCCTTGAGCCGGATGCCGCGCGAAGTGCCGCTCACCAGCTCGATCACGCCCTTGCGGGCCAGGGCTTGCAGGTGCTCTTCAGCCGCATTGGCCGACTTGAAGCCCAGCTCGGCCGCGATTTCGGCGCGCGTCGGCGGGGCGCCGGTGCGCGCGATGGCGCTTTGAATCAAGTCCAGAATCTGCTGCTGACGGGCGGTAAGCTTGACGGCGAACTGCATGATGGCTCCTGAAAGGGACTGGCTGCATATCCAGTACCTGTATTTTTAACCAGTTTCCCTGGGATTGGCAAGCAATGGGCGAAAACATTCAAGGCGGCACGCGCCGGGTCGTCGTTCTGGGCACGGGCGGCACGATTGCGGGACGCGCCGGCCGTGCAGGCGACAACATCGGCTACACCGCGGGTGAGGTCGGCGTCTCGGAGCTTTTGGGAGGCATCGATGCGCCCGAGGGCATTGCGCTGCTGGCCGAGCAGGTCGCGCAGGTCGACAGCAAGGACATGAGCTTCGCGATCTGGCAGACGCTGGCGCAAAGATGCGCCCACTGGCTCGCGAAGGCGGATGTGGCGGGCGTCGTCATCACCCACGGGACCGACACGCTGGAGGAGACGGCCTTTTTTCTCCAATCGGTCCTCGCGCCTTCCAAGCCGGTGGTGCTTACCTGCGCGATGCGTCCGGCGACTGCGCTGGCGCCCGATGGGCCGCAGAACGTGCGCGATGCGATCGTGGTCGCTGCGACAGCGGGCGTGCGAGGCGTCGTCGCGGTCTGTGCGGGCACCGTCCACAGCGCGTTCGATGTCCAGAAGGTTCACACCTACCGCGTCGACGCCTTCGACTCGGGCGATGGGGGTCCGTTGGCGTACGTGGAAGAGGGTGCGCTTCGGGTGCTGCGCAACTGGCCCGCGCCGCATGCTGCAACCCAGGTATTCGACCGCGTTGCAGGTGCCGTGTCATTGCCGCGCGTCGAGATCGTGGTGAGCCACGCCGAAGCGCGCGGCGCGATCGTCGATGCATTGATCGCCGAGCGCAAGCGAGGCAGCGCCGATGCCGTCCAGGGCCTTGTGCTCGCAGCGACGGGCAACGGCACCTTGCACCACGCGTTGGAGGCCGCGGCGCTGCGCGCGCAGGCCGAAGGAATTGCCGTGGTGCGCGCGACCCGTTGCATGCAGGGACGCATCCTGGCGAAGCCGGACGAGTCGCTGCGAGATGCAGGCGCACTCACACCGGTCAAGGCGCGGATCGCCCTGGCGCTCGAACTCCTGGCTGCAAGCGCGTCCGGCCGGATCGAGGGGGGCTAGTCTAGTTCGGCCGCGGGCTGCGCCGCAGCCCGGCCCGATCAACTGCCAAGGGCGGTCAGGGCACGCTGGGTGATGTCGTCGACGCTGCCCACGCCGCTGATGGAGCGGTACTTCGGCGCCGCGGCGGGCTCGACCTTGGCCCACTGGGAGTAGTAGTCGACCAGCGGGCGGGTCTGCTGGCTGTAGACGTCGAGGCGCTTGCGGACCGTTTCTTCCTTGTCGTCCTCGCGCTGGATCAGGGTCTCACCGGTCACGTCGTCCTTGCCGTCGACCTTCGGCGGGTTGAACTTCACGTGGTAGGTGCGGCCCGATGCCGGATGCGAGCGGCGGCCGCTCATGCGTTCGATGATGTCGGAGAAGGGGACGTCGATCTCGAGAACGTAGTCGAGCTTCACGCCAGCGGCCCGCATCGCCTCGGCCTGCGGGATGGTCCGCGGAAAGCCATCGAACAGGAAGCCCTGCGCGCAATCGGGCTGTGCGATGCGTTCCCTGACGAGGTTGATGATCAGGTCGTCGCTGACCAGCGCACCGGAGGCCATCACGGCTTCAGCCTGCTTGCCCAGCGCCGTGCCGGCCTTGACGGCCGCGCGAAGCATGTCGCCGGTGGAGATCTGGGGGATGCCGTACTTCTGGCAGATGAAGGCCGCCTGTGTGCCTTTGCCCGCCCCGGGCGCGCCCAACAATATCAGTCTCATGGTGTCCTCGGAAGGTTTTCTTGGATTTCTGTCGCGCCGTGCTGATCACGAGTGGCGTCAATGGCGGAGTTCCTTCGAGGATAGCATGGCCCCCCGGCGGGGCCGGCGGTTAAGGCCTGATCACGCTATTCCGCGATCCCCGGAATAGCGTGATCAGGCCCTAACCCGCAGCGAAGAGGGCCCGCACGCGCGCGAGATCGTCCGGCGTGTCGATGCCGGGGCCGGGCGCATGCTCGCTGACGTGCACCGCGATGCGGTGGCCGTGCCAGAGCGCGCGCAGTTGTTCGAGCGCCTCCGTGCCTTCGACCGGCGCCGCGGGAAGGGTCGGAAACTGCCGCACGAAACCGGCCCGGTAGCCGTAGATCCCGATGTGCCGCAATGCCGGCGGCGAGGGCGGCAGCTTCTTCGGCCCGCCATCGGCGAAGCCGTCGCGCCACCATGGGATCGGCGCGCGGCTGAAGTAGAGCGCGTAGCCGCTCGCGTCCAGGACGGTCTTGACGACGTTGGGATTGGCGAATTCCTCCGGCGAATCGATGGCATGCGCCGCGGTGCTCATTGCCGCGCCGGGGTGCTCCGACAGCGTCCGGGCCACGGCGTCGATGAGCGAGGCCTCGATCAGGGGCTCGTCGCCCTGGACGTTGACCACGATCGCATCGTCCGCAAGGCCAAGCCGGGTGCAGGCTTCCGACAGGCGATCGCTGCCGCTGGCGTGGTCCTTGCGCGTGAGCAGCGCTTCGACGCCGTGCGCTTCGCAGGCCTCGATGATTCGGGCGTCATCACCTGCCACCACGACGCGCTCGGCAGCCGATTCCCGTGCGCGCTGCGCCACGCGCACCACCATGGGCAGACCGGCGATGTCGGCCAACGGCTTGTCCGGCAGCCGGGTCGAGGCGAGCCTGGCGGGGATCAGGACGACGAACTTCGTGCTCAAGATCAAAGGCCCAGTTCTTCGTCGGTCAGGGGGCGCGCCTCGTTTTCGAGCAGCACCGGAATGCCGTCGCGCACCGGGTAGGCCAGACGTGCGCTGCGCGAGACGAGTTCCTGCTTTTCGGGGTTCCAGGTGAGCGGGCCCTTGGTCACGGGGCAGACGAGCAGTTCAAGCAGCTTGGTGTCCATCGGCCGATGATAGCTTTGCGTCGAGCGCCGAGAAGAAGGCGGCCTCGGGCTCGAACAGCAGCGGCACCGCGAGCGCATCGGGCGCCTTGCGCCACAGTTTCACGGCGTCCTTTTCGGTGCACAGCACCGTGCAGCCCTGCGTTGCCGAGGGCGTCCAGTCCTCGAAATCGTGATGGTCCGGCAGCGCGATGCGCCGCTCGAGGCGCAGCGCGCGCTGTCCCAGCATGTCGAAGAAGGCCTCGGGCTTGGCGATCGCGGCGACGGCTGCGAGCCGCTGGTCGGCGAGTTCGGTCAGCGGCACCCGGGTGCCGTCGCTCCTGAGCGCGTAGTCCGCGAGCGACCGCGCGGCCGTGAAGCCCGCGAAAGCCGGATGCCGGCCGGTATGCAGAACGAGATCGCAAGGGCGCGGCCACTTCTCGCGCAGCGGTCCCGCGGGAAGCAGCCAGGCGTTGCCGATGCCGCGGTCATCGAAGACGCAGATCTCGACATCGCGCGCCATCGCAAGGTGTTGCAGGCCGTCATCGCTGACGATGACCTGCGTGTCGGGATGACGCGCGCGAAGGGCGCGTCCGGCCTCGACGCGCCGCTTCGCGACGAACACGGGGGCGGCGGTCGAACGTCGTATCAGCAAGGGCTCGTCGCCGGCGTCGGCGGCTGCGCTGTCGTCCAGTACTTCACGGCAACCGGTCGACGATCGGCCATAGCCGCGCGACACCACGCCCACCCGGATGCCCTGCGACTGCAGACGGCGCACGATGGCCATGACGACCGGTGTCTTTCCCGATCCGCCGGCGATGACGTTGCCGACCACCACGACCGGCACCCCAAGGCGCTCCGTTCGCAGGATGCCGAGTCGGAAAAGGGTGCGCCGGAAGGCCGTGAGCCCGCCGTAGAGGAGGGACAGGGGCCACAGCAGCCACGCCGCCGCGCCGCGTCGCAGCCAGGCCTGCTGCAACGAAGCCAAGGCTATCGTCCCGCCTGGGCGGCCGACTGCGTGGCGAAGGTGATCTGCATGAGGCCCGCGCGCCGCGCGGCCTCCATGACGGTGATCACGGATTGATGCGCCGCGCTGGCGTCGGCGCTGATGATGACCACGTTGTCCTTCGCGCCGCTGGCCGCGGCGGCGAGGGCGGCGGTGACCGCCTCGACGCTGCGCTCGGGCAGGGGCGTCTTGTTGACCGAGTAGCGCCCATCGGCCGACACGGCGACGATCACTTCCTTGGGGTAGTCGCGCTGCGCCTCGGCATCGGCCACCGGCAGCCGCAGCTGCATTTCGGTGAACTTGCTGTAGGTGGTCGACAGCATGAGGAAGATCAACACGACGAGCAGGACGTCGATGAACGGGATCAGGTTGATCTCGGGCTCCTCGCGCGAGCCGTGGCGGAAGTGCATCCTCATCGGCGCAGCGTGTTCAGGTGACGAGCGAAGCGCTCGCCCGCGAGCTCGAGGTTCAGCAGGTACTCATCGACCCGGCTGCGGAAATAGCGCCAGAAGATGAGCGTCGGGATCGCGATGATCAGTCCGAAGGCCGTGTTGTAGAGCGCGATCGAAATGCCGTGCGCGAGCTGGGCGGGGTTGCCGGAGCCGACCGCGCCGCTGGCCGGGGACTGCGAGCCGAAGATCTCGATCATTCCGATCACGGTGCCGAGCAGGCCCAGGAGCGGCGCGGCGGATGCGATCGTTGCGAGCGCCGGCAGATAGCGTTCGAGCCGATGTGCCACCATGCGGCCGGCGGCCTCCATCGAGACGCGCAGATCGTCCTCGCTCGAGGCGGGGTTGGAGTTCAGTGCACGAAAGCCGGCCGCAAGGACTTCGCCGAGGCTGGAATTGTGTTCCAGCTTCGTCACGACATCCGGGGCCGGAACGGAATTGCGCGAGACTGCGATGGCCTCATCGAGCAATTTGGGTGGCAAGACTTTCGAGGTCTTCAGGCTGGTAAACCGCTCGATGACAAGCGCCAGGCCAATGATCGAACAAGCGAGCAGCGGCCAGATCGGCCAGCCCGCAGCAACTATGATGGAAAACAAATATTCCTCCGGCCCATCGACTGCAAATGCGCGGCGATTATCTACCGAGCCGGCGCATGTTTCGGTGTCCTTCGCGTGTAGGCGTCGACGCACAGAAACTGTGGATAACTTTGTGATTAACACGCAGGGCAACTTGGCCGGAGCCGCGCCGGATGGGCGCGGCGCTGGATCGAGCGATATTTGAGCAGCACTTTCCTTAATGAAATCAATGGCTTGTACGAGAACATGTGCCTGTGTTGCGTATGCGGCGCCGCGCCATGGGGCCGCACGGACGCTTGTGGAAGATTCGCACCCTGTCACAGCGATGCGGCATGAATGAACGTGAGCAAACACCTGCGGGCGGCGTGCGGGTCTGGGCCGTGGGCGCCCTGTGTCGAGCCATTGCGGATGCGCTCGAGGCGCGCTTCAATCCGGTCGCCGTCAAAGGCGAGATCTCGGGCTTTTCGAGGGCCTCGAGCGGCCACTGCTACTTCTCGCTGAAGGATCAGAACGGGCAGCTGCGCTGCGCCATGTTCCGCCGCGCGGCGGGCCTGCTGGACTTCGCACCGCGCGACGGCGACCAGGTCGAAGTGCGCGGCCGGCTCGGGCTCTACGAGCCGCGTGGCGATCTTCAACTGATCGTCGAGAGCCTGCGTCGGGCGGGGCAGGGTGCGCTGTTCGAGCAGTTCCTCCAGCGCAAGGCCAAGCTGGAGGCAGAAGGGCTCTTCGACACGGCGCGAAAGCGTCCGCTGCCGGCGATGCCGCGGTCCATCGGACTCGTGACCTCGCTCGGTGCCGCCGCGCTGCACGACGTGGTGACGGCGCTGCGCCGGCGCGTGCCGCACATTCCGGTGGTGCTGGTGCCGGCGGCGGTGCAGGGGGCGGGTGCGCCGGCGGAGCTCGTGCGTTCGCTGGAGGCGCTCTACGCTCTCGAGCCGCAGGTCGACGTCATCCTGCTGGTGCGTGGCGGCGGGTCGATCGAGGATCTCTGGGCGTTCAACGACGAGGCACTGGCGCGGACGATCGTCCGCAGCCCGGTGCCCCTCATCAGCGGTGTCGGCCATGAGACCGACTTCACGATCGCCGATTTCTGCGCCGACGTTCGCGCGCCGACGCCGACCGCCGCCGCGGAGCTCGTGGCGGCGCCGCGCGATCTCTGGCTCGGTGCGCTGGCGCTGATCGAAGAGCGCTTGCGCGGCGCGATCCTCGCGAGGCTCGATGCGTCGAGCCAACGGCTGGATCTTGCGGCCGGGCGGCTCGGCCGTCCCTCGGAACTGGTGGGGCGCCAGCGTCTGCGTCTCGCGCACCATGCCCAGCGCATGCACTTCGCCTTGCAGGCGAAGACGGCGCGGCTCGCCCATGCTCAGCAGGTGCTGCAGGCCGGCTTGCCGTCCCGGCTTCGAATGACGCTCGACCGTCATCAGGAACTGCTGAACCGTGCATCGCTGCGATTGAAGCTGCTGGATCCGGAGCTCGTGCTCCAGCGGGGCTATGCGCTCATCACGGACGTGCAAGGGCATGCTGTCACCAGCGTCGATCGACTTGCCGTCGGCGACCAGGTGCAGGCGCATCTGGCCGACGGCCGCGCCGATCTGAAGGTCCTGCAAACGCAGCCCAAGGGAATGCGTCCGACGTCAGGGCCGTGATTTCCTTTCTAGAATCAGCCATCCCACAACCAACCCGAGAGAGAAAAAGCATGGAACACGTTCTTCCTCCCCTGCCATACCCGATGGACGCGCTGGCACCTGAGTACTCCAAGGAGACTCTCGAGTACCACTACGGGAAGCACCACAACGCCTACGTCGTGAATCTGAACAACCTGCAGAAGGGCACGGAGTTCGAGAACATGACGCTCGAGGACATCGTCAAGAAGTCCAGCGGCGGCATCTACAACAACGCGGCCCAGATCTGGAACCACACCTTCTTCTGGAGCTGCATGAAGCCCGCGGGCGGCGGCGAGCCGAGCGGCGCGCTGGCCAAGGCGATCGACGCCAAGTGGGGCAACTACGCGGCCTTCAAGGAAGCCTTCGTCAAGTCGGCGGTCGGCAACTTCGGTTCCGGCTGGACCTGGCTGGTGAAGAAGGCGGACGGCTCCGTCGACATCGTGAACACCGGCGCCGCCGGTACGCCGCTCACCACCGCCGACAAGGCGCTGCTGACCGTCGACGTCTGGGAGCATGCCTACTACATCGACTACCGCAACCTGCGCCAGAAGTTCGTCGAGACCTTCCTCGCCAAGCTCGTGAACTGGGGCTTCGTCGAGAAGAACTTCGCCTGATAGCAGTCGCTGCAACAAAAAAGCCGACCCTCGGGTCGGCTTTTTGTTGCCCTTCGGAAGTCAGCGGCTCTGCGCGAACAGCTCGCCGCCGAGCTTCACGCCCGCCTTGATGTTCTTGCGCTCGAACCAGCCCTGGTTCATCTCGAGGACGAAGCGCACCGGCTCCTTGGAGCAATGCGAATCCTCGGTCATCGGCTTCATGTCCGCGAGGTTCACGATGCGGCCATCCTCGGCCACGAAGGCTGCGGTGAGGGGAATCAGGGTGTTCTTCATCCAGAAGCACTGGGTCGCGGGCTGCTCGAACACGAAGATCATGCCCTCGGACTGCGGCATCTCCTTGCGGAACATCAGTCCGGTCTGGCGCTGCTCGGGGGTTTTTGCCACCTGTGCATCGATTTGATACATGCCGGCCTTGACCCGGACGCGGGGGAGATTGCTTTGCGGCTCCTGGGCGTGCACAAAACCCAATGACGTGGACAACAGGAGAAGGGCGAATAAACGCTGAAACATGGAACGACTTTCAAACGGCGATACAAACAACAATGCCCGCGTCCGCGGGCATGGCCAATTGCCGCGAGCTTACCTCTAATTCGGCCGAAATTGCTGTCGGCTAGCTGACAGTCGAGTTGATTCGGGGGACGAAAAAAAAGCGTTCCCGAAGGAACGCTTTTTCGCTAGGGACGAGCCCCGACTTACTGGGGCGTGCCGCCTTGCGGGTTCATCTTGCGGACATTGCCCTTCTTGTCGCGGCGGCGGTCGCTGCGGGTGTCGGCGCGAGCCTGACCGGCTTCCGTCGCTTTGTTCTGCGTCAGGCCGCCACTGCCTTCATCGGTCTTGGGCGTGTCGCCGCCTTGAGGACGGACTTCGCCTTGCGGCTTGGTGGCGCGGCGCTCCTGGGCGCGCTGCTGCGGCTTGGTGTTGGTCGGCGGAGCGGCTTCCTGCGAGGTGGAGGGGCCTTGTGCGGATGCACTGACCGAGAACAGGCCGGCACCGGCTGCGATCAGGCCGGCCATCGTTGCTGCGAGAACTTTGTTCATTACGGATTCCTCATTGGAAATGGTTGAAAACGCCTCCCGGCCAGCAGAAGGTCTGTCAACAACGGAGCCAATACGGCCGTGGTTGACAGATCCTCAGACCCCTCCGGTTGCGTCTAAAATTCTAAGGGTATTCAGGCGCTTGGAAACGTAGTGTCTTCCAAGTGTTCATTTCATCCGGAGCCGTTGCCCTCATGCCCAGCTATCAGCACATCAAAGTCCCGGCCGAAGGCCAAAAGATCACGGTGAATGCCGACAACTCGCTGAATGTGCCGGATCAGCCGATCATTCCGTTCATTGAAGGCGACGGCACGGGCTTGGACATCACGCCCGTGATGCTCAAGGTGGTCGATGCGGCGGTGGCGAAGGCTTACGGCGGCAAGAGGAAGATCCACTGGATGGAGGTCTACGCGGGCGAGAAGTCGACCCAGGTCTACGGCCCGGACGTCTGGCTGCCCGACGAGACGCTGCAGGCGGTGCGTGAATACGTGGTGTCCATCAAGGGTCCGCTGACCACGCCGGTCGGCGGCGGGATCCGCTCCCTGAACGTCGCGCTGCGCCAGGAGCTCGATCTCTACGTCTGCCTGCGGCCCATCCAGTACTTTGAGGGCGTGCCGAGCCCCGTGAAGGAGCCGCAGAAGACCAATATGGTGATCTTCCGCGAGAACTCCGAAGACATCTATGCCGGCATCGAATTCGAAGCCGAAAGCGAGAAGGCGAAAAAGCTCATCAAGTTTCTCCAGGACGAGTTCGGCGTCAAGAAGATCCGCTTTCCGAACAGCTCGGGCATCGGCATCAAGCCGGTTTCGCGCGAAGGCACCGAGCGCCTGGTGCGCAAGGCGATCCAGTACGCCATCGACAACGACAAGCCCAGCGTGACGCTCGTCCACAAGGGCAACATCATGAAGTTCACGGAGGGTTCGTTCCGCGATTGGGGCTACGGTCTGGCGGCCAAGGAATTCGGCGCCGAACTCATCGACGGCGGCCCGTGGATGAGGATCAAGAACCCGAAAACCGGCAAAGAAATTACCGTCAAGGATTCGATCGCTGATGCGTTCTTGCAACAGATTCTGCTGCGACCGGCCGAGTACAGCGTCATCGCGACGCTCAACCTGAACGGCGACTACATCTCCGACGCCCTCGCGGCGCAGGTCGGCGGCATCGGGATCGCCCCTGGCGCGAACCTCAGCGACACGGTCGCCATGTTCGAGGCCACCCATGGGACGGCGCCCAAGTATGCGGGCAAGGACTACGTGAATCCCGGGTCCGAGATCCTCTCGGCCGAAATGATGCTGCGCCACATGGGCTGGAAGGAGGCCGCCGACCTCGTCATCAGTTCCATGGAGAAATCGATCGTCAGCAAGAAGGTGACCTACGATTTCGCGCGCCTGATGGAGGGAGCGACCCAGGTCAGCTGCTCCGGTTTCGGACAGGTGATGATCGACAACATGTAAGCGTTGTCCGGAGCGTTTCCGGACCCTCACGGCCAGGGCCCCCGGCGTCGCAAGGCGCCGGGGCTTTTTTTCGCGTCGCTCGATCGCATCCCGGCTGGAGTTTCCGGGGCGGAAGGCACGGCGCTTGCATGAGCCGAAGGCCGGTTCCAGCCCCGATTCGCCTTGAATGTCACAAAGCCGCCACCACTTGTCCCCCTGCCGCAAGTGCAATGCGCGGCTGCTCTATAAAATGGTTTTCATGGCTACCAGAATCCCCCCGACCCCCAAGACGCCACCGGCGACGAAGCCGGCCGGCGACGATGGCGACTCGGTCGTTCTTGAACGGCGGCCGCAAAAGACAGCGCCACCCCAGATGTACCAGGTGGTGATGCTCAACGATGACTACACGCCGATGGAGTTCGTCATCGTCGTGATCCAGCAGTTCTTCAACAAGGACCGGGAGACAGCCACGCAGATCATGCTGAAGATCCATCTCGATGGGCGCGGCGTGTGCGGCGTCTACTCCCGCGACATGGCGGCGACCAAAGTGAATCAGGTGATGGAAGCAGCCCACCAGGCCGGACATCCGCTGCAATGTGTCAGCGAACCGGTTGAATAAATCGCTCTCCAACCCATCTGGAAATATTTACAGCAAGGCCAAAAGGAAATCACATGATTGCCCAGGAACTGGAAGTCAGCTTGCACATGGCTTTTGTCGAAGCCAGGCAGCAGCGCCACGAGTTCATCACGGTGGAGCACCTGCTGCTCGCCTTGCTGGACAACCCGAGTGCCGCGGAGGTCCTGCGCGCATGCTCGGCGAACGTCGACGACCTGAGGGCGTCGCTCACCAACTTCATCAAGGACAACACGCCGCAGGTCGCCGGCACCGATGACGTGGACACCCAGCCGACGCTGGGTTTCCAGCGCGTCATCCAGCGCGCGATCATGCACGTGCAGTCGACCGGCAACGGCAAGAAAGAGGTCACCGGCGCGAACGTGCTGGTGGCGATCTTCGGCGAGAAGGACTCGCACGCCGTGTACTACCTGCACCAGCAGGGGGTGACGCGCCTCGACGTGGTGAACTTCATCGCCCACGGCATCAAGAAGAGCGATCCGCCTGAAGCCGCCAAGGGCAGCAGCGATGCCTCGTCCGGCGAGGGCGAGGAGGGCGGCGGCGAGAAGAACGAGAAGTCGTCTCCTCTCGAGCAGTTCACCCAGAACCTCAACCAGCTTTCCAAGGAGGGCAAGATCGATCCGCTGATCGGCCGCGAGTACGAGGTCGAGCGCGTGATCCAGATCCTGTGCCGCCGTCGCAAGAACAACCCGCTCTTGGTCGGCGAGGCTGGCGTCGGCAAGACGGCGATCGCCGAAGGGCTCGCATGGCGCATCACGCAGGGCGACGTGCCGGAGATCCTCTCGGAATCCAACGTGTACTCGCTCGACATGGGCGCGCTGCTCGCCGGCACGAAGTACCGCGGCGATTTCGAGCAGCGCCTCAAGGGTGTGCTCAAGTCGCTCAAGGACAAGCCCAACGCGATCCTGTTCATCGACGAGATCCACACGCTGATCGGCGCGGGCGCCGCTTCGGGCGGCACGCTGGATGCGTCCAACCTGCTCAAGCCGGCGCTTTCCAGCGGCCAGCTCAAGTGCATCGGCGCCACCACGTTCACCGAATACCGCGGCATCTTCGAAAAGGATGCGGCGCTGTCTCGGCGCTTCCAGAAGGTCGACGTGGTCGAGCCGACGGTGGCCGAGACGGTCGACATCCTGAAGGGCCTGAAGTCGCGCTTCGAGGAGCACCACGGCGTGAAGTACGGCCCGGCCGCCCTGCAGGCCGCCGCCGAGCTCAGCGCCAAGTACATCAATGACCGCCACCTGCCCGACAAGGCGATCGACGTCATCGACGAAGCCGGTGCGGCGCAGCGCATCCTGCCCGCTAACAAGCGCAAGAAGACCATCAGCAAGACCGAGGTCGAGGAAATCGTCGCGAAGATCGCGCGCATTCCCCCGGCCAACGTTTCGAACGACGACCGCGGCAAGCTGCAGACGATCGAGCGCGACCTCAAGAGCGTGGTGTTCGGCCAGGACAAGGCGCTGGAAGTGCTCGCCTCCGCGGTCAAGATGGCCCGCTCGGGCCTGGGCCGTGACGACAAGCCGATCGGCTCGTTCCTGTTCAGCGGTCCGACCGGCGTCGGCAAGACCGAAGCGGCGCGCCAGCTGGCCTACATCATGGGCATCGAGCTGATCCGCTTCGACATGTCCGAGTACATGGAGCGCCATGCGGTGAGCCGCCTGATCGGCGCGCCTCCGGGCTACGTCGGTTTCGACCAGGGCGGCCTCTTGACCGAGGCGATCACGAAGAAGCCGCACGCAGTGCTGCTGCTCGACGAAATCGAGAAGGCGCACCCGGACATCTTCAACGTGCTGCTGCAGGTGATGGACCACGGAACGCTGACGGACAACAACGGTCGCAAGGCCGACTTCCGCAACGTGATCATCGTCATGACCACCAACGCCGGTGCCGAGACGATGAACAAGTCGACCATCGGCTTCACGAACCCGCGCCAGGCCGGCGACGAGATGAGCGACATCAAGCGCCTGTTCACGCCGGAGTTCCGCAACCGCCTGGACGCGATCGTGAGCTTCAAGGCGCTGGACGAGCAGATCATCCTGCGCGTGGTCGACAAGTTCCTGCTGCAACTCGAGACGCAGCTGGCCGAGAAGAAGGTGGATGTCACGTTCACCGACGCTCTGCGCAAGCATCTCGCGAAGAAGGGCTTCGATCCGATGATGGGCGCACGTCCGATGCAGCGTCTGATCCAGGACACGATCCGTCGCGCCCTGGCCGACGAACTGCTGTTCGGTCGCCTGCAGGAAGGCGGCCGCTTGACGGTCGATCTCGACGACAAGGAAGAGGTCGCGCTCGACATCCAGCCGCTGGCGAAGAAGGAAGGCCGCTCCAAGCCGGAAGCGGAAGAAACCGCAGCAGGGTGATCGACTTGGGGTCAACACCAGCGGCCCGGCTGAGCCGGCTGCGTGGTGTTCCTGGTCGGTCATCGAGGGCCGGTAGCATCGGGCTACCGGCCTTTTTCTTTTTCAGTCACGCGTCGCCTTGATCCTCCCCGAGCTCAGTCAGGAATGGAAAACGGGCCTCTCCCTGGCGTGGAGCGGCTACATCGCGGTCCTCTCGGTCTGGATCGTGATGCAGAGGCGCGCGCCGGTGTCGACGATGAGCTGGATCCTCTCGCTCGCGTTGCTGCCGTTCGTGGGATTCCTCATCTACTACTTCCTCGGGCCGCAGCGACTGAAGAAGCAGCGGCTCAGGCGCCTTCGCAGCCGCGCGATCGAGCAGGCGCCGGGCGACCTCGCCAGGCTGCGGGAAGCAGCGAAGAACGCGCCACTCACCCTGCGGAAACTGGCCGCCTTGGGAACGGCGGCCTGCGGACTGCCGGTGTCGAGCGCGACCTCGGCCGAGCTGCTGTCGGGCGGTGCGCGGACCTTCGATGCCATCTTCGACTGCATCCGCCAGGCGCGCGACCACGTGCATCTCGAGTACTACATCTTCGAGCCCGACAACATCGGCACCGCGCTGCGCGACCTGCTGATCGAGCGTGCGCGCGAAGGCGTGACGGTGCGCCTGCTGCTCGATGCGCTCGGGTCCAAGCGCATCGGCCGCAAGTTCATGGCGCCTATGCGCGAGGCGGGCGTCCAGGTGGCGCTGTTCCATGACACCCGCATCGGGCGGCGTCTGCGCCCGGTGACCAACTACCGCACGCACCGCAAGATCGTCGTTTGCGACGGGCGCATCGGCTTCACCGGCGGCGTCAACATCACCGACGCGGAAGACGCGCGCACGCGCCCGGATGCCTATCACGACGTCCACCTGAGGATCGAGGGGAGCGCCGTTCGCTGGCTCCAGACCACCTTCATCGAGGACTGGACCTACGCGACGGGCGAGCCGCTGCGGCATGTGCACAAGGCGATCGACAGCATGTTCCCGCGCGTCGAGGCGAAGGAGGGGGTCGGCCACATTCCGGTGCAGATCGTCACCAGCGGTCCCGACAGCGCGGTCGAGGCGATCCACCGCATCCAGGTCGATGCGATCCATGCCGCGGAGCAGCGCGCCTGGCTCACCACACCGTACTTCGTGCCCACCGAGCCGGCGTTGATGGCGCTCACGAGCGCCGCGCTGCGCGGGGTCGACGTGCGCCTCTTGGTGCCGCGGCGCAGCGATTCGCTCATCGTGAGCGCGGCCGCACGCTCCTACTATGACGAGCTGATCGCCGCCGGCGTCAAGATCTGGGAATACAAGGCCCGGATGCTGCATTCCAAGACGCTGGTGGTGGACGACAACTGCGCGATGATCGGCACCGCGAACTTCGACAACCGCAGCTTCAGGCTCAACTTCGAAGTGTCCGCCGTGATCTACGGGCCGACGCTCACCGGCGCACTGGTGACGCAGTTCCAGACCGACCTGCGCAATGCCTCGCCGGTGCGGGGCAACCGGCACCAGACTTTCCCGCGGCGCCTGGCTGAAGCCACGGCGCGCTTGTTCTCCCCTTTGCTTTGACGATGGCTCCTCACACCTTTCTCTGGCACGACTACGAAACCTTCGGCGCCGTGCCACGCCGCGATCGACCGGCGCAGTTCGCCGCGATCCGCACCGATGCCGAACTCAACGAGATCGGCGAGCCATTGATGATGTTCTGCAAGCCCGCGCCCGACTATCTGCCGAGCCCCGAGGCCTGCCTGATCACCGGCATCACGCCGCAGCAGTGCCTCGAACACGGATTGCCCGAGCATGAATTCGCCGCCCGGATCGAACGCGCCTTCTCGCAGCCGGGCACGATCGGCGTGGGCTACAACACGATCCGCTTCGACGACGAGGTGACGCGCTTTCTCTTCTGGCGCAACCTCATCGATCCCTATGCGCGCGAGTGGCAGAACGACTGCGGCCGGTGGGACCTGCTCGACGTGGTGCGCCTGACCTATGCGCTGCGTCCCGACGGCATCGAATGGCCGAGGAAGCCGGACGGCAGCCAGAGCTTCAAGCTCGAGGACCTGACGCGCGCCAACGGCCTCGTGCATGAAGCGGCGCACGATGCCTTGTCCGACGTTCGCGCGACCATTGCCCTGGCGCGCCTCGTCCGCGACCGGCAGCCGCGGCTGTTCGATTTCGCGTTCGCGCTGCACCGAAAGGACCGCGTGGCGAGCGAGCTGGGGCTCCCGGCCACCAAGGAGGGCATGCGGCCTTTCCTGCACGTCTCGGGGATGTTCCCGGCGGAGCGCGGATGCCTGGCGGTCATGTGGCCGCTGGCGAGCCACCCGACGAACCGGAACGAACTGCTCGCCTGGGACCTCGCGCACGATCCGAGCGAACTGGGCCGGCTCGACGTCGAGACGTTGCGGCTGCGCATGTTCACGCGAGGCGCCGATCTGCCCGAAGGCGTGACGCGCCTTCCGATCAAGGGCCTGCACCTGAACAAGTCGCCGATGGTCGTCGGCAACCTGCGCACGCTCGCACCGGCGATGGCCGCGCGCTGGGGCATCGACATGGAGGCTGCCCTGCGCCACGCGGCCATCGCGGCTTCGCTGCCCGACATGAGCAGCATCTGGCCGCGGGTCTTCGAGCGTCCGAAGGAGGGCACGCCGGACGTCGACGAAGATCTCTACGGCGGGTTCGTCGGCAACGGCGATCGCCGGCGGCTCACGCAGCTGCGCAGCCTTTCGCCGGAGCAGCTCGCCCAGGCCCAGGCGCGCACCGGCTTCGACGATCCGAGGCTCGAAGAGCTGCTGTTCCGCTACCGCGCCCGCAATTTCGTCGACACGCTGACGCAGGAAGAGGCCGAGCGCTGGGAGGCGCATCGCGTCGCGCGGCTGCTCGAAGGCGAGGGTGGTGCGCGCAATGTCGACGAGCTGTTCGCGGAGATCGACACGCTCGCCGAGAAGGCCGATGAACGCGGCGAGGAGATCCTCGGCGCGCTGTACGAGTACGCCGAGGCCATTGCACCGGCGGTCTGAGATGACGATCCGCCGCCTGCTTCCTGGCGATGCCGAGGCCTATCGCGCCCTGATGCTCGAGGGCTACGCACGCCATCCGGACGCCTTCACCTCGACGGCCGCGGAGCGCGAGGCGCTGCCGCTGTCATGGTGGGAGAAGCGGCTCGATGCTTCTGCGGCAGCCGAACAGGTGGTGTTCGGCGCAATCGCCGGTGACCTGCTCGCCGGGGCGGCGGGGTTGCAGTTCCAGACGCGCGAGAAGGCGCGGCACAAGGCCGACCTGTTCGGCATGTACGTGGCGCCGTCGGCGCGCGGCGCCGGCTTCGGGCGGCAACTGGTGCTGGCCCTGATGGACGAGGCGGCGGGGCGGGAGGGCGTCCGGATCGTTCAGCTCACCGTGACCGAAGGCAATGCCGCGGCGCAGGCGCTTTACGAGCGCTGCGGCTTCAGGCCGTTCGGCGTCGAGCCCTTCGCGGTCGCGCTGGCGGGCGCCTACCTCTCGAAGGTGCACATGTGGTGCGCCGTGGCGGCGCTGGACTGAGACCGCCGGCTCGGGGCTTCATTGCAGCGCACGGGCAGCGTCGAGAATCACGTCTTCCGACGCCAGCTTCCCGATGCCGCCCAGGCCTTCGGAGCTGCATTCGATGTCCGCCCAGCGCACGATGCCTTCGCGGTCGATCATGAAGTAGGCCTTGAGCTGCGGCCACTGCTTTCCCACCTCGGCGTCGTCGGTCGGCGTGTTGACGTAGCCATCCTGATCCTGGATCAGCTTGGCGGCCTCGGCGATCGGCAGCGGCTCGGGCAGGTCGCCGAAGGGGTTCACGCGGATCTGCTCCAGCGCCTGGATCAGGTCCGGCGTGGGCTCGGGCTTCGGGACGCCGTAGGCACGGTGCGTGGACAGCTCGGGATCGGAGGCGAGCCGCAGCCGCGTCGGCCTGAACTTGAAATAGCGCCGGGCGTTCTCCGGCGCGGTGGCCACCACGGCAAGGCTTTCGACGCTCAGGGCCTTCAGCTTGTCGTCCAGGGCGCCGAGCTGAACCAGCTGCCGCCGGCAGAAGGGGCACCACAGGCCCACCAGCAGCGCCAGGAACAAGGGGCTTCGCCCGCGATAGTCGGCCAGGGAGATGGTCTCGGCGTCGGCCACCGCCGGCAACGCAAAGTCGGGGGCCGGTTCGCCCGGTGCCACGGGTGGGTTCATCGCCGTCGTCATTGCGGACTCCTTCGCGCCTTTGACGCGGAAGCAGAGGCTCGCAAATTACCACGCTGCGGGCGGACTCGCCAGAGGGCTGCAACCCGGGGCGCGCACAGCGCGGTAGCTGTTTGTGACGGTCGGCACGTTCAGTTGCGCTGCAGGAAGGCCTGCACCGCGGTGTTGACGATGTCCGGATGCGTGACCGGCCCCATGTGGCCGAGATCGGTGAATTCCGTGACGGTGACCGAAGGCAGCAAGCCGGTCAGCAACCGCGCGACGCCATGGGTGGACGGCGGCGACCGTGCGCCCAGCATGTACAGGACCGGAATGTCGAGCCCGGCGAAGGCGGCGAGCGGCGTCGGCTCGGTGAAGAGGGCGCGGGCCCAGCCGGCCACGTTGTGCATGCTGCCGGCGATCTGCACCCGTCGCATTTCCGGCATCGACCGCCAAGCGCCGTCGCCCATCCAGTAGTCGATGAAGCGCTCGCCGGCCGTCATCGGATCGTTCGCGCGGATCGACGCCGCCGCGTCGTCGGCGGCCGCGCGGATGCCGTTCGCTGGCGGCTGCCGGGGCGCTTCCTGCTCGAGCACGGCGAACAGGGTGGGCTCGTAGAGAACCATCGCGCGGATCCGGTCCGGGAACGACAGCGCCGCGACCAGTGCCACCGCCGCGCCGTAGGAATGCCCGACCAGGAAGAACGGGTGCCCGGCGGCCGCGAAGACCGGCTCCAGCAGCGCGACTTCATCGCGCAGCGTGACCCTGCGATTCGGCGGCCATGCCGGACTCTTTCCGGCGCCGATCGAATCCGCCGCCAGCACGCGGAACCGCGGGCTTAGCCGGTCCGTCAGGGCCCGCCATTGCGACGAGGTGCTCGCATTCGAGTGAATGCAGACCACACCGGGCCCGGCGCCGGCCTCCCGGAAGAACGGGACGTCCTGGAACATCTCGACCTGCTGGGATGCGAACCGCATTGGGAGATTCCTACGGCGCGATGTTGAGGTTCATGCGCAAGAGGTTGTCCGGGTCGTACTTCCGCTTGGCGGCCTGCAGCCGCGCATAGTTCGCGCCGTAGCTGGCCTCGACGCGCTCGGCTTCGTCTTCCGTCAGGAAGTTGACGTAGCCGCTCGCGGTCGCGTGCGGCGCGGCTTCCTGGAAGACGCGGCGTGCCCAGTCGCGCACCTTGTCGTCGTCGGCCGGCTCGGACCAGCGGCCGTGCACGTTCATGACGTAGTTCGCATCCCGGCCGGGGAAGGCGGTTTCCGACTGCTGCACCCGCGCCATCGCGCCGCCGAGCTGCGCCATGAAGATCTCGCACTGCGGCCCGGGCAGGCGGCCGACGTTCGCGATCAGCATGTCGATCGCCCCGTCGCTGAGTTCGCTGAAGTTGTTGGACTTCCAGTAGTTGCGGCTGCCGGGCGTCAGCAGCGGGTCGAACGCGGTCTGGAAGCCGGCGTAGGGGTTCGCCCCCAGCGCGACCGCGATCGGGTCGCCGAACTTCGTCACCGGCGCGGCGGCGCCTGCGCCGTCCTTCATCTCGCCGCAGTACAACAACGGGAAGAGAACGACTTCGGTTCCATGCGTCGATTCGGGCAGGAAGGGCAGCGGAGGGGCCTTGCGCATCACGGTCCACACGCTCAACTCATCGGGCGAACTCTTGTTGAAGTCGCGCCATGCACGCAGCACCTTCTGCGCCTGCGCGAAAGGGTAGACCACCAGCCCCGAGTACACCTCCGGCCCGACGGGGTGCAGCTTGAACTCGAACGAGGTTGCCACGCCGAAGTTGCCGCCGCCGCCGCGCATCGCCCAGAAGAGCTCGGGCTCGGAGGTCGCCGAGGCGGTGCGCCTGGCGCCGTCTGCGGTGACCACATCGACGTTCAGGAGGTTGTCCACGGTGAGCCCGTAGCGTCGCGTGAGCCAGCCGAAGCCGCCGCCCAGCGTGAGACCCGCGACCCCGGTCGTCGAGTTGATGCCCAGCGGCGTCGCGAGGCCGTGCGCCTGCGCGGCCTTGTCGAAGTCACCCAGGAGCGCGCCCGCGCCGACGCGCGCGGTGCGCTTCGCTGCATCGACGTCGACCGTCTTCATGCCGGACATGTCGAGCGTCAGGCCGCCCTCGGCCACCGCGTTGCCCGCGATGTGATGCCCGCCGCCGCGCACGCTCAGCAGCATCCGGTGCTTGGTGGCGAATTGCACGCCGGCCTGCACGTCGGCAGCGCTGGTGCACTTGGCGATCAGCGCCGGCCGGCGGTCGACGGTGGCGTTCCAGACCTTGCGGGCCTCGTCGTAGGCCGCATCGCCCATGCGCAAAACGCCGCCTTTGATCTGGGCGGCGAAGGCATCGACGTCGGACTGCTGGACTTGCCGGACGTCCTTGTCCAGCGTAAGGTAGGTCAACGATGGCATGAGCTGCTCCTCGGATGAAAACGATGACGACCCGGTCGCCGTGCTCGCGGCGCCGCGAGTGGGAGCATTTTTTTCTTTCGTGCGGCGTTGCGCCGTACCTGAAGTCCGCGCGTCTTGCCCGATCGTCCTGGGTTGCATCCCATGAGCCAAGACACGCTCTCGGACGTGCTGCGCGGCGTGCGTCTTCGCGGCGCTGTGTTCTTCAGCGTCAGCGGTAGCAGCGATTGGGCCGCGGAGGCGCCGCCCGCCCGCGATCTCGCGCCCATGCTGATGCGCGGCGTCGATCACGTGATCGAATACCACGCCGTCGCCAGGGGCAATTGCTGGGCCGGCATCCCCGGCGGACCTTCGGCGCATCTTCTGGCCGGCGACGTCGTCATGTTTCCGCACGGCGATGCCCACGTGGTGTCGAGTGCGCCTGGCATGCGCGGCGATGCGGGGCTGGGCTGGTTCCCGGGCATGGACGGCGTCGGCCAGCTTCCGCTGGGCGTGGCCTACAACGGCGCCAGCGTCACGCATTCGGCGTCGCCGGAATGGCTGCCGCATGTCGAAGCCGACGCCGACGTGACCATCGTCTGCGGCTTCCTGGGTTGCGACCTGCAGCCTTTCAACCCGCTGATCGATGCGCTGCCGCGCCTCCTGCATCTGCGTGCGAGCGGCGAGGGCGCGTGGATTGCCCAGTTCACCCAGCAGGCGGTGGCCGAGTCGCATGCCCGGCGTCCGGGCGGCGAGGCGATGCTGGCGCGCATGAGCGAGATGATGTTCGTCGACGCGGTGCGCCGCTATGCCGACAGCCTGCCCACGGAGAGCGCCGGCTGGCTGGCCGGCCTGCGCGACCGCTTCGTCGGCCGCGCGCTGGCGCTGATGCACGAGCAGCCGTCTCAGGACTGGACGATCGACGAACTCGGGCGGCAGGTGGGCCTGTCACGCTCGGCGCTGCACGACCGCTTCGCGCACCTGGTAGGGATTCCGCCGATCCAGTACCTCGCGCAATGGCGGATGCAGGCGGCCGCGCGCCTGCTGCTCGAAACGCGGTCGACGGTGGCCGCGATCGCGCTCGACGTGGGCTACGAATCCGAGGCGGCCTTTGCGCGTGCCTTCAAGCGGCTGGTCGGCAAGCCGCCTGGGGAGTGGCGCCGCGACCATGATGCGGCGGACGCGGCCTGATGGCCTCGGCAGATCAGGCGCGCGGAATCATCCAGGTCGTCGACGCGGCGCGCCCCGGCACATGCAGCGCCGCGGTGGCGGCCGGCGTCTCGGCCATGAGCTTGCCCTTCCGATATACCTTGAGGCGCGTCGCGCGCAGGCGGATCGCCTCCACCGGATCGCGCGCCTGCAGCAGCACGAAGCTCGCGTCGCAGCCGGCCGCGAGCCCGTAGCCGTCGAGGTGCAGCACCTTCGCCGCGTTGCTGGTGATCGCGTCGAAGCACTGGCGGATGCCGCGCTGGCTGGTCATCTGCGCGACGTGCAGGCCCATGTGCGCGACTTCGAGCATGTCGCCCGAACCCATGCCATACCACGGGTCCATCACACAATCGTGGCCGAAGGCGACGTTGACGCCGGCGGCCATCAGTTCCGGCACGCGCGTCATGCCGCGGCGCTTGGGATAGGTGTCGTGCCGGCCTTGCAGCGTGATGTTGATCAGCGGATTCGCGATCACGCTGACGCCGCTTTCCGCGATCAGCGGCAGCAGCTTGCTCACGTAGTAGTTGTCCATCGAGTGCATCGAAGTGCAGTGCGAGCCGGTCGTGCGGCCCTGCAGCCCAAGGCGCTGCGCTTCGCAGGCCAGCGTCTCGATGTGGCGCGAGTGAGGGTCGTCCGACTCGTCGCAGTGCATGTCGACGAGCTTGCCGCGCTCGGCGGCGATCTCGCACAGCAGCTTCACGCTCGCGGCGCCGTCGGCCATGGTGCGCTCGAAATGCGGGATGCCGCCGACCACGTCCACGCCCTTGTCGAGTGCCCGCTTCAGGTTTAGGGCGCCGCCTCGGGTGCGCAGCACGCCGTCCTGCGGAAAGGCGACGAGTTGGAGGTCGAGATAAGGCGCCACGCGGCGCTTGACTTCGAGCAGCGCATCGACCGCGAGCAGGCTCGGGTCGCTGGTGTCCACATGGCTGCGGATCGCGAGCAGGCCCTTGGCGACCGCCCAGTCGCAGTAGGCCAGGGCGCGTTCGATCAACGCATCGGCCGTCAGCAGCGGCTTGAGCTCGCCCCACAGCGCGATGCCTTCGAGCAGCGTGCCGCTCTCGTTGACGCGCGGCAGGCCGTAGCTCAGCGTGGCGTCCATGTGGAAGTGCGGGTCGACGAAAGGCGGACTCAGCAGCAGGCCATTGGCATCGAGCACCTCGTGGGCCGCCGCCTGAAGACCCTGCGCGACTTCGACGATGCGGCCGTCGCGTACAGCCACCGACATGTTGCGAGAGCCGTCGGGCAGGGTGGCGTTGTGGATCAGGAGGTCGAGCATGGGTGCGGGCTTGGAGAGGTCGACCGCAAATACTACCGGTGCTCGTTGGCGACGTGTTACGCCTTCGCGCCTGCGTAGTGCTGGAATACCTTCGAGCCGCCGTTGCGCGTGAGCAGCAGGACGTCGAAGGCATCCTTGCGGCCGCCGTAGACGGGGCCGTCCATGCCGGGCGAACCGATCGGCATGCCCGGCACGGCCAGCCCGATCGCGGCGGGCCGCTCCTTGAGCAGCCGCCTGATCTCCTGCGCCGGCACGTGGCCCTCGAGCGCGTATCCGCCGATCTGCGCTGTGTGGCAGGAGCCGAACCGGCGGTCGATGCCGAGGCGGCTGCGCGCCGCGTCGTTGCCCGTTTCGTGCACCTTGACGGCGAATCCGCTGGCTTCGAGATGCGCCACCCAGTCTTGGCAGCATCCGCAGCTCGGGTCCTTCCAGACCTCCACCGGCGTCCGGCCGGCGGCGCCCTGTGCGAATGCAGGAGCGAGGGTCAGGCCCAGCGCGGCTGCCAGCATGGTCCTGCGGGTGATGGGGGGTCGGTTCATTGGCGGGGTCCTTTGCCTATCCGGGGCCTTGGTGTGACGCGCCTCATGCTAAAGGCGGTTGGGCCACCGGTTCTTGCGTTTGCGCAGGCAAATTTGGGGGCGAGCCTCACTTCGTGCCGAAGATCCGGTCGCCGGCATCCCCCAGGCCGGGCAGGATGTACCCATGGCTGTTGAGCTCGCGGTCGATCGCGGCGGTGTAGATCGGCACATCGGGATGCGCCTCCTGCATCGTCTTGATGCCCTCGGGGCAGGTCAGCAGGCAGACGAACTTGATCGACTTCGGGTTGAGCTCCTTGAGGCGCTCCACCGCCGCCACCGCCGAATTGCCGGTCGCCAGCATCGGGTCGACCACGATCGCATCGCGCTCTTCCATTTCGCTCGGCATCTTGAAGTAGTACTCCACTGCTGTCAGCGTCTTCGGGTCGCGGTACAGGCCGATGTGGCCGACGCGCGCGCCGGGGATGATGCTCAGCATGCCGTCGAGGATGCCGGTGCCGGCGCGCAGGATCGACACCAGCACCACCTTCTTGCCGTCGATGACCTTGGCGTGCATGGTCTCCAGCGGGGTCTCGATCTCGATGTCCTGCATCGGCATGTCGCGCGTGACCTCGTAGGCCATCAGCATGCTGATTTCATTGAGCAGGCGGCGGAAGCTGTTGGTGCTGGCCTCCTTGCGGCGCATGAGCGTGAGCTTGTGCTGGACGAGGGGATGGTCGAGGAGGTGGACGTTGCTCATGGTGATTCGAGGCGCGCCGGGGGCGCTCTTGTCGTTGTGGAAAAGTTCTTGAAGTCTAGAAGACGGTGCCGTCGCTCACGATCCGCAATGGCGGTGCGCCTTCACGCAAGCGCTGTGCCATCACGCGTCCGGCCGCCCAGCTGCCGCCTTCGAGCATGCGCGCGAGCGGCAACTCGTCCTCCTTGCGGCCGAGCACCTTGCACACCACGGGCACGAGTTCGTCGAGCAGGGCGATCGTCAGTGCGCGCCATTCGACGATGAATTCGTCGCCCACTTTCCATTCGCGTGCGAGGAAGGCCGGGTCCTTGGGCACGATCAGGCCGCTGTCGATCAAGAGGCCGCCGTTGCGGTATTCGGGCAGCGCCGTGAGCGCATCGACCTGCCGCACCTTCACGCCTGCCCATTCGAAGGGTTCGAGCAGCGAGTAGGTGAGCCACTGCGAGAGCTTGTGGAAGGGCATCCAGCCGTTGGTCAGCCCCGGCCCCTGCACGGCGCTGTGGCGCCAGCAGTCGCCCAGCGCAAAGGCGGGGTCGCCGGTGCCGACCTCGTCGCTGCCATCGGCCGCAATGCTGTCGACCGCGTTGCAGGCCGGCCAGATGCCCGACAGCGAATCGAGCAGCAGCGAGAGGATGTCGTGCGCCCGGATCTCCGCGGTGGGCGGCGCGACGGGGCCGTAGGGTGCGACCAGCGCATCGAAGATGCCGCCGGGCCGGCCGTCGTCGCCGAAGTACTCCGGCTGTTCGCTCATCGCCTCGCCGAGGCGGCGCAGCAGCGTGGCGCGGCCTGCGAGGCCGACCAGCGGATTGAAGCTGCTGACCTGGAAGGCATCGCCGAGCCGGTCGGTGACGAGCGCGCGCAATCCGGCCGCATCCGCCTGGAACGGATGCATCGGATTCGACGAGAACAGCCCGCTCGTGAAGGCATGGAAGCTCGCCACGCCCAGGCCTTCGGAGCGCGTGTAGCGCTGGCCGGTGGCCGGTTCCACGTAGTGCCAGTCGGGTCCGGCGCCGGCATCGAGCAGAACGCTGACCAGCACCAGATCGATGTGCGCGCGGGCGCGCTGGGTGGCGTCGATCGGACCCAGCAGGTCGTCGAGCATCCCCACGCGGTTGATGCCACCCGCCTCGAAGTGCCGCCAGCGGCTGTGATAGGGGATCGGGTTCCACGGGTAGCGGTCGCGCGTGACTTCCCCGATGGTGCGTGCGGTGTCTTCGAGCGCATCGCCGTTGCCGATGGTGAACCACTGCGATTCGCCGGCCCGCGCACGTGCCAGCAGCATCGCCGCGCGGCTGCGGATGGCGGTGGTGGTGCGCAGGAAGGCCGCCGCGCCGGCAGGCTGGTCGGTGTCGAGGTCGAACTCGACGGCGGGATCGACGTGCCCTTCGGCATCCG
Organism: Variovorax sp. HW608; assembly: GCF_900090195.1. Classification (NCBI taxonomy): domain Bacteria; kingdom Pseudomonadati; phylum Pseudomonadota; class Betaproteobacteria; order Burkholderiales; family Comamonadaceae; genus Variovorax; species Variovorax sp. HW608. The sequence goes on from NZ_LT607803.1 coordinate 5,711,199, forward strand.
CGCTCTGCACGGCCGCGTTGCGCGTCGGCCGGTCGGGATTGAGGCCGTAGTTGTCCTTGCTCATTGATCCAATCCCCGGCCCTTGGCCTTCTTGAGTTCCTCGGCGTCGGGCACCACCCCGGGCGTGAAGTAGCCGGCCGCCATCTTGGCGTCCATCTCCACGCGCGCATCGGCGGGGATCAGCTCGTCGGGGATGTTGATGCGTTCGCCGATCTCGATGCCCGAGCCCACGATGGCGTCGAACTTCATGTTGCTCATCGAGACCAGCCGGTGGATCTTGCGGATGCCGAGCCAGTGGAAGACGTCCGGCATCAGTTCCTGGAAGCGCATGTCCTGCACGCCGGCCACGCATTCGGTGCGGGCGAAATACTGGTCGGCGGTGTCGCCGCCGACTTGGCGCTTGCGTGCGTTGTAGACCAGGAACTTGGTCACCTCGCCGAGCGCGCGGCCTTCCTTGCGCGAGTAGGCGATCAGGCCCACGCCGCCGCGCTGCGCGCCGCGGATGCACTCCTCGATGGCATGCGTGAGATAGGGCCGGCAGGTGCAGATGTCGGAGCCGAAGACATCCGAGCCGTTGCACTCGTCGTGGATGCGCGCGGTGAGCTCGACCTCCGGGTTCGCGAGATCGCGCGGGTTGCCGAAGATATAGAGCGTCTGCCCGCCGATGGGCGGCAGGAAGACTTCGAGGTCGGAGCGCGTCACGAGCTCGGGGTACATGCCGCCGGTTTCCTCGAAGAGCACGCGGCGCAGGTCGGTCTCGGAACAGCCGAAGCGCTTGGCGACCCCGGGCAGATACCAGACGGGCTCGATCGCCGCCTTGGTGACGATCGCGGCGCCGCCCGGCGTGAGGAACTTGCCGTCGGCCTGGAGGCGGCCCTTCTGCAGCGCCTCGATGACCTCCGGAAGGATGACGTGCGCCTTGGTGATCGCGATCGTCGGCCGGATGTCGTAGCCGGCCGCGAGCTCGGTCGCGAAGACGTCGGCGACCAGCGCGCCCCACGGATCGAGCGAGACGATGCGTCCCGGTTCGCCCCACTGCGGATAGGGCCCGATCGCATCGGTGGGCGCGGTGTTGGTCAGGTCGGCCTTGTGATTCGGCGACAGCGCGCCGGCGGCCACGGCCAGCGCGCGGTAGACGCTGTAGGAACCGCTGTGCGTGCCGATCACGTTGCGGTGCGCGCGCTTGGTGGTGGTACCGACCACCGGCCCGCGCTCGGCGGCGGTCGCGGCACCCCACTGGATCGGCAAGGCACCGGAAAGACCGGCGTGCGATGTCAGGCGGATGTGCTTGCGCGGCGAGGATGAACCGGCCGCCGGGGCGGCCGCTGCGTCGATGGAGGGCTCAGGAGACGCGGAAGAAACGGAGGAAGAAGACGGAGTCGGAACGGTGTCAAGAGACATTGCAGGCCCTCAAAAAACAAAATGTATCGAGGGCTTCCACAACTGGCAAGCCGGTGCATACGCCTTTCGCCGTAGGGTTCCGGCGGGGGCGCTGGTCAGGCGGCAGCGGGAGGAGATGCTCCGCGACAGCCGCGAGATGTGCCGGATTTCGGGCGAATCCATGGCAGTTCGCGCGCTGGCAGCTCGGGGCACAATCCGCCGGATTTCTTTTTTGCTCGGGGCTGTAACCGTCGGAGCCGAAAGCACGAATGACCCAAGGGAACCCGTTGGCAAGGAGCGAGGCCGAGATTGCGCTGCGCGACCTTTTTCTGCGCGGGCTGGACGGCGACGAGGCGGCCTATCGCGCCTTTCTGCGAAAGCTCAGCGCGCACCTGCGCGCGTACCTGGCCAGGCGCCTGTTCGGCTGGCCCGATGAAGTGGAAGATCTCGTCCAGGAATGCCTTCTCGCCATGCACAACCAGCGCCACACCTACCAGAGCGACCAGCCGCTGACGGCCTGGGTGCATGCGATCGCGCGCTACAAGATGATCGATCTGCTGCGCGCCAAGTCCGCGCGCGAAGCGCTGCACGAGCCGCTGGATGACGACCTGGCGGTGTTCGCCGAATCGGCCACCGAGTCGAGCGATGCGCGCCGCGATCTGGCCGGGTTGCTCGATACCTTGCCGGACCGCCATCGCCTGCCGATCGTGCACGTCAAGCTCGAAGGCCTCTCGGTGGCGGAGACGGCGAAGCTCACCGGCATGTCGGAGTCCGCGGTCAAGGTGGGCATCCATCGCGGCCTGAAGGCGCTGGCGCTGAAGATCAGGGAGGCGATCTGATGAAGACCGACGATCTCATCTCGATGCTCGCCGGCAGCGCCACGCCGGTGCCCAGGCATGCGACGAGCCGGCGGCTGTCGAGCGCCATGCTGGCCGGGCTGCCGCTGTCCTTCGCCATCATGCTGCTGGTCTATGGCCTGCGGCGCGACCTGATGGAAGTGATGGCGCTGCCGATCTTCTGGGTGCGCTTGCTGTTTCCGATCTGCATCGCGGTGGGTGCCTACCTGATGGCCGAGCGTCTGGCGCGGCCGGGTGTGCGCGTTCGCAAGGCGTGGCTCGGGCTGGCCGTGCCGCTGCTCGTGATCTGGGGCGTTGCGGCCTACACGCTGATGTCCGCACCCGCCGGCGAGCGCCCTGCATTGGTCATGGGTCAGACGTGGCGGACCTGCACGGCCAACATTGCCTTCGTTGCGTTGCCGGTCTTCGTCGCTGCACTGGTCGCACTCAAGGGGCTCGCGCCGACGCGGCCAGCGCTCGCGGGCGCGGCCGCCGGTTTGATGGCCGGCGGGGCTGGGGCCGCGGTCTATGCGCTGCACTGCGTGGAATTGGCGGCGCCGTTTTTCGCGGTCTGGTACGTGCTCGGCGTTTCCGTGCCGGCGGCGGCGGGGGCGCTGATCGGCGCGAGGTGGTTGAGGTGGTGAGGAGGCGGTGGGGCGCCATCACTCCGGCAACGGCAGCGCGCTCGTGCACTTGAACTCGTCCAGGCACACGCTGGACCGCACGCCGTCCACGCCGGGCAGCCGCATCAGCTTCTCGATCAGGAACTGCGACAGCCCCTTCAGGTCGCGCGCGATGACCTTCATCACGAAGTCGTAGTCGCCGGTGATCGAGTAGCACTCCAGCACTTCCGGCAGGTCGGTCACCACGTTGGTGAACTTCGACAGGTCGCGGATGTGACCCTTTTCCATCGCCACGAGGATGAAGGCGACCACGTGCAGGTCGAGCCGGGCAGGGGCCAGCCGCGTCTCGTAGCGGGCGATGTAGCCGGCTTCCTCCAGGCGCCGGTGGCGGCGGTGGCACTGCGCCGGCGACAGGCCGGCGGCCTCGGCCAGCTCGAGGTTGGAGGCCCGGCCGTGCTCCTGCAGGAAGCCCAGGATCTTGCGGTCGATGCGGTCCAGATCGGTCTCGTACAAGATTTATTCCTTTGAAGTTCGATGGAGGAAATTCTATTTCTCGCCCGAGGGTTCGCCCGGGTCTTTGATGAAAGCAGATTTTCCGGCCGAAAGTTCACACTTCTCGCCCTGGAAAGCAGCGATTCGACGCGGCTCACGAGGCCCTCGCGCCGGAGCGCTTTCCTCCATTGAAACCCAATCGACTATTTCTCATCAGGACTTCAACGTGAAACATTCTTTCGTGCGTTCCGCCCTCGGTCTTTTCGCCTTCGCGCTCGCCGGCGCCGCCGCGCCCAGCCATGCTTCCGACAAGACGATGTCCGTGGCGGTCACCTCGATCGTCGAACACAAGGCCCTCGACGCGGTACGAGACGGCGTCAGGGACGAGCTGAAGTCCGCCGGCTTCGAGGCCGGCAAGAACCTGAAGTACGAATTCCAGAGCGCCCAGGGCAACAACGGCACGGCCGCGCAGATCGCACGCAAGTACGTCGGCGAGCGGCCTGACGTGATCGTCGCGATCGCCACGCCCTCGGCGCAGGCGGTGGTCGCCGCGAGCAAGGACATTCCCGTGGTCTACAGCGCGGTGACCGATCCGGTCGCGGCCAAGCTGGTGAAGAGCTGGGAGGCCTCGGGCACGAACGTGACCGGCGTGTCCGACCTCTCGCCGCTGGACAAGCACCTGGCGCTGATCAAGCGCGTCGTGCCCAATGCCAAGCGCGTGGGCGTGATCTACAGCCCGGGCGAGGCCAACTCGGTCGCGATCATCGAGGCGCTGAAGAAGGCGATGCCTGCCGCGGGCCTCACGCTGGTGGAAGGCGCCGCCGCGCGCACCGTCGACGTGGCGAGCGCCGCGCAGAGCCTGGTGGGCAAGGTGGACGTGATCTACGCGCCGACCGACAACAACGTGATGTCGGCCTTCGAGGGCATCGTGAAGGTGGCCCAGCAGGCCAAGATCCCGGTGGTGGCGGCGGACACCGACGCGGTCAAGCGCGGCGCGGTCGCGGCGCTGGGCCTCAACTACTACGACATCGGCCACCAGACCGGCAAGATCGTCGTGCGCATCCTGCAGGGCCAGGCACCGGGCACGATCGCCTCGCAGACCAGCGACAACTTCGAGCTGCACGTGAACCCGGCCGCAGCGCAGAAGCAGGGCGTGACGCTCTCGGACGAGCTGGTGAAGTCGGCCCAGGTGGTCGTCAAGTAAGCACGCAGCGCACTGGCGGAGGCTCGCTCCATGTCGCTCATCGCTTCGCTCGGCGCCATCGAGATCGGTCTGATCTTCGGACTGGTCGCGCTCGGCGTCTACCTGTCGTTTCGCATCATCAACTTTCCGGACCTGACGGTCGACGGCAGCTTTCCGCTCGGCGGCGCCGTCGCGGCGGCGCTGATCGTGGCGGGTTGGAATCCCTTCGCCGCGACGGGCGTGGCCATCGCCGCCGGCGCGCTGGCCGGCTGGCTCACCGCGTGGCTGAATGTGCGGCTGCGCATCATGCAGCTGCTCGCCAGCATCCTGGTGATGATCGCGCTGTACTCGGTCAACCTGCGCGTCATGGGCAAGCCCAACGTGGCGCTGATCGACGAGCCCACGGTGTTCAGCATGCTCGCCTTCGGCGGCATGCCGGACTACCTGCTCAAGCCGCTGCTGCTGCTGGCCATCGTGGTCGCGGCCAAGGTACTGCTGGACCTGTTCTTCGCCTCCGAAGCGGGGCTGGCGATGCGGGCCACCGGCGGCAATCCGCGCATGGCGCGTGCACAGGGCATCTCGACCGATCGCCAGACGATCTGCGGCCTGGCGCTGTCGAATGCGCTGGTCGCGCTGGCGGGGGCGCTCTTCGTGCAGAGCCAGGGCGGCGCGGACATCTCGATGGGCATCGGCACCATCGTGGTCGGGCTCGCCGCGGTGATCATCGGCGAAACCATCCTGCCGGCGCGCAGCCTCGTCGTGACCACGCTGGCCTGCGTGCTCGGCGCGGTGCTCTACCGCTTCTTCATCGCGCTGGCGCTCAACAGCGACTTCATCGGCCTGAAGGCCCAGGACCTGAACCTGGTGACGGCCGTACTCGTCGCATTCGCGCTGCTCGTGCCGGCCTGGAAGCGCAAGCTGCCGGTGCGCCGGGCGGCCGCGCGCACCGTTTCTTCGATCGCTGCCAAGGGGGTCCGCTGATGTTGCACGCCAAGGGTCTCGAAATCACCTTCAACCCGGGCACGCCGATCGAGAACCGCGTGCTGCGCGGGCTGGACCTGAAGATCCCGACGGGCCAGTTCGTCACCGTGATCGGCTCCAACGGCGCGGGCAAGTCGACCTTCCTGAATGCGGTGAGCGGCGATCTGCTGGTCGACCGCGGCACGATCCACATCGACGGCGAAGACGTCACGCGACGTGCCGCATGGCAGCGTTCGGACATGGTGGCGCGCGTCTTCCAGGACCCGATGGCCGGCACCTGCGAGGCGCTCACGATCGAGGAGAACATGGCGCTGGCCTGGAAGCGCGGCGCGCGCCGCGGCTTCGGCTTCTCGCTCACGCGCAGCCTGCGCGAGTTCTTCCGCGAGAAGCTCAGCATCCTCAACCTCGGCCTGGAGAACCGGCTGGCCGACCGCATGGGCCTGCTGTCGGGCGGACAGCGGCAGGCGGTGAGCCTGCTGATGGCCTCGCTGCAGCCGTCGCGCATCCTGCTGCTCGACGAGCACACGGCGGCGCTCGATCCGAAGACGGCCGCCTTCGTGCTGGACCTCACCGCGCGCATCGTGGAGGCCGGCAAGCTCACCGCGATGATGGTCACGCACAGCATGCGGCAGGCGCTGGACTACGGCAGCCGCACCGTGATGCTGCACGAGGGCCGCGTGATCCTCGACGTCGCGGGCAAGGACCGCACGGGCATGGACGTGCCCGACCTGCTCGACATGTTCGAGAAGACGCGCGGCGAAAAACTCGACGACGACAAATTGCTGCTCGCCTGAATTCAATGAATCCTGAAAGACAGAAATGAAAGAACTGCTGACCCGTTTCGAGAACAAGGCGCCCGAGATCGTCTTCGAATGGCACGACGCCGAAACGCCCGCCAAGGGCTGGGTCGTCATCAATTCGCTGCGCGGCGGTGCCGCCGGCGGCGGAACGCGCATGCGCGCCGGTTTGGACCGGCGCGAGGTCGAATCGCTGGCCAAGACCATGGAGGTCAAGTTCAGCGTCTCCGGCCCGGCCATCGGCGGCGCGAAGTCGGGCATCGACTTCGACCCGGCCGATCCGCGCAAGAACGAGGTGCTGCGGCGCTGGTACAAGGCGGTGACGCCGCTGCTCAAGACCTATTACGGCACCGGCGGCGACCTCAACGTCGACGAGGTGCACGAGGTGATCCCGATCACCGAGAGCTATGGTCTCTGGCATCCGCAGGAGGGCGTGGTCAACGGGCATTTCGCGCCCAGCGACAGCGAGCGCATCCAGAAGGTCGGCCAGTTGCGCATGGGCGTGGCCAAGGTGGTGGAAGACCGCCAGTATTCGCCCGACATCGCGCGCCGGTACGTGGTGGCCGATCTGATCACCGGCTGGGGCGTGGCCGAGTCGGTGCGGCACTACTACCGCCTGTACGGCGGCGGCGTCGCCGGCAAGCGCGTCATCGTGCAGGGCTGGGGCAATGTCGGCTCCGCCGCGGCCTACTACCTTGCGCAGGCCGGCGCGAAGGTGGTCGGGATCATCGACCGCGAAGGCGGGCTGCTGAATCCGGACGGCTTCAGCTTCGAGCAGGTCCGCCAGCTCTTCCTCGACAAGAAGGGAAACCAGCTGTCGGCGAAACACATGCTGCGCTTCGACGACATCGACAGCCTCGTCTGGAGCGCGGGCGCCGAGATCTTCCTGCCCTGTGCCGGCTCGCGGCTCGTGACGCGCGAGCAGGTCGGGGCGCTGGTCGAAGGCGGGCTCGAAGTGGTCTCCAGCGGCGCGAACGTGCCTTTTGCCGACCGCGAGATCTTCTACGGCCCGATCTACGAAGAGGCCGATTCGCAGGTCGCGGTGATCCCCGACTTCATCGCCAACTGCGGCATGGCGCGCGCGTTCGCATTCCTGATGGCGGGCGATGCGGAGCTGTCCGATGCAGCGATCTTCGGTGACGTGTCGGCCACGGTGGCTGCGGCGCTCGAACGCTGCCATGCCCGTTCCAGCGGGCGCACCGGGATCGCGCGCATGGCTTTCGAGAACGCGCTGACCCAGCTGATCTGAGGCCTGTCAGCGCTTCTTCGGGCCGAAGATGCTGCCGAGCACGCCGCGCAGGATTTCCCTGCCGACGGTCGTGCCCATGGTGCGGACGGCGGACTTGGCCATGGTCTGCGCGAGGCCGTCGTGCCGGCCGCCGCGCGGACCGACCGAGCCGAACAGGATCTCGTTGACGGTGTTCATCACGCCGCTGCCTGCATCCTGCGGCGCCGCCGCGCCCGGTTTCGCGGTGCCGGCCACGGGTGCGTCGGGCGCGCTCGCGGCGCGGCCTTTGAGCTTTTCATAGGCCGACTCGCGGTCCACCGCCTTTTCGTAGACGCCCGCGACCAGCGAGTTCGCGATGAGCGCCTGGCGCTCGGCGGAGGTGATCGGCCCGATCTGGCTGCCGGGCGGCAGCACGTACACGCGTTCGGTCACGGACGGGCGGCCCTTGTCGTCGAGGAAGCTGACCAGCGCCTCGCCGACCGCGAGCTCGGTGATGGCCTTCTCGATGTCCAGGCCTGGCTTCTGGCGCATCGTCGTCGCGGTCGCCTTGACCGCCTTCTGGTCGCGCGGCGTGAAGGCCCGCAATGCGTGCTGCACCCGATTGCCGAGCTGGGCCAGCACCGAGTCGGGGATGTCCAGCGGGTTCTGCGTGACGAAGTAGACCCCCACGCCTTTGGAACGCACCAGCCGCACCACCAGCTCGATGCGCTCGATCAGGGCCTTGGGCGCCTCGTTGAAGAGCAGGTGGGCTTCGTCGAAGAAGAACACCAGCTTGGGCTGGTCCGGGTCGCCGATCTCGGGCAGGTGCTCGAACAGCTCCGACAGCAGCCACAGCAGGAAGGTCGCGTAAAGGCGCGGCGAATTCATCAGCTTGTCGGCCGCCAGGATGTTCACCACGCCCTTGCCACCCTCGGTCTGCATGAAGTCGGCGATGTTGAGCATCGGTTCGCCGAAGAACTTGTCGCCGCCCTGGGTCTCGATCTGCAGCAGGCCGCGCTGGATCGCGCCGATGCTGGCTGCGCTGATGTTGCCGTACTGGGTGGTGAACTGGCTCGCGTTCTCGCCGACGTACTGGAGCATCGCGCGCAGGTCCTTGAGGTCGAGCAGCAAGAGGCCGTTGTCGTCCGCGATCTTGAAGACCAGGTTGAGCACGCCCGACTGGGTGTCGTTGAGGCCGAGCATGCGGCCCAGCAGCAGCGGCCCCATGTCCGAAATGGTGGCGCGCACCGGGTGGCCCTGTTCGCCGAACACGTCCCACAGCGTGACGGGGCAGGCGAGGGCTTCGGGTGCATCGATGCCGCGGTCCTTGAGCGACGCGGCCATCTTCTCGCCGATGCTGCCTTTCTGGCTGATGCCGGTCAGGTCGCCCTTGACGTCGGCCATGAACACCGGCACGCCGATGGCGGAGAGCTTCTCGGCCATCGTCTGCAGCGTGACGGTCTTGCCGGTGCCGGTGGCCCCGGTAATCAGGCCATGGCGATTGGCCAGGCCCGGCAGCAGGTTGCATTCGATCGCGTCGTGGCGGGCGATCAGGAGGGGGTCGGCCATGGGGGATTTCCGGTCGTTGCGAGAGGAGCCAGTCTAGCGAAGCGGCCTCCCTATAATTCCAAAAACCCGAGCGATAGTTTTTCACAAGTTCCTCCGGAGTTCACTTTTGTCATCGACCGCACAATCTCCCATTCCCGCCACTGGCGACGCTTCCGAACAGTCCCCCCTGGAGAATGAACTGGCCGTGCTGCTGGTCGAATCGCTCAACCTTGAAGTTGCACCTGCCGACATCGCGCCCACCGCGCCGCTCTACGGCGAAGGCCTGGGTCTGGACTCGATCGACATCCTCGAAGTGGCGCTGGAGGTTTCGCGCAAGTACGGCTTCCAGCTGCGTTCGGACGACGAGCGCAACCAGCAGATCTTCTCGTCGCTGCGCAGTCTCGCGGCGCATGTCGCGCAGAACCGCGGCGCTTCCTGACCGATGTCCCGTTGGCGCATGGCGCTCCTGCTGATCGCGGGGGTGGCCTATGCCTGTGTCTCCCACTGGATGATGCTCTACCACCCGGCAGAGCCGTGGGCGATCGTGGCGCTGCTCGGCCCGCTGTGGCTCACGGCCCTGGGCCTCGCGGGCAGCCGCTTCGGGAACCGGGGTCTGGCGCTCGCGGCGATCGGCGGCGTGCTTTTGTTCGCGCTGGTCATCCACGGCAACGCGGGCGACACGAACCGGCTCTACATGCTGCAGCACGTCGGCATCAATGCGCTGCTGTGCGGATGGTTCGGCGGCTCGCTGCGCCGCGGCAGGCTCTCGCTCATCGGGCAGTTCGCGCAGCGCGTGCACCCGCTGACGCCGGACCAGGTGGTCTACACCGCACAGGTCACGCGGGTCTGGACGCTCTATTTCGCCTTGATGGCGGTGGCTTCCGTCATCGTCTTCGTGACGGAGCCGTTCGCGGTCTGGTCGGTGCTCGCCAATCTGCTGACGCCGCTCTTGATCGGCGCGCTCTTTGTCGGCGAATACCTGCTGCGCTACCGGATTCACCCCGAATTCGAACGCACCCGCCTCGTGGATGCGGTGCGTGCCTTCTACAGCACGCCGGTCGATGACACCGCCCGGCGTTGAACCGGACACTGCGGTGACATCCAAATCCTACCTGCCGCTGATCGCGGACCGTGATCTCGACCAGCCGATTGCCTGGCGCGCCGGCGTGCCCGTGAGCGCGCGCCAGTTCCTCGCCGACGTGGCCCGCTTCGCGCCGCAGTTGCGCGACGGCGGCCCGGTCGTGAACCTGTGCGTGGACCGCTACGCCTTCACCGTCAGCCTCGCGGCGGCGCTGGTGCGCGGAGAAACCAGCTTCCTGCCGCCCGATGCGCGGCCCGACACGCTCGCGCGCCTGCACGAAGTGGGCGATCCGGCATTCGCGGTGATCGACGACGCGGCGATCGGGACCCCCGGCCTTCCGAGCGTCATCTTCGACAAGCACGCCGCCGCGGACCGGTCGGCCGACGTAGCGATGCCCGTCCTCGACCGCGACATGCACGCGGTCAGCCTGCTGACCTCCGGTTCCACCGGCGCGCCGCAGCCGCACGCGAAGACCTGGGGCACGCTGGTCGGCAACATCGCCACCGCGGCCCGGCGGCTGTCGAGCCTGCTGGGCCGTCCGTCGCTCGCCGGCCTGACGGTGGTCGCGACGGTGCCCGTGCAGCACAGCTACGGGCTCGAATCCTCGGCGCTGCTCGCGCTGCTGGGCGGCGCCGCGTTCGACAGCGGCCGTCCGTTCTTCCCGGCCGACGTGGCGAAGGCGCTGGCCTCGGTGCCGCAGCCGCGCGCGCTGGTGACCACGCCTTTCCATCTCAAGACCCTGCTGCTTTCCGGCATCGAACTGCCGCCGGTGGACCTGATCCTGTCGGCCACCGCGCCACTGTCGCCGCAACTCGCGGCGCAGGCGGAGCAGGCGATGGGCGGCAAGCTGATCGAGATCTACGGCAGCACCGAATCCGGCCAGGTCGCGACGCGCCAGCCGACGCAAAGCGAGGTCTGGGAGACCTTCGGCGAGATCCGTGTCCGGCGCGAGCAGGACCCGGCCGGCAACGAGCGCTTCGTCTTCTCGGGCGACTTCATCGCCGAGCCGACGCCGATGGCGGACATCCTCGAACTGCAGGGCGACCAGCGCTTTCGCCTGCTGGGCCGCGCGAACGACCTCATCCACGTGGCAGGCCGGCGCAGTTCGCTGGGCTATCTCAACCACCACCTCAACAGCATTCCGGGCGTCGTGGACGGAGCCTTCTGGCTGCCGGACGACGTGGTCGACGGCGTGGTGCGGCCTGTGGCCTTCGTGGTGGCGCCGACGCTCGACGCCCAGGCGGTCATCGCGGCGCTGCGCGAGCGCATCGAGGCGGTGTTCGTGCCGCGGCGCGTGGTGCACGTGAATGCCTTCCCGCGCGAAGGGACGGGCAAGCTCACCGCCCGGTCGCTGCGCGAGTTCGCACTGGCGCACCTGGCATCGGACACGACGCCGGTGCAACTCACGCGCGAGGTGCCCGAGGACCACCCGGCCTTCGCCGGCCACTTTCCGGGCCAGCCCCTCCTGCCCGGCGCGCTGCTGGTGGCGGAGGTGCTCGAAGCGGTGCGCGGCGTGCCGGCCCTGTCGGCGCGCCTGGGCCCGACCCCGACGCTGGCGGCGGCCAAGTTCCTGTCGCCGGTGCGGCCCGGCAGCACGCTGGCGATCGACCTCGTTCCCGAAACCGGCGCGTCGCGCGGACTGCGTTTCGAAGTGCGCTGCGGCGATGTCGTCGCCGCGAGCGGGCGCTGGATCCCCAGCGTCGGCAACCAAGCATGAGCCGCCCGGCCGCCCGTAGGCGAATCCCGAAGCGCCGCTGCGCGAGGTTCGTCCAGTGAGCGGTTCGCCGCCAGAGGGCGGCGATTCGCGACCGCGACAGGCCGATTGGGCGCGCGCGCCCGAGCGCAGCAACATGCTGGCGCTGCAGCTCATCAGCTGGATCGCGCTCAAGCTCGGCCGGCCGGTCGCGCGGCTGGTGCTGCATCCGATCGCGCTCTATTTCCTGCTGTTCGCGCCGACGCCGCGCCGCCACATCAAGCGCTACCTGTTCCGCGCGATCGGGCCGCAGGCGGGGTGGGGCGACGGCTATCGCCTGCTGCATGCCTTCGCCTCGACAGTGCTGGACCGCATCTATTTCCTGCGCGGCCGCATGGACCTCTTCGACGTCCGCGTACGCGGCCACGAGGCGGTCGAGGCCGAGGTGAACGCGGGGCGCGGCGCCTTCCTGCTCGGCGCGCACGTCGGCAGCTTCGAGGCGCTCGGCGCCACGCGGCAGACAGAAGGCGCACCCGCCGACTTGCGGCTCGCGATGCTGATGTACCAGGACAACGCGCAGCAGATCAGCGCCTTGCTCGGCGCGATCAGCCTGCCCGAGCATCGGCCGCACATCATCGCGCTGGGCCGTCCGCACGCGATGCTCGAGCTGCGCGACTGGCTCGACTCGGGCGGCCTCGCCGGCCTGCTGGCGGACCGCACGCTCACCGGCCCCGACGAGGCCGGCCAGCAGCGGGGCAGCAGCATCGAGCTGCCCTTCCTCGGACATCCCGCGGTCTTCAACGACGGGCCGTTCCGTCTTGCCGCACTGCTGCGCCGCAAGGTGTTCTTCATGGCGGGCCTGTATGTGGGCGGCGCCCGCTACGATGTGCTGTTCGAGCCGCTCGCCGACTTCAGCGAGCGTGCGCGCGATCCTGCCGAGCGCGAACGGCGCATCCGCGCGGCGCTCGAAAGCTACGTGGCGCGGCTCGAGGCGCTGTGCCGCGCGTATCCGCACAACTGGTTCAACTTTCATGATTTCTGGCTCGAAGATTCGGATTGATCGCTGCTGCAGGGCGATGCTCGCGGCGCTGACGCTTGCGCTGTCGGCGTCCTCGGTCTGGGCGTTCGACCTGCCCGAGCTGATGGGCCTCTTGGCGCAGCGCAAGAGCGGGGACGCCACCTTCACCGAACAGCGCTTCGTGCGCGGCCTCGAAGGCCCGCTGGACGCCAGCGGCGTGCTGAGCTTCACCGCACCCGACCGCCTGCTGCGCCGCACGCTCTCGCCGCGCCCCGAGACGATGAGCGTGGAAGGCAACACGCTGACGCTGTCGCGCGGCGGCCGCACGCGCACGATGGCACTCGACAGCATGCCGGAGCTGCTCGGCATGGTCGAAGCGATGCGCGGCACCCTGAGCGGCAATGCCCAGAGTCTTCAGCGCTATTTCCGCAGCTCCCTCAGCGGCAGCAGCAACGACTGGGCGCTGGAGCTGCAACCGATCGACGAGCGCCTCGCCGCACAGGTGCGCAGCATGCGCCTGACCGGCCGCGGCGGCGACGTGCTCGGCATCGAGATGGAGTTCATCGGCGGCGACCGCTCGGTGATGAACATCACGCCCGAGCGGCGCGCGGGCAACGCGCCGGGGGCGCCGGCGCGATCCACGCCGTGATGCGCGGCGCTTCCCAGGCGGGCGGGCGTCCCGCCAGACACGCGCTGTGGCTCTGGCTGGTGCTGCTGGCCGTGGGTGCCGTGATCATTGCGCGTTCGCATTTCAGCGCGGATCTCTCCGCCTTCCTGCCGAAAAGCCCGGACGCGCGGCAGCGGGTTCTGATCGAGCAACTCCAGAGCGGCATCGCCTCGCGCACCGTCTTCATCGGCATCGAGGGCGGCAAGGATGCGGCGCAGCGCGCCGGGGTGTCGCGTGCGGTCGCATCGGCGATGCGGCAAAGCGGTCTCTTCGACCAGGTCCAGAACGGCGACACCAGCGAATGGCAGGCCTCGGGCAGCTGGGTCCTCGACCATCGCTACCTGCTGTCGCCCGATGTCACGCCGGATCGCTTCACCGCAGATGGCCTGCGCGATGCGATCGTCGACACGCTCTCGATGCTCGGAACGCCCGCCGGCAACGCCCTCAAGCCGCTGCTCGCGCGTGACCCGACGGGCGAAACGCAGCGCATCGCCGAAGCGTTGATCCCCGCGAGTTCGCCGCGCAGCGAGCAGGGCGTGTGGGTGTCGCGCAGCGCGCCGCGCGCGTTGCTGCTCGCGACCACGCATGCGTCGGGCAGTGACCTCGATGCGGTCGCGAAGGCGATCGCGCAGGTGCGCGGCGCCTTCGACGCGGCCACGCAGGGGCTGTCCGGCGACCGGCCGCGCCTGCAAATGACCGGCGCGCCGATCTTCTCGGTCGAGAGCCGCGACCAGATCAAGTCCGAGGCGATCCATCTCGCGGCGGTGGGCGGCATCGTGATGGGGGCCTTGCTGCTGCTGGCCTTCGCGTCGCCGCGTGCGCTCGTCGTCGCTTTTCTGCCGGTCGCGACCGGCGTGGTGTGGGGCACGGCGACGGTCAGCCTCGTGTTCGGCACCGTGCACGGCCTCACGCTGGGCTTCGGCAGCACGCTGATCGGCGAGACGGTCGACTACGCGATCTACTACCTGATCCAGGCGCGCGGCGCGGCCACGCCGGGCACCGGCTGGCGGCGCTGGCGCGACATCCATTGGCCGACGGTGCGGCTCGGGCTGCTGACCTCGGTCTGCGGCTTCGCTGCGCTGGTGTTTTCCGGATTTCCGGGGCTGGCGCAGCTCGGCGTGTTCTCGCTCGCGGGGCTGATCGCGGCGGCGCTCGTGGCGCGCTTCGTGCTGCCGATCCTCGCGCCGGACGGCGCCACCGGCATGGGCATGCGAGCGCAGATGGCGCGCATCGCGGGCGTGGGGGTGCGGACTCTGCCGCGCCTGCGCTGGGTGTTCGCGGGGCTCGGTGTCGCCGCGCTGGCGCTGGTGACATGGCAGGGCGGGGACCTGTGGCGTGCGAATCTCAGTGCGATGAGCCCGGTGCCGCAGGCCGCGCAGAAGCTCGACGCCGAACTGCGCTCGGACATCGGCGCGAGCGACGGCGGCACGCTGATCGTGATCCAGGGTGCGGACCTGCAATCGGCCCTGCGCACCACCGAGGCCGCCGTCGCGCGGCTCGACGCGCTGGTCGACAAGGGCGATCTCGCGGGCTACGAAACCGTCACGCGGCTGCTGCCGAGCGAAGCGGCGCAGAAGGCGCGGATCGCGAGCCTTCCCGACGCGGACACCTTGCGCACGCGGCTCGCCGAGGCGACGCGCGGGTTGCCGCTGCCCGCATCGCGGCTCGAACCCTTCGTTGCGGATGTGCAGGCGGCCAAGGCCCTCCCGGTGATCGAGCGGGCCGATCTGAAGGGCGGTCCGCTCGATGCGGTGCTCAGTGCGCTGATGTTCGAGCGCAAGGGTGGCGGGTGGTCCACGCTGATTGCGCTGCATCCGGGCGCGGGCTTCGATGCCGGCCGGCTCGCGGCCGCGCTCGACGGGGTGCCGGACGTGCAGGTCGTCAACGTGGGCGACGAGCTGGCGAACCTCTATCAGCGCTATCTGCACGAGGCCTTCGTCCAGGTGATGCTCGGCGCGCTCGCGGTCTTGATCCTGCTCGGCGCCTACCTGCGCTCGGGGCGCCGTCTGCTCGCGGTGTGCCAGCCGCTCGCGGTGGCGGTGGTGCTCACGTTGGGCGGCATGGCGGCGCTGCATGTGCCGCTGGGCATCCTGCACCTGGTGGGGCTGCTCCTGATCGTGGCGGTGGGTTCGAACTACGCCTTGTTCTTCGACCAGTTGCGCGAGACCGGCCGCGCCGACGAAGACACGCTCGCGTCGTTGATGCTGGCGAACCTGGCGACGGTGATTTCGTTCGGCCTGATCGCGATCTCGAACATTCCTGCGCTGTCCTCGATCGGCCGCGTGGTCGCGCCCGGCGCCTTGCTGGCGCTGCTGCTCTCGGCCGCTTTCGCGCGCGCGACCGCGCCTGTCGCCGACAGGGTGCGCTGATGGGAAAATCGCGCAGCCGCATGTCCCAAGTCCTTTCCCCATCCAACCGCGAATCCTGGCCATGGCCGCCGGTCATCCAGGCCAGCGCCGTCGTGCACGTCGCGGCCGTCGGCGCGGGGCTTCTCGTGCCGGGCGCGTGGCCCTGGGCCATCGGCGCGCTCGTGTTGAACCATGCGGTCATCACCGCGGCCGGGCTGACGCCTCGCAGCGGCCTGCTGGGCCCCAACGTCACGCGGCTGCCGGCCGGCGCGGCGGCGCGGCGCGAGATCGCGATCACGATCGACGACGGACCCGACCCGGAGGTCACGCCGAAGGTACTGGACATGCTGGGCGCGCACCGCCAGCGCGCGACCTTCTTCTGCATCGCCGAGCGCGTGCTCGAGCACCCGGCTCTCGCGCGCGAGATCGTCGCGCGCGGCCACAGCATCCAGAACCACACGGCGCGCCACCGGCACAACTTCTCCTTGCTCGGGCCGCGCGGGTTCGCGCACGAGATCTCGCGCGCGCAGCAGGTGCTGGAGGAAGTCACCGGGCAGCGTCCCACCTGCTTTCGTGCACCTGCCGGGCTGCGCAATCCCTTCCTGGCTCCGGTGCTGCATCGCATGGGCCTGTCGCTCGTGAGCTGGACGCGGCGCGGCTTCGACACCCGCGAGGGCAACGCCCAGACCGTGCTCGCGCGGCTCACCAAGGGGCTCGAGGCAGGCGACATCCTGCTGCTGCACGACGGCCATGCCGCGCGTACCCCGCAAGGGCAACCGGTGATCCTCGAAGTGCTCCCCGAGCTGCTGGCGCGGTTGCAGGCCGACGGTCTGCGCGCCGTGACCTTGCCGGAGGGCCTGTCGGCATGAGTCGCCGGTCGGTTGTCGCGTCCCCCAGAGTTCCTTCATGAGTGCGCCGATTTCCACGGACGCCGCGTGGCGTCGATTGCATGAGCGCGCGAGCGCGCCCTATAGGAAGGCCGGCAATTTCGCCTGGCGTTTCGCCCGCGGCAAGCTCGGGCGTGATCCTGTCTTCCGCGGGCTGATCGAGCGCGGGCTCATCGGCGAAGCCCGGGCGCGCGTGGTCGACATCGGCTGTGGACAGGGGCTGTTCGCGAGCCTCCTGTCGGCCATGAGCGTGATGCAGGCGAAACCCGGCGAATGGCCGGCCGCGTGGCCCGCCACGCCGGCGTCGCCAAGCTACACCGGCGTCGAACTGATGCCCAAGGACGTGGCGCGCGCCGAGTCGTCGGTGGGCCATCTCCGGCCGGTGCCCCGGTTCGTGTGCGGCGACATGTGCACGACCGAGCTTCCCGCAAGTGATCTCGTCGTGATCCTCGACGTGCTGCACTACGTGGACCTCACGGCGCAGGAGGGCGTCCTGCGCCGCGTGCGCGACGCCCTGCAGCCCGGCGGCCGGCTGCTGCTGCGCATCGGCGATGCGGCCAGCCGGCGACGTTTCGCGATCAGCCAATGGGTCGACCGCACCGTCACGCGCATCCGCGGGCACCGGGTGTCGCCGACCTGGGGCCGGCCGCTCAAGGACTGGAAGGCGCTGCTGGAGCGCCTCGGCTTCTCGGTCGAAAGCATCCCGATGAGCGAAGGCACGCCCTTTGCGAACGTGCTGCTCGTGGCCGACCTCAAGGATTCCCGATGACCGCACCTCAAACCATGGACCGGGCCGGCATCGCCGGCCGCATTCCGCACAGCGGCTCGATGTGCCTGCTGGAGCGGCTGGAATCGTGGGATGCGAACCGCATCCATTGCACGACGACCACGCACACGCGTGCGGACAATCCGCTGCGCACCGCGAGCGGCCTGCTCTCGCCGAACCTCGTCGAATACGCGGCGCAGGCGATGGCGCTGCACGGCGGCCTGCTGGCGCCGGAAGACAGCGAGCCCTCGGCCGGTTTTCTGGCGAGCGCGCGGGGCGTGCGGCTGGCCGTCGAGCGCATCGACGACGTGGCCGGCGCCTTGCATGTGCACGCCGAACGGATCTCCGGCGACGCAACGCAGATCCTCTACGAATTTGCGGTGAAGGACGGGCAGGGCCGGGCGCTGGCCGAAGGCCGCGCCGTGGTCGTGCTCAACACCCCGCTTGCCAACTGAAGGAAGTCCATGACCCTCACAGGAAAACGCGCGCTGGTGACCGGCGCCAGCGGCGCGCTCGGCGCTGCGATCGCGCAGCGCCTTGCGCGCGATGGTGCAACGGTGCTGCTGCATGCGAATTCGCGGCCCGAAGCGGTGGAGCAGCTCGCGGCCACGATCGCAGCCGCCGGCGGCAAGGCGGAATGCGTGGTGTTCGATCTGCGCAGCGACGAGGCCGCGCGTGCGGCCTGCGAGCGCATGCTCAAGGACGGTCCGGTCCAGATCATCGTCAACAACGCGGGCGTTCATGACGACGCGGTGCTCCCGGGCATGCAGCCCGAGCAGTGGCACAAGGTGATCGATGTGTCGCTCAACGGATTCTTCCGCGTGACGCAGCCGCTGCTGCTGCCGATGCTGCGCACGCGCTGGGGGCGCATCCTGAACATTTCCTCGGTCGCATCGCTGACCGGCAATCGCGGACAGGTCAACTACGCGGCGGCGAAGGGCGCGCTCAACAGCGCGACGAAGTCGCTGTCGCTGGAAGTGGCGGCACGCGGCGTGACGGTGAACGCGATCGCGCCCGGCATCATCGCCTCGCCGATGGCCGACGGCGTGTTCGACGCGGCGACGATCAACCAGCTGGTGCCGGCGAAACGCGCCGGCACGCCGGAGGAAGTGGCCGCGCTGGCCGGTTTCCTCGCCAGCGACGAGGCCGCCTACATCACGGGGCAGGTCATCTCGATCAACGGCGGGATGATCTGAATTCCAACGGCCTGCGGCCGGGGACGTTCTGCGCTACCCTTTGGTCGCTGCGATCGCTGCGATCGCTGCGATCGCAGCGATCGCGGCCGCAGCAGGGGAGTGAGCCATGGCAGAGTCCTCGAACTTTTCCAACGTCCTGTTCTTCATCCCCGACATCGGCGGATTCACCCGGTTCGTCACGGAGACCGAGATTAGCCACAGCCAGCACATCATTCGCGAACTGCTGGAGCTGCTGGTGGATTCCAACGAGATCGGTCTGGAGGTTTCCGAGTTCGAGGGCGATGCCGTGCTCTTCTTCCGCACGGCGCCTCCCACCCTGGAAGAACTCCTGGCGCAGGCCAAGAAGATGTTCCTGAATTTTCACGCGCACCTGAGAGAGCGGGAAAGGGAGCGGGTCTGCCAATGCGGCGCCTGCGCCCGGATGCACCAGCTGACCCTGAAGTTCATCGCGCACAGCGGCCCGGCATCCACCATGGAGGTCAAGGGACATTCGAAATTCATCGGCCGGAGCATCATCGTTGCGCATCGGCTGCTGAAGAACTCGGTACCTGCGCCCGAGTACCTGCTGATCACGCAGGAAACGCTGGATCACCTGAACGACCGGTCTGCGCTGCCGGTGCCATTCGAGAGCGGCAGCAACCGCTACGATGAGCTCGGCGAAGTCGCCTATCGCCATCATTCGATGACCTGCTACCTGGACGAGCTGTAAGCGGCACAAAGCTGGCGCAAACCGTTGAAGCGTAGGGAAACTCGATTCAGGGCTGGAACGGCGGCGCGCGGCGCAGCCTGCGCCACAGCAGACCGGGCAGCCTGGCGATGAACTCGATCACCAGGCGCGTGTGCATCCAGGTCAGCAGCACGTTGTCGCGCCCATAGCGGAAGTGCGAGACACCGCCTTCCTCGGCGCTGAGGTATTTCACCGGCGCGTCGATGTTGACCGGCTTCACGCCGCGCCAGGCGAGCCGCACCACGGCCTCGGTGTCGAAGTCGAAGCGGCGCATCCAGGGCTGCGCTTCCATCACCGCCAGCAGTTCGGCAAGGGGATAGACGCGAAAGCCATACAGCGAATCGCCGATGCCGGCGAACAGGGTCTCGAGCTGCGTCCAGCCGTTCGAGATGCGCCGGCCGCGCACGCGCAGCAGCGGGGCGCTCGCATCGAACACCGGGCGGCCCAGCACCATCGTCTCGGGGCGGCCCATGGAGGCCTTCATGAAAGCCGGAATCAGGTCGGCGGGATGCTGGCCATCCGAGTCCATGGTCAGCACGTGCGTGAAGCCGGCGGCCCGCGCCGCGCGCAATCCGTGCAGCACGGCGGCACCCTTGCCCTGGTTGGTGGGAAGGATCGAAACGCGCAGGCCGGGTTCCGATGCCGCCAGCGCCTGGAGCCGCTCGCCGGTGCTGTCGGTGCTGCCGTCGATCACGACCCACACCGGATTCCATTGCGCGCGGGCGGCCGCGACCGTCGAGAACAGGCGCTCACCCGTGTTGTAGCTGGGGATCAGGACAAGGTGGGTGCGCGAGACGTCTGGCATGCGGCTTGCGCATCCGGGGAGCGCTGTTCCATGGATTGGCGGAAATACTGTTCGAGCTGGTTCAACAGCGCGTCGCTGTGCTGCGAAGGCGCGAAGCGCTGGCCCAGGCGCAGCCGGAAGACGATGGGCAGCGGCGGCACGCGCCACAGCGGCCAGCCCTTGGCGAGATAGGGCGAATCGGTGTCGATGAAGACCGTCTGGATGGGCGACTGCGCGAGCTTGGCGATCAGCGTGACGCCGGGCCTGAATGCGTTGAGCGGCGGCGTCACGGTTCGTGTCCCCTCGGGAAAGATCACGAGCTGGCCGCCATTCCTGAGGTCCTCGACCGCGAGCTTGACCATCGTGCGGGCCGAGTCGTTGCGGATGTAGCGCGCCAGCCGAGCACCCGCGCCGAGGAAGACGTTGCGCATCAGGTCGGCCTTCATGATGCAGGCGCTGCGCGGCAGCCTGGCCACCAGCAGCAGGGCGTCCAGCATGGTGGGATGGTTGGCGACGAAGATCAGTCCGCGCTCGTTGCGCAGGGCGTCGAGGCAACTGGCGTCGATGCGCATCATGCCGCACAGCGATGCCGAGGCCCAGAAGGCGCGGTACGCGTGCGCGATGACACGCCGGCCCAGCGTGCGCCCGGTCTCCGCCGGCAGCACCGGATACAGCAGCATCGCGACCAGGTTCCAGACGAGCGACACCATGCCCAGCAGCGCGAGCAGCGCATAGAGCGGCAGCGCGAGCGCCATCGAGAGTGCCAGACGAAGCGGCCGGGTCATCGCGTGAAGGGGGTGCTCAGCCGCGCAGCGCACCGCGTGCCACGGCATGGGCCTCGATCTCCACCAACAGGTCCTGGCGGCAGATGTCGGCTTCGAGGAACACGGCATGGCCGAGCGTGTGGGCCGTGGGGCCGAGCGACTCCTGCATGACCTGCCGCACGACCGAAGCATCGGCCGCGTTGCGCACATAGACCACGCAGTCGAGCGCCGCGAGGTCGAAGCGCGCCGTGGTGCGCTCGTTGGCCGCGGCGATGACCGCGCGCAGGTTGCGCAGGGTTTCCTCGGTCTGGGCCAGGATCTCGCCCTCGTGCACCGTCTCGTGGCCGACGATGCTCGCCGTGCCGGAGATGAACAGCGCAACGTCGCCGCCGCCGATCTCGGCGAGCGCTGCCCTCGAGAACGTCGGCGCGCGGGGTCCGTAGGTCTTGGGATAGTGGTAGGCCGAAACCTGTCGCGGGTTCTCGACCGGCACCGGCGCGCTGCGTCCGGCCAGGAAGCGGATGCACAGGGCGCCCTGGTGAATCCCGAGCGCGCACGCGGCCGGAGCGCCTTCGAACGCGGCCTGGCCGGCCTCGACGAAAGCCTCTTGCCGGCCCAGGTTGAACTGGCGGTAGCGTTCGAGGCCGCCGCCGTCGCCGTTGATCTGCGGCAGGTAGTTCCAGATGCGCAGCAGGTGCGCACAGCCGGTCTGCTCGAGCGACTCGAACAGGTCGTGGTAGGCCCGCTGGGAAAGGGCGGCGAGGCCCTGCTTCTCGGCCGACTCGTCGAGATCGATGGCGCCGAGCATCCAGTGCCCGTCGCAGCGCCAGCGCACCACGCCGGTGGTGCCGGACTCGATGTGCTCGCTGGCGTGCCAGACGTCCGCCATCGCGCTCGAGGAGAGCACGCGGGCGTTCACGGTCGACATCCATGCCAGGCCGTCGGGCGTGCCGTAGCCGAGCGCGCCGAACGGTGGGGATCCGCCGGCCGCGAGTGCCAGGCTGTCGGAGAGGGAAAGGCGCTCAACGCGCAGGGGCGGCGCCCCAAGGGGTTCTCGTGCTGTCACTTGGTCGGTGCGGCGTGTGCGGGCGTGGTGGAAGAAGTGCTCATGCAGGCGGCTGGGTTGCCGGAGCAAGGAGCCCGGCAGAGTGCGTCTTTCAGCGCCGGGATTATCCCAAAAAGGCATCCGGTTCCCTGACATCGGCGCAGGCGTCGTTCGCGCCGGACAGTAAACTCGCTCTTTGCTTTGAAAACACAAGACAGCGAGAGTTAAAGCCATGGCCGGACACAGCAAATGGGCGAATATTCAGCATCGGAAAGGCCGGCAGGACGAGAAGCGAGGCAAGCTCTGGACCCGCGCCATCCGTGAAATCATGGTGGCGGCCAAGGCCGGCGGCGGCGACCTGAGCGCCAATCCGCGGCTGCGGCTGGCGGTCGACAAGGCCAAGGCGGTCAACCTGCCTGCCGACACCATCAAGCGCAACATCGACAAGGCCACCGGCAACCTCGAAGGCGTGAACTACGAGGAGATCCGCTACGAGGGCTACGGCATCGGCGGCGCGGCGATCATCATCGACACCATGACCGACAACCGGGTGCGCACCGTGGCCGAGGTGCGCCACGCCTTCACCAAGCACGGCGGCAACATGGGCACCGAGGGCTCGGTGGCCTTCCAGTTCAAGCACTGCGGGCAGTTCATCTTCGCGCCGGGCACGAGCGAGGACAAGGTGATGGAAGTCGCGCTCGAGGCGGGCGCCGAGGACGTCGTCACCGACGACGACGGTGCGATCGAGGTGCTCACCGCGCCCGGTGATTTCGAAACCGTCAAGAACGCCCTGGAAGCCGCGGGCCTCCAGCCCGACGTGGCCGAGGTCACGATGCGGGCCGAGAACACCATCGAACTCGCCGGCGAGGACGCCGCGAAGATGCAAAGACTGCTCGACGTCCTGGAGGACCTCGACGACGTGCAGGATGTCTATCACAACGCTGCGCTCCCCGAGTAAGGGAAGCGCCAACGAAAGCACGCGAATGAAGGTACTGGTGATCGGGGGCGGGGGCCGCGAGCATGCCCTGGCATGGCGGCTGGCGCAGGCCCAGCGCGTGAGCAAGGTGTATGTGGCGCCCGGCAATGGCGGCACGCGCGCGGATGCGCGCTACGAGTGCGTCGACCTCTCGGAGCCCGCCGCGCTGCGCGAGTGGGCGCAGAAGGAAAAGATCGCGTTGACAGTCGTCGGCCCCGAGGCGCCGCTCGCCGCCGGTGTCGTGGACGAGTTCCGCGCGCACGGCATGCGCATCTTCGGGCCTACCAAGGCAGCCGCGCAACTCGAGAGCTCCAAGGCTTTCTCGAAGGCGTTCATGAAGCGCCACGGCATCCCCACGGCAGAGTACGAGTCGTTCACCGACGCCGCCGCCGCGCACGCTTATGTCGATGCCAAGGGCGCGCCGATCGTGATCAAGGCCGACGGTCTTGCGGCCGGCAAGGGCGTCGTGGTCGCCGCCACGCTGGCCGAGGCGCACGAGGCCATCGACTTCATGCTGCTGGACAACAAGTTCGGCGTCGCCCACAACGAGGGCGGCGCGCGCGTCGTCATCGAGGAGTTCCTCCAGGGCGAGGAGGCGAGCTTCATCGTCCTGTGCGACGGCAAGAACGTCATTGCGCTCGCCACCAGCCAGGACCACAAGCGCCTGCAGGACGGCGACCAGGGGCCGAACACCGGGGGCATGGGCGCCTACTCGCCGGCGCCGGTGGTCACGGCCGAGGTGCACGCGCGTGCGATGCGCGAGATCATCCTGCCGACCATCCGCGGCATGGAGAAGGACGGCATTCCGTACACCGGCTTCCTCTATGCCGGACTCATGATCGACGCCACGGGCCACCCGAAGACGCTCGAATTCAACTGCCGCATGGGCGACCCTGAAACGCAGCCCATCATGCTGCGGCTCAAGTCGGACCTGTTCGAAGTCTTCTGGCATGCCACCGACGGCACGCTGGACCAGGTCGAACTCGAATGGGATCGCCGCGTCGCGCTCGGCGTGGTGATGGCCGCGCACGGCTATCCGCTCGCGCCGCGCAAGGGGGATCGCATCCAGGGCATTCCGGCCGAAGCGCCCGATGCGGTGGTCTTCCATGCCGGCACCACGCTGGAAGGCGGCGAACTCAAGACCAGTGGCGGCCGCGTGCTCTGCGTGACCGTGCTGGCCGACAGCGTCAAGCAGGCGCAGCAGCGTGCCTACGAGGTCGCGGCGCGCGTTCACTTCGACGGCGCCCAGTACCGCAAGGACATCGGGCACCGTGCCGTGCACGCGCGCGGCGCCTGAGGATCCAATGCAGACCGCCCCGATCGAAGCCAGGCCGCAGGAGGTGGGCGACTACCTGCGCGGCCTGCAGCAGCGCATCGTCTGTGCCATCGAGTCGGCGGATGGCAGCCAGTGCGTGCGCGATGAATGGTCCAAGGCGCCCGGCGAACCGCTGCAGGGCAGCGGGCTGACCTGCATCCTCGAAGGCGGTGGGCTTTTCGAGCGCGCCGGTTGCGGTTTTTCGCAGGTGAGCGGACCCAAACTGCCGCCATCCGCGACCCAGCATCGGCCGGAGCTCGCTGGTGCGCCCTTCGAGGCCATGGGCGTGTCGCTGGTGTTCCATCCGCGCAACCCCTACGTGCCGACCGTGCACATGAATGTGCGCATGCTCGCGGCGCTTCCTGCCGATGCGCCGCCGGTCTGCTGGTTCGGCGGCGGCATGGACCTGACGCCGTACTACGGGTTCGAAGAGGACGCGGTCCATTTCCACCGCACCTGCCGCGACGCGCTCGCCCCCTTCGGCGACGACAAGTACCCGCGCTTCAAGGCGTGGTGCGACGACTACTTCTTCCTCAAGCACCGCAACGAGCAGCGTGGTGTCGGCGGCATCTTCTTCGACGATTTTTCAGAGCTGGGCTTCGAGCGCAGCTTCGCGATGCTGCGCTCGGTCGGCGATGCCTTCCTGCCGGCCTATCTGCCGATCGTCGAGCGCCGCCGCAACACGCTCTATGGCGAGCGCGAGCGGGGCTTCCAGCTCTACCGGCGTGGTCGCTATGTCGAGTTCAACCTCGTGTGGGACCGCGGCACGCATTTCGGCCTGCAATCGGGCGGGCGCACCGAATCGATCCTGTTGTCGATGCCGCCCCTCGCCAGCTGGGCTTACCGCCAGGAGCCCGAGCCGGGCGGCCCAGAAGCGGCGCTGTACCGGGATTTCATCGTGCGGCGCGAATGGCTCTGAAGAAGCCGCGGATCGGGGTCTTCGGCGGGGCATTCGATCCGCCTCACAACGCGCATGTGGCGATGGCGCAGGCGGCGCTGGCACAGCTCGACCTCACGCAGCTGTGCATCTTTCCGACGGGCCAGGCCTGGCACAAGGACCGGGCGTTGAGCCCGGCGCAGCATCGCCTCGCCATGTCGCACCTTGCCTTCGACGATCTGCCCGACACCCGGGTCGATCCGCGCGAGATCCTGCGGGCCGGTCCGACCTACACGCTCGACACCTTGCGCGAATTGCAACACGAGCAGCCCGGCGCGCAGTTCGTGCTGATCCTGGGCGCCGACCAGGCGAGTTCGCTCCACACTTGGCACGGCTTCGAAGAGATTCTTTCGATCGCTATAATTTCGGTAGCATACCGCGCACTCTCCACGGGCTCCGACGGGCAGTTCGATCCATCCTCGCTGCCTTCCGTGCCGCCCGGCGCCCGCTTCGAAAAGCTCCAGCTCCCGCCGATGGACATCAGCGCGACCGACATCCGTGCGCGCGCCCAGCGAGGGGAGGACCTTCGCCAACTGGTTCCGCCGGCGGTTGCACGCTATATTGAACAACACCATCTCTACCGATCCGCCTGATGAGAACCGAAGCCGCCGCCAAGAAGGACACCCAGAAACTCCAGAGAGCCATCATCGATGGCCTCGAGGACGTCAAGGCGCATGACATCCAGGTTTTCGATACCGAGCATCTTTCCCCGCTCTTCGAGCGCGTGATCGTCGCTTCCGGAACCTCCAACCGCCAGACCAAGGCCCTGGCGGCGAGCGTGCTCGACGCGGTTCGCGAAGCCGGCTTCAACAAGCCGCGCGTCGAAGGCGAGGCCAACGGCGAATGGATCATCGTGGACTGCGGTTCCGCGGTCGCGCACATCATGCAGCCCGCGATCCGCCAGTACTACCACCTCGAGGAAATCTGGGGCGACAAGCCGGTGCGGACCAAGCTCGGCGCCACCAAGCCGATCGCCGTGAGGGCATCGGAAGAGGCCGACAAGGCGCCGGCGGCGAAACACACTTCGCTGCGGCGTTCCAGCGCCGCCAAGACCGCCGCCCGCACCGCGGAGCTGGCCGGCAAGCGGCCCGCGGCCAAGGAGACTGCCGCCAGGAAGGCGCCCGCCGGAAAGGCTGTGGCGCCGAAGGCGGCCAAGACCGTGGTCGTGAAGACACCCGCCAAGAAGGCCGCGACGAAGAAAGCGGCGCCGGCGCCGGCGGCGAAGAAGGCCGCGCGCAAGACCACCTCCGCCCGGTCATGAAGCTCCTGGTGGTCGCAGTCGGGCAGCGCGTGCCCGACTGGGCGCAGACCGCCTGGGACGATTACGCCAAGCGCTTCCCGCCGGAGCTCAAGCTCGAGCTGCGTGCGGTCAAGACCGAGCCGCGCGGCTCGAAAACGCTGGAAACCCTCTACGCAGCCGAGCGCGAGCGCATCGAGGCCGCCATCGCCAAGGGCATGCGCATCGTCGTGCTGGACGAGCGCGGCACCGCGCTCACCACCAAGGCGCTGGCCGCCCGTCTGCAGGCGTGGCAGGGCGAGGGCGACGACGTCGCGCTGGTGATCGGCGGCCCCGACGGGCTCGACCCTGCATTCAAGGCCGCGGCGCATGAGCGCATCCGGCTTTCCGACCTCACGCTGCCGCACGCGATGGCGCGGGTGCTGCTCGTCGAGCAGCTCTATCGCGCCTGGTCGGTCAACGCCGGCCATCCGTACCACCGCGAATGAGCGCAGTGCCGGGCCGCCCCAAGCAAGCTCGCTCCCCCTCGGGGGGCAGCGAGGACACGAAGTGCCGAGCGTGGGGGCTCACGTGACCCCCGATTTCATCTATCTCGCGTCGCAGAGTCCGCGCCGCGCCCAGTTGCTCGGGCAGCTGGGCATCCGGCACGAACTGTTGTTGGCCGAGCCTGGCGAGGATGCCGAAGCGCTCGAGGCCGTGCTCCCGGGCGAATCGCCGACGGCCTACGTCCAGCGGGTGACCGGGCTGAAGCTCGACGCGGCCGTCGCGCGCTGGGAACAGCGCGGCTTGCCGCCCGCGCCGATCCTGTGCGCCGACACGACCGTCGCGCTCGGGCGGACGATCCTCGGCAAGCCCGAAGACGCGCGCGATGCGAAGCGCATGCTCGAAATGCTCTCCGGCCACACCCATCGCGTGATGACCGCGATCGCGCTCCAGCACGGCGCCGATCGGGGGGCGCTGCTCAATGTCTCGCATGTCAGCTTCGCGCCGATCGATGGCGTGCAGATCGCCGCCTACGTTGCCACCGGCGAGCCGCTCGGCAAGGCCGGTGCCTATGCGATCCAGGGCCGGGCCGCCGCATTCATCGAACACATCAGTGGCTCGCATTCGGGCATCATGGGCCTCCCGATGTTCGAAACCGCCCGGTTGCTGCGCCAGGCAGGGTTCAGGCTTTAGACAACAGATGCAAGACATCCTGATCAACTGGTCGCCGCAAGAGACCCGCGTCGCCGTGGTGGAGCATGGCGCGGTCCAGGAACTCCACCTGGAACGCACCCTCGAGCGGGGTCTGGTCGGCAACATCTACCTCGGCAAGGTGTCCCGGGTGCTGCCCGGCATGCAGTCCGCTTTCATCGACATCGGCCTCGACCGCACGGCTTTCCTGCACGTGGCGGACATCGTGGCGCCGTTCACGCCGGGTTCGCGGCCGAGCACGGTTCAGGCGGACCGCGAGCACCGCAACGCCGGCGCGATGATCCCGATCGAGAAGCAGGTGTTCGAAGGGCAGTCGCTGCTGGTGCAGGTCATCAAGGACCCGATCGGCACCAAGGGCGCGCGGCTGTCGACCCAGATCAGCATCGCGGGGCGGCTCCTGGTCTTTCTGCCGCAGGACAACCATATCGGCGTCTCGCAGAAGATCCCGCCGGATCTTCGCGATGCATTGCGCTCGCGCATGCAGGCGCTGATCGAGGCCGCGGCCGCTGCGGAAACCGGCGGCGTGGTGCCGGCGAACACGGGCGGCTTCATCCTTCGCACCAACGGCGAGGATTCGAGCGATGCGGAGCTCGCCGAGGACATCGCCTACCTGCGCAAGACCTGGTCGCGCATTCGCGAGCTTTCGGTGCGCATGCCGCCGATGTCGCTGCTGCACCAGGACCTGAGCCTGCTGCAGCGCGTGCTGCGCGACATGACGAGCGAGGACACGCAGACCATCCGCATCGACTCGCGCGAGCAGTTCGATTCGCTTCTCAAGTTCGGACTCGAATTCATGCCGCAGGCGGCGGGCAAGCTGCAACTCTACAAGGGCGAGCGGCCGATCTTCGACCTCTATTCGATCGACGAGGAAATCGCCAAGGCGCTGGGGCGGCGCGTCGATCTCAAGTCCGGCGGCTACCTGGTGGTCGACCAGACCGAGGCGCTGACGACGGTCGACGTGAACACCGGCGGCTTCGTCGGGGCGCGCAACTTCGACGACACGATCTTCAAGACCAACCTCGAGGCCGCGCAGGCCATTGCACGACAGCTCCGGTTGCGCAACCTGGGCGGGATCATCATCGTCGACTTCATCGACATGGCGCGCGACGATCATCGCGAGCAGGTGCTTGCCGAGTTCCGCAAGCAACTCGCCCGCGATCGCGTGAAGACCACCGCGGGCGGGTTCTCGCAGCTCGGACTGGTGGAAATGACGCGCAAGCGCACCCGTGAATCGCTGGCGCACATGCTGTGCGAGCCCTGCCTTGCATGCGGCGGGCAGGGGATCGTGAAGACCGCCCGCAGCGTCGCCTACGACGTGCTGCGCGAGATCCTGCGCGAGGCGCGCCAGTTCACGCCGCGCGAATTCCGCATCGTCTCGTCGCCGCAGGTGATCGAGCTGTTCCTCGACGAGGAGAGCCAGCACCTGGCCGGGCTCAGCGACTTCATCGGCAAGCCGATCTCGCTGCAGGCCGAGCCCGCGATGGGGCAAGGCCAGTACGACATCGTATTGTTATAGGCTCGCCCCCCAGCCTCGCCCACTTCGTGTGGCTCTGACCCCCCTACCGGGGGGCAACACCAGCGGCCCGGCGGAGCCGGTTCCGCGGTGTTTCTGGTATCCCGCTTGGGTCAGATGGTGGGATCCTGCCCTGGTGCAGCGCCTCGGATGGCGAGGTGTTGCAGGCGGGCGTAGAGGCCGTCGAGGGCCATCAGTTGCGCGTGGCTGCCTTGCTCGGCGATGCGGCCGTGGTCCATGACGACGATGCGGTCGGCGTGCTGGATGGTCGAGAGGCGGTGCGCGACGATGAGGGTGGTGCGGCCCTGCATCAGGCGCTGCAGTGCTTCCTGCACCAGCCGTTCGGATTCGGTATCGAGCGCCGAGGTGGCCTCGTCCAGCAACAGGATCGGCGCGTTCTTGTAGAGGGCGCGCGCGATCGCGAGACGCTGGCGCTGCCCGCCCGAAAGCTGCGTCGCGTTGTGGCCGAGCACGGTGTCGATGCCGTTCGGCAGGCTCTCGACATGCACCGCGAGGTTGGCGGCCGCCACGCATTCGAGGATCCGGTCGCGCTCGATCTCGGCGCCGAGGGCCACGTTGGCCGCCAGCGTGTCGTTGAGCATCACCACGTCCTGGCTGACCATCGCGAACTGCGCGCGCAGGCTCCTGAGCTGCCACTCGCCAACATCCTGGCCATCGAGCAGGACCTCGCCGCCGCTCGGCAGCACGAAGCGGGGCAGGAGGTTGACGAGGGTCGTCTTGCCGGAGCCCGAAGGTCCCACGAAGGCGACGACTTCGCCGGGCTCGATCACCAGATCGACATCGTCGAGGGCACGAGCCTCGTCGCTTCCACGATAGTTGACGCGCGTCTTGCGAAGCTCGATGCGCCCGGAGGCGCGCGAGATTTCGTGCTGGCCCTGCTTTTCGGGGCCGACCGTGTCGAAGAGGTCGAGGCCCCGCTCCAGTGCCGCAAGTCCGCGGGTGATCGGGTTCGCCACGTCGGCAAGACGACGGATCGGCGCGATCAGCATCGCCATCGCGGCCACGTAGGCCACGAAACCGCCGACCGTCAGCCCGTGCTCGCTGCTTTGCCAAAGCGCGATCACCACCACGATGGACAACGCGACGGCGGCCAGCAACTGCGTGAGCGGCGTCATCGCGGCAGAAGCGATGGTGGATTTCAGCGCCAGGCGGTTGACGCTGTGGCTCAGGCGCTCGAAGCGATCCAGCTGGCTCGCCTGCGCGTTGTGCAGGCGCACGACCCGATTGGCGAGCACGTTTTCTTCGACGACGTAGGCGAGTTCGTCGGTCGCGAGCTGACCCAATCTCGTCAGGTGATAGAGCCGCTTCGACAGGATCTTCATGATCCACGCGACGCCCGGCACCATGACGCAGATGATGAGCGTGAGTTTCCAGTTGAGGTAGAGCAGGTAGATCACGAGCGCGATCAGGGTGAGCCCATCGCGCGACAGCCCCAGCAGGGCCTGTATCAGCAGCATTCCGCCGGTCTGTACTTCGTAGATGACCGTGTTGGACAAGGTGCTGGCCGAGTGGCGCGAGAACAGGGCGAGCTCCGCCGCCATGAGTTTCTGGAAGAGCATGCGCCGCAGCCGTTGCATGCCTTCATTGGCGATGCGCGAGAGCGCATATTGCGAGACGAACTGGGCGAGTCCGCGCACTGCGAAGAGCGAAATCATCGCGGCCGGCACCATCCAGAGCTGGAGCTGGCCTTTGGTGAAGCCTCGATCGAGCAGGGGCTTCGTGAGGGCGGGCATGAGCGCTTCGGTCAGCGCGGCGATGCTGGCGGTGAGGAATCCGATTGCCCACCATTGGCGCGAGCCGCCGAACCAGGTCATCAGTCGCGCGAGTCGGCGCGTCAAGGGGGGCCGCGCATCGTCGGCGGCGGGGGAGGGCTGCATGGCGGCGCATTCTACGTTCGCGCCTTCCGTGTAGGACCGGACCGGTTCTTGTACACGTTTTGTGACTCGGGCCGCATCGCAATGTGTACCATGTGGCCCCGTCAGGTCCGAGGCGGGAAACTTATTCCTCGGAAATCTCTCCGAACCGCATGAAAAAGCCGTTGCAAGACTTCTCCCCAACCCCTTCTTCATCGTTCTTCGTTCGCCGCGCCTTGATTGCGGCTCTCGCTGCCTCCCCCGCACTTCCCGCGCTCGCCCAGTTTCGGGTCGAGGTGTCGGGTGTGGGGTTGACGCAGTTGCCCATCGCACTCGTTCCTTTCAAGGGTGAGGAGAGCTCGCCCCAGAAGATCTCCGCCATCGTGCAGGCCGACCTCGAACGAAGCGGCCAGTTCCGTGGCGTCGACGCCTCGGGCCAGGCGCTCGATGAGACCTCCCGTCCCGACCTGAGCCTCTGGCGCCAGCGCACGGCCGATTCCGTGGTGGCCGGCAGCGTGACGCGTCTTCCCGATGGTCGCTACGAAGTGCGCTTCCGTCTCTGGGACGTGGTTCGCGGCCAGGATCTCGGCGGTCAGAGCTACACCGTGCCGCAGGGCGACCTGCGTCTCGCTTCGCACCGGATCGCCGACTACGTCTACGAGAAGCTCACCGGCGAGAAGGGCATCTTCTCGACGCGCATCGCCTACGTCACCAAGGGCGGCAGCCGCTACAACCTGTGGGTGGCCGACGCCGATGGCGAAAACGCGCAGGCCGCGCTCGCGAGCCCGGAGCCGATCATCTCGCCGCGCTGGTCTTCCAACGGAACGCAGCTCGCCTATGTGTCCTTCGAGTCGCGCAAGCCGGTGGTCTACGTGCACAACGTCGCAAGCGGCCAGCGCCGGCTGGTCGCCAATTTCCGCGGCTCCAACAGCGCGCCTGCGTGGGCGCCCGATGGCAATACGCTG
Organism: Variovorax sp. HW608; assembly: GCF_900090195.1. NCBI lineage: Bacteria > Pseudomonadati > Pseudomonadota > Betaproteobacteria > Burkholderiales > Comamonadaceae > Variovorax > Variovorax sp. HW608. The sequence goes on from NZ_LT607803.1 coordinate 5,743,233, forward strand.
GCCGTCACCCTGAGCCGCGACGGCGGCTCGCAGCTCTACACGATCTCGTCCGGCGGCGGCGAGCCACGCCGGCTCACGCAGAGCAACAGCATCGACACCGAGCCGGTGTACTCGGCGGACGGAAGCACGATCTACTTCGTGAGCGATCGCGGCGGCGCGCCTCAGATCTACAAGATGAGCGCCGGCGGCGGCAACCCGACCCGCGTCACCTTCAGCGGCTCTTACAACATCTCTCCATCCGTCAGCGGCGATGGACGGTGGTTGGCCTACATTTCGCGCATCAATGGCGGGTTCAAGCTTCACGTGATGGACTTGCAGAGCGGGAACGTGCAGGCCATCACCGACACCACCGCCGACGAGCGCCCCAGTTTTGCTCCCAACAGCAAGTTGATCGTGTACGCCACGAAGCTTCAGGGCCGCGAGGCCCTGATGACAACGACGCTCGACGGAAAGATAAAAGCCCGCCTCGCGGGACAGGCTGGAGACATCCGTGAACCGGACTGGGGTCCGTTTCAAAAGCAATGACTAACTTGAGGAGTTCGAAATGTTGAAACGTACGATTTATTCGCTGGCCATCGTCGCCCTGATCGCAGGCTGCTCGTCGGGCACCAAGCTCAACGAGACGCCGGTGGTGGACCGCGGTGGCCAGGGCTCGGGTGGGGCGGCCAGCGGCGTCGCACCGGTCTCGATCGACCAGAGCGCGCAAACCGCACAGGGTCCGGTCGGTGTGGCACGGATCGTCTATTTCGACTTCGACAGCTACACCGTCAAGCCCGAATTCCAGTCGCTGATCGACGGCCACGCCCGCTTCCTGAAGGCCAATCCCCAGCGCCGCATCTCGATCGAAGGTCACACCGACGAACGCGGCGGCCGCGAGTACAACCTCGCGCTCGGCCAGAAGCGTTCCGAAGCCGTGCGCCGTGCGCTGGTGCTGCTCGGCGTGTCCGACAGCCAGATCGAGGCCGTGAGCTTCGGCAAGGAAAAGCCGGCGGTGCAGGGCACGGGTGAGGAAGTCTGGGCGCAGAACCGCCGCGCCGAGATCACCTACCGCTGATGATGCGCGGTGCTCTCTTGCGAGGCGCTGCCCTCGCAGCCGCATTGCTTTGCGCCTCCCTCGGCGCGCAGGCCGCGCTGTTCGAGGACGACGAGGCGCGACGCGCGATTCTCGACCTGCGGCAGCGGGTCGAGACCATCCGCACGCAAAGCGCCGAGGAAAACGCGCAGCTGCGCCGCAGCCTGCTCGATCTGCAGAACCAGATCGAGCAGATGCGCGGCGACCTGGCCCGCATGACCGGGCAGAACGAGCAGCTCACGAAGTCGCTCTCGGAGATGCAGCAGCGTCAGACCGAAGTCGATACCCAGCTCAAGAAGAACGAGCCCTCGAAAGTCTCGATCGACGGTCGCGAGTTCAATGCCGATCCGCGCGAGAAGGCCGACTTCGATGCGGCGCTGGGCATCTTCCGCGCGGGGCAGTTCGCGCAGGCGCAAACCGCTTTCGCCGATTTCGTGAAGCGCTATCCGCAGAGCGGCTACAACGCTTCGGCGCTGTTCTGGCTCGGCAACGCCCAGTACGCGACCCGCAACTACAACGAGGCCATCGCGAACTTCCGTTCGATGCTCTCGCTGGCGCCCGACCATGCGAAGGCGCCGGAGGCGGTGCTGTCGATCGCAAACTGCCAGATCGAGCTGAAGGACACGCGCGCAGCGCGGCGCACGCTCGAAGACCTGACGAAGGCCTATCCGCAGTCCGAGGCCGCACAGGCCGGACGCGAGCGGCTTTCGCGGCTGCGCTGAGCGCGGCCGTCCATCGCGCCCGATCATGATGCCGGCCGTAGCTGCAGACGATGCGGATCTGGCTCGCCGCTTCGGCGGGCTGGAGCGCCTCTATGGCGTCTCGGGCGCGGCTGCGATACGGGCCTCGCATGTGATGGTCGCCGGCATCGGCGGCGTCGGTTCATGGGCCGCGGAGGCGCTCGCGCGCAGCGGGGTGGGACGGCTGACCCTGATCGACCTCGACCACATCGCCGAATCCAACATCAACCGCCAGATCCATGCACTCGACGCCACGATCGGCCAGGCCAAGGTCGAAGCGATGCGGGAGCGCATCGCCCAGATCAACCCGTCGTGCGAGGTGCTGGCCATCGACGATTTCGTCGAGCCGGGCAACTGGCAGACCTTGCTTGCCGCTGCGCACGAAGCGAATGGGGCACCGACGGCGCTCATCGATGCCTGCGACCAGGTGCGGGCCAAGGTCGCGATGGCGGCGTGGGCGCGCGCCACGAAGGCTGATTTCATCACCGCGGGCGCGGCGGGCGGCAAGCGACTGGCGCACAAGGTCGACATCGACGACCTTGCGCTGGTGACGCACGACCCCTTGCTCGCGCAGTTGCGTCAACGTCTGCGCAAGGAGCACGGAGCGCCGCGCGAAGGCCGCAAGATCGGCATCGCCTGCGTCTTCAGCCGCGAGAGCGTGGCGCCGCCCGACGCCTCGTGCGCGGTCGAAGGCGACGGGTCGCTCAACTGTCACGGCTACGGGTCGGTCGTGAGCGTGACGGCGACTTTCGGTCAATGTGCAGCGGGCTGGGTGCTGGACCGGATTGCCCGAAACACCACGCTATAATTTCTGGCTTTGCCGGATTCGACGCCGGCAAAGATGCCTGAACAGGTAGGGGACGTTAGCTCAGTTGGTAGAGCAGCGGACTTTTAATCCGTTGGTCACTGGTTCGAATCCAGTACGTCCTACCATTCACTCTTCCTCTGAGGGACACGCCAGGCCCGCTGCCAAAACGGTAGTGGGCCTCGTTGTTTGGGGCGTGACTCATCAGATACTCATCACTAGGGCATGCAACGGTCCAAGGTGCGTTTGAGGCCCCTCCGAGGGCGGAAAAGTACACGCGCGCCGGATTTTGATTCCTGTGTCCCGCAGTTCGAATCCGGGCATTTGCCACCCAAGAACCCGCGCCAGTGCTCGCTCGCGTGCTGCGAAATTGATAGCAACGGCGGTCGGCGTTCGCTTCAGTCATCATTTACTCATCAAGCAGATCAGGCTGGCTGCAGCGCCGGCGCACAGGCGAGGGGGCCGGCGAAAACATGGTACTGCTGAACCCGCAGGGACGCCATGGGTTGGCTTTGGGGCGCTGGCGAACCGCGCCCGTTCGCCCGGGCGGGGAGGCGCGGCGCCACAGGCGCGCTCCATGCGCCTGCGGGCGCGCTTGGTGCGCCGCCTGGTCGGCATGCCCGCCATCAATGCTTTCCTTTCGCCTTCCGGGAGGGCCGGGAGGGCCGGGGGGCTGCGGTGGAGGGGGCGGGGGGCGCAGGTGGCTCCACGCGTCGGCGTTCGATGCAGGCGTTTATTTCCCCGACCTTGCAAAATATGCGATTGCCGAGCTTGTAGAACGGTGGAAGGTCGTCCCCGCGCTTGCGCCAGCGGGCGAGGTTACGCACGCTGGTCTCCAACTTAGCCGCCACCTTCTCCAGGGGGCGCAAGCTCTCGTCATCATCAGGTTGCCGGTTTTCGCTCATGGTCATCTCCTGTCGGAATCGAAAGAATTTTGATGATATGTCTGCCAATTGCTGTCAAGTAACCGGCTTCAAAAGGCTTGAGCGCCCCTGAAAGCGAACGATCGAAGCGCCGGGGGCGCGCTTCGTCGCTATTTCCGTGTTAATGCTCAATGGTCAGAAATAAGTTCGAGACGCAGTTGATGAAACACCGACGTTCACCATAGACCGTGGCGTCAGATTATCTGAATTTTCACAATTTGCGAGGAGATGCGAGTGGAGGAGCAATGGTTGGTTAATCGCACCCTGGCCATTCATTTTGTCCAGTTGACGCGAGCCCGCCTGCAGCGTGAGGCACTGCTCGTGAGCGGGCCGGGGCAGCCCACGGCTGGCGGGCGCAGACGGCCACTGGCGGACCGAGTCCGCCAAGCGTTTCGTTACATTTGAGCCGCGTGCGAGGACGGTTGGCTGGCGTTCGCGGCCGGAGCGCATGGCGTGTTCGTCACCGAACTGGCCCTCGGACGAGCCCCGCGCGGTTGGCGCTGCTGCGATGGCGACAGTCTCGCCCGACGACACGCATGACCACGAGCGGGGCTGCCCCGCAGCCTTCCCTTGCGCCAATACGGTTCGCGTTGAACGCCGTGAGTGGAACTCAGAGAAACTCGCGGGTGAAAAAAGTCTTTCTTTGCCTGAATTGAATTGCATGGCTAAGCAGGACGCCTGCTATTGCAGGACGGCCGCGATACGCTTGTTTTTCTGCAGTGACGATGAAAATGGACGACCATCGTTTTGAGTCTCCGCAACCCTGGTCCTGAAAAGCACGCAATAGATGGGCGCTTGGCCAATTTGGCAATAGAGTTAGCCGTCCTGCAGGTTATTTGGAAGTTCTTTTTTTGGGCGGCAAGGGAAAGTGCTGAAAAAACTCGGCAGGCTCCACCCCGAGGCTTTCCAGAATTCGCATCAATTGCGCGAAAGTCGGGTTTCGCCGTCCGCATTCGAGCCAGGAGATGTAGCTGCGCGCCACACCCGCTTTGTCGGCAAGTTCCTCCTGGGTGAGTCCGGCCCATTGCCGCTCTTTCATCACCGCCAAGCCCACCATGGTTGACAAGTCGTTCACGGCGCGGGGAAGCGGCTTTCGTTGCGGCACCTGCCGGCGCGCGTGCGGGTCGACGTGCAGGTCGCGGAAGAACGTGACCGGCTCGGCGCGAAGGGCCCGGATGAAGACCATGAGTTTCCGGAAGGTCAGGTTGACTTCGCCGCGTTCCACCCGGCCCACATAACTTCTGTCCAACCCGAAGAGCCACGCGAAGCGCTCCTGGCTCACGTCCTGGCGCTCGCGTTCACGGCGTATCGCTTGCCCGAGCAACCACAGGGGACCCGGGTCCAGCTGTTCCTGTTTGGCCGGATCCATGGCCAGGAACCCCTAGGCGCGCGGATCGTGAACCAGGGGATCGAGCGGACCCTGCATTCGATGCTCAAACTCGGCATCGAAGAGCGGGATGTCCAGGGCCAGCGCCGCCAGCCAACGACGAAGCTCGAAGTAGCTGAGCATCCGCACGCCCGTCTCCACCTTGGTCACATCGCTCTTGCGAAGGAGCGCGAGCTCGCCGATCTGCTTCTGGGTGAGCCCGGCGGCCCGACGCCATTCTTTCAAGATCTCTGCCATGACCTGGTTCTCTCGGCTGTAGGGTGAGCGCTGCATGAGTCCGCTTGTTGTTTCGGCGGGCACCTTGTCAGCGAGAACAGAAGGTGCGAAACTCGCACCTTCTGAAACTCTGCAAGTTCCTCAATGCGCAGGCTTCGGCAGAGGTACTCGATTCGGGTGGTGGAGCGTCATGGCGACGATCGGTCGCGTCAGCAGTTGATGGGTTGGGCGACGCCGCTCCGATTGCACTCTCGCAAGGAGCAACAGAATCGCCGAAAGGGCTGAGATGAGCGCAACTGCGCATTTGTGTCGTTTGGACAGTAATTCGCGAACGCGAGTGTCCGCAGATCCCGGGAGCACGGCAAGGATGGTGAACGTGCCATTGCGAAGCGAATTGAAAGAGGTGAGCGTGATGCGCGTGCTGACACTTCTCAAAGGCGGGCCCTTGAAGGGCCGGGTCAACCGGTCTGGCAAGAACGCTGCAGCGCCGTGCGCACGTTCGAAAGCCAAGCTGGCTTCATGGCGCGTTCCACGCGGCCACGTCCCGTTCGAAGAAGAGTGCGGAGACGAATCTCCATGACAGCGGCCGAACGCGATTGCGCAAGAGACAATGCGCTATCCAGTGGCAATGCGACATGCTGGTTCGGTACCTACGAGGATGGTCGACAGCCCTTCGAGCTTCTTCTTCCAACCTCCTTCATCGCCGCCGTCGAAGCGGAGGTGTTGCAACGAGCGCAGCAATCGACAGAGCGGAAGCGAGCTGCGATCGTTGCAGATGCGCGGCGTGAGGTCGTGGAGCATAAGGCATCGAGTTCGCGCCGCAAGGACTTGGACCAGCGCGTCATCGTCGTCGACAAGGCGTCATTTGTTGCGGACTTTGACGGTGCTCTTTCAGACGTTGACCCGGGGCGCATGCACCGGGTGCTTGCCGCGGCGCAAGTTTGGGACGCCGCATCGCGAGCAGAAGCCACACGCGACGAGGACCACCGACAGCACGCCACGCGTCTTGTGAACCGGATCAACCAATCCGGGGGCTTGCGCACAGGCGTCAATCCTGGACGCAATCCGGATCGATGGGGCCGTGATCTCGCCTTCCTGGTTGAAGCGCACCCGCACATGCAGGGAGGCGACGCAATTCGTTGCGAGCCGCGTCGCGCTGTCCATTCACGTCCAGTCGATGGAGAACGCTCAAGCGGCGGCCATCTGGCTCGGGACGGAACGTCACTGGTCTACGGCGTCGCACGGCATCGTCTGCGAGCGCATCGTCTTTGGCGAGACGGCAAACCCGGTCTTCGTGATCGAAGAGATCGACAAGGCGCCGCCGCACGCCCAATACAACCCGCTGGCCGCGTTCCATTCGCTGCTGGCGCCCCTGACCGCGTGCGCGTTGCGGGACGCGGGTCTGGACGTCACGTTCGACACGAGCCTGGCCATCTACATCGCCAACTCGAACGATGCAGTCGCGTTGCCCGAATCGTTGCGATCGCGAGTTCGCGATCTTGCCCCCGCGTGGCGAGCAGGCGCTACAAGCGGCCTATCTCATTGCCACCGCGGCCGCGCGAAAGCTTCGGCGTCTCTCGCTTCGCGCCCCCGCAGCCCGCGCTGTCGCGCAAGCTCACCCACCTGAGTGCGCGCGAGATCTTCCAGTTCGTGCAGGAGCATTGCGCGTGTCGTTCAGAGCGGGCGCCGGTGCCTGAGCGTCGCGGACTTGCCGGTGGAGATCGTCGGCGACGAACGCGCGGCCGCATCCATGCTGTATTAACGATGCGCGACACCGCCGGCGTCCACATCTTGTTTCGAGGATCGCACACATGACCATGCCACACCAACGAATGGATGCTTTCATCCAGGCCGGAAAGATCCTCTGGAGCATCGTCGATACCGCCAAGCACACCCACAGGTGGGGTGCGTCCTTGCCCAAACAGCTCGTTTCCGAGGTCGAATCGGCGTTGCGTCATTATCCCGATGTACTCGAACTCGAACGCGCGGCAGACGAGCAAAGAAGCATGCACACGTGGATGGCCAGGCCGACGCGAGGCACGGCGCAGCTCAATGAGGTCTGTGACCGATTGAGGAGCGCGGCGAAGCAGCTTGGCATGGAAGACGATTGGGAAACCCTGGCGTGCTACCCGTTGCCTCACCTGCACGTGTGGCTCTTCAATGAACATCCAGCGCTGGGCTATCGAGCACCGGACGATCTCCTGGACGTCACGTGCAACCCCGATGCGATCATTGAGCTCTTCAAGAACGAAGAGATGTTGACGCGCGAAGCGTGCCGTGTTTTCGGCAGCAGGAGCAAGGCGCATCGGTGGCTGCGCGGCTTCAATCGCGAACTGGGAGGCGTCCCGCTCGAGTCACTGGGTTCGGACATTGGCCGACGCCGGGTCATGGACGAGTTGCGACGCATGACGCCCCATGCCGATCGGTGAAGTAGCGCATCGAGCATCAGGAGCGACTGCCGACAGCGCCGTCCCGCGCCACAACTTGGTCGAGCAATTCGGAAGGAGTTCATCCATGACGACGGCGCATGAAAGACGCAGGGCCCTGGAATGGGCGGGCGAGACGTTGAGGAAGCGGGACTCGGAGGCCGTTCGCATGCAAGCGCGGCGTCTGCGCGACGACCCGCGGATCCTCAGCGCGCTGGACGTGTACACCCACCTGGTCGGTGTCTCGGAAGGCACGCGGGCCTCTTCTCTGTCCACTGCAGCCTGAAAGCTCACCGATGGCAAAACACGCCGCCACTGCTGAGGTCCCGCCAGAAGGCTTCGGTCTTCACCTGGCTTCGTATCACGTCGAAGACACCGACACGTGGGTGCGTTTCCTGTTGCCTCAGCCCGTACTGAGCCGGATGAGGGAGGAGCTCAAGCGCCTGAACGAGCAGGCGCAGGCCCTGGAGGCCGAGCGCATTGAGGAGAAAAGGTCAAAGGCCGTGGCCCGGTCGGGCGACGAACTGGATAGGTTTCCCGCAGAGGTGCCCGAGCAGCCGCCCAACACGGTGGAGGTCTTCGATTGGGCCGCCGCGCGGGCACGGATCGTCGCGCTGAAGAAGAACCCGGATACGGGCGACTCCGATGTTGTCAGGCATGATCTCCGGCAGTTCAGCGACGTCATGACGCGAGGCCCCTGGCGCGCCGTCGCGCACCCGCCATTCTGGCGCGAGGCGCTGACGACACTGAGCGCGGAGATGCCCCACTTCGCCGAGGTTGTCGCGTTCTACGAGCGCAGTCTCGCGCTGGCTGAGCTCACCGGCTCTGCACCCAAGCCGGGGCCGGTCCTGCTGCTCGGAAGTCCCGGCGTCGGCAAGACCCATTTCACCGAGCGGCTGGCGAAGGTGCTCGGCACGAGCCTCTATCGTCAGGCGTTCGACAACGCGCAATCGAACGCCGGTCTGCGAGGCTCCGAACGATATTGGAGCAACTCGCAAGTCGGCGCGCTGTGGCAAACCATCGTCCTGGGTGAATTTGCCAACCCGATCGTGCTGCTCGATGAACTCGACAAGGCAAGCGAACGTAATGGGCACGGGTCCCCTACAGACGCATTGCTGACCCTGCTCGAGCCCGCGACGGCAGGTTGCACGAAGGACGTCAGCATGGACTTCGAGTTCGACGCGAGCTACGCGATGTACATCGCCACGGCCAACGATCCTGCGCGCCTCAGCGCGCCGCTTCGCTCGCGCTTCACGGCCTTTGAGATTCAAGAGCCTGATATTGAGGGGCGCCTCGTGCTCGCGCACACCATCTATGAGGCGACGATGGCGCGCATGGTCCCCGACGAGAAGATCCGACTCGCGTTCAGACGCCCCACCAACCTGCAGTTCTGCGCGTTGGCCTGGATGACGCCGCGCCAGATGCGCAAGGCATCCGAGAACGCCTTGGGCGCCGCCGCCCTGGCCAGGCGCTGGCACTTCGAGGATGGCGATTTCGAACTGCAGCCGCGATGCGGCTCTGCCGATGCGGCCTCGCCGCGCAAAGACCACGACGACGACGACGGTTCGATCGTTGCGATCGTGCTCAGGCCCTAGGACGCAAGCATCTACTTCGAGAACGGGAATACACCATGACCGTGGGCTATGAAAGGCGCAGGGCGCTGGAATGGGCGGGAGAACTGCTGAGGGACCTCGCATTCCAGCCAGAGAAGCACGAGGCGCTCTGGGGCGGCCCCATCCCGCCCAAGCTGAAGCTGCTGGCCCATCGCATCCTCAGGCACTACCCCGAACCCTGGCAACTGGATGCGGCGGTCGAGAGCGATGACCCGGTGTGTTGGTGGATCAGCAAGGAGCCGCCACGCTAGCTCAATGGTGAGATTTTCACCGCGCGCCATCTTCTCAAACCTGAAAGGCCATGCCGATGCTCACTGTTGAACAGCTCAAATCTCGCTACCCGTACATGTTCGATCGGCCCCATATTGGGTTCGAGTTCTATCGAGGTTGGATGCCGATCCTGGTACGCGCCTGCGCGGAGATCGATGTGGCTCTGGGCGAGAACAAGCGCGTCTTTCACTGGCGCCAGATCAAGGAGAAGTGGGGATCTGCGCGCTTCTACTACAGGCTCGGTAGCACTTCGCGCGTGAGGATGGACGTTCATGAGCCAGGGGAGGGCGTTGCCGTGTTGAGAGGTGCGACCCGGAAAGGGGATGCGTTGGCCGATCGCATTGACGCCATCGTCGATGCCGCGGAGGAGCAGACACAAACGGCGTGCATCGTTTGCGGCGCGCGGGCCAGCTTGGAGGACGCGAACGGCTACTACGTGACGCTCTGCCCGATGCACTCGCCAGAAGACATCGCGGGTGCGGTTCTGTCGTGACCGACGATCTCGAATCGATCCTCCGAAGGTTGCGTGCCCTCGAGGGCCGCGTGCCGGCGGGTTTCACATTCGACCGTGACGACGCCAACGAACGCGGGCAGAGCCCCTCGGTTTCCGACAACGCGAGGATGGCCTCAGCGAGACAGTTGGACTGCGAGAGGGCTGACATCGGCCCCAACGAATTGAGTCGGATTGCGACCCGACTGAACATCGCAGCTCAATGACGCGCACCGGAAAACGCCGATACACGCGCCTGCGCGATGAAAAAACCGGCAGGCTCAGGCTCCATGTGCCCGTCGCGGAACTCGAGCTCATTGCTCGCGCAGCCGAGCTTCAAGCGCTGAGCGTCGAGGAATTCGTTCGTCGCGCCGCCTTGAGGTCTTCGCATGAAGCACTGCTCGATCAAGCGGGTGCGGCGCGCCGAGAGGATGACGCAAGGAGCCGTTCGACAGACGCCTGACACGCATGAAAGCCATTGGGCCAATTGCGGGAGAGGTCACCGACTCAGAGCTTTGAAGGGGACTTAGCATGACAATTATCGTTTGCCAGTTGGATCGATTTCGAGACATCCAACCTTTTGCTTGGTGGGTAAGCGCTTGCGCTGCTTGAAGAGCTCCTGTTCGAACTTCGTTGCCTGCTCGGCATTGAACGCATCGATCCAAAGTTTGATCTGGCGCTCCTCGTCCGACTGCGGCTGGTCGAAGAGGGCGTCCATCCCCTTGGGAATCTTGATCTTCGGATCGCTCTGGCGCTCGAAATAAAGCTTGGAAAAAGCGCGCAGGCTCAGCTCGCCGCCAAAGAGGCGCACGAACTGCTTGTACTCGGCTCGAATCTGGGCGGAATAGCACATGGACAACTGCGCGAACGCGCTCTCCTGAAGGTCGCTACGAGAAAACTGTAACCGCTGCGCCGGCTTGCGTTCAGACGCGTAGAGTACTGGTTTTATGTACGGGGTATCCATTTAGCTCCAGTTGAACTAGCATCACTGGATGGACGTCCATATGTTAGTCCCCAAGGCGGGAGAGGACTACCCCGTGAACTGGAACCAGTTCCTGGACTGGTTCGCCACCGAAGAGGCCTGTCTTGGCTATCTGGAGCGGCTGCGCTGGCCGCAAGGTTTCGTGTGCCCGCGCTGCGGGGTGGCCGCTGAGCCCTATCGCTCCAGCCGCGCACGGCTGATGTGCCGAAGCTGCTCGACCCAAAGCACGGTGACCGCAGGCACCATCTTCGAGAAGACCCGCACGCCGCTGCGGGTGTGGCTGGCCGCGGCCTGGTACGTCACCAACCAGAAGCATGGCGTCAGCGCGCTCGGACTGCAGCGCGTGCTCGGCCTGGGCAGCTACCAGACGGCCTGGGCGATGCTGCACCGTCTTCGCCAGGCGATGGTGCGCCCCGAGCGGGAACGGCTCGGCGGCATCGTGGAGGTCGACGAGATGTATCTGGCCATCAGCGATCGTCAGCAGCCTGTCGCCCGTGGGAGGGGCAAGGGTCGAATAAGCCAGACGCATCAGATACCTGTGGCGATCGCCGTGGAACTGCATGAGCCCAAGGGCTTCGGCCGACTGCGGCTCGAGCGCATCCATCGCGGCTCCACCGAGCAGGTCATCCCCTTCGTGCTCGCCAACATCGAACCTGGCTCACAGGTGTGCACCGACGGCTCGGCCGTCTACCGCGATCTCGCGGATCTGGGCTATTTGCACCAGCGCACTGTTCATCGGGGCTCCGACGTTCCCGCGCACGTCTCCATGGTTGGCGTTCACCGCGTGGCCGCACTGGTCAAGCGCTGGGTGCTGGGCACGCACCAAGGCGCCGTGCAGCCGGCGCATCTGGACGCCTACCTCGATGAGTTTGTTTTTCGCTTCAATCGCAGGGCCTCGCGCTCGCGAGGGCTGCTGTTTTACCGGCTGCTGCAGCAGGCCGTCGTCACGGATCCGCTGACCTATCGCGATGTCGTGGACAACATCCCCAGATCCGCGGAAGTGGCGTAGATTACTGGATGAACATCCATATATCTCTCGTCGCTGGAGCTAAATGGATACCCCGTTTTTATGTACAGCATTCAATGGACGAGCCGCCTCCCTTTGCCGAGTTGCACTGTCGCTCGAACTTCACCTTCCTGGTCGGCGCCTCCCAGCCCGAAGAATTGGTCGAGCGCGCCGCGGCGAAGCTCTATTCAGCCCTCGCACTGACCGACGAATGTTCCGTCTCCGGCGTGGTTCGGGCTCATCTGCACGCACGCGAATGCGGCCTGCACTTCATCTGCGGCAGCGAGATCCTGCTGACGACCCAACGCGGCAAGCCGCATGCACGGGTCGTGTTCCTGGCGCAGAACAAGCTCGGCTGGAGCAATCTCTGCGAATGCATCACCCTCGCGCGCCGGCGGGCAGCGAAAGGCAGCTACAGCGCTCTCGTGAGTGATGTCGAAGGCAAGAACATCCAGGCGCCGCACCTGGCGGGCATGCCAGGCTGCCTCGTGCTGCTGCTGCCTGAGGACGACGCCACGGTGGAGTCGCTCTTCGCACAGGCCATGTGGCTCAAGACCTGGTTTCCCGATCGGGGATGGATCGTCGTGACGGCTCCGCTCCTCTTGGACGATGACATCCGAATCTGCACCGCCCACGAGGTATCGGAGCGCACAGGCCTGCCTCTCGTGGCGAGCTCGAGTCCGCTCATGCACACGCGCAAGAGGAAACCCGTCCAGGACGTTCTCACAGCGGTGCGGCATGGGACAACTGTGGCCAAGGCGGGCTTCGCGTTGGCGGCAAATGCAGAAAGCTATCTGCGCGGGCGCGCGATCCTCGCCAAGCTGTTCATCCCCCAATGGATGGAAGAGAGCGTCCGCATCGCGAGCCGATGCACCTTCTCGCTGGAGGAGCTTAAGTACGAGTACCCGCGCGAAGTTGTTCCCGAAGGCGAGACGCCGGCTTCGCACCTTCGCAAGCTCACCTACGAGGGCGCGGCGCGCCGATACCCCAACGGTCTGCCCGAGAAGGTCCGCCGGCAGATCGAGCACGAGCTGCAGGTCATCGCCCAGCTTGAGTACGAGAGCTACTTCCTCACTGTGGCCGACGTCGTGCACTGGGCGCGCGGTCGCAACATCCTCTGCCAGGGGCGAGGGTCCGCCGCCAACAGCGCGGTCTGCTATTGCCTGGAGGTCACGAACGTCGATCCCGAGCGTATGAACGTGCTCTTCGAGCGCTTCATCTCGGTCGAGCGGCGCGAGCCGCCAGACATCGATGTCGACTTCGAACACCAGCGGCGCGAGGAGGCGATGCAGTACATCTACGAGAAGTACGGCAGGGATCGCGCGGCGCTCACAGCGGTGGCCACGACCTACCGCACCAAGTCCGCACTGCGCGACGTCGGCAAGGCCCTGGGCATCGCCGATGACGTGATCGACCGTCTGGCCAAAACCGCCTACGGCACCGATGAAAAATGGATCAGCGAAGCATGCCTGCTGGAGAACGAGATCGATCCGACCAACCCGACGGTCATCTGGTGGCTCACGATCGCGGACACGATCCGTGGCTTTCCGCGGCACCTGAGCCAGCATCCGGGCGGCTTTGTGATCGGGCGGGACAAGGTGAGCCGCCTCGTGCCGGTGGAGAACGCGGCCATGGAGAACCGCAGCATCATCCAGTGGGACAAGGACGACCTCGATTCGACCGGTCTCATCAAGGTCGACATCCTCGCGCTCGGGATGCTCACGGCCATTCACCGCGCGCTGGACCTCGCCGGCGAGAAGACCCTCGGCCGCCCGATGCGTCTGCAGGAAGTGCCGGCCGAGGATCCCGCTACCTACGAGATGATCTGCAAGGCCGACACCGTCGGCGTCTTCCAGATCGAGAGCCGCGCCCAGATGAGCATGCTGCCGCGCATGCAACCCAGGCGCTTCTACGACCTGGTGATCCAGGTGGCGATCGTGCGGCCGGGCCCGATCCAGGGAGGCATGGTGCATCCGTACCTGCGTCGTCGAGCCGGCGAGGAGGCGATCGAGTACCCGAGCGACGAGATCCGCGCGGCGACGGAGCGAACGCTCGGTGTGCCGCTCTTCCAGGAACAGGTCATGCAGATCGCGATGGCCGCGGCCGACTTCACCCCCGGTGAAGCGGACCAGCTGCGCCGGGCCATGGGTGCCTGGCGCAAGCGTGGCGGGCTCGAAGTGCACCAGCGCAAGCTCATCGAGCGCATGCTGAGGAAGGGCTACACCGAGGAGTTCGCGCTGCGGATCGCGAAGCAGGTAGAGGGCTTCGGCAGCTACGGGTTTCCGGAGTCGCATGCGGCAAGCTTCGCGCTCATCGTCTATGTGAGCTGCTGGCTCAAGCGCCATCATCCGGATGCGATGCTGGCAGCGCTTCTAAACAGCCAGCCGATGGGCTTCTATGCGCCGGCGCAGCTGGTGCGCGATGCGCGCGAACATGGCGTCGTCGTGCGTGCGGTCGATGTCACCGTCAGCGATTGGGAAACGACCCTGGAGGAGCCGGCGCAGGCGGAAGCCTCGTCGCGCTGGGACACCACCTACGAGCAGCCGCTGCGCGCCGTGCGTCTCGGCATGTCGCGGATCAACGGGATGCGCGAGGACGCGGCAAACCGGATCGTTGCCGCGCGTGCAGAGGCGCCGTTTGCGAGCGTGGAAGATCTCGCGATGCGCGCCGAGCTCGATGCCCATGACCTCGCGTGCCTCTCGAGTGCGGATGCGCTGCTGAGCCTCGCAGGAAGACGACCCGACGCGGTCTGGGCCGCAAAGGGCATCGACACGCGGCCGACGAAGATGCTGCGCGAAGCCCGCACGCATGAGGATGCGATTGCGTTCGGCGAGCCGGAGGAGGGCGCAGAGATTGCTGACGACTATGGGACCCTCGGCTTGAGCCTGCGTCGCCATCCGCTGGCGCTGATTCGATCGCAGCTGGCCGAAATGGGCATCCGGACCTCGGAGCAACTGCGGACCCAGGCCAAGGACCGGCAGAAGGTTCGCGCCAGCGGCATCGTGACGCACCGGCAGCGGCCGAGCACGGCGAAGGGCGTGATCTTTGCGACGCTCGAGGACGAGACCGGGACCGTCAACATCATCGTGTGGCCTCAGGTGGCCGAGCAGCAGCGCACGGTGCTGCTCGGCGCCAAGCTCTTGAGCGTCGAGGGCACCTGGCAGAGCGAGAAAGGCGTTCATTCGCTGGTCGCAATGAAGCTGGTGGATCACACCCCATTGCTCGGGCAACTTCGCGTGGGAAGTCGCGACTTCCGGTAAGCCTTGTGAGGCTTTGGACTCGCCCTTGGGCCATCTACGTCCCGCCAAAGTGGACGCGCCGGCGCGTTATTCGTATGCTTTGTTCATCGCACATAGGGTATCTAACGCAATTCATTCGGTCGGGGCCGATAATCTTGCGTTATCGACCCCAATTGGAGGGCTGTCGATGGAACCACGCACTGCGGGCGTCTCGGCGTCCACGCCAACCTCCATGCCACCGATCCGCCGGCGCGGCCCACGCGGGGTCCAGCAGGAAGAGGTGGCTCAAGCAGCCGATGCGCTCCTGGCCCAGGGGCTCAAACCCACCATCGAGCGCGTGCGTCAGCACTTGGGAGGGGGCTCGCCGAACACGGTCAGCCCCATGTTGGATGTCTGGTTTGCAGCTCTCGCGGCGCGCATGGCCGACGCGTCAGAGCCGGTCGAGGACGACTTGCCGCCGAGCTTGCGCGGCGCCTGGAACCACGCCAAACACGAAGCACGCGCGATCGCCGATCAGGCTTTGCAGGACGAGCGCGCGGCGCTCGAGCAAAGCAGAGAACAGTTGTCGCTGGACCAGGAAGCACTCGTCGCGCGCGAAGAGCAGCTGATGGCCACAAAGGCGGCTCTCGACTCAGCCCTGGCCGAGACGCGTCAGACCTGCGACGCGTTGCGCGCCGAGTTGGCGCAGGCGCAGAACGACATCGCGGTGGTTCGCAGTCGATACGAAAGCGAGGTCGAGAAGCTGCGAGGCACCAATGCGCAGTTGCAGCGTGACGCCGTGGTGCTGCGCGACGAGCATGCGCAGGCCTTGTCGAGTCGTGAGACGGCGTGGACACAGGAACGCCAGCGCACGCAGGAACGCGAGGCCGCCCATGAGCGACGCTTTTTGACCGAAGTGGATCAAGCGCGGCAGGCAGCCAAGGCCATTGAGGCGCAGTTGATCAAGGAACGCAAGCGTTGGTCGCAGTGGGAGGAGGCTGCGGATGCAGAGCGGAAAGCGCAACGAGCAGCGGCTGTGGCGGCTCGTGAATCAGAGGACGAGTTGCACGAGCAATTGCTTGAGCAGTCAACTGCGCTTGCTCGGGCTGAAGCTACTTCTCGAGGGCTGGAGGAGCAGTTGGTCGCGACGCGCGAGCAACTGATGGATGAAAAGGGCGCCCATAGCGCCGCGCGCGCTGCACTGGCTCAGGCGATTGCCGCTGTTGCGCAGCGGGCATCAACTCCCAAGCGGTCGTCGCGACGAGGGTAGGACTACGCGAGGGTAAACGTCTCGCGGAAGGTTGAAATTGAACTGGAGTCCGCTGCAAAGCAGCGCTCCACCATAGATCCACGAAGCTCACGACGCAGCCGCGGCCCCTCGATCGAAGTAGCGACTGATATGGCCCGTCTTGTCAAGACGGCGCAGGGGGGGTTCCTCGCGAAGTGTTCGCGATAGCGAGGGACCGACAGTGAAGTTTGAAGGGCGTCACACCGCACCTTGGAGACGACGCGTGCAGCTTCAGCGACGATGAATCACACTGATATCCGCGGTTTGGGTACCGCACTACATGCCTGCGTCGCGGGGCTGCCTCGCTCTAGTAACGGGGATCATCCTGGTGGATGCCCACATAGTCGCCCGGTCGAGGGTTCCCCTATCGTGTGCATTCGTCGGGTTTGCGGGTGCGGTGTGAACACACTCAGTTCAGTGGTGCTTCTGCGTGACAGGGGTTACGCCTGCGGAGGGACCTGGCGGCCCAGATCCCAGACGAAGCCAGCGAGCTCGCGGGCGATGGCCACGCAGACCTTGTTCGGGTGCATGCCTCGCACGCTCAGGCGCCGATAGCGCTGACACAGGCGCAATTGCGCACGCCAGGCAATCGCGCGCACCGCTGCGGGTTGATCTTGCTGTCGCACCTGCAGGACACGGCTGATGCGGGCGGGGAAGCGATAGTTCCAGGCGGCCTCCACGAGCACACGGCGTGCATGCCCGTTGCCGGTCTTGGTAATCTCGCCCTGGCGTCGTGTCGTTCCACTGGAGTGCTCGCTGGGCACCAGACCCAGGTAGCCCATGAGATCGCGCGGATGGGCGAAGCGACGCATGTCGCCCAACTCGGCCACCACCGTGGTGGCCGCCACCAAGTCCAGACCGCGCAGGGTCATCAGCGCGCGCACCACCGCCAGCATGCGCCAGTTCTCGATCTGCTGTGCCAGGGCCTCGGTCAGGCGCCGCACGCGCGCATCGGCCTCGCTGACTGCCAGCCGGTATTCGGTATAGGCAATATCCTGGGCCGGATGCGCGAAGCCGAGTGTGGCCAGATAGCGTTCGTGGGCCGCCGTCCACGACGTCTTGCCCGTGTAGCGGCGCCCGTGGCGCAGCAGCATCGCCTTGAGTTGCTGGCGCGCCTTCAGCCGCGCCCTCACGGCATCCACCCGGGCACGACACAGATCCCGGATGGCCTCATCGCGTTCGTCGGGCACGCTCACCGTCGTCAAGTCGCCCGAACGCGCCAGCGCGGCCAGCTTCAGTGCGTCGCGCCGATCGGTCTTGATGCGCTCTCCCGGCTTGCGCGCAATCAGCGAAGGCGCCACCACCTCGCAGCGCCAGCCCTTGGCGCGCAGCTCGCGCGCCAGCACGTAGCCACAGGGCCCGGCCTCGTACACGATCAACAGCGTCGAGGGCTCGCCCAGCTTGCCCAGCGCCTTGCTCAGCTCGCTCAGGCGAGCACCGACCGTGCCGACAAACCGTGGTGCCTCGCGCCCGACGTGTGCTACCGCGATGGCCGTGGACTGAGCATGGGCATCCAGACCCACAAAAACGGTGCTAACTTCTTCCATGTCTGCCTCCTGTGCAAAGCTGCAGACCACACCCTCGGGTGTTCTGCATGTGGCTCGGCGCACCTCGGTGCGCAACCCACGGTACTCCTGCAGGAGGCAGACCCTTCCCGTCTACCCAATTCCGTCAGCCCGGCCTCCGAGGACGGGCCATCATGTCTAGGGGCGCTACGCGTGACCCTGAAGGGCACGCTCAGGAGCCGGCGCACTCATGGCGGTCGGTGGCCCGGACGTAGTCGGCCTGCACTTCGGGAGCGTGCCCAGAGCAGTCCCAATCGCAAGGTGGCGTAGCAGGGCATTGAGTCGATCCGCTGAATTCCGACAGCATGATCGACTCTGGCAGGATCTGGCAGCGGGATAGTCCGCGGGCGCAGCTCCGTCGATCAATACGTCGCCAGAATCGACGCAGCTGGCGCTCGTCGCCGGTCCGCTCGCAGTCCAGGCGACTCGCGCACGCGAATCCGGAATTTTGACTGCGATCGAAGGCCGGCTGAGATTCGTCAGCTGCTACCTCGCGCAACGAGCTCGAACCCCAAGTCGACCGCGCCTTCGTTCACCGTCTCGCCCCGCATGAGCGCGAGCAGCATTGAGGCGGCCCGCTTGCCAATCTCACTGCGCGGCGTGCGAACGGTGGTCAGTGGCGGCAGCATCTGATCGCTGCCGGCGAGGTCGTTGAAGCCGGCGACAGCCACCCGTTGCGGCACCGTCACGCCCATACGCAACGCGGAGAGCAGGGCACCCTGAGCAAGGTCGTCGTTGCAAAAAAAGATCGCGTCCACGTCGGGTTGGCGCGCCAGCAATTCCTCGAACAACCGGGCTCCGAGCGCCATCGAGGTCGGCGCCGGGTCCAGCACCTCAAGGTTCGGATCGTAGCGGCCGGCATCGCTCAGCGCCTGCCGATAGCCCTGCAGGCGCTGCATCACGCGCGGATCGAGTTGGCCTGCGACATAGGCTATGCGCCGATGCCCGCGCTGCAGCAAATGCTCGGTGATGACACGGCCGGCTGCGTGCTGCGACAGGCCTACGCTGTAGACGCCTGGCTGTGGCGTCGTCTCCATCATGTGCACGCATGGCACCCCGCTGTCGGCAATCATTCGGCGTGCGTTGTCGCTGCGATCGAAGCCGGTCACCAGTAAGCCGGCCGGTGATTGCGCGAGGTAGCTGCGCAGCAGCGTCTCTTCGTCGGACGCCCGATAGTGGGTGACGCCGATCAAGGTCTGGAAGCTATTGGACGCCAAGGTGCTCTGAACAGCTTCGAGCAATTCAACGAACAGCGCGTTAGTCAGCGAAGGAATCAGGACAGCCACGTGCGAGCTGCGCGCAGATGCCAAGGCGCGCGCCGCGATATTCGGTACGTAGCCCAGCTTCTGGACTGCCGCGTGCACGCGCGCGCTGAGTTCCGGCGCGACGTTGCGCTCGCCGCGCAGGGTGCGCGACACGGTGATCGGACTGACGCCCGACACCCGGGCCACGTCGTCTAGCGTAATCCGGCCAGATGAGCGGCCGGGACGGGAGCTGGCGGGGCTTGACATTGACCTGGCTTTTTCGGGTTTGGATTGGGTTTGCGGACACGCGAAGGATAGCGCTATCCAGATCGGACCTGCGCCAAACCAACCGCGCGCTACGCATAGGGTAAACGCCTATTTGGATCGGGATAGCGCTGTCCTAGGATAGCGCTGTCCAAATCGACTGATGGCGGAGGAGGATTGCAGCGAACCGCTGCATTTTTTGCGAAGTGCGGGACAGCGCTATCCAAACAACATCAAGCAGCCATTCCATTTATCGACGGCACCTGGCCGTCGCCTGGAGACAAATTCATGTTCGGCCTAAGCAAAGAACTGTTCCTGATGCTCGATGCGCTCGTCGCGATCATCGGCCTGATCCTGCTCATCACGCGGTGGCGGATCCATCCCTTCATTGCGCTGACGATCGCCGCAGGATTCCTGGGCCTGACCTCGGGCATGCCCGTGGGCCTGGTCATGAAGTCCTTCCAGGACGGCTTCGGAAGCGTGCTGGGCTTCGTGGGCATCGTGCTCGGCCTGGGCACCATGCTCGGCAAGATGATGGCCGAGTCGGGCGGCGCCGACCGCATCGCCCGCACCCTGATCGACGCCTTCGGACGCGATCGCGTGCACTGGGCGATGATGTTCGCGGCGTTCCTGGTGGGCATCCCGCTGTTCTTCGAAATCGGCTTCGTGCTGCTGATCCCGCTGGTCTTCATCGTCGCCAAGCGCACTGGCGTCTCGATGATCAAGATCGGCATCCCGCTGTTGGCCGGCCTCTCGGTGGTCCACGGCCTGGTGCCGCCGCACCCCGGGCCGCTGCTCGCGATCGGGATCTTCGGCGCGGACGTCGGAAAGACCATCTTCTACGGCCTCATCGTGGGCCTGCCGACCGCAATGATCGCGGGCCCTATCTTCGGCAAGTTCATCTCGAAGTATGTGCCGGGCGAGCCGTCGGCCGAACTCATGGAGCAACTGGCGCACGAACCGGAGGCGCGCGACCTGCCGAGCTTCGGCGTCACGCTCGTTACGGTGTTGCTGCCGGTGGCGCTGATGCTGCTCAAGGCCTTCGCCGACGTGACGCTCGACGAGAAGAACGCGGTGCGCCAGTGGCTCGACTTCATCGGCAACCCGATCACCGCCTTGCTGGCCGCGTTGCTGTTGTCGCTCTACACCTTCGGCGTCGCCCGTGGGTTCAACTCGAAGCAGATCCTGAAGTTCGTCGACGAAAGTCTGGCGCCGACCGCGGCGATCGTGCTGATCATCGGCGCCGGCGGCGGCTTCAAGCAGATGCTGGTGGCCAGCGGCGTGGGTGATTCGATCGGCCGGATGGCGCTGCAGGCACAGCTCTCGCCGATCCTGCTGGCGTGGCTCGTGGCCGGCGTGATCCGCATCGCCACAGGTTCGGCGACGGTCGCGACCATCACCGGCGCCGGCATCGTGGCACCGCTCGCCACGATGGTGCCGGGCGTCAACCGGGAATTGCTGGTGCTCGCGACAGGAGCGGGTTCACTCATCCTGTCCCACGTCAACGATGCCGGCTTCTGGCTGGTCAAGCAATACTTCAACATGACCGTCCCCGAGACCTTCAAGACCTGGACGGTGATGGAGACCTTGATCTCGGTGGTTGGCATCATCTTCATCATGCTGCTCGGCATGGTGGTCTGAGGCCCGCGCCATGACTCGCATCGCCATCGGTGTCGACATCGGCACTACCAGCACCAAGGCCGTCGCCTTCACTGTCGATGGGCGTGTGCTGGCCCACCACGCAGTCGACTATCCGTTGCTGCGACCGGAGACCGCCGCCGCCGAGCAAGACCCGGAGCGAATCCTGCAGGCCGCGATGACCGTCATCGCCTCGTGCGTGCAGCAGTGCGACGCGAAGCCGGGCGAGGTGCTGTGCATCTCTTTCAGCGCAGCGATGCACAGCCTGATCCTGGTGGACGAGGCGGGAACGCCGCTCACGCGCAGCATCACCTGGGCCGACAACCGGGCCGCGGCCTGGGCCGAGCGCATCAAGACCGAATGGAACGGTGACGCGATCTACCGCCGCACGGGCACGCCGGTGCATCCGATGTCGCCGCTTGCCAAGCTGGTGTGGCTGCGCCAGGAGCGTGCCGAACTCTTCGGACGTGCCCGGCGCTTCGTCGGGATCAAGGAATACATCTTCTTCCGACTGTTCGGCGTATGGCTCGTCGATCATTCGATCGCTTCGGCGACCGGGCTATTCAATCTGTCGACGCTCGACTGGGATGCCGAGGCGCTCGCGCTCGCCGGCGTGACACCTGCACAACTCTCGCAGCCCGTGCCCACGACGCGGCATGTTGCGGGACTCTCCGCGGATACGGCACTCCGCCTGGGCCTCGCGAAGGACACACCCTTCGTGCTGGGCGCCAATGACGGCGTGTTGTCGAACCTGGGCGTGAACGCCATATCGCGCGGCGAGGTGGCCGTCACCATCGGCACCAGCGGCGCCATGCGCACCGTGGTCGACCGGCCGCTCACCGATCCTTCGGCCCGCACCTTCTGCTATGCGCTTACGGAGCGGCACTGGGTCGTCGGCGGTCCCGTCAACAACGGCGGCGTGATCCTGCGATGGGTGCGCGACGAATTCGCGGCCGCCGAGGCCGAGACCGCCAAACGCCTGGGCATCGACACGTACGAGGTGCTCACGCGCATCGCAGAGCGAATCTCCGCGGGCGCCGAGGGCCTGCTGTTCCACCCGTTCCTCGCCGGCGAGCGGGCACCGTACTGGAACGCCAACCTGCGCGGCTCCTTCTTCGGCCTGGCAATGCACCATCGCAAGGAGCACATGATCCGTGCCGTGCTGGAAGGCGTGATCTTCAACCTCTACAGCATCCTGCCCGCAGTCGAGTCGATCGTCGGACCGAGCACCAGCATCAAGGCCACGGGCGGCTTCGCGCGCTCGGGCATGTGGCGCCAGATGATGTCCGATGTGTTCGATCGCGAAGTGGTCGTGCCGGAGAGCTTCGAAAGCTCCTGCCTCGGCGCCGCGGTGCTCGGGCTGTACGCGCTGGGGCATATCGATTCGCTCGAGGTCGTGGCCGGTATGGTCGGCGCCACGCATCGCCACACCCCGAACGCACAGAACGTCCCGATCTACCAGCGTCTGCTCCCGATTTACCAATCGCTGCCAACGAAGCTGGCGGACGAATACCGTGCCATCGCGGAGTTCCAGCAGCAGATGGCTGCGCCGCCCGCAACGCACACGGGTGCCTGAAACCCCTCCACTTCATCTCGGAGAAACCATGACCAGCGACCGCAGCGCCCAACTCGCACAGCACTTTCCTGCCCTCGAAGACATCCCGGCCGAATACCGTCTGGCCGAACAGGTGCACCAGCGCCATTCGCTCGTTGCCGGACGACTGGTCGAATGGAACGGACCGAGCAAGACCGTGCTGTCGCCGGTGTGCACGCGCGACGCCGCCACAGGCGAAGCGCGCCAGGTCGAGATCGGCAGCTACCCGGTGATGGGCGAGGCCGAGAGCGACGCCGCGCTCGACGCGGCGGTGGCAGCCTATGCCAACGGCCGCGGCCAGTGGCCCACGATGGGCGTTGCCGCGCGCATCGCCTGCATGCAGGAGTTCGTGCGCCGCATGGCGCAGCAGCGCGAGCTGATCGTGAACCTGATCATGTGGGAGATCGGCAAGAGCCTCGCCGATTCGCGCAAGGAGTTCGATCGCACCGTCGAGTACATCCAGGCGACCATCCAGGCGCTGAAGGACCTCGACAACGCAAGCTCGCGCTTCGAGATCGCCGAAGGCACCATCGGCCAGATCCGGCGCACACCGCTCGGCGTGGTGCTCTGCATGGGTCCGTACAACTACCCCTTGAACGAGACCTTCGCGACGCTGATCCCCGCGCTGCTGATGGGCAACACCGTGGTGTTCAAGCCGCCGCAGTACGGCACGCTGCTGTTCCATCCGCTGCTGGAGGCCTTCCGATCGGCCTTTCCCGCGGGTGTGATCAACACCATCTACGCACCCGGCGCGCTGGTGGTGCCGCGGCTGCTGGCCTCCGGCAAGGTCAACGTGCTGGCGCTGATCGGTTCGAGCAAGGTGGCCGACCACCTGAAGAAGCAGCATCCGAAGTCGCACCGCCTGCGGGCGATCCTCGGGCTCGACGCCAAGAACGCCGCGATCATCCTGCCCGACGCCGACATCGAGCTCACGGTCAAGGAATGCCTCCTGGGCGCGCTGTCGTTCAACGGCCAACGCTGCACGGCGCTCAAGATGCTGATCGTGCACCGCTCGATCGCCGATCGCTTCCTGCAGCGCTTCGTCGAAGAGCTCGACAAGCTCAAGATCGGCATGCCGTGGGAGAGCGGGGTAAGCATCACGCCGCTGCCGGGACTTCATCGCACGGCCTACATGACCGAGGCGCTGGACGATGCCCGCGCGAAGGGCGCACGCATCGTCAACGAGGGCGGCGGCGAGTTCTGCCAGACGCTGTTCCATCCCGCGGTGGTGTACCCGGTCGCCGAAGGCATGAAGCTCTATCGCGAGGAGCAGTTCGGCCCGCTGGTGCCGGTGATGCCCTTCGACGACGTCGAGACTGCGCTCGACTACGTCATCACCTCGGACCACGGCCAGCAGGTCAGCATCTTCGGTTCCGACCCCGGCCAGATCGGTGCGCTGGTCGATCCGCTGGTCAACCAGGTCTGCCGCGTCAACATCAACTGCCAATGCCAGCGCGGCCCGGATGTGTTTCCCTTTGCCGGCCGCAAGGATTCGGCCGAGGGCACGCTGTCGGTGGCCGATGCGCTGCGGGCCTTCTCGATCCGCTCGATGGTGGCCGCGAAGCAGACCGAGCCAAGCAAGAAGCTGCTCAATGCAATCGTGCAGGACCACCAATCCAGCTTCATCAACACCGGCTTCATCCTCTGAGGGGCGGGTCATGCATCGCCAACGCCACGCCAAGATCGTCGCCACCCTCGGGCCGGCGAGCTCCGACGCCGAAACCATCCGCGCACTGTTCGATGCCGGCGCCGACGTGTTCCGCTTCAACTTCAGCCATGGCAGCCATGAGCAGCACCGCGCGCGCTACGACATCGTGCGGCGCATCGAGCAGGAGACGGGCAGGCCGATCGCCATCCTGCTCGACCTGCAAGGGCCCAAGCTGCGAGTCGGCAGCTTTGCAGACGGCCCGGTCACGCTGGTCGCCGGCAACGCATTTCGCCTCGACCTCGATAGCGCGCCGGGCAACTCGCAGCGCGCACCGCTGCTTCATCCGGAGATCTTCGCAGCGCTCAAGGCAGGGACCGACCTGTTGCTCGACGACGGCAAGATCCGCCTGCGCGTGGAGGCTTGCGGTCCGGACTTCGCAGACACAGCCGTCATCGCGGGCGGCGTTCTTTCCGAGCGCAAGGGGGTCAACGTGCCTCAGGTGCTGCTGCCGATCTCGGCGCTGACGGCCAAGGACCGTGCCGACCTCGACTTCGGTCTGCAGCTCGGCGTCGACTGGGTGGCACTGTCCTTCGTGCAGCGGCCCGAGGACATGCAGGAGTTGCGCGAGATCGTGCAGGGTCGCGCGGGCGTGCTCGCCAAGCTGGAGAAGCCCGCAGCGATCGAGCGGCTCGACGCCATCGTCGCGCTGTCCGATGCAGTGATGGTCGCGCGCGGCGACCTCGGCGTGGAGATGCCCGCCGAGCAGGTGCCGCGCATCCAGAAGCGCATCGTGCGTGCGTGCCGCGATGCCGGCAAGCCGGTGATCGTCGCGACGCAGATGCTCGAGTCGATGATCAGCGCGCCGGTGCCCACGCGCGCCGAAGCGTCGGATGTCGCGACGGCCATCTACGACGGGGCGGACGCTGTGATGCTGTCGGCCGAGTCAGCATCGGGCCAATACCCGCGCGAGGCGGTCGCGATGATGGACCGCATCATTGCCGAGGTGGAGCGCGATCCGCACTACCGCACGGTGATCGACGCATCGCACAGCGCGCCCCAGCCGACGGTGGCCGATGCGATCTGCTCGTCGCTGCGGCAGACCGCGAGCCTGGTGCCGGTGGCGGCCATGGTCACCTACACACGTTCCGGCTATACGAGCCTGCGCGCGGCGCGCGAGCGCCCCGTGGTGCCGGTCGTCAGCATCACCCCCGAACTACCGGTCGCGCGCCGGCTCGCGCTGGCTCGGGGTGTGCACTCCGTGCATGTCGAACACGACGTCAGCGACGTGCCGGGGATGGTCGAGACGGGCTGCGCCGTGGCCCGCAACGAAGGCTACGCCAAGCCCGGCGACATCGTCGTGATCGCTGCCGGCATGCCCTTCGGCAAGGCCGGAACCACCAACCTGCTGCACATCGCACGCGCATAACGGAAGGAGCATTTTTATGACGAACATTAAGCACATCCAGGGCATCGAAATCCTCGACTCACGAGGAAACCCGACCGTCGCTGCGGCGGTCATCCTCGACTCGGGCGCGAGCGGCTTTGCGGCAGCGCCCTCGGGCGCGTCGACCGGATCACGCGAGGCGGTCGAGTTGCGCGACCAGGACCCACAGCGCTATCTCGGCAAGGGCGTGACCCGTGCCGTGGCGCACATCAATGGAGAGCTGAGCGATGCGCTGCTTCGCAGCGACGTCGCGGACCAGAAGGCCATCGATGACCTGATGGTCGCACTCGATGGCACACCCAACAAATCGCGTCTGGGCGCCAACGCCATTCTTGCCGTCTCGCTCGCCGTCGCCAAGGCGGCCGCTGCTGAAGGTGGCTTGCCGCTCTATCGGCATCTCGCGCCGCAGGGACAGCGCAAGCTGGAGATGCCCGTGCCGATGATGAATATCGTCAACGGTGGCGCGCATGCGGACAACAATGTCGACATCCAGGAGTTCATGATCCTGCCGGTCGGCGCGCCGAGCTTTCGCGAGGCATTGCGCTACGGTGTCGAGGTCTTCCATGCCTTGAAGTCGGTGCTGAAGGCGAAGGGCCTGGCCACTGCCGTCGGCGACGAAGGCGGTTTCGCGCCCGACCTGCCGTCAAACGAGGCGGCGCTCGAGACGATCCTGAGCGCGATCGACAAGGCTGGCTTCAAGGCAGGCAAGGACATCTGGCTCGGCCTCGATGCGGCCAGTTCCGAGTTCTACAGGGACGGGCACTATGAACTCGCATCCGAAGGCAAGCGTTTCGACTCGGCAGGCTTCGTTGACTACCTCGCCAAGTTGGCCGGGAACTATCCGATCCTGTCGATCGAGGACGGCCTGGCCGAAGACGACTGGACAGGGTGGAAGTTGCTCACCGAGCGACTTGGCAACAAGGTGCAGTTGGTCGGCGACGACCTGTTCGTCACCAACACATCCATCTTTCAGCGTGGCATTGCGGAGGGCATCGCCAACTCGATTCTGATCAAGCCCAATCAGATCGGCACGCTCACCGAGACGCTCGCCGCCATCGACATGGCCGTTGGCGCTGGCCGGTCGGCTGTCGTGTCGCATCGCTCGGGCGAGACCGAGGACGTCACCATCGCCGACCTAGCCGTTGCAACCGGGGCGACGCAGATCAAGACCGGCTCGCTGTGTCGCTCTGACCGCGTTGCCAAATACAACCGCCTGCTCGTGATCGAGCAAGAACTGGGTTCCGATGCCGTTTACGGCGGCCGCGATGCATTCCCGGTCCTGCGTGGTTAAAGGTCGGTCGCAGCCTTGCTGTTCGAGATAACCATGACGAACCTCCATCCAGTGCTTGCCGCGGTCACCGACCGCATCCGCATCCGCAGCGCGGCATCGCGTACCACCTACCTGTCGCGGCTCGAACGAGCCCGTGCCAAGGGCCCCATCCGCCAGGCCCTCGGCTGCACGAACCTGGCCCACGGCTATGCCGCAGCACCTGCCGGGGACAAGATCATGCTGCGCGAGATGCGGCGACCCAACGTGGCGATCGTCTCCTCGTACAACGACATGCTGTCGGCGCACCAACCCTTCGAGCGCTACCCCGAGATCATCAAGCGGGCGGCGCGAGAGGCCGGTGCGACGGCGCAGTTCGCGGGCGGCGTGCCCGCCATGTGCGACGGCGTCACGCAGGGCGAGCCCGGCATGGAACTGTCGCTCTTCAGTCGCGACGTGATCGCCATGGCGACAGCGGTGGCGCTGTCGCACAACATGTTTGACGCGGCGCTGTGCCTGGGCATCTGCGACAAGATCGTTCCGGGCCTTCTGATCGGCGCGCTGCAGTTCAGCCACCTGCCGGCGATCTTCGTGCCGGGCGGGCCGATGCCTTCGGGCATCTCCAACGACGAGAAAGCGCGCGTGCGCCAGCGCTTCGCCAAGGGGGAAGTCGGTCGCGACGCGCTGCTCGAATCCGAGGAGAAGTCCTACCACGGCGCGGGCACCTGCACCTTCTACGGCACGGCAAACAGCAACCAGATGCTGATGGAGGTGATGGGGCTGCACCTGCCGGGTGCCGCCTTCGTCAATCCGAACACGCCGTTGCGCGATGCGCTGACTGCGGCGGCTGCGAAGCGCGCCACGGAGATCGGCGCCGAGGGCACTGAATACGCACCGATCGGCCACGTGGTCGACGAGCGCGCGATCGCCAACGCCATCGTCGGCCTGCTCGCCACGGGTGGCTCGACCAATCACACGATCCACCTCGTCGCCATTGCGCGCGCCGCGGGCATCGTCATCAACTGGGACGACTTCCGCGACCTCTCGGAAGTGGTGCCGCTGCTGGCCCGCGTCTATCCGAACGGCAAGGCCGACGTCAACCAGTTCCATGCCGCGGGCGGCATGGCGCATGTGATCGGCGAACTGCTCGATGCCGGGCTGCTGCATGGCGACACGCTCACGGTGGCCGGCGCGGGTGGCCTGGCGCGCTATCGCCAGCAGCCGTATCTCGACGAGGGCGGCCGCCTCGCATGGCGTGATGCGCCGCGGGCGAGCGCGGAAGCCGGCGTCCTCGCGACGGTCTCGGCGCCGTTCAGCGCCGATGGTGGACTGAAGCTGCTCACGGGTAACCTCGGACGCGCCGTCATCAAGACCTCGGCCGTGAAGCCCGAACACCGCATCGTGCAAGCGCCGGCGATCGTGTTCAACACGCAAGAAGCGGTAATCGCTGCCTTCGATCGCGGCGAACTGCAGCGCGACTTCGTGGCGGTGGTGCGCTTCCAGGGGCCGCGCGCCAATGGCATGCCAGAGCTGCACAAGCTCACGCCCATCCTCGGTGTGCTGCAAGACCAGGGCTTCCGCGTGGCGCTGGTCACCGACGGCCGCATGTCCGGCGCTTCCGGCAAGGTGCCGGCAGCGATCCACCTCACGCCCGAGTGCCTCGCCGGCGGTCCGCTGGCGCGGGTACGCGACGGCGATCTCATCGTGCTGGATGGCGAACGCGGTGTGCTCGAAGTCCGCGTCGCCGCCGCCGAGTGGCAGGCGCGCAAGCCCGCAGGCGCCGATCTCGGCGAGTCGCACTACGGCACGGGCCGTGAACTGTTCGCGGCCTTCCGCGCCAACGCGCTGGGCGCCGAGGCGGGGGCGGTCACCTTCCATGCGGCCGAGGCGGGTGCGTCGGACACTGGGGCGCACGGCACACACGGAGCGCATGCCGCGCCCGTTCACGACCATTTCGTATTCGCACAAGGAGCCACGGCATGAACGTCCTGCAGATCATGCGCACCAGACCGGTGATCCCGGTCATCGTCATCGACCGGCTGGAAGACGCGGTGCCCCTGGCGCGCGCGCTGGTGACAGGCGGCATCCGGGTGCTGGAGGTGACCTTGCGCACGCCGGTGGCGCTGAAGGCGATCGAGGCCATCGCGAACGAGGTCGAAGGCGCGATCACCGGCGTGGGCACCATCACGCGGCCGGAGGACTTCGACGCGGCGCTCAAGGCCGGCGCGCTGTTCGGCGTGAGCCCGGGCTTGACGCCAGGGCTGGTGGCGGCGGCCCGGGACAGCGCGCTGCCCCTGCTGCCCGGCGTGATGACGCCCTCGGACGTGATCGCCGCGCGCGCGGCGGGCTTCACCGAACTCAAGCTCTTCCCGGCGCAGCAGGCCGGCGGCATCGGCATGCTGAAGGCCCTCGGCGGACCGTTCCCCGATGTGAGCTTCTGCCCGACCGGCGGGATCAGTGTCGCCACGGCACCGGACTTCCTCGCCTTGCCCAATGTGGCCTGCGTCGGGGGTTCGTGGCTGACACCGGCCGACGCGGTCGCCGCGCGGGACTGGGGCCGCATCACGACGCTGGCCCGCGAGTCCCTGGACCTGCGGCGCTCCGCGAGCCGATGAACCTCCTCACCAAGGACCGATCATGAAGAAACTCGTTCTCCTTCGCCATGGCGAATCGACCTGGAACCGGGAAAACCGCTTCACCGGCTGGACCGATGTCGGCCTGACCGACACGGGCCTGGCGGAAGCCCGCGCAGCCGGCCAGCTGCTGAAGCAGGAAGGCTACGACTTCGACGTGGCCTACACCTCGGTGCTCAAGCGGGCCATCAAGACGCTGTGGACCGTGCTCGAAGAGATGGATCGCATGTGGATCCCGGTCCACCATTCCTGGCGCCTCAACGAACGCCACTACGGCGCCCTGCAGGGTCTCAACAAATCGGAGACGGCGGCGCAGTACGGCGACGCGCAAGTCAAGATCTGGCGCCGCGCCTACGACGTGGCGCCGCCGTCGCTGGAGGACGGCGACCCCCGGATCGAGGCGTCGGATCCCCGCTACCTCGAACTGGGTGCCGGCGGATTTCCCAGGACCGAATGCCTGAAGGACACGGTGGCGCGCTTCCTGCCCCACTGGCATTCCACCATCGCGCCGGCCGTGCAGTCGGGTCAGCGTGTGGTCGTCGCGGCCCATGGCAACAGCTTGAGGGCGCTGATCAAATACCTCGACAACGTCTCTGACGCCGACATCGTCGAGCTGAACATTCCCACCGGCCAGCCCCTGGTGTACGAGCTGGACGACCAGCTCAAGCCCTTGCGGCACTACTACCTTGGCGATGAAGAGGCGATCAAGGCCTCCTTGCAAGCCGTGGCCAATCAGGGAAAGTCGGGCGCTTAGAGTATCAACCCGGGCGGGTCAAGGTACGGCGCGAATCAATCGCTTGATCCCCTGCCTTCGACACCTGAAACGTGCTGGCGGAGGAGGTTCTCAGACGGATTGACCCTTTGCGTCACTTCGGCCTGAGCAGACGAAGCAACGAAGCTCTGCCGCCGAGCAACACCGTCCCAACACCGCCCAAGACGATGAGACAGATACCTCCAACCGTCCAGCGGTCAGGTGCGTGATGAAACAGCACCGCACTGATCGAGGCTGCAAAGCCGATCTGCGCGTAGGCGAATGGCATCAGAAGTGAGAGCGGCGCAGTCCGGACCGCGGCTGCCATGCTCACCTGGCCCAGGGTCGCCAATGTGCCTATCAGCAGCAGAAGTGCCCAATGCGCCGTATTCATGCTTCGAAGCGTAGGCACGATGTCGAGAGGCAAGAACCAAAGGACCAGTCCGAGGGCGCAGGTGATGAAGAGGGCGGACAGAAAATTGGTGAGGATCAGGTCATCGATGGCCGCAACACGTCGGGTCACCAACTGGAAAACGGCATAGCAGAGAGCTGCGAATATCGGCAGCAACGCGCCCCATCCGATGGAACCTTCGCCCGTTGGACGAACCACGGCGAGCATCCCGGCGACTCCGAATGCGACCAATATCCATCGTGCAGGGGGCATGGGCTCCTTCAGTACAACCGCCGCCAAGACGGTCGTCGCGACTGGCGCCAGCAACACAAGTGCGGTGAACTCCGCGAGCGGAACATGCTGAACCCCGTAAAACGAGGCGGTTGAATTGCACAGGAGCAGAATCCCGCGAATCGCCTGAAGCATGGGGGCCCGGGTCTTGAATTTGAACGACCCGCTCCTGGTGTAGTGCCAAGTCGCCATGACACCGCTTTGGAATATGTACCTGGCCCACAAGAGCACCAGTACGGGGACGAAGCCGCCGAGATATTTGATGGTCGCATCGCTGCCCGCAAAGCTGCACGAGGCCAGCAGGACCAGGGCGATACCGCTGCCGAGACCTGAACTGTCGGGGACTGGTCGCCTCACCATGAGATGGACACCCCGTGTGATCGCGGGTCTTCGTTGCGGATCCCGGGGTGCCTTGGGGAGAAGGAACTAGGCAATTTGCGCGATGCGCAGAAGGTTGGTCGTGCCGGAAGTGCCGAACGGCATACCGGCAGAGATGACGACGGTCTGGCCGCGACTGCCGAACCCCTCCTTCAGTGCGGTCTGGCATGCGAGATCGCTCATCTCGGGCACATCGACGACTTCATGGCACAGGACGGCGTGCACCCCCCAAACGAGCGCGAGTCGTCGCGCAGTGGCCAGTCGCGGGGTCATCCCGATGATGGGTGCCTGTGGCCGCTCGCGAGACATGCGCACGGCGGAGTAGCCGGAACTCGTATAGGCAACCGTCGCCGCCGCCTTGAGCAGGCCGGCGACGTCACGGAGTGCACCGCCGATGGCGTCGGCTGCCACCGACATCGGCTTCGGTCTGGAGGCGTCGACCGTTTCTCGGTAGTTTGGATCACCCTCGGTATGGGCAATGATGTTGCTCATGATCTTGACGGCTTCGATGGGGAAGCGGCCGCTGGCGGATTCCGCGGAAAGCATTACTGCATCTGCGCCTTCGTAGACGGCGGTTGCAACGTCCGAAGCCTCGGCCCGCGTGGGAACAGGGGAGGTGACCATGGATTCCAGCATCTGCGTGGCAACGATGACCGGCTTTCCGGCCGCCCGGCAAGCGCGCACGATGCGCTTCTGGATTGCCGGTACCTGCTCAGCAGGCATCTCGACGCCGAGATCCCCGCGCGCGACCATGATCGCGTCAGCCTCTGCGACGATGGAGTCGAGCGAGGCGATCGCTGCGGGCTTCTCGAGTTTGGCGATGATCCCGGCGCGGCCGTTGACGATGGATCGGACTTCCGTGATGTCTTCCGGGCGCTGGACGAACGACAAGGCGACCCAGTCGACGCCGAGTTGGAGTCCGAAGGCCAAGTCTGCCCGGTCTTTTTCGGTCAGAGCGGACAGCGGCAGGACCACGCCCGGCACGTTTACCCCTTTGCGGTCGGAGAGCTTGCCACCCGTCACGACACGGGTCTGCGCAAAGTCCGAGCCAAATTGCTCCACCCGCAGTCGCAGCCGTCCGTCATCGAGCAGGAGATCGGTGCCTGCCTCGAGGGCAGCAAAGATCTCCGGATGGGGCATCGCCACGCGTGTGCTGTCGCCCGGTGTTTTCGTGTCGAGATCGAGCCTGAACGATTCGCCTTCCACAAGCGTGATCGGACCATTCGGAAAGGTGCCGATCCGGAGCTTGGGGCCCTGCAGATCCAGCAGCACACCGACGGGGCGGCCGCAATCGCGTTCGACCTCGCGGATGAGATCAAGCCGGCGTCGGTGATCCTCATGCTTGCCGTGGCTGAAGTTCAGGCGAAAGACATCCGCTCCCGCTTCGAAGAGTGCCTGGATAGTTTGCCGTTCGTCACTCGCTGGGCCGAGAGTTGCAACAATCTTGGCGTGTTTGGTTCGTCGCATTCGTGTGCTCCTAGTGGATTCACCGGACTGGATGTCATCGGTGCATGAGATTTGAGACAGGGGATTCAGACTCCGTGCCGCTTCACTGATGGGGACGGATGCGCCTCGCGATCGCGTGAGAGGGCTTCGTCCAGCAGTTCGACCCAGTGGCGTACTGGCACTTCGCTGCCGCTTTGCAGGTGCGTGATGCAGCCGATGTTGGCCGACACGATGGCGGTTGGTCTAAGCTGGTTCAGATGGCCGAGCTTGCGGTCCCGAAGCTGGTAGGACAGCTCCGGCTGCAACACCGAATAGGTGCCCGCGGAGCCACAGCACAGGTGCGATTCGTTCTGCGCGACCTGCACGTCGAAGCCCAGCGCGTGCAGGTGCTTCTCAACGCCGCCGCGCAGCTTCTGGCCGTGTTGCAGCGTGCACGGCGGGTGATAGGCAATCAGACCATTGCGCGGTCTTAGGCGAGACCGCAGCTTGGGCGCGATGTCCGGTAGCAGCTCACTCATGTCGCGCGTGATCGCGCTGATGTGCGCGGCCTTCTCCGCATAGGCTGGGTCGTCCTTGAGCATGTGGCCGTACTCGCGCACCGTGACGCCGCAGCCCGAGGCGTTCATGACGATCGCCTCGACTTCGTTGCGCTCGACCTGCGGCCACCAGGCGTCGATGTTCGCGCGCATCTGCGCCTTGCCGCCGTCGTGGTCGTTCAGATGGAACTTGATGGCGCCGCAGCATCCCGCGCTCGGTGCGACCACCGCCTGGATGTAGGCGGCATCGAGCACTCGCGCGGTCGCGCTGTTGATGTTGGGCGACATCGCAGGCTGCACACAGCCCGCGAGCATCAGCATCTTGCGTGCATGCGTGCGCGTCGGCCATGCGCCCGCCGGGCGCACCTCAGGCACCTTGGCCCTGAGCTTCGCGGGCAGCAGACCGCGCACTGATTGCCCGAGCTTCATCGCCGGAGCGAAGAACGATGAGGTCAGCCCTTCTTTCAAGGTCCAGCGCAGCGCGTTGTCCATGGGTGGACGCGGCACCTTGTCCTCGACGATCTTGCGGCCGATGTCGATCAGATGGCCGTACTGCACGCCGCTCGGGCAAGTGCTCTCGCAGTTACGACAGGTGAGGCAGCGATCGAGATGAAGCTGCGTGCTTTGCGTCGGCGCCTTGCCTTCGAGCACCTGCTTGATGAGGTAGATGCGGCCCCGCGGCCCATCGAGCTCGTCGCCGAGCAACTGATAGGTCGGGCAAGTGGCGGTGCAGAAGCCGCAGTGCACGCACTTGCGCAGGATCGCCTCGGCTTCGCGGCCTTCGGGCGTGTTCTTGAATTCGGGGGCCAGTTCGGTCTGCATGCTGGTTCAGGCTGCGGGGTAGAGCCGCCCACGATGGAAGACGGCGTGAGGATCGAACTCCTGCATCAATGCGCGGTGGATGCGCTCAACCGGCCCACTAAGCGCATCGAAGCGGCCCAGCACGCGATGGCCGTGCGCATCCGAGGGCCGGAACAACGTCGCGTGCCCGCCAGCAGCCTGCGCGGCGGCGCGCAACTGAGGACGCTGGTCGGGCGGCGCGAGATACCAGCGCCGCCCGCCGTGCCATTCGACCAGCGTGCTGCCGGCGACATCGAGCACCGGTGCGGTCTGCGGCACCGCAAGGCGCCAGAGGTCGTGCTCGGCATGGCTCGAGAACCAGGCGTGGCGCTGGTCGCGGAGCGCCTGCCATCCGGCGGCAGAATCTTCGGGGTCTTGCCGCTCGCCGCCGAGCTGCGTGCAGGCCGCTTGCACTGCCGCCGAAGCTCCGCGCAAACGCAGCGAAAGAAAGCCGGCGCCCTCGCGCTCGCGCCAGACGCTCGCGTTCAGCGGCAACGGGCGGCCGCCCCATTCATTGAGCAGCCGAAGCGCATCGGACTGCGTGCAGGCGAACTCCAGCGTGGCCTCGGCCGGCGCGACCGGCAGCACCTTGAGGCTCACTTCCGCGATCACGCCAAGTACGCCCAGCGAGCCCGCGAGCACGCGCGAAACGTCGTAGCCCGCGACGTTCTTCATCACCTGTCCGCCGAAGATCAGCACTTCGCCCCGCCCGTTGACCAGCACCGCGCCAAGCACGAAGTCGCGCACCGAACCCACACTGGCGCGCGAAGGTCCGCTGAGGCCCGCAGCGACCATGCCGCCCACTGTTCCGCCATCGGCGAAACGCGGGGGTTCGAATGCGAGGCACTGGCCCTTTTCGGCGAGCGCCGCTTCGAGCTCGGCCAGGGGCGTGCCTGCACGCACGGTGACGACCAGCTCGCTCGGTTCGTAGCTGGTGATGCCGGTCAGGCCTGCGGTTGAGAGAGGCTCGCCTTGCGGCGGTTCGCCGTAGAAGTCCTTGGTTCCGCCGCCCTGGATGGACAGCATGGTGCCAGCGGCGGCGGCAGCGCGGATGCGTTCGGTGATCTCAAGCAAGGCAGGAGGAGTAAAGGAACTGCCCATGATCAAAATCGAGGAATGTCCGCAAAGGGCTGCGGCTGGCCGGCGCGGAAGACCTGCTTGCCGTATTCCGCGCAGCGTTGCAGCGTCGGGATCACCTTGCCGGGATTGAGCACACCGGCCGGATCGAACGCGCGCTTGATGCCGAACATCTGCTCGTTCTCTTCGGACGTGAACTGCACGCACATGCTGTTGAGCTTCTCGACGCCCACGCCGTGCTCGCCCGACACGGTGCCGCCCATCGCGACGCTGGTCTCGAGGATGTCGGCGCCGAACAGCTCGCAGCGATGCAGCTCGTCAGGATCGTTCGCATCGAACAGCACCAGCGGATGCAGGTTGCCGTCCCCGGCGTGGAAGACGTTGCAGCAGCGCAGGTTGTATTTCTTCTCCATGTCCTGGATCGCGAGCAGGATGTCGGCCAGCCGCTTGCGCGGGATCGTCGAGTCCAGGCACATGTAGTCGGGGCTGATGCGCCCTGATGCGGGGAAGGCGTTCTTGCGACCGCTCCAGAACTTGAGGCGCTCGTCTTCGTTTTCGCTCACCGCGATCGCGGTCGCGCCGCAGCCGCGCAGCACCTCGGTCATGCGTCCGACTTCTTCCTCCACCTCTTCGGGCGTGCCGTCGGATTCGCACAGCAGGATCGCGGCGGCGTCGAGGTCGTAGCCCGCGTGGACGAAATCCTCGACGGCGGCGGTCATGGGCTTGTCCATCATCTCGAGGCCGGCCGGGATGATGCCCGCGGCGATGACGGCAGCGACCGCATCGCCCGCCTTTCGCACGTCGTCGAAGCTGGCCATGATGCAGCGCGCGAGCTGCGGCTTGGGCACCAGCTTGACAGTGACTTCGAGCGTGACCGCAAGCATGCCTTCGCTTCCGATGACCAGTGGCAGCAGGTCCAGGCCGGCGCAGTCGAGTGCTTCGCCGCCGAATTCGACAGGTTCGCCTTCCGCGGTGAAGCCGCGAACCCGCAGCACGTTGTGCAGCGTCAGGCCGTACTTCAGGCAGTGCACGCCGCCGGAGTTCTCGGCGACGTTGCCGCCGATGGTGCAGGCGATCTGGCTCGACGGATCAGGCGCGTAGTAGAGGCCGAAGGGCGCGGCCGTCTCGCTGATCGCGAGATTGCGAACGCCGCACTGCACGACCGCGGTGCGGCTCACCGGGTCGATCTTGACGATCTGGTTGAACTTGGTGAGCGAGAGCGTCACGCCATTCGCGTTCGGCATCGCGCCGCCGGAGAGGCCGGTGCCGGCGCCGCGCGCCACCACGGGCACGCCGAGCGCGTGGCAGGCTTTGAGCACGGCAGCGACCTGCGCTTCGGTCTCCGGCAATGCGACCGCCAGCGGGCGCTGGCGATACGCGGTGAGCCCGTCGCATTCGTATGGGGTGATCTCTTCGTCTCGAAAAAGCAAGGCGTGAGACGGGAGGGCGTTCCGAAGTGCCTCGATGACGCGCATCGCTTCTTCGCGCTCCGCAGGACGCAGAGTCTGCGCCGGTTCGGAAGGAATCAACGCGGTCGATGCGAGACCCGTTAGTCGCTTGCTACCGCCGAACATCAAAGAGTGCCATCCCGTGCGATGACAAAAAAGTTCTGGCCGCCCATCTGCCCGCCCTTGAGGACAATCTCCAGCCCGTCTCTGCCTGGGTTTGTCGACCAGGCACGACACAAGGGTGCGCCTGGGGAGAGACCGGCCACCACTGTGAGCGCTTCGATCTGAAGTGCGCTGGCGACTTCGCCAGAACTGTCGCCGCCGGCGACCACCACGCGCTTCGGCGACGAGCGGTCCAGGATGCGCCGCATGACTTCAGCGAGGCACGCACCCACGCGCCGCGCAGCGTCGGATCGCGAGAGGCCCGCGCGCTGCGCGATCGCATCGAAATCGAGCACACTCGCGTCGTCCGGGCCTTTCGCGCTGTAGACCAATGGGCTGATGTTGTCCTTCAGAGCCGTGCGGGCGACTGCCACGACGCGTTCGATTTCGGTCTCGCGCGTCCGATCGTCGAGAACGGCCTCGAGGTGAAGACGCTCGGTGTGAAATCCATTCAGGCGCGCGAACTCGATCTGCGATGCGGTGACCGGCGAGCAACTGCCGCTCACCACGGCTATAGGGCCGGCGTGATCCGTTTTCCGGAGGGAAGGCTCGGATGGCAACAAACCCAGCTGTCGCCAGTACGCGGTGAGTGCGTACTGAAGCCCGGACGACGATGCGCTGAAAACGCCTTCGCCGCGTCCATCCCACACGGCTTGTCCCGCTGCCACGAGCGTCTCTTCATCCAGCACGTCAAGAAAGACGACCGGCACGTCGGCGCCCATGAGTTCAGATTGACGTGCCGAGGCCTGAGCCTGGCGCAGCTGGAGCATGTCGATCAGTTCGATGCGACGGGTGGTTTGCGATGACAGATGCCGTCGAAGGTCGGCCTCGCCCATGGGCGTGACTGGGTGTCGCGACATGGTCGGATGACGATCCAGCCGATAGCCGACACCTTCGACCGCCGCAAAGAGGTTCCCGAAGACCTGGTAGCGCTTCAGCCGCGGGGCGCCGACGATGGATGGCGACCACTGGCCGGGCATGTGGCGCACGCCAAGATCGATCGCCCGACCAATCGAGCCGATCGTGGGCGACGAGTCGAAGGTCGAGCAGACCTTGTAGTGGAGGATGGGCGCCTTCAGGGCTGCGAGGGCCTTGAAGGCTTTCGGAAGTTCGGCTTCCATCCATTCAGGACTGCGTCCGCGCGATGAACCTGCGATCCCGACGCACCGTGCCGCGGGGAAGCGAGCCAGCGTCTCCGGCGTGGGGATGTCGAGAAACAGCACCGTAGGCACGCCCGCGGCCGCCATGGCCTCCATGGCGTCGGTGGAGCCGGTGAAATCGTCGCCGTAGTAGGCGAGCAGAGGCCCATCGGGCCAGATCGATGCGGTTGTCATCGCCAGAATTCCAGGGCTTGCGCGAGAGCGGGACTCTGCTTGGACTTCTCCGCCAGCGAGATACCGTCCATCGCCGCTTGCCAGGATGCACGCAATGCCTCGACGCCCGCGGCCGTTCCCTTCGGGTGACCAAAGATCCCGCCGCCTGCGGTGTGAATGAGGTCTGCGCAGCCGAGCGCGTTGTAGGTGTCGTGCGCCTGCAGACCTGTTTGCCCCGA
Source organism: Variovorax sp. HW608 (assembly GCF_900090195.1). Taxonomy (NCBI): domain Bacteria; kingdom Pseudomonadati; phylum Pseudomonadota; class Betaproteobacteria; order Burkholderiales; family Comamonadaceae; genus Variovorax; species Variovorax sp. HW608. The sequence goes on from NZ_LT607803.1 coordinate 5,781,838, forward strand.
ACTGAACACGGGCATGGCCGTCATGGACGCGCTGGCCATGACCGGCGCGAGCACGGCACGTGCCGCGGCGATCACGCTCTCATCGGACTCGCTGAACTTATTGCGCAGGCCATTGACATGGAGGTGATCAGCACCCGCCAGGCGCCAGATCTTCTGCAGGGGCGCGTAGTCGAAGCCGAGCGCCGGTGAACGGGTGAGATAGCCCCAGCCTGCCCGGTGCCCGTGGATCGGGAGCTGAGAATGTTTGCGCAGCTCATGCAACCCGACGATCCCGACCGAGTTGAGGCAGGCCATCACGCAGGTGCCGCCTTCGGCGAGCACCAGATCGTGCCGGCGCCGCATCTTGTCGAGGTCGCCTGTGAGATTGAAGGCCACCATCACTTTCTTGCCCGTGCGATCCGCAGCCTCGTTGACGACGCGCATCACGGCGCGAACCCGCTCGTCGAACGGGCAATGGGGCCCATCCGCCTGGAGCTCGTCGTCCTTGATGAAGTCGACGCCGCCCTCGACCAATTCACGCACCTGCTGGGCGGTCTCCTCTGGAGACAGCCCGACGCTGGGCTTGATGATGGTGCCGATGAGCGGTCCGCGATCCACAGCCGCCAGGCGGCGGGTACCCTCGATGCCAAAAGCTGGACCGGGATAGGCCGCTGCAAACGACGGGGGCAACTGCAGATCGAGCATCCGCAGGCCCGTGACGGCTCGCAGCTCGTACAGGTTGCCCGCCATGGTGGCCATCAAGGTGGGCAGGCAAGGTCCCAAGTTCTCGATGGGCCACGACAGCTCGAGCACGCATCGCGTGAAGCGGCTCGCGCTCTTCGGTGTCGGCAGGCTCGGTACCGTTGCGGTGTCGATGATTTCCAGTCGTTCGACACGTGCGCCAGACCTCGCCTTGAGTTCGGGCGTCTCCGTGGGCAGGGCCACGAAGGTTCCGCTCGATTGCTCGCCGGCGATCACCTCTGCCGCACGCGCCGGATCGTCTCCGGTCTCGAGCCAGTAGGTAGCGTGAATGCGTTCTGCCATCGTGGTCCCCTCGAAGTTCAGGTGATACGGCGGATGCTCTCGGCGATTTCTTCCCGATCGAAGACCTTGAGCCAATCGTCGCGCATCAGGCGAGGTTTGCCAAAGGTGATGGCCTTGTTGCAGGCGTCCGAGAACGCACCGGGGATCTCGTTGAAGATCACGGCGCCGAGGATGTTCATGTGGCCCAGAAGGAAGTCACGCGCGCACTTCTCGGGCACACCACGACGAATCGTTTCGTCCATCGCGTCGCGCATGACCGCCAGCAGCGTGGCGCAGACCGTTTCCGACAGGCCCGGTTCCAGGATGGCCATCTGATCGACCGTCAGGCGGTACGAGTCCTTGATCGGTTGGTAGATCGTCTTGGCGACCGCTTCGCCCAGGTCCCATGCGGATTCAGGGCCTTGCATGAGCGAGCTGGTGATCGATTGCTTCGCCGCGCCACCGCCGAAGTAGTCGCGCCGCGCGGCTTCTTCGACTTCATCGTTGTAGATGGTCGGGTGACACGGATGGGCGATAAAATAGGTGATGTCCTTGCGATCGGGCAGATGGCCGGCGAACGGGGCGGCCGCGTCGAGCAGCATCACCATGGTGCCCGCCTTGAGCTTGGGCGAGATCTCGTGGGCGATTTTTCCGATGATCGTGTCGGGGATCGCGAGGATGACGACGTCCGCGTTGTCGAGCGCTTCGTCGATCGACACGCAATCAACGCCGAGCTCGTCCTTCAGGCGTTGGCGGCCGGGAGCGCCAGGCTCTACGTGGGCCACGCGGTAGTTCGACTTGAGCAGGTTCTTCGACAGGCGTACGCCCATCTTGCCGCCTGCGCCAAAGAGTGCAATTTTTTCAGACATGTTTGAGTCTCCGGGGTTGAGGATTTGAGAGGACCTGTTAGCCAGCACGAGTGTTGGGCTTCAGGGGGAGGGGGGTGGAAGGCGACTGGTGGGTGGAGCGAGCCGCAGCAATGGTCATGACGAGAACGCCTGACAGAGCCATGAAGGCGCCCACGACGAACATGGATGCGGTGTAGGAGCCGGTGGCGTCCTTGACGGCACCGGTGATAAACGGCGCGGCAAAGCCGCCAAAGTTGCCGAACGTATTGATCAGCGCGATGCCTGCGGCCGCACCCGCTCCGCTGAGGAAGCGCGATGGCAGGGCCCAGAAGTTAGGCAATGCCGCGAAGATCGCGCAGGCGGTGATGGTGATGACTGCGACGGTCGCGGTGGGCGATTGCATGTACAGCGCGCAGGGGATGCTCAGCGCACCAACGAATGCTGGGATGCCGACATGCCAGTTGTGCACTCCGCGGCGCGTTGCATGGCGGCTCCAGAGAAACAGAGCGATCGCTGCGGGCAGGTACGGAATCGCCGTGATCAAGCCCTTCTGGAAGATGTTGAACTTGCTTCCGAACTGCGCTTCGAAGCCCCCGATGATCGTCGGCAGGAAGAAGGCGAGGGCGTAGAGGCCGTAGATCAGGCCGAAGTAGATGAGCGCGAAGGCCCACACCCGGGGATCGAGCAGCGCCTTGCCGGCGAGATTGCCGTGGGCTTGCGTCTTGGACCGGTCCTCCTTGGCCAGTTCGAGCGTCAGCCATTGCTGTTCAGCCGGGGTCAGCCATTTGGCATCCGTGGGCTTGTCGACCAGGTAGAACCAGGCGACCAGGCCGACGACGATGGCGGGCACGGCGACGCCGAAGAACATGATCCGCCAGCCGGCCAGACCGAAGAGGCCGTGTGCCTCGATGAGCAGCGCAGCGAGCGGCGCGCCAATCACCGTGGTCAGCGGCTGCGCCAGGTAGAACAGGGCCAGGATGTGGCAGCGGTACTTGGTCGGAACCCAGAGGCTCAGGTACAGGATTGCTCCTGGGAAGAAGCCCGCTTCCGCAACGCCGAGCAGGAAGCGCAGCCAGTACAGCTGCGTGGAATTGGCCACCCAGGTGAAGAGGAGGGCGACGAGGCCCCACGTCACCATGATGCGGGCCATCCAGCGCCTTGCGCCGAACTTGTGCAAAGCGAGGTTGCTCGGGATCTCGAGCAGGATGTACCCGACGAAGAACACGCCGGCTGCAAAGCCGAACTGGGCCGCCGTGAGTCCGAGGTCCTTGGTCATGCCGTTCGGGCCGGCGAACGAGATCGCGGTGCGATCGAGGAAGTTGATGAAGAACATCAATGCCACGAACGGCACGAGTCGCATGGACACCTTCCGGATGGCCGAAGCCTCCGTGCTCGACGCGAAAGAAATTTGCACTTTGTCTCCTGATGGTCGCCGTGTTCGCCAAGGCTGCGCCAGCCTTTATTGATCGCCTATGCTGGTATGATGAGTACACCATTACGATAGAGATCAGACCATAAGGGTTTACGCCTATCAGATCCGTCTGGCCCATCGAAGGCGCTCGACGCGTCGAGTCGTGGTATTGTCATCAGACCAGTTGCCCGCAGGGCAGAAGTCAGGAGACCACCGTGAGTGAAGCCATCCAGCGCAGGAAGATTTATCAGGAGGTCTACGACCGGCTCATGGAACGGATTCGCTCTGGGGCGATTCCGCCAAATGCACAGTTGCCCTCCGAGCGGGAGCTGATGGAGGAATACGGCGTTGGGCGCCCGGCGGTTCGAGAGGCGCTCCAGGCCCTGCAGCGCTCGGGCATCGTCGAGATCGTCCATGGTGAGCGGGCACGCGTCGTTGTGCCGACGGCCGACCGCCTGATGGCTCAGATTGCGAGTGGTGCAATGCATCTGCTTCGCACGCAGCCGGGAACCCTGGAGCATCTCAAGGACGTCCGCCTCTTCCTCGAGCAGGGGACAGCGCGGATGGCCGCGCAAAAGGCGACAGAAGAGGACGTCGCGCGCCTGCGTCTGGCAGTTGCAAAACACCGCGCTTCGATGGTCGACCTAGCCCGCTTCATCGAGCTGGATATGGCGTTCCATCGGGAAATCGCGTCGATCAGCGGAAATCCGATCTACCCGACGATTGTCGAGGCCATGTTCCGTTGGGCCAGTGAGTACTACCAGGCCATGGTTCGCGCACCTGGGGCGGAAGAGTTGACGCTGGTGGAGCACGAGCGAATCGTGGATGCGATCGCCGCGCGAGATCCAGACGCTGCCGCCGCGGCGATGCACGCGCACCTCAGCCGGGCCAACCGCCTCTATCAACAACTGGTCCGCACCGGCTAAGTCCCCATAAGCCCGCCGGCGGGCCAGCCGGTATGGGTGCGACATAGGGGTTTCCGATAGGTCAACTCTTGGATACTCATCATACCATCACTCCAACAGATCACACCTCAAGAGTATTTGAGGGGCGTCACAGGAGATGAGCCATGGGGACCTCGATTGCACTTTTTGGCGCGGGCGGGAAGATGGGCTTTCGCCTGTCGAAGAACCTCCTCGCATCGGACTATGGTGTTCGCCACGTCGAGCCGAGTCCCGCCGGACGCCAGCGCCTCAAGGACGAACTGGGCGTTGAATGTGTCGATGTGGACGGCGCGCTCGACGGCGCCGAGGTGGTGATCCTCGCGGTTCCGGACACCCTGATCGGCAAGCTCGCTCACGAGATCGCGCCGAAACTCAAGGCGGGCACCATGGTGGTCACGCTCGACGCTGCGGCGCCGTTTGCAGGACACCTGCCCAAGCGCCCGGACCTGGTCTATTTCGTGGCTCATCCTTGCCACCCGCCGATCTTCAACGACGAGACCGAGCCCGAAGCGCGGCGGGACTATTTCGGCGGAGCCTTCGCCAAGCAGTCGGTGGTCAGCGCGCTCATGCAAGGACCGGCCGAGGCGTTTGAACTCGGCGAGGACATCGCCAAGACCATTTATGCGCCCATCCTTCGCTCCTACCGCCTGACGGTGGATCAGATGGCGCTTCTCGAACCGGGTCTGTCCGAGACCGTCTGCGCCACGCTGCTGGACGTGATGCGCGAGGCGATGGATGAAGTGATTGCCAAGGGCGTGCCTCCGGCAGCGGCCCGCGACTTCCTGCTGGGACACATGACGATCCTGAGCGCCGTGATCTTCAAGGAGATCCCGGGCCAGTTCTCCGACGCATGCAACAAGGCCATTACGTTCGGGAAGCCTCGATTGATGCGAGACGACTGGAAGCAGGTCTTCGATCGCGAAGAGATCGCCGAAAGCATCCGGCGAATCACTTAGCACGTCGCGCAACCTGACGCGTCAATGACCGCGGCCGACGCAAACAAGAGCACGGCCATCCCCCCTTCACAACTAGGAGACATCATGCGCACATTCAAGCGTAGTTCACTCGTGGCCGCCCTGGTCGTTCTCTGCGGAGCGTTGTCCGCGCAAGCGCAGGAACTGGTCATCTGGAATCGAACGGCTTCCGCGGCGGAGACTGCTGCCCTCAAGAAGATCATGGCGGACTTCGAGGCCGCCAATCCTGGCGTGACCGTCAAGATGGAGACGCGCTCGGTCGACGAACACAAGTCGGCGTTGCGCATCGCATCCACCTCCAGGCAGGGGCCGGACCTCTACTACATGTGGACGGGCCTGGGCCTCGGCGGCGAGTACGTCAAGGCTGGCTTGAGCGCACCGCTCGACGAGTACTACAAGAAATACAACTGGACCGCTCGCATCCGCCCGATCGCCGACGCCTACACCAATCTCTATCCACCCGGAAAGCACGGCGTGCCGTACCAGATCAACGGCGAGGCGATCTACTTCAACAAGGAGCTGTTCAAGAAGGCCGGCATCGATGCGCCGCCCGCCAGCTATGCGGACCTCGTCGCCGCGGCGGGCAAGCTCAAGGCTGCGGGCATCCCGGCCATCACCTTCGGCGGCAGCGTCAACTGGCACGTCATGCGCCTGATGGACGCCATCCTCGAAACCCAATGCGGCGCCAAGACCCACGATGCCCTGAAGGCGATGACCGTCAAGTGGTCCGAGACGCCCTGTGCGACCACCGCGTTCAACGAATTCCACAAGTGGACGAGCGACTACATGCTCAAGCCCTTCATGAGCTTCGATCAGGCGCAGTCGCGCAAGCTCTTCGAAGCTGGCCGCGCGGCCATGATGCTCGAAGGCGACTGGATGGTCTCGCAGCTGCGTAACGAGACGAAGGATGCGGAGGCCTATGGCGTGTTCCCGTTCCCGACCGGCACGGGCCGGCTCTATGGCTTCGGCGTCAATCTCTACATGAGCCCGTACAGCAAGAACAAGGATCTTGCCGCCAAATTCCTCGACTACTTCATCTCTGACAAGGTGCAGCAGGACAACCTCGGGGCGTTTGGTGCCATCGGCGTGAACAAGAACGTCGTCTACAAGGAACCCAAGCCGCTGGACACCGCCTGGGTCGACATCTTCGCGAAGTACAACGCGAGCTTCGTCAACGGCGACCAGGGCTTCCCGCTGGACGTGACGACCGAGTACTTCCGCGTGATCAATTCGGTTGCCAGCGACCAGTTGCCTCCGGCGCAAGCGGCGACAACGTTGCAGGCCTTCATCGACAAGCGCAAGCCGTCTTGATAGCCATGGCCAACGCTGTCCATCATCCGATGCCGAGCAAAGGCGAAGCGCTCGCTGAAGGGCGTTTCTCCTGGAGCGGTCTCTGGCATGCGCATTCGACGCAGGCCTGGATCCTCCTCGGGCCCGCGATGCTGATCTACGCCGTGTTCGCCCTGTACCCGATGGTGGACACGTTTCTCCTGAGCTTCCAGTCGTGGAACGGCCTGACGCCGGAGCGCGGATTCGCTGGCCTGAGCAACTACGCGTACATCCTCCAGGACGATCCGGTGTTCTGGCTTGCGTTCCGCAACACCATCATCTGGACCGTTCTCGCGGTGTCCATTCCGCCGCTGATCGGCTTCGGGCTTGCGATGGCCGTGAACCAGCAGGTTCCCGGACGCAACATCATGCGCGCGATCTTCTACCTCCCGGTGATCCTCGCGCCGATCGCGGTCGCGACGATGTGGAAGTGGATGTATGACCCGTTCTTCGGGCTGTTCAACCAGATGCTGACCTCCGCGGGCCTGCAGAACTGGATCAAGGACTGGCTTGGCGATCGACAGGTCGCGCTCTATTCGGTGTTCGGTGCCTACATCTGGCAGCACGTCGGCTTCTCGATGGTTCTCTTCCTCGCCGGCCTTCAAGGCGTCAATCACACGCTCGTCGAAGCCGCCCGGATTGACGGAGCCAATCGATTTCAGGTTTTCCGCCATGTCACGCTGCCGGCGATGAGCACCTCCATCACGATCGTGCTGGTGCTCTCCCTGATCCAGTCTCTGAGGGCGTTCGACATCGTCTATGGCATGACGCTCGGTGGCCCAGCGCAGTCGACCCAGATGCTGGCGCTGTGGGCCTTCACGCAGTCCATGCAGATCCATGACTTTGGTCGAGGAAGCGCGGTGGCGGTTGTTCTTCTCCTGATCACGTTGGCGATCGTGGTTCCGTACATGTTGTGGCGCATGAAGCGCGAGGAGGGGCAGTGATGGCTTCGTTGACAAGTACCGCATTCCGTCCGCAGGGCAGCGATCGCATCGACCCGATGCTCGTGGTTCTCTGGGTTGGTTTGATCGCGATTGCGCTGCTCTGGTTTGCACCCATCGTCTTCATTCTCTTCACGTCGCTCAAGACGAACGCGGACGTGATGGGTACGGGCGCCTTCACGCCGCCGCCGGAGCTGTTCTTCCAGAACTATCCGGATGCGTGGCAACGCGGAAATTTTGGAACGCGTTTCGTCAATAGCGCCATCATCACGCTCGTGAAGGTCCCGGTCGGCCTGCTGCTGTCGGCCATGGCCGCCTACGCGCTCGCCCGCATCACCGTCCCGGCCAAGAAGCTGATGCTCCTCCTGGTTCTCTTCGGAACGATGATTCCGTTCCAGGTGATGCTGGCGCCGCTGTTCACGCTGGTCAACGACTTCGGCCTCCTGAACACGCGCCTGGGCCTGATGCTTCCGTACATCGCCTTCGGTGTGCCATATCAGGTGTTCGTTCTCCACGGGTTCTTCAAGGAGGTTCCCAAGGAGCTGAGCGAGGCGGCTATCGTCGATGGAGCGTCCCACTTCACGATCTTCCGACGCATCTTCCTGCCGATCTCGTTGCCGGTGCTCGCCGCGCTTCTCATCCTCGACTTCGTCTCGACCTGGAACGAATTCGCGATGGCCCTGGTGATCCTGCTCGAGGGAAAGATGTGGACGCTGCCCCTGTCTCTCATGGCATTCCAGGGCGAGTTCGGCAGTGAATACGGCCCTCTCAATGCCGCCATCGTCACCACGGTGCTTCCGGCCGTGATCGTCTACCTCATCTTTCAACGCTACTTCGTCGGCGGACTCACCTCCGGCGCGGTCAAAGGATAAACATGACCCAATCCACCCCCAAGTGGGACATCTTCGAGGCTTCGTTCAAGGGCCCGAAGCTGGCCAATCCGTTCATCGACGCCACGATCGATGCCGTCTTCTGCTTCGGCAATCGACAGGTGAAGGTCCCCGGCTTCTACGACGGCGATCAGACCTGGCGCGTCCGGTTCATGCCCGATACCGAGGGCGATTGGACCTTCGAGACCGTCTCGGACGTGCCGGCCCTTCATGGGCAGAAGGGCGCCTTCAAGTGCAGCGCGCCGCGCGAGGGTATGCATGGTCCGGTACAGGTGAAGAACAAGTTCCACTTCGCGCACGCAGATGGGACTCCCTATCTTCCGTTCGGAACGACCTGCTACGCCTGGACGCACCAGCCGCTCGCCATGCAGGAAGAGACGCTGGCCACCTTGAAGAAGGCCCGATTCAACAAGATGCGCATGCAGGTGTTTCCGAAGGACTACATCTACAACGCCAACGAACCCCTGCACAAGTGCTTCGAGGTCGGCAGCGACGGCAAGGAAGACCTGGACCGACCCAATGTCGTGATGTATCGCCACTTCGAGAAGCAGGTGGGTGCGCTCCGGGAACTGGGCATCGAGGCGGACATCATCCTGTTCCATCCCTATGACCGCTGGGGCTACGTCGCGATGGGTGAAGAACGCGATCGCCGGTACCTGCGCTACGTGGTCGCCAGACTGGCGGCGTACTCCAACGTCTGGTGGTCTCTCGCCAACGAATATGACTTCGTCATCGACGTGAAGCCGGTGCCGCAATGGGATCGCTACTTCCATCTGGTTGAGGAGTGCGATCCGTATCGACACCTCAAGTCCATCCACAACGGCCATCCCGACATGAGCTACGACCACCGCAAGCCATGGGTGGACCACGTGTGCATCCAGCACTGGGACGTCAAGCGGACCGCCGAATGGCGCGAAGGCTGGGGCAAGCCGATCGTCAACGACGAGCCCGAGTACGAAGGCAACATCCCGCGCCCCTGGGGCAACCTGAGCGCGCAGGAGTTGGTCAACCGCTACTGGATCACCCTTCTGCGCGGCGGCTATGCCGGACACGGTGAAACCTACATGCACCCGGAAGACGAGCTTTGGTGGGCCAAGGGTGGCGTGCTGCGTGGCGAAAGCTGGAAGCGCATCGGATTCTTGCGCGACCTGCTCGAGCAGGACGTCAAGAACGGCCTGTCACCATTCACGCGCGCCAACAGTCGCTCGGAGTTTGTGCGGGTCTCGGGCGCGCAGGACGGCAACGTGACCTACCTCTACTTCGGGGAACACCAGCCCGTCGAATGGGCCGTGGGCTTGCCGAAGGAGGACGGTGACTATGACATCGACCTCATCGACACCTGGGAGATGACCGTCACCCCGATCGAGAAGGCGCCGCTGCCTGCTTCCCCGGCGCTGCGCGGCACCAATGGAGAGATCCACAACAAGGAGCCCGAGGCCGCGTTCGGCGTCCGCCTGCCGGGCAAGCCGTACCAGGCGGTTCGGGTGCGCCGCCGCGGCTGAACAGCGACCGCATTTCCTACAGGAGACACACATCATGGCTTCGGTTCACATCCAGAACGCACGCAAGACCTTCGGCGAGGCGACCGTCCTTCACGACGTATCGGTCGATATGGAGGACGGCTCCTTCGTGGTCCTCGTCGGCCCTTCGGGCTGCGGCAAGTCGACGCTGCTGCGCATGATCGCGGGCCTCGAGACCATCTCTGCCGGCGACATCGCCATCGATGGCAAATCGGTCAACCGGCTCGCGCCGAAGGACCGGGACATCGCGATGGTGTTCCAGAGCTACGCGCTGTACCCGCAGATGACGGTCGCGCAGAACATGAGCTTCTCGCTGGAACTCGTGGGCGCGAAGAAGAACGAGATCGCGACCAAGGTCCAGCACGCGGCCAAGATCCTCGGCCTGGAGCCGCTGCTGACTCGGTACCCGCGGCAGCTATCGGGTGGTCAGCGTCAGCGCGTGGCCATGGGGCGTGCCATCGTGCGCGATCCGAAGGTGTTTCTCTTTGACGAACCGCTCTCGAACCTCGACGCGAAGCTGCGCGTCCAGATGCGTGCGGAAATCAAGGCGCTGCAAAAGCGACTGGGCACGACGACCATCTATGTGACCCACGACCAGATCGAAGCCATGACGATGGCCGACAAGATCGTCGTGATGCGGGATGGCAAGGTCGAGCAGATCGGTGCTCCTCTGGACCTGTACGACCGGCCGGCGAATGTCTTTGTTGCATCGTTCATCGGTTCGCCTTCGATGAACTTCATCGAGGGAACCGTCGATGCCGACGGGCAGGTGTTCTACGCGGGCAGTGAGAAGCGGCGCATCCCGCTGGCGATCTGCCCGCAGAACGCCAGGGGCAAGGCGGCGCTGTTGGGTGTGCGCCCCGAGCACATCGTCATCGATCCGCAGAACGGCGTTCCCGCCGAAGTCCTCGTCGTGGAGCCGACAGGAGCGGAAACGCATCTCGTCGTTTCGCTTGGTGGGACCGAGGTGACCTGTGTGTTGAAGGAGCGGGTGATGCTGACGGAGGGGGAGAAAGTGCCTCTTTCGTTCGATGCGTCCCTGACGCACTTCTTCGACCCGACGACCACTTTGCGGATCATCTGAAATGACGACGAGCGGAAAGACATTGAAGGGCGGCCTGATCGGCTGCGGCTTCTTCTCGCAGAATCACCTGCATGCGTGGCAGCAGTTGGAGGGGGTGGAGATCGTCGCCTTGTGCGACAGGGACGAGGCCCGGCTGAAGGATACCGCGAGCCGGTTCGGCATCAAGCGCACCTACCAGGATGCTGCGCAGATGCTCGAGGCGGAGCAACTGGACTTCGTCGACATCGCGACGACCGTTAGTACGCACAGGCCGCTCGTGGAGATGGCCGCAGCGGCTCGCGTGGCATGCATCTGCCAGAAGCCCCTGGCCAACTCGATCGAGGACGGCCAGGCCATGATCGACGCCTGCGCACGCGCTGGCGTTCCCTTGATGGTGCACGAGAACTTCCGCTGGCAGACCCCGATCCAGAAAGTGCGCGAGGTTCTCAACCAGAACGCCATCGGCGAGCCTTTCTGGGGGCGGGTGAGCTTCCGATCGGCCTTTGATGTCTTCAGCGGGCAGCCCTACCTTGCCACGGACAAGCGCTTCATCCTGCAGGACCTAGGCATCCACATCATCGACATTGCTCGGTTCCTCTTCGGGGAGGCGACGGTCGTGAGTGCGAATACGCGACGCGTCAACCCAAAGATCCAGGGCGAGGATGTGGCGACGCTTTTGCTGACGCATGCGACGGGGATCACGAGCGTGGTGGACTGCAGTTACGCCACCGCACTGCCCACCGAACTGTTTCCCCAGACCTTGCTGGAGATCGACGGGTCGCATGGATCCCTGCGGCTGCAAGCCGACTACCAGTTGGTCATCCACCGGCGTGGCGGCGAGACCCAGACGATCCGATGCGAGCCGCCCTTGCATTCCTGGGCCGAGCGACCCTGGCACAACATCCAGGACAGCGTGCTGAACATCCAGGCTCACTGGATTTCGTGCTTGAGGGATGTCAAGGAACCTCAGACGTCAGGAGCCGACAATCTGCGCACGCTCAAACTGGTCTACGCCGCCTACGACTCGGCGGATAGCCTTCAGAAGGCCATCTCTCTTCAATAGGGCAACCGGCGCGCTGCGAGGTTGCCGTTCAGTTCGATCGAAACAGATTCATGACCGACGAAGAAGCCATTCGCCTCTACGGCACCACCGAACCGCAACCAGAGCTGCTTCGACTAGAGGCAGGTGCTCTGAGCTGTGAGTTCGAAGGAGGGGCTCTGCGCCACGTCAAGTGGGGCCGGGTCGAGATTGCGCGCGGGGTCTCCTATCTGTTTCGGGACAACGACTGGGGAACCGTGCCAGCCGAAGTGGAAGACATTCAGGTCGAGACGACGTCGAGCCGGTTCGTTCTGACCTTTTCGATGAAGATGCGCATGCCTGACGGCTTGTTGACGGCAGCGGCCCGTGTCGAAGGTAGCGATGCCGGTACGCTTGCCTTCGACGTCATCGCAACGCCCGATGCGGAGTTGTCGACCAATCGATGTGGCTTCGTGGTGCTGCATCCGGCGGCTTGCGCCGGCAAGCGACTGTCCGTCGAGCATACCAACGGCAAGCTCGAGGAGCTGGGCTTCCCGCTGGAGATCAGCCCATCCCAACCGGTGTTCGATATTCGCGCACTGACGTACTCGCCTGCGCCGGGAATGACGTTGCATTGCCGCTTGGAGGCCGCATTGCCTCACGATCGCGCGGGCAAGTTTGAGATGGAGGACCAGCGGAATTGGTCCGACGCCTCCTTCAAGACCTACGTGGCTTCGTTGCTTGACGAGTGGCCGTATCGGCTTCCCGACGGGGTCCCATTGGCCCAACGCGTCGAGTTCGAGGTGACGGGCGTCTCCGCCGAGCGCGAGAAGCGTGACGGGCACACGCGTCAGTTGCGACTCGGTGAGCCGACAGATCACAGGCTCCCCGCGCTGGGTATCGGCGTCCCCGCAGGGATCAGCTTGGCGACGACAAACGAGCACACCGCATTACGGGGGCTGGGTGCGCAATGGTGGATCGTCGACGCGGACTTGGAATCTGCGCGGCTGTCGGAGGATATTTGTGCGGTGTCGGAACTCAGGCGAGACCTGCCGGTGAAAGTCCAGCTTGACGCCGTCGTTCCGGAGGAACTGTCGCCGGATGAAGCGGCAAGTCTTCTTCGGAAGAAATGCGACTCGGCACAGCTGCAGGTGGATGCGATCCGAATTCTCCCTGCACCGTTTCTCAAGAGCTTCCAGCCCACCGATGTGTGGCCGAATGTGCCCCCTTTGGAAGTCTATGCCCAGGCGGCGCGCAGGTGCTTTCCCGACTCTCTTGTCGGTGGGGGCATGTTCACCTACTTCACCGAACTGAATCGAAAGCGGCCCGCTTCGACGGCGCTGGATTTCGTTGGCCACGCAACTTGCCCCATCGTGCACGCTGCCGACGATACCTCTGTGATGGAGACAATTGAGGCACTCGAGTCGATCCTGCTGTCCGTGCGTTTGATGTGCCCGGGAGTCGCGTATCGACTTGGTCCCAGCACCATTGCGTCTCCAAGAAATCCTTATGGGACTTCGCCGGCATCTAATCCTGAGCCGCGCCGAATCCCCCTCGCGAGTTCTGATCCGCGCCATCAGGGGCAGTTTGGTGCGGCGTGGACTGCCGCGTACGCAGCAGCTTGCGCCCATGCTGGATTGGACGTGCTGGCCCTCCATCACAGTCACGGCCCCTGCGGGCCATATTTCGGGAGCGACACAAGGGTCCCCGCCTGGCAGGTGCTGGAGGTGTTTTCGCGTGCCTCGGGCGCTCCGGTTGTGCCGATCGAGGGACTTGGAAGTGACTTGGCTGGACTCGGATGGGAGGATGCAGAAGGTCCCATGAAAGGGCTGGTGGTCAACCTCACAGCGCACTCGATTCCGATCTCGATCGAGGGGCGAACCGATGCGCACCTCGGCCCCTTCGCGGTCCTAAACTTTGTGCACGATCGGGCGGTTTGACTTTGGCTACGCACGCGCCACCCTGGCGCTTCAACTTCATGAACCTAATCGTCGCTGTACACCGCGCGCAGCCATCCGCAACGTAGGTCGCGGGCTGCGCAACACGAGCTGACTGAGGTGCAAGCTCTACCAGAACCACATATTGATCCACGCGGCGTTCTGCAGCATCTGTACCGCATCCGCCCCTCGTGGAATCAGTTGCGCCGATCGTGAGTTCCACCACAGGCATCCTGCGACCGGCGTGCCAATGCATCTCGCCAAGTCCTCATCGTCCCAATCGCTCCCGAAGAAACTCGATGAATCGCTGAGTCTTTGCCGGTAGAAGACGCGTTTCAGTGATTGCGTAGACCGGTTGCGGCGTTCCGTGCCATCTCGGCATGATTTGGCGCAGCTTTCCGTTGGCGAGTTCGTCAGCGACGATTTCGCGGGGCATCAGGATGATGCCCAGGTCGAGCGTCGCCAAGCGGCGGATCATGCCAACGCTGTTCAGAGCGAATCGCCCGCCCACCGGGACCGTGTGAGCGCGCTTGCCGTCGCGCAACATCCAAGAATTTGCCTTCAGGATATTGAAGCACTCGTGCCGCTCCAAATCGGCCGGCCTGCTGGGTTCGCCCGATCGCTCAAGGTAGCCCGGAGAGGCATAGAGATACGGCGTCAGTAAGGCCAGCGGACGGGCGATCAACTGGGAGCTTTCAGATTCGCCCATGCGGATCGCCACGTCGAAGGGCTCGCTGACCAAATCAACGCGCCGCGGCGTGAGGTCGAAGTCGAAGGCAATGCCCGGATACAGGCGCGCAAACTCCGCGATCAAGGGTGCGAGGTAAGTGACAGCGAAATCCACCGGCAACGAGGCGCGCAGCACGCCACTGGGCTGAGCCAGCATTTCGCCCAACTGCTCGTGAGCCAACCGCGCTTCGTCGACGATGCGCTTGCATCGCTCAAAGTAGATCTGACCCGCTTCGGTCGGCTCGATCTTGCGCGTTGTGCGGTGAAGAAGCCGCAACCCGATTGACTTTTCCAGTTGGCTGATGCGACGCGACAGCGTCGAATTCGGCATCCCCATGGTGTCCGCCGCGCTGCGGAAGCCCTTGGCTTTGACGACTTCCACGAACAGGGCCATGTCATTGAGGTAGTCATCCATCGGATTGCTTCAAATTCGGATCAATGTTCTCCAAATTACCATATTTACCTGAATCCGTGAGCGCGAGAGTGAAGGTGGCTCACCCTGAGGGTGGGGGTCGATTCGGGGGGGTTGATCAGGGGCATGACCGATGTGGCGCGTTTAATGCTGCTGTTGCAAGACACAGCACCCGAGTCAACCTCCAATGCGCCCCTTCATCGTCAAGCAACTCGACTACGACCTCACGCCCGTGGCGGGGTTGGCCCTGGTGGGACACCACCTGAAGCGACTCGCCCCGGTGTTCAGGCACATCGACACCGCGCTGCGCGTCGTCGGCGGCGTGGCCAACAGCGACATCCTGCGCAGCTACGTCGGGCTGCTGGTGCAGGGCAAGAGCGATTTCGATGCGATCGAGAACTTCCGCGGTGATGCGTTCTTCAAGCAGGCACTGGGCATCAAACTGCTGCCTTCGAGCCCGACGCTGCGCCAGCGCATGGATGCCCGCGCGGGCGACCTGTTTGACTTCATGCCGCCGCTGATCGAGACACTGCTGGCTGGCGCGCGCCCGGACTACGGCGTGCTGCCTTGCGGCTGGGTGGCGCTGGATGTCGATACGTTCGCCATGGACAACGGCGGCACCGCCAAGGACGGCGTGGGGCGCACCTATGCCGGGGTCGATGGCTACTGTCCCCTGGCGGCCTATCTGGGCTCGCACGGGTTCTGCCTGGAGTTGGCGCTGCGCCCGGGCGTGCAGCACTCGGCGTCGGAGACACAATTCAACTTCGAGCGCGTGATCCCGATGGCGCAGCGCCTGAGTGCGGCGGGCCCGAAGGCGCCGATCCTGGCGCGCCTGGATTCTGGCTTCGACTCGGCGGCGCTGATGCGCGTCATCGAGTCCTATAACCATGCCGGCCAGCCGCAGGTGGACTGGCTGATCAAATGGAATCCGCGCACCACCCACGTGGTGGCGCTGGCCGAGCGACTCGATGCCGACGCAGCCACGCTCTGGGAGCATCCGCGCGCGGGCAAGCGCGTGACAGTGTGGGAGGAATCGCTGTCCATCGAAGGCATCGAGCGGCCGCTGCGCCGCGTGCTGCGCCTGACCGAGCGCACCATCGATGCGAAGGGTCAGCTGTTGATCGAACCCAAGCTCACGCTGGACGGCTGGAGCACGAGCCTGGAGGCCAGACAGTTCGATGCGAAGGCCGTCATCGCGCTGTACGCCGACCACGGCACGCACGAGCAGTTCCATTCCGAGTTCAAGACCGACCTCGACCTGGAGCGGCTGCCCTCGGGCAAGTTCGATACCAACTACCTGGTGTGCGAACTCGCGGCGCTGGCCATGAACATCCTGCGCCTGATGGGCCAGGCCGGGCTGCACGGGCCGAATGCGCCAGTGCGTCACGCGGCCAAGCGCCGGCGCATCAAGACGGTGATGCAGGAGCTCATCTACCGCGCCGGTCGTCTCATCGAGCATGGCCGGCGCGTCATCCTCGGCCTGGGGGCCAACGATCGCGCGGCCAGCGCCTTCGAGCGATTGCACTGGCAACTTGCCGGCACCGGCGGCTGAAGGCAGTCCAGGCGCCAGCACAACATCCAGTACCTCGCCGGCGGCCCCACGTCGCGCAGCGCGCACAAGCGTGCAACGGCGCACGGAAATCGCCCCTGTGCGCACGGTTGCAGAGCATCTCTGGGCGTTCAGTACGGAACGAAGAGGCTGCAATTGAGCCATGCGGTCACTGGACATCCGCTGCGCACCCATTAAGGGCGAATTGGCAGGGCAATTGAACCGGATCGGCATACAGGGGTCACGGATTCAGGATATTTATCCAGCAGAAGAAGCGAAGGATGATTCCCCTCGACCGAAATTTGAACCCGCCCATCTGAGGAATTCATCATGAGCAATCTCTTTGATCCAGTCCGCGTCGGCCGATTCACCTTGGCGAATCGCCTCGTCATGGCGCCGATGACTCGTTCGCGTGCGCAGCTTGACGGCACGCCTGGAGATCTGGCCGCCAAGTACTACGGCCAACGCGCGAGCGTCGGCCTGATCGTCACCGAAGGGACGCAGCCTTCCGAAGACGGTCAAGGCTATCTGACAACACCGGGCATCTACACCGACGCGCATGTCGAGGGCTGGAAGAACACTACTGCCGCCGCGCACAGCAAGGGCGGCCGAATCTTCATCCAGCTCATGCATGCCGGGCGCATGTCCCACCCGGACAACACACCACACCATCGCCCGGGTGTAGCGCCCTCAGCCATCGCGCCGGGGACAGGCATGTTCACGGCCAAGGGGATGCAGGACCTTCCGACGCCGCGCGCGCTCACCGTCGAGGAAGTACGGCAAACCGTCGCCGACTTTGCATTCGCGGCCCGACGCGCCGTGGAAGCCGGCGCAGATGGCGTCGAGATTCACGGCGCGAACGCCTATCTAATCCAGCAGTTCATTGCGCCGAGCGCCAATACACGAACCGATGAATATGGCGGCTCCATCGAGAACCGCGCTCGCTTCGCGATCGAAGTCGCCAAGGCGATCGCCGCAGAGATCGGCGCAGACCGCACCGCGATTCGCTTGTCGCCCGGCACAACGATGTGGGGGATCGATGAGGGCGTCCAGGGTCCCGACCTCTACCGCTATCTGGTGGCGGAACTCGACAAGCTCGGCCTCGCCTATCTGCACATCATGCACCAGGGCAACGAGTCGCTGCTGCCCGACATTCGCAAGCTGTGGCAGGGCGCGCTGATCCTGAACCGCCCGGGGCGGCCACGCGAGCAGGTCGGTGCCGACGTTGCTTCGGGTCTGGCCGACTTGGAGTCCTATGGCGCGATGGTGCTGGCGAACCCAGACTTCGTCGAGCGACTCAAGATCAATGCACCCATGAACGAGGCGCATCGCGAAGGGTTCTTTGGCGGGACTGAAAGGTTCTACACGGACTATCCCACCTTGAGCGAAGCGCTGCCTGCCTGAGGAGCCCGTCGTGGTCCTCTTTGCGCCACTCCGGCGCGCCAATCACGGCAGTCACTTTCGGGCCTACGGACTACGTGGCGTGGAGGCGCTGATCAGTCCCTTCCTCGGAGTCGATCAAGCCTGGATGAGTGCCGCGACCTTCCCACCTCACCCCCATGCCGGTTTCTCAGCCGTGTCATACGTGTTCCTCGATTCGGAAACTGGAATCGAGAACCGCGACAACATCGGGACGCACAACCTGATTCGTCCCGGAGGCTTGCACTGGGCGGCAGCCGGACGTGGGATTGTCCACGAGGAAGTCCCGGCGGAAGTGGGCAAGACCGTCCACTCGCTGCAGATCTTCGTCAGCTTGCCGAGCAACAGGCAGGACAGTGAGCCATTCGCCTTGAGCCTTGAGCCCCAGGACGTACCCGTCGTCCATCTGCCGGGGACCAAGGTACGCGTGCCCGCGGGAAGCTTTGAGGACACCCAATCGCCTTTGAATCCGCCCACCGACGTCACGATGCTCGACATCTCGTTGGAAGAGTGCGTCGAGCTGGCAGTACCGATTGCAGCCGGCCATTGCGCATTCGTCATGCCGATCTTCGGCACGGCAATGGTGGACGG
Organism: Variovorax sp. HW608; assembly: GCF_900090195.1. Lineage (NCBI taxonomy): Bacteria > Pseudomonadati > Pseudomonadota > Betaproteobacteria > Burkholderiales > Comamonadaceae > Variovorax > Variovorax sp. HW608. Next base: position 5,800,415 of record NZ_LT607803.1, read on the forward strand.
TCAGAGCTTCAGTCTCAACGACCTCCGGGTTCCGGTATTCCCCGTTCAAAGCACGCCGCGCACCATCACCCTTCAAGTTCCCAAAGGCAGCGCCAAGGTCATGGTGTTCGCCGGCCCGCCGCTGCAATCCAGCGCAACCTGACCATCAAGGAGTCTCGCGATGTCTTATGAACGATTCACCGGCGAAAGCGCCGCAATGCTGCTCATTGACCACCAGGTCGGCACGATGAAATGGGCGAAATCACTGCCCTTCGAGGAACTCAAGCGCAACGCGTTGATGCTGGCCAAGACCGCGCGCATTCTGAAGATGCCGGTTGTGCTGACGTCCAGCATGGAGGACTACGCGCAAGGTCCGTTGCTTCCCGAATTGGAAGCCATCCTCCCGGCGGAGTTCGCTGCCCGCATCAAGCGCCTGGGCATCGTCAATGCAATGGAGGACGAAAACTTCGCAGCGGCGGTCAAGGCGACCGGCCGCAGGAAGCTGATCATCGCGGGAGTGACCAATGATGTGTGCACGGTCTATCCTGCGCTCAGTCTGGCCCTCGAGGGCTATGAAGTTCAGGTCGTAGCCGACGCTGGAGCGTCGCCCACCAAATTTGCTGACGAGATTGCCTTGAGCCGCATGGAAAAGAATGGTGTGACGCTTACCAGCACCAACCAGGTGATTGCGGAGCTGGCGGGCAGCTGGGCGACGCCGGAAGGAGGCCAGATTGTTGAGCAGGTAGTGATGCCCGCACTGACGAACCCGTAGCATGCTGCTCGGGGCGATGGGTTGGATTGCGAGAACGTCGGAACGGCGGCCTCGGGGAGGCGCCACGTCTGCATTAGACACCTACCTGCTTCGAGAGATTGAACTGTCGAATACCGCTGTGCAGCAGCGTGTGCAGTCGGAACGGACCGCGATTTGATGGGACCGGTTGATGTCGGTGAGCTGCCGTTCCCTTTGCACCGGGCAGAATCGCGAAGGGCATGGAGCCAACCGTTCGGTTGGCGATTCGGAGGCAGTAGGGCAGGGGCCTGCGGGCCCTGTGCACAGTTGCCGGTCGAGGGTCGCGCGCGATAAGGTGAAGTTATCGACCCCAGCATCGCGCTTCTGCCGAGGGTACACCTTGTCCTCGAACGACTTGCGGGAGAGGCGCGGGCAGGGCGCCTCAGAAAAGGCGCGACGGGGCCCGCTATGTCGGGGTCAGACTAGTTGCGGTCAGTCGATCCGTCCACGCCTTGGGACTGCTTCAGCTCGATGAGCTGAAGTGGTTCTGCGAGTTGGCAACCGTGTTCCAGATAGACACCTGAACCACCGCTCGATAGCGCCGAGCGGCGCCGGTGCTCAGCTGGACTGGGTTCAGCCTGAAATCTGCGCCCTGAAAGTGCCCCCGCCCTCACACAAGAACTGAGAAGCTTTGATGTTTCATACTGCGCTCTCAAGCCATGTCAGGTATCCATCGATGATCCGGCGAGCAATCGATCGCGCCTCTTCGAGCTCTTCTGGCATCGCGTCGCGCAGAGGTGGGGTGCGTGCACCGCGGTGCCGGCTCTGGTTGATAGGTGCTTCGTTACAGAGCTTGTGCAGCCGGTCCCATTCAGCTTTCGAGAAGCCAAGCGCGGCGACCGCCTTGTCGGGATTGCCGAATCGCAGCTTCATCGCGTCCTCAATCTCGTAAAGATGGGTCATCTCATCGCTCGGATCCGCAACGGCAGCGTCATAGCTCGCCAGCATGGAACGGAGCACCGGGTCAGCGCCTTGCGCGGCGATTCGATCGCCTAGGGACGGTGTTCAAAACTTTGTCGCCACGAACGCGGTGACGTCACGTGCGGCCAAGACAATATCGGCATGAAGCAGCAAGACCTCGGCCTCAATCTGAGCACTCGGCGTACGCGCAAGGTGGTGTTCCTCGATGAGATGGAACTGGTGGTCCCATGGAGCGAATTGGTGGCGTTGATTGCCGCGCACGCACCGAGGAAGTCCACGGGTCGACCGCCGTTTGCACCGGAGACGATGCTGCGAATTCATTTCCTCCAACAGTGGTTCGGCTTGAGCGACCTGGCCATGGAAGAGGCGCTGTTTGAGGTCTCGCTGTACCGCGAGTTCGCCGGTCTGCGCAGCACCGAGCGCATCCCCGACCGCGTGAGCATTCTTCGATTTCGTCACCTGCTCGAAGAGCACGACCTGGCCCAGCAAATCCTGGCCACGGTCAACGCCACGCTAGCGGGCAAGGGCCTGATGCTCAAGAGCGGCACAGTGGTCGATGCCACCTTGATTGCCGCTCCCAGTTCGACCAAGAACAAGACGGGCGAGCGTGACCCCGAGATGCATCAGACCCGCAAGGGAATGCAATGGCATTTTGGAATGAAAGCTCACATCGGCGTGGACGCCGACTCCGGCTTGGTGCACGCGGTGGTGGGCACAGCCGCCAACGTCAACGACGTCACCCAGGCCAGCCGACTGGTGCATGGCGAAGAGGTCGATGTCTTCGCTGACGCGGGCTACCAGGGAGTGGCCAAGCGCACAGAGAATCGAGGAACCAAGGTCCGCTGGCATGTGGCCATGCGCCCGGGCAAGCGGCGAGCACTGGACAAGGCCAGCGCGATGGGCGCCGTGCTCGACCGAATCGAGCATCTCAAGGCCAGCGTGCGTGCGAAGGTGGAGCATCCGTTTCGCGTCATCAAGCGCCAATTCGGTCATGTGAAGGTGCGCTACAAGGGACTGGCGAAGAACACAGCGCAGCTGCACACGTTGTTTGCCTTGAGCAATCTGTGGATGGCGCGGCGCCGGCTCTTGGGCGAGCAGGCATGAGCGCGCCCAAAAGGGGCCAAGGAGCCGAAAACCACTGGGCAAATGGCCCGAAACGGACCTCGATAGAGTCGAAATCGACGCAAAGCGATGCTGCGATTTCATATGCCGGTGCTCAGCCCTTCAGGTTGCATCGCCACGCGGGTTTTGGACACCATCCCTAGGCTCTTAATCGAGTCGCGGCGCTCGCGTCTCGAGTCGTACAGAACCTCTCCGGTGGTGGGGTCCGTGATGATCACGCCGACGCTGCCGACGGAGCCGATCGCGATAACGCCCGTCAATGGCGCAATCAGCCGGTTGGTATGGCCGTCCTTGAAGACCTCCACCATTGAGGATCCCGATAGCTCGAACGGCCGATGTGTAAGCAGTTGGGCTGCTCGGAAGCGGGCGAGCAGTTCGTTGTGCAGCGTCTCGGGCATGGACGGATCACGCTGAAAGTGCTCGCCGTCGATTCGAGCCAGGATTTTGCCGACGTCGATTTCGACAGAGTGGTGCGCTGCCCCGATCTCGATGCGCTGCTCGAAGTATTCAGGTGGCGAAAAGCTCCATTGGAGAAGTACGTGGTCGAGCTGGCTCATAGCCGTGCGCGCATTTCGGCTGTGCGGGGCTCACCGCCGAACAGCGTGCGTTCTTGCTCGGCGTGGGCCAACTGCGCCAGGCCGCCGGCGTGCTTTGTACCGGTCGCCAGAATCTCGGTAAGCGTCTTCGTCGCCAGATAGCTCGGATCGAGCAAGTCCTCATTTTCCTCTTGCGCAGGGCGAGCTGGCGAGCTTTTGATCCCGGTTTCATTGTCCATTGGGGTTTCCGGTTTGTCCGTGGGGCCGCTGATTCTGCGCCGAGGGTGGGGGCCGCGTCGACGACAGCTCGGGTGTTCCCTCACGGTGGGCACGCACCTCTCGCAATGGCCGCGCTTTGCGCATCCACGCGCGAGCGGCCTTCGGCGCCTGCGCGCAGGAGTTCGGGAGAAAGCGTTGCGACGACTATTCCTACGGCAAGCCAGACGAGCCCGAACAGGAGCTTCGGATAGTTTCCAGTCGCCGTCTCTTCAAGGCTGGCGCGCACCGAGCCAAGTTCGCTCTGCAGTCGCGCAGTCGTATCCGCGAGTTCTGCTCGCTGTTTGGCGCCAAGGGTTTGAATCGACCGATTCGTCTCGGTCAGCTCCTTTGTGAGTTGTTCGATATTGAATTCAACAGCCGCGAAGCGCTCTTCGATCCCGCGTCCTGGTAAGGGGTTGCGGCGTATGGTTGCGTTGGCGAACGCACCCGCCGCTCCAGTTGCTGAGACCCCTGCTGCCACAATCGAGGTCGATGCCTTGCGAAACGGTTCACGCAGCCACAGAAAGAAGCGTTTCGCGATGCCGGTTTTTCCGAACTGCCCCGCGGTCGACGTAAGGTCTGCCCACACCGTCCAAGCTCCTATGAGCTGGAGCAGCATGCCCCAGACACGCAAGCCAAGATCCGGTGCCTGACAAATCGTGCGGGGCCCCGGCCACCAGACGATGAGGGCCAGTGTCAGCACCGAGAAGATTGCGGACGGCCATACCATGCCGCCGCGCCTTGCCCAGTCCCACGTGTGGCGCCACCAAGCTCTCATGGTTGCGGCAGTTTGTGGGCGGGATTCTGGTCCTGCTCTTCAGTCTGGGTTGCCTGGCGTGCAACGGTCAGGATGTGCCAATTCATGCGCTTCTCATCCTAATAGAGGGGCTACTGCGGAAAGGCAGTCTACCTGCGAGCTGGTTGAAAGAGCTGACCGGCATCGGCAAATGTTGAGGACGTGCCGCGTTCCGCGACATGACGGCATGGACCGCTTTCAGCAGTCACCATGTCTAAGAGGCTCGCGAGAGACGCAACTCTTTGAACTCATCGCCCAAGAATCTGAACTTGTGGCGGAAAAGCCCAGCAAGCTTTGTGTCTGCCGTAGCAAAGAAGATTTGTCTCGATCCACCGATGGCAAGCTGGCGAAGATGATCGAGAAACGACAGCATGTTGATGTCGTCGATGTGTGCGACGGGATCATCGAATAGCAGCACTGGGGGGCCTGTCCGGAGCCTTCCGTTCATCGCCAAGAAAAGCGAAAGGGCAAACGCGGCGCGCTGACCTGTGCTCATGTGCTCGAGCTGAACCTCAGCGCCGGTGCTCCTGCGAACAATGACGAGCTTTCCTTGGATGACCTGAATCTCAAACTCGTTGGGCATGTGGATGCTGGCAAACGTGCGAGCAATCTCCGCTGCGTTCTCGGTCAGGATCTGGCTCTCCAACTCGCCCCCAGAGCTTTGTTTGGCCAGGGTCTCCAGCACCTGCTCTGCGTCGCTTGCGCAGTTGATCTTCTTTCCGCTGCTTTCAATCTTCTTGACGAGGCCTTCGACGTTCTTGGTTTCGTCGTCAAGGGCCTTGTCGTTGGCACCCTCTTGCGCCACGGCCGTGGCAACTTGCGCGAGCACTCGCTGAATAGCTCCGAGACCCAGCGCAATTTCCTCCGCGGTCGCCTCAGTGCCGATTGTCAGGATGGACGCAAGAGTTTGGCGTGCTCCCAGGGAAGCTTCCGCATCCGAGATCAGTTCTTTGACCGATCTTGCGAGGTGGTCCGGGTCGCCGAGGGCCTCGATGGAAAGGCGTTCGGCCATAGCATCGCATTCCTGCCGCACGACGTCCGACTCGTGTAGCGCGGCTTTCTCAGCGCTTTGCAGCGTTTCCACCGTCTGTTTGTAGGTCGATTGGATTCGCTGTAACTCCTCAAGTGAAGGGAGTTCGGAAACTCCCGCAGCCAGCAACTTGCTAGTAAGGTCTTTAGAGGACAGCCCGTCGGATTGCAGTTGCTGAGCCCGCGCCTGGAACGTTTCCAGTTCCTTCCGATCAAGATCGAATGCAGCTCGTTCTTGGGCGATCTGCTCAAGCGCGTGGGCGACCGTGAGGATCGGCGCGCTATCTCCAGCAAACGTGCGCAAGCGATGTAGCAGGTCCAACATGGACCGGGCGCCTTCGATCACTTCGCTGGCCGACGAGATGTCTGACCGCAGCAGGCTTGCTTGCTCGGAGGTACCGACCTCGACATCAGCCATCATTCGCGTAAGTAGCTGACCTTCTTCAAACTCTGTTCGGCAGAGAGGGCAATGGTCGGGATTGGCCGACCGCTGCAGTATGTCTTGGGCGGTTCCCAACAGGCGCTGCCTCAGAACGGTCAGCGTACTCTGTGTCTTTTCCAGAGCCTGCAAAGAAGCCTGCGCCGCGTCGAGCCGGCGCTGTTGCTCCGCGATCTCGGTGTCAACTGAGTCAATGGCGTCGGCAAGAGGCGTTTCCAGAAGTTGTTGGATGGAGTCCGTGTTGCCGAGGCTGGCTACCGGGCTCAGTTTCGTAGTCTGCATGCGCACCCGATCCCGACACTCCAATGCCTGCTTGACAAGGAGCGGAAAGTTGGCGCGGGCATAGGGAAGCAGGGCCTCCGTAGCGGCGCTCCCTTCCGCCGCTATCTCCGCTTGCTGACGGGCGTTGACCTGTGCCAACCGGGCGGCTTTGGCCCGCTGATCCAGAGCTCCCGCCTTGCTGGCTTCTTCGTTCAGGTTCGACAGTAGCCGAAGTGCCGAATCGGGTTCGGCGTGCAGCATGTTGATCGCAGATCGGCGGATCAATGCGACGGCGGACGCGGCTTCATGCAAGCGCTCTCGCAATGCTTCGAGTTGACCCTTTTCATCTGGGGGCTGGCTCCATCCTTGGCCCTTCAGCGCCGCAAGAAGTTCGAGGAACAAACTGTCGGACAGTTTGGGGGCAGCTTTGATGACATCTAGGCGTTTCTGGGCTGCAAGCTTCAACTGCTCATGGCTCGCCTTGTCGCGCCTTAGGTCCTTCAGCTCATCCTGCAACTGCTTGAGAACGCGACGCAGCCTGTCTGCCAGACTCTCTGCCGTCGCGCCTAACACCAAACGGGTGACATCGGTCCCAATTTGTGCTGAGCTTGCGGATACGCTGAGCTCCACGGCAGCATCGGTATCCAGAAAATTGAACTTCCCGAAACTATCTTGGATGGTGACCGTCTTCAGTTCGGTCTTTGCATACCAAACTGAATGGCGCGCTCGAAGTCGCGTGGCATCGGTAGTCGAAGACAGCTTGTGTTCGACTCCATCAAGATCTGCGGCAATCGATGTGTTGCCGAGTAGTGTGGAGGATCGACGATTCCTTCCGCAGTATGCGAACTCAATTGCCTCAAGAAGTGAGGTCTTTCCAACACCGTTGCTGCCGACAATCAGATTCACTCGGCCTAGCAGATGCTCCTTTTCCTCCGGGTGCGTGCGGAAGCCCTTGATGGTCAAGCGCTCGATGAAGTGGCTTGCAGCGGCCCGTTCGGATTCGAGAAGCGTAACCGGCGAAATCGGACGCAACGTCGCCTTCTTCGTTCCCGCAACGATTCGCCGAACGGCGTCGGGAACGGAGGTCTCGCTATCCAAAATGAAGGCAAGGCCGTGCTGTTCGAGAGTGTTTGACCATGTTGTTGCAAGGTCGATCGGCAAGGCGATCGGGGGCTCGGGCGCTTGGGCGTGGGTCAGCAAGCTGGCGACGTCGCCTTCCCGAACGATCAGTTTGCGGGCGTACTCCCTGTCCGCCTCTACCTTGGCTTTGAGGCGACCGAATTCGCCCCTCTGCGCTTCTTCGTCGCTCGTGACGAAGTACAGGTAGTGGTTCCATCGCAGATCGGTCGCGACGTCGCTGGAGAAGTACATTGGCGAAAGCACTTCTTCCTGGTATCCCTTCAGCGAATCGGCAGTCGTCGCCAGCCGATCGTTCAGGTCGAAGTATCGAACCGCGTAGTCGCGAGCGCCGAAGCGGTCGACGCCTCGAAATACACCTTTCCCAACGCTTTCGAGATTGGGGTAGCGGCTCCTGAGTAGCGCCTCAACTCGTTGCGCATCGATCATGATCTGTCCTCTGAGAAATCTACCGGTGATGCGCTGGCCGGGGTGTCAATGAGATTGGTGCCTTCGGGCCCGCGTGCACCATAGCGGTTGTCACGTCGAAACACGACGCAAAGTCGGTCTTGAGCGCGCACGACGGCGTCGCTTAGTTCTTCGCCGCTTTTACCGGCCTCGCAGGCTTCATTGATCGCATGGGTGATGATGGCCTTGCTGAGTTTTTGGTGCGTGCTTTCGACCACCGAATTGTTTGCCTGGTCCGATAGGTAAACAAGCGATGCGGGACCGCGCCCGCCGGCGTTCGGCTCCACGTTGTGGTGTGGGGACTTGTGTTTCCATGACAGCTTGAAGCCGTCCGCCAAATCCCGGACCGGAGGAGGCCATGGAACATCGCTCTCGGCGAGTCTGATTGCATCGTGCGCACGCTGCAACCTTTGAAATCGGTAAGCGGATCCTGGCCGGGTGAGGTCAGGGTCTTGGTGGACCGTGACGCGACGTATCGATTCCTCGTCCTTGTCCAGATGGACTGCATCGAGTTCCTTGACTGTGTACCAGGAGGCCGGGTTCCCGCGAGGCCCCATGAGGATTTCTATTGCGCGTTCGACTGCGAGTGGACTAGCCTGCGAGGCCAATTCCAGGTGCTCGGCAATCGCGTGGTAGTCCGTCAGCGCGTCGGCAAAGCCGTCGTTGGCAACTGCACCGGGATCCCAGCTGTTGCTGCCTGGGTTCCAAGACCATCGATCTTCCACCGCAACGAAATTTTTCGGGGCCAGTGCTTGCTCGCCGTGGAAAAGCAGCTTCTGCTTCTGCAGTTGAATAATCTGGCCTTCGTAGTTCAGGAAGAACGAGTGCCATCGTTGAGCAAGCAGGCAGTAGTAAAGACCGCCACGATGCAGCGAATCGATGAGCCCATCGTCAGCGCTGAATTTTCCGGGCGGTGCATACCAGGCAGATCCGGCAATATTGTTCCAATCCGAATACTTGCCTGTCCCCTTGGCCTCTTGGATATTCTTGGCCCAGTTCAAGCAAAGGAGTTCGACGTGGCTGTTGGTTCCCACTGAGCAAAGTCGGGTGCGGTAGGCTGCATAGTCGGTATGCGCGGGCTTCGGGTTCAGTTGAATATGAATGAGAAGGCAGTTGGTGTGAATCGCGTCGATGTGCTCGGTGAAGTTGAAGGCATCGGAACAGATGATTGAGACGAGACTCATGGTGTTGATGCCGCGATTGAAGGCATACACCGTCTTACCGAGACACAGTGAAGTCTGCTCTACGTCCCGGTAGTCCCGGCAGGCCACCGTCTTTAGCTGGGCGAGAAGGAAGAGCACAGGCTGCCCAGCCTGGTTTTGTGCCCAGAAGACATAGAGCAGCGGGTCGACGTAGCGCCGTTGTCCAGCTTGGCGCGCATCGAGTGGTTCGTGATGAAACACGCAAGCGCCAGCGGCGTTGTAGTGTTGAACCAATGCTTGAAAATTGGCCGGCGAGATGCTTTCACATCCAAGCACCCAGATGGCGCCTTGTGGAGGGCGAAATCTTCCCTCGACGATTTCTTGTACGACGGACCAAGGGACGCAGTATTCCGGTGCTACCGCTAGGTCAGAATGGCTTTGTACTGCGGAGGAAAGAAATCCGCTGCACAAGGCGTGACCAAGTGCAGGGTCTGCGTGGCCAACCCGGACGTCATTGGCTTCGACCGTGCCTGTGGGCTGAAGCAAGATTGCCCTGTAGGGCTCGCGTGCTGGATTCAGGGCTTCCAAGTTCACAAGCGTCAAAGGATGCGGTTGCTGGCGCAGTACTTCTTCGACATCTACGATGTTTATCGCCACACTTTCTCCTCTCCTCGACGGATGACGAACGGAACACTCTCTGGGGGCCGCAAGCATGTGTGCGATAAAGCAGGATGGCATGGGCCCGGTCATGGTAACAACTTGTGAGCTGGGTTCGAGCCATGTGCTTGCCGAAGTGCACCGGGCCTCACACGAGGATCTGACAAGTCTGACAATGGCTGCACATCGGATCTTGGTTTGAAGAGACCCGTAAGCGCCCCTACTCAACATCTGGCTCGCACGACAGGGTGCCGTGGATAGACGAAGAGCAGCGGTCTACGAACCGGAGGCCATTGCTGCGGCTCAGTTCGCCCATGAGCGGCTAGTCGCATGGCGTCGGATAGAAGACGTTCGGCGCCGCACGCGACCCTGAACAGGCATACATCGTCCTGATCTCGTTTTCGCAAAGCTGCCGGTCGTGCGCGTACGCGGCCGCCTGAAGGTCGCTCGGCAGCGAAGAGCACACGTCGGAAGGCATTGATGCCTTCGCAGCCTGTGCTGCCTGGGCGGTTGTGCCACTGGTACTGTCATACTTCAACTTTTGCACGGCGGGTTCTGCGCCATCGAGACCGGGTCAGGCGAGATAGGTATGAAGGCACTATGACGGACGCCAAGCGGCGAGCATTGGCCCAGAAGATCGGGAGACGAGGCGAGCTCATCTTCGAGCAGTGGGCAACGATCGGCGGCTTCAGCGCGAGCAAACTGCAGGACGACTATGGCGTCGACTATGTGTGCCAGCAAATGCTGCCGACATCCAAGGGCTCCGAAGAAGTGACTGGACTCTCGGTGCTGGTTCAGGTCCGTGCAACCGCCATCGAGAAGTCCGGGAAGCCGCCCCGGATCGGGTTCTCCCGAGAGGATGTCGAGACCGCCATGCGCCAAGCCGGGGTCTTCTGCGTGGCTGCCGTGCACATGCCCACATCGGAGGTGCGATTCCGCTGGCTCGACATCGCTCTGTTGGAGCAATGGGCGTCGTTCCTTAAGTCCGAGCGTGATTCGATCTCCATGCGGCTGGACTCGATGTCCGAGGGCGCCGATCGCTTCTCCCGCGAGTTGGTGCAAGCCTCCCGCCCTTCCCAGCGAGCCAAATTCATGAAGGCGCGGACACAGCTGCGCCTCGAGGAGGTGATACCGGGCGCCGTCCTGCACACTAACTCCGGTGCCATGGGTGAATTGGGCAGCTGTCGTGGTCCCCAACCTCATGTCCATCGTGAACGCGACGGCGGACAGACACGAGGCGCTGGCCACGGCGATGTTCCGGCCGATCCCTTTTGCGCAAGGCTTTGGTGAGGTCCTCGCTCGCCATCAGCCGCATGCCGCCCTCCTATCAGTGGGAGACCTCGTCGAGGGCGCCCTCTGGGTTGCTGGTGAGGCCGAGAGCGAGGTCACGCTTCAGATCGAGCATGGCGACGATCAAGTGCTCAGTACCTTCTTGCTGCGGCGTGTCCGTGACGAGCGAGCGTACATAGGCGCATCAGGTTTGGTGCTTCGAATCACCGATGCTAGAGCAAGCGAATCTCGCCGAAAACACGTCCATCACTTGAGCTGGAGCGTCGAGCAGGAGGGCGCCAAGGACCTAGTCACTTGCGGTCAGCTTGCCTTCTTGCGCATGCTCAGGCTCGGTGCGACCCTCAACGAGGAAGGCCGTACGCTCATTCCCATCGAGCGCTTTGGTCTCGGAAGCCTGGGCCGGTCCATTGAGGCCTTCGAGAGAATCTTCGCGCACCTGGGGCTGCCGCTCAGCGGCGTCATGCTCTCAGACCTTGCGGACGAAACCTTTGCCTGTAACCTCGGCGTGCTCGAAGCGATTCTCGACGTAGGAAGCCGCTCGGTGCTTCCTACGTTTGTTCTGGGCCTGGACGAAGATCAAGAGATTTCGGAAGAAGGTTGGGAGCCGTGCATCTATAGGGTGCCGATCACCCTGCAAATGAAGCAGCACGGTCTGCTGGCTTGGGTAGAGGGAGCGGCGGACGCGTACGTGCACGATGGATCGATCCGAGGGTTTCGATTTCTGACCAAGGAGAAGGCGGAGGTTGCAGCCACGGACATACCCATCGAGGACGGGCGGGCCACGGTGCATGTTCATCCCGGTTGGCCTCGGCTAATCATCGGAGGCGAGACGCTGACTACCGGCGAGCCGCGGGGCGGACCCGTTCACGGACACTTCTCCCTTGCAGCAAACGCTGAGGGTCATGAGCGGACTGAAAGTTGAGGATCGCGCCGCGGCGGTAGCGCTTCGTGGTTGCCATCTGCCGCTCCCAAGCTGATACGAAGCAGTCGTTGGCAAATCCCGGTCCCAACTTCCACAACCTGTCGGTCATCCACCCGTGGGACACGACTCCGCGACCGACCGCTAACGCTCTAACCTGGTGCTCAACGGCGTGTGGCAAAAGTCACGAGTAGTCGCGTCACGAACAAGTTGAGTGTCAGCGAGCGGTTAGAGTGCGGCCTTCGGAGGAGGGCATGTCAATGGTTGCGGTGTGCGCGGGCGTGTGCAATGTCCGCTGAGTTGTCCAGTCTGCAAAGTCCCGCCGCGGTCCAGGCAGCGTTGGACGAATTCGTGCGGCTGGGCCGCACCGCTTTCTTGACCCGCTACGGCTTTGGCAAATCTCGCGACTTCATGGTCCGCGATGCAAAGACTGGACAGCTCTGCGACTCCAAGGCCATTGTTGGCGCCGCATTCGGCTATCAGTTTCCCGAAGAAGGGCCGCTGAAGGCAGCGGACTTTTCTGGCGGCGAGGCGACTGTTGTCCCCAAGCTCCAGCGCCTCGGCTTCGAGGTGGTGCGCATCGGCGAAGACTGGAGCGCGGACGAAGTGCAGGCGACTGTGGCCTCCTACTTCGAGATGCTGCGGCTCGAGGCGGCGCAGCAGAACTACACGAAGACCGAGTTCAACGCGCAGTTGCGCCAACAGCTGCGAGGCCGCAGCAAAGGCTCGGTGGAGCTGAAGTTACAGAACATCAGTGCCGTCCTGCATGGACTGGAACTGCCTTTCATCGCCGGCTACAAGCCACGTGCCAACGCCCAACTCTTGCTGCGTCAAGCGGTTCAGCGATTCGTGCTCGACCATCCCGAATTCGTGGGTCAGGTGGTTGATGCCATGGAAGAGGTCAAGGCGCCTGGTCAGGTTTCCTTCTACGCTTCTCTCGTCGAACCACCGCCCATGGAGAGGGTTCTTCAGGTGAAGGGGAACATGCCAAGAGCTCGTTTGCCACGCAAGGTGGATTGGGCGCAGCGCGATGAGGTGAATCGCAAGCTCGGCCGCGCCGGCGAGCAGTGGGTGATTGGCTACGAGCAGCGGCGTCTCAGCGACGCAGGCTTCCCCGAACTCTTTCAGCAGCTGGAGTGGACTTCGGAGCGACTAGGCGACGGCGCCGGCTACGACATCCTTTCGCATGAGCGCCCCGGTGTGCATCGCTTCATCGAGGTCAAGACCACCAACGGCGGCCATGCCTCGTCGTTCATCATCAGTCGCAACGAGTTGGAGTTTGCTGCTGAGCGCGAAGACGCTTTCCACCTGTACCGCGTCTTCCAGTTTCGCGAGGAACCGAAGCTGTATGTCCTCAAGGGCAATCTCGCCGACCAACTGCACCTGGAACCCATCGACTACCGCGCCTCTTTCCGCCGCCTGATGGCATAGACACGTATGACCGAGAAGCCTTGTCCCTTCTGCACCTTGCCCTCCGCTCGCGTCCTCGGGCAAAACGCACTTGCGGTATGGATTCGAGATGGTTTTCCGGTCTCGCCGGGCCATAGCCTCGTGATTCCAAAGCGCCATGTCGGCTCCTTCTTCGAGATCACGCAAGAAGAGCGGGCGGCGTTGCTCGAATTGCTGGATCAGGCAAAAGCGGCGGCACAAACCGAATTTCGTCCCGACGGATTCAATATCGGGATCAACGATGGTCCTGCAGCGGGGCAGACGGTACCGCACTTGCACATCCACCTCATTCCGCGTTTCCACGGCGATCAAACCGACCCCCGCGGCGGTGTGCGCTGGATCATCCCGGACAAGGCGGACTACTGGAGCCCAAGAGGTTGACGGTGGTTTCGCCAGCCCCCTCGGCCGAAGTGCAGCTCGCGTTTCTGAGCAAGCTGCAGCGCTTGTTCGCGGAGGGCGATTTCACGGCGACCTACAAATTCGCACTTCTCATCGCGCTGTCTGACCTGGCGGTGGAGCTGGGTGCAGATGATGGAAGGGAGCTGCCGCTCTCGATCCAGCAGATTGCGGATCGTTTTGTGCAGCTGTACTGGCGCCATGCATTGCCTTATGGGACCGGCAGGCAGGATACAAATGCTGGCGTGTTGGTCCAGAACCTTGGCGTCCAGGCGGCCGTGCTGACGAGCATCGCTGCGTTCCGAGCAAGCTCCGGTGCGACAACATCGACGCAGGCGCGCGCGATGCCGGCCTACGGGGCGCTGGTCGCCAAGGTGAGCGCGGTCGTTTCGGCCCAGCCGTTGACCTACTTGCAGAACTTTGGCGGTATCACCGATCCGTTCCTCTACGAAAAGGCAGGGCGGGGCATGATTCAGCTCAAACCCAACGTAGCCTACTGCCTTCGTCGCTTTCACCCCTTAGTACAGCAATTGGCGCGGACGCACTGGATGGACCACGTCAAGGCCAACCGGCGCAACCACGCCATCCTGGGCGATGCAGGGGACCTGGAAGACTTCCTCTTCGGTCTCTCTCGGCAGTCGCTGGCCACTATCAGCACGGGGTTGCGCAAGCTGGACGGGGCGCGCTGCTTCTACTGTGGCCAGGGCATGCATGGGGCCGACGTCGACCACTTCATCCCGTTCGCGCTTTATCCGCGCGATCTGGCTCACAACTTTGTATTGGCGCATCCTCAGTGCAACCGGAGCAAATCCGATTCCTTGGCTGGCAAGGGGCACCTGGAGCGTTGGTTACAGCGTTTGAGCAAGCAGTCGGCGCAGCTGGCCGAGATCGGAATATCCGCTGGCGTGGCGGTTGACGATCGAACTGTGCATCGCGTGGCCGCCTGGGGGTACTCGAATGCGCATGCAGCTGGTGGCCGGGCGTGGATCAAGGCGGCTGCGTATGAAACGGTCGGAATTGACCACTTGCAGCTTCTCGGGGCGTCTTGATGACGCGCCTATGGAGGCCCACCGCAGCTGGCAAGCTGCTCACCAAGGCGCCCGAATGGAGCTTTGAACTGGATGGCGAAAGCATTCGCCTCGCGGTTCAGGGCCAGATGCTTGCAAGTGGCGTCAGCGAACTCGAGAGCCTCGCGGTCAAACGAGGCTTTTTCTGGGCCACTTTGTTCCTTGCCTTGGGCACCGGCAAGCGCTTCAAGCTCGACGGCATCCCGAACGAGCAAGCTCGGCAACTTCAGCGAGCCGTCATTGCGGCGCAAGAGGCGAAGCGCGAACGCGAACAGATCGAGGCCTTGCTCCGCGATTTCGACCTGCAAGTACGACCGATCCTGCGCTGGTCGCTGTCGACCATCGAAGCCTGCAAGCGCCAGGTGGCACGACGTGGCTGGCTCAGCCAGGAATTCATGCAGCGCATGGGCGGCTCGAAACCAACGATGCCGAATGCTCTCATCGACCACGCCGAGGTCCGGCAACACCTCGCGCACCAGCCGCAAGGTGTGCAGGACGCCGTCCGAATGTGGCAGCGTTCGCTCCAGGAGTTCGCGCAGGGCGTCAATCAGCGCCACGCAGCCAAGGTCGCCCAGGACGATCAAGCGTTCTTCGAACGGGTGGAGAAATCCCCCTTGACGCTCGAACAGCGCAATGCGGTGGTCTGTTTCGACAGTCGGGTGTTGCTCGTGGCCTCCGCTGGTTCAGGAAAAACAGGAACCATGGTGGCCAAAGCGGGCTACGCGCTGCGACATGGCTACTTCGCACCCGAGCGCATGCTGCTGCTGGCTTTCAACAACGACGCCGCCGCGGAACTGCGCGAGCGCGTTCACACGAGGCTCATCCCGTTGGGCCTGCCTGCTGACAAGGTCGCGGCCAGGACGTTTCATGCCTTCGGCCTGGAGGTGATCGGGGCCGCCACGGGAAAGAAGCCGTCCCTTGCGCCCTGGCTGGAGGGAGGACAAGACCTCGAGACCCTGGCGAGCCTGGTCGACGACCTCAAGGATCGGGATCGCCAGTTCCGCACCCAATGGGATCTGTTTCGGGTCGTCCTGGGGCAGGACCTTCCCAAGTTCGGCAAGGAGCAGGACAACCCCAACGCCTGGGACGCCCAGCAGCGCCGTGGCGGTTTCTGGACGCTCAACGGTGAAACCGTCAAAAGCCAAGGGGAGGTGGTGCTGGCCAATTGGCTCTTCTACAACGGCGTGCGCTATGTCTACGAAGGCGCCTACGAGCATGAGACGGCCGATGCCAGCCATCGGCAGTACCGCCCTGACTTCTACCTTCCGGATGCCAAGGCCTACCTGGAGCATTGGGCCTTGAACGAGAAGGGCGAGCCGCCCAAGGAGTTCACTGGCTACAAGGAGGGAATGGCCTGGAAGCGCGCGTTGCATCAGCAGCACGAGACGATCCTGCTGGAAACGACCATGGCCGAGCTTTGGTCTGGCAAGGCGCTTGAGTACCTCGAGCGCGAGTTGCAAGTACTGGGTGTGACCTTGGACCCGAATCCGGACCGACCCGTGCCGGGCCGCCAACCCATCGAGAATCCACGCCTCGCCAGCACGTTTCGGTCCTTCCTGACGCACGTGAAGAGCAACCGGCTGTCGATGCCCGATCTGCGCGCGCGGTTGGCGCAGGGGGCCGCCGGGGATTTCCGATTCCGCCACGAAGTGTTCCTGCAACTGTTCGACAAGCTGTCGCAGGCCTGGGAGCAGAAGCTGAGCTCAAGCGGGTGCATCGACTTCGAGGACATGCTCAACCTGGCGACCGACTGCATCGAGTCCGGCAAATGGGCCAGCCCCTACGAGCTCGTCATGGTGGACGAATTCCAGGACGCGAGCCAGGCGCGTGCGCGGATGGTAGCCGCCTTGATGCGCGGTGAAGACAAGTACATGTTCGCGGTCGGTGACGATTGGCAGGGCATCAATCGGTTTGCCGGTGCAGACCTTGCGGTGATGACGGGCTTCGAAACCCGCTTCGGCCAAGCCACGACGCTCAAGCTGGAGACGACCTTCCGCTGCCCGCCAACGCTGTGTGAGATCAGCAGCACCTTCGTTCGCAAGAACCCGAGTCAGATCGCCAAGCAAGTTCGCTCGCCCAAGGTGGACATCGTCGAACCGGTGCGCATTGTTCGGGTGGAGGAGGAGCGATTCATCCGGGCGGCTGTCGAAGGGCGGATTCGCGAGATTGCGCGGGAGGCGGCCGGGGCGGGGAGGAGGGCGACGGTGTATTTGCTGGCTCGTTACCAGAAGGATCGCTCCTTCATGCCGGCGACGTACGACAGCCAGTGGGTCGAAATCTCTTTCCTCACGGTGCACCGCTCGAAGGGGCTGGAAGCCGACCACGTCATCGTTCCGCGCGTGACGGCCGAGACGCTGGGATTCCCAAGCAAGATTGCGGACGATCCGGTGCTCCAGTTGGCCATGCCGGCAGGTGAAGCGTACGAGTTTGCGGAGGAGCGGCGTCTTTTCTATGTGGCGCTCACGCGCGCTCGATCGACCGCGACGCTCATCACCGTGCAGCACATGGAATCGAGCTTCATCAGCGAACTTGTCAAGGAGCAGGGGCTACGGGTGCTCAATGCCGATGGGTCGGAGGGCGACAGCGAAATCTGCCCGAAGTGTGGCAAGGGGTTCCTGAGGACAAGAACTTCCCGATACGGCCCGTTTCTGTCTTGCAGCACGTTTCCGAAGTGCGACTACAAGCGCGATGATCGTAGGAACCGCCACACCAACAGAGGACGGTCGTAGCGACGCACAAGGGTGCCGCGTGTGACGTTGGATGTGCTACTACCAAAACCGCCAGAAGGGGCGTTTCGCCGCCGGTGTTTCGAGTAGGGCGCTTCTGGTCGTCGCAGAACCGAACCGCCGCCTCACTTCGCGCTCGTGTGCATGGGCCGGGCCCCGCGCATCAACGTGACCCCTCAGAGCCAGCAACCGCAACTGGTGTGCGCGCTCAAGGAGGTCTTCGTCGGAGAGGCTGCCTGGTTCGGTCATCATGGTGTCGTCATTTTGCCGCCTTGGCCAACACCGAGGACTAACAGAAGGCGATGCCAGTCGCGCGCACCTGTTGAACCTACTCGCCCTCCAGCATGCGTGCTGTCGGGCTGTTCAAGAGATCACCGGCGCGGTAGTAGTTCATGAAGACGTCGATGTTCTTGTGCCCCGTCATTTTCATTGCGTCGGCGGGTGGCATTTGACGACGACCGGCTTCGGTAACGAAGCCCGACCTGAGCGAGTGGGCGGAGTAGTGCCCCGCAAGGCCGGCAAGCGCTGCCCTCTCCACAACGATCCTGCGTACCGCCCTCGGAGCCAAGGGTTCTGCAAGGATCCGCCCGTTTTTGAGGATGCGTCGAAAGATAGGTCCGGATTGCACGCCGCTCAGTTGCAGCCATGCCGACATCGCGTTGGCCGCTCGCCCCACCAGGGGCTTCTGAACGGTGTCATCTCGAACACCTTCTTGATTGGTCTTGGAATGAGCGAGCAGATAGACGAATCCGCGCTCCCCGTGGTCCTGCAAGTTCTCCACGATTGCATTGGCCACTTCGCTACGCCGACGACCACCGCTTGCCCAAGCAAAGAGAAGTAGGGCCCGGTCACGGACCCCGCAGGGAGACGAATCGCAGGTTTCGAGCAGCGCTTCGAGCAGTTCGCGGGTAAGCGCGGCCTGTTGCCGCGGACGTACCTGTCGGCGTGCGTAGCTCACCCGCACCATGCGCAGCAGCTGGCGGACGCCCGGATATGCGCACGGATTGTCGAATCGCCGCATCTGATGCGCCTTTGACAGGACCGACACTCGATGAACAAGGGTGGCTAACGCAAGCGGCCCAAGCTTGCCCTTGAAATGCGTCTCTACAAGCAGCCTGTCGATCTGCATCGGCAGGTCATGCACCAGGCGAGGAGGGCGGTCGGAGCTTCCGCGTCCATCGCTCTCGCCTTCCATTCGCTCGGCATGATCGACTATGAACTGGAGGACCACAGGGATCGGGACGGGCAACTCGAACGGTTGCCCGTATCGCGTCGCGAACCATGCACTCCAATAGCGCATCGCCGTGGCATACGAAGCTTTGGTGTTCGCAGACTGACCTTGATGGAGGAGGTCCCGGACCGATGCCTCCGCAATACTGGAGAGCGCGTCGGGATTGAGGGGCGACGCATTCTGTGGCCGGAGATCGGTCAGGTCGACAGAAGCCGGTTGGTGGCTCAGTTGTGCGGGCAGGAAGAGGTCATCCTGAGCCTGCGACGTCGAGGCTGGCGCCGGAGGCGATGTCGCATCGTCGCCCTCGCATCCTCCCAACCCGTTTCCATTCGAGATCGGTCTTGACGACTCCCTGCGCTTGCGAGGTGCCATGAACATGCTCCTGTTCGGGCCGGATCAAGGAAGGTTGGGGCGCCAAAGGGGGCAGGGCGCCAGCGACGGACCGGCGTGATAGCGAGCCGTAAGGCGCCATTATCGGCCCCAGTCCGGCCAGAGCCACCGTCTGGAGATCGACTCGCAAGGCGCGCCAGGATCCGATCGGTGACCGACCGGGCCCGTGCGCAGCCGTCGAGGCCTTTGCCCTAGGCTTGGCGCGGCCAGGGCGACACCCGGCCGACCCCCAGCTTCTGCCAGTAGCCGCGAGGTGGCCGCTGGACGCCCAAGACCTTGCAGCGCTTGTTGATGCAGTTGTCGCTCACGTCAAAGATCGTGGCGATTTTCACGGCCGGCAGTGTCCAAACCAGCTTGTCCAGCTCGGTCGCACCGAGCCCGCGCCAGGCCCGCGTCCCTTCGAGGTCGACGACGGCTGCAGCAGGGGCGGGCGCGGGCGCCTCAATCACAGCCGTGTCCAACCAGTGGGCGACCTGAATCAGCGCGTCCTTGGTGTACTCCGGGTTGTTGGCATAGTGCTTCCCGTGGATGTCCAGCGTGTGGTTGAGCAGATGGCGGCGAACGTCAGGATCGATCCGGCATTCGGTGGCGACATCCTCGAACGTCCGGCGCAAGTCATACTCGGAAATCTCGTCGCCGAGTAGGCGCTTGATGACATTTCGTGCGGACATCACGTGGCCCGAGTCGCTGCTCTCGGAAGGGAACACATAGGCGTCCGCCGGCACCGTCTCTCCAGGGTGCTGAGCCAGATACAGCGCACGGCGATGCTCCATCAGTTCTCGCATTTGCGGTGCCATCGGGATCGGCAGCATCTTATGGGTCTTCGTGATCGTTTTGGGGATCTCGATGACGTTCTCCTTCTCGTCCCACTTGATCCACCCAAAGCGCGCCACGCGGCTTTCCTCGATACGCGTGCCCGTCATCATCCGGAAGCGCACCCAGTCCGCCGTCGTC
Organism: Variovorax sp. HW608; assembly: GCF_900090195.1. Classification (NCBI taxonomy): domain Bacteria; kingdom Pseudomonadati; phylum Pseudomonadota; class Betaproteobacteria; order Burkholderiales; family Comamonadaceae; genus Variovorax; species Variovorax sp. HW608. The sequence continues at coordinate 5,820,351 of NZ_LT607803.1, forward strand.
CGGATGTCAGCCGACGCGCCCACGTCGCTACGTTCCTTCATGATCTGCCACATCTCAGGGATACGCCATTTGGGAATGCGGCCGTGTCGGGCGTCCGACTCGTGGAGTTTCATGGTCTTGAGCATCAACGAAACCGGGTTGAATTCGAGGATCGTGATTTGCCCATCCTCCGTTCGATACCAGTCCCGGGCGAAGTTCAGCAACAGGCGCAAATAGATCACCGCCTTGTTGGCCCGAATGGGTGCCGTCTCGGACGTCTTGGTAAAGATCGTGCGGCAGTGGTCGATAGTGATGTCGACAACGGCCATGTCCCGCAGGTCCAGCAGGTGATGGTTCAGGGTGTAGTGCATGTCATCCAGCGTGTTCTTGCGAGGACGTTTCGCAGTCTTGTAGAGATCGAACACGTTCGATAGCGTGGCTTTCCGGGCCTCCTTCTGCTTCTCGGTCAAGGCCTCCTTGGCCACAGGATCCGTCCCGCCGCGCATGTCGTGGAGAAATTGATGCGCCTTCAGCGCGGCTTCGTCGAAATCCATGGCGTCGACGTCGCCGATCGTGATTTCTTTTTGTTTCTTGGAGCCATCGTTGATGCGCCGACGCGCAATGAAGGTTCGCGTGCCGCCCTTGTGAAAGCGGATCACAAACCCTCTGTAAGTCGGATTGGTATCCCAAACCAGGAAGGCGCGTTTTTTTGCGATCTCCTTTTTTGCCTCTTTTCGGCGCTCTGGATCCTTGATGGCTTTTTCCACGGCTTCGACGGCCAAAAGCTGGACGTCAGCGAATTTCAGGGTGATCTTTTTCTCGAACTGCATTGTCAGCTTGGGCAACTTGTCCCGCTTGGCTTCTTGGACGGATGTCATGCTCGTCTCCTGTGCGCCGGTCAAAACCGGCAAAGTGTTGTGAATGAAAGTTTCATACGTTGAAGGCTTAGCCAGCTACGGCGGCCCCGAGTCATGCGTGCACATCCGCGAGGGTGTGGGCGAAGCGTTGATAGGGGGACGAGCGGGCCGGGTATCGAGCCGCGTAATACATGCCCCGTGGCGACAGCTGCGGGTGGTCCGGGGTGCCGAGGCAGTAGGAGAATGCCGAAGGTCACACCGTCGCTGCCGCATTGGCGAGGCAGAGGCGGACCCCGCGCGGTCAAAGACCCCGAGCACGCACGCAAGCACTTTGTTCGGGAACCGGGAGATCCCGCGTCCTTCTGCGCAGCGCTGGGAAGCGCTGGCTGCAGAGCGCATCGTGAAGCCCAAGGGCGTACGACGATGAGCCACAGGCGCGGGAAGTCGGACTGCTGCGTAGTACCGAAGAAGCTGCCGAACAAGGCTGCGGGGGAAGCTCCTGCGGCGGCGGAGGTGGTGGAGGGAAGGCGGCAGGCCAAGGGAAATGCCATCGCGGCGCGCATGTCCCGCAGATCGGTGCGGGTCTATGACATGGGAACCGCGCTCGATGGCATACGACAGACGGCAAAGGGCCGTCGTGATGCGAAGTTCACGGGACTGCTGCATCACATCTACGCGGTCGAACGCCTGCGGGCGGCTTACCTCGCGCTCAAGCGCGACGCGGCCGCCGGGGTGGACGGCCAGACCTGGCAGACGTACGGACAGGACCTGGAGGGCAATCTCCTGGAGTTGTCCGAGCGGCTGGCCCGAGGGGGCTACCGGCCCCAGCCTGTGAAGAGGGTGTACATCGACAAGGCCGACGGCAGCAAGCGCCCGCTGGGCGTGCCGGCGCTGGAGGACAAGCTCGTCCAGCGTGCCACGGTCGAAGTGTTGAACGCCATCTACGAGCAGGACTTCCTCGGGTTCAGCTACGGCTTCAGGCCCGGGCGCAGCGCGCACAACGCGCTGGATGCCGTGGCGGTGGGTGTGGGCGCAAGGAAGGTGAACTGGATACTCGATGCGGACATCGCCAAGTTCTTCGACACGATCGAAAGGGACTGGCTGGTGAAGTTCATCGAACATCGCGTGGCTGACACGCGCGTGGTGCGGCTGATCAAGAAATGGCTGCACGCGGGCGTGCTGGAGGACGGCAGGCTCACGCAAGGTGAGTTGGGGACGGTTCAGGGCGGGAGCATCAGTCCGCTGCTGGCCAACATCTACCTGCACTATGCGTTGGACCTGTGGGTGAAGCAGTGGAGGGGGCGCCATGCCCGGGGTGACGTGATCGTCGTGCGCTACGCCGACGATTGGGTTGCGGGGTTCCAGTTCCGTGATGACGCCGAGCGCTTCCAGCGCGCGGTGGCCGAGCGGCTGGGCCAGTTCGGGTTGAAGCTGCATCCCGAGAAGACGCGGCTGATCGAGTTCGGGCGCTTCGCCCACGAGAACCGACGCCGCAAGGGACAAGGCAAGCCGCAGACCTTCGACTTCCTGGGGTTCACGCATTGCTGCGGGACGACCCGAAAGGGCAAGTTCATGGTCCTGCGACTCACCAGTGCCAAACGCCTGCGAGCCAAGCTGCAGGTGATCAAGCTCGAACTCAGAAGGCGCATGCACCAACCCATCCCGGAGCAGGGCCAGTACCTGCGGGCGGTGGTGACTGGGCATGCGCGCTACTTCGGCGTGCCGTGCAACGGCGCGCGGCTGAGGACATTCCGCCATCAGGTCGTCGGGCTGTGGCATCGCACGCTGTGCCGCCGCAGCCAGAGCCACGACCTGCCTTGGCGACGCATGTATCGCTTGATGGCGCGCTGGCTGCCTGTCCCGAACATCTGCCACCCCTACCCGAACCAGCGTCTGATCGTCATGACCCAAGGCAGGAGCCGTATGCGGTAGCTCCGCACGTACGGATCTGTGGAGGGGGTGTTGGGTGACTGACATTCCTACTCTGACTGAACGTTGAATGGGCTGAAACGCCGCCCCATCGGGGGCGGCGGCTGTTCAGTGCAGGACGGTCAGTCCGCGCAATGACGCGGCGGGGCCCTCATCCTGATCGAGCCACTGGGCAATTCGCGTGAGCGCGTCCAGCAGCATTCCCCGGGAGATGCGGAGCCGTCCGAAGCCGTAGTCACGGGCCGCGAGGTTGAGCAGCCGAATGCGCACGTCCGGATCGATACCGCACTGGGCCGCCACATCCCAAAACGTGCGGCGCAGGTCGTACTGCGTGGTTTCCGGGCCCGCCACCGCCTTGAGGGCCCGGCGCGCGTTCATGATGTGGCCAGCGCGGCTTGCCGCCGAGCCGAAGATGAATGCCTCCGGCGGCACGTCTTGGCCTGCGTGCTCGGCGACATAGACCGCGCGGCGGTGTTCGATCAAGTCGCTCAACTGCAGCGGCATCGGCAGGATGAGCGAACGGTAGTTCTTCGTCAACGCCGGCGGAACCTCGATGATGTTGTGCACAAGGTGGACGTGCGAGAACCGCAGGGCTTGGCTCTCGGAGGGACGCATGCCGGTCAGCAGCCGTAGGCGCAGCCAATCGGCCGCTGTCCGGGTCGCCGGGTTGGCGGCGTGTTCGCCGAGTTCCTTCAACGCCCGCCACACGGCGCGCACGCGCCCGATGGGAATGCGGCCGTTGCGGCGGCCAACCGGGTTGAACGGGGTGCTCTTGAGCATCAGCGTCACCGGGTTGCCCTTGTCCAGGAGCACGCTATGGCCCTCCATGTCGATGGTGCAGTCGCGGGCGACATCGAACACGGTGCGCAGGCAGCACAGGGTCCGGTTGGCCGCGACCGGACCGATCTTCGTGAGCTCTGAGAACAGCTGTGCACACTCCTGCGGCGTGATGCTCGCCACGGGCCTGTCCCAGAGTCCTGCGGCGTACTTCGTCATGGTGTATTCGCTATCGCCGATCGTCACCGGGCTGTATGCGCCCGAGCGACGACGGCGGTCCTGGTAGATCTCGAAGGCCTGCCTCACGGTCATGTCCATCGGATCTTGATTCGCGGATGTCATGGCATGGCTCCTTTCAGGGTTGACGGTGGCTGTCCTCTCTCCTCTGGCACTGACTCATCACTTACTCATCAAGTCAGGGGCAAAAAGCGTACTTCCCGTGTGCCCATGGCGGAAGGACCCGATCGCGTAAGAAACGCGATAAGTTGTTGATTGGGTTGAAGTTTTTGTCCGACACTGTCGGACATTGACGCGTGCTGTCGCTACCTGTCGCGTCGGAGGTGGTGGACTTTTAATCCGTTGGTCACTGGTTCGAATCCAGTACGTCCTACCAGTCAAGCCGCACGCAACGAGAAAAGCCTGCCATCGATTCATCGACAGCAGGCTTTTTGTCTTGGGGCACGCGCCCCGTTCCGTCTACGAAGACGAGCCGGGTGCCGGTGGATTGTCCGGTTGCGGCGTGGATGGCGGTGGCGGCGTACCCGGTGCGGGTGTGGGGGTCCGCCTGCAGATCATGCGGCCTGTCTGCCGGTCCCATTTGCAGGACCTGTTCGACGAGGCCGCCGCGGCGATCTCAGGCGCCAGCAAGGCGAAGCAGGTGAGGGCGATGAGGGGGAGGTGTTGTTTCACGCGGCCAGCTTACACCGTGATGGCTGCCTGCCCAAATTCGGTCCTGTCCCAGATTCGCGCAACGAGCGAACTCGAACGCTCGAAGGAGCAATAGGCGCGGCGCCGGAAGCCTGCCCCGCGGGGAGGCAGGCCCCGGTATCGGTCAACAAAAAGGCCGCTGAAAGCGGCCTTTGGTTGTCAGTTACGCTGAAGCGTCGTTGTCATGCATCGACGGCTGTCGGGAACCCGAAATGCTGGACACGAGCCCGACCGCGCTCGCGCGGAGCAGTTCCTGACGAAGCGCGGATTCGAGCAGGCGGCGCGCAGTGTCCGGCCTGTCGTGATCGTATTCCTCGTCGAGTTCGCAATGCAGGTAGTAGTCGACCCGAGCCATCAACCGCTCTACCGACGCTGCAAGATCTGTCTCATTCATCTTGCGCTCCTCCGTTTCATCGCGCGGAAAAACCTTGCCTGACCCCATACCTCGGCTCTTGCCTTTCGAGCCTGTGGCTCAGCATGAGCTTGCGCATTATCTCCCGTTCGCTCGATTGCGTAATTTTCACTGTCGTGCTAGTCCAACAATTCTGTGTGGGTAAACGGCTCAGTCGCCCTGATGCCGCAGCCCGAGCCGGTGCCACACGCCGCCAAGCCGCGGCGCGCGCCGTGGGGCGGGACGCGGTGCGGCTGCGGCGATCGGCGAGGGGAGGAGGTGGCGGACGGATTGCGCCACCTGCACGCAATCCTTGATGTGCAGTTCGCCGAGCGCGCGCAGCGCGGCGTAGCTCAGCGTGGCCGAAACGGCCTGCCCGACGATCGGGACGTACTTTGCGGCCTGCTGGGCGGTCAGCTTGACGCCGGCATGGCGCGCGAGCCTCATCAGCAATTCGCGCGTCACCAGCCTGCCGACCAGGAGGGCGCCGACGGCGGCCGCGGCCTTCTGGATGCGCTCGCGGTCATAAGGGGCGAGCCGATCGAGCTGGGTGACGGAAAGACCGAATTCGGCGCTGATCTGCGGGATGACCCGCGACAGCAGGGTGGCGTCGGCCGCCCAGTCGATGCCCGGCACCGGGACCGCGCCGACCGCGGCCGCCATCAGCGCCTTGCGGCCGAGCAGCCGCCGGCTGCGGCGGATGGCGGCGATCAGCTCGGGATCGCCCTGGGCAAGTTCGACGGCGGACGGCATCCGTGCACCTTAGCAGACTCAGGCGAGCGCTTCGAGCTGATCGGACAAGTCGAGCCAGCGCTCCTCGAGCTGTTCGATCTCGTCGTTCAGCGTCTTCAGGCGCTTGCCGGCTTCGGCGATCTCGGGCGCCGGCAGTGGTCGTGCCAGGCGCGCCTCGATGGCGGTCTTCTCGATGCCTGCGTCGGCCAGCCGCTGGTCGATCTGGGCGAGTTCCCGCTTGAGCGGCTTGGCGCGCTCGTTGCGCTGCTGCCGGTCCTGGGCATCCTGTCGGCGCTGGTTTTTTCCGATCGCGGGCGCTTCTTGTGCGGCAGGTACGGGCTCGACTGCCACTGCATTCATCGCCAGCTTGGCTTCTTCGCGAAGGCGCCGCGATTCCTCCAGCAGATAACGCTGGTAATCATCCAGGTCGCCATCGAAGTCACTGACCGCGCCGCGGCCCACCAGCCAGAACTCGTCGCACACCGAACGCAACAGCGCCCGGTCGTGGCTGACCAGCATGAGCGTGCCTTCGAACTCGTTGAGCGCCACGGCCAGCGCCTCGCGGGTCGCGAGATCGAGGTGGTTGGTCGGCTCGTCGAGCAGCAGCAGGTTGGGACGCTGCCAGACCATCATCGCGAGCACCAGCCGGGCCTTCTCGCCGCCGCTCATGGTGCCGACCGGCTGCTTCACCATGTCGCCGCTGAAGTTGAAGCTGCCGAGAAAGCCGCGCAGGTCCTGTTCGCCGGTGCGCTCCCTGGTTGCCGCGCCGAGTTCGCGCGCCAGGCGGACCATGTGTTCGAGCGGCGTGTCCTGCGGCCGTAGCACGTCGAGCTCCTGCTGCGCGAAGTAGCCGATGTTGAGGCCCTTGCCCTCGGTGATCGTGCCGGCAATCGCACCCATTTCGCGTGCGATGGTCTTGACCAGCGTCGACTTGCCCTGGCCGTTGGCGCCGAGGATGCCGATGCGCTGTCCGGCCAGCACCGACCGGTTCACGCCGCGCAGGATGATCTTGGGCGGCTCGTCCTCGGACTGGTAGCCGAAGCTCCCGTCGCTGATCGTCAGCATCGGGTTCGGGATGTTGCCCGGCTCCTTGAACTCGAAGCTGAAATCGGCCTCCGCGAGCAGCGGCGCGACCTTCTCCATGCGCTCGAGCGCCTTGACCCGGCTTTGCGCCTGCTTGGCCTTGCTGGCCTTGGCCTTGAAACGGTCGATGAACTTCTGCAGGTGGGCGATCTTGTCCTGCTGCTTGGCGTAGGCGGCTTGCTGCAACTCCAGCTGCTGGGCGCGCAGCGTCTCGAAGGCGCTGTAGTTGCCCCCGTACCGGTTCAGGCGGGCATGCTCGATGTGCAGCGTCACATCGGTCACGGCGTCGAGGAACTCGCGGTCGTGGCTGATCACGATCATCGTGCCGGCGTACTTCTGCAGCCACGCTTCGAGCCAGACGAGGGCGTCCAGGTCCAGGTGGTTGGTGGGCTCGTCGAGCAGCAGCAGGTCGCTCGGGCACATCAGCGCGCGTGCCAGCTGCAGGCGCATGCGCCAGCCACCCGAGAAGCTGTTGACCGGCTGGTCGAGCTCGTGCGGCTTGAAGCCCAGGCCGAGGATCAGCGCCTGCGCGCGGGGCACGGCGTCGTGCTCGCCGGCATCGGCCAGGTCGGTGTAGGCATGGGCGAGGGCCATGCCGAGCTCCGCGTCGTCGGGGTTGGCCTCGTGCCCGGCCTCGGCGGCGGCGAGTGCTTCCCGCAGTTCGACCAGCCGGGTGTCGCCGGTGACGACGAAATCGGTTGCCGATTCGTCGGTCTCGGGCATGTTCTGCGCGACCTGCGCCATGCGCCATTGCTTCGGCATCGCGAAGTCGCCGCCGTCTTCGTGCAGCGTGCCGTTGAAGAGCGCGAACAAGGTCGACTTGCCGGCGCCGTTGCGCCCCACCAGCCCGACCTTTTCGCCGGGGTTGATGGTGACGCTGGCGCCGTCGAGCAGCACTTTGGCGCTGCGGCGCAGGATGACGTTCTTGAGGGTGATCATGGCTTTGCCCGCCACATCGGCGGGGCCAGGGAATATCTACTGCAGCAGAGACTCGCGGGCGACCAGCAACACCTGGTCCTCGCCCGCGCTCGTGGGGAGCCACACCACTTCGAGCCTTGGAAAGGCGGCTTCGAAATGCGCGCGCTCGTTGCCGATTTCGAGCACCAGCACGGCGGATTCGGTCATGCGGGCCGGCGCATCGGCGAAGAGCCGGCGGATGAAATCCATGCCGTCGGTACCGCCCGCCAGGGCCAGCTCGGGTTCGGCGCGGTATTCGGCCGGGAGCGCGCTCATGCTCTGCGCGTTGACGTAGGGCGGATTGCAGAGGATGAGGTCATAAGGACCGCGCACCGAAGCGAGGCCGTCGGATTCGAGCAGGGTGATGCGCGCATCGAGCTCGTGGCGCGTGACGTTGATCGCGGCGACCTCGAGCGCTTCTGTCGAGATGTCGGCTGCATCGACCGAGACGTCGGGATAGGTCATGGCCGCCAGAACCGCGAGGCTGCCGTTGCCGGTGCACAGGTCGAGCACACGGCGCGTCCGGTCGCTGAGCCACGTGTCGATGGAACCGTCGGCCAGCAGTTCGGCGATGAAGCTGCGCGGCACGATCGCGCGTTCGTCGACGTAGAAGGGCACGCCCTGGAGCCAGGCTTCCTTGGTCAGGTAGGCGGCCGGCTTGCGCGTCCGGATGCGCTCTTCGAAAAGCGCGGCAACGCGCGCGGCCTCCGCGGGCGCCACCGGACGCTCAGCAACGCCGTCGAGATCGTCCAGCGCGAGGCCCAAGCGCCAGAGCACGAGCCAGGCCGCTTCGTCGAAGGCGTTGGTCGTGCCATGCCCGAACGACACGCCGGCATCGGCCAGCTGCCGCGCGCCGGCCTCGACGAGTTGAATCACCGTGCTCATGGATGGAGCAGCGCTTCGAGCCGGTCCAGCGTGCGGCGATAGATGTTCTTGAGCGGATCGATCTCCGCGACCGCGATGTGCTCGTCGATCTTGTGGATGCTGGCGTTGGTCGGGCCCAGTTCTACGACCTGCTTGCAGATCCTGGCGATGAAGCGCGCGTCGCTGGTGCCGCCGCTGGTCGAAAGCTCGGTGTCGATGCCGGTTTCGTCGCGGATCGCCTGCTGCACCGCTTCGACCAGCTCGCCCGGCTGGGTCAGGAAGGGCAGGCCGCCGATCGTCCAGTCCAGCGTGTAGTCGAGCCCGTGCGCATCGAGCACCTGATGGACGCGCTGCTTGAGCGATTCCGGCGTCGACTCGGTCGAGAAGCGGAAATTGAAATCGATGACCGCGGCCCCCGGAATCACGTTGCTCGCGCCGGTGCCCGCGTGGATGTTGCTGATCTGCCAGCTCGTTGGCTGGAAGTGCACATTGCCTGCATCCCAGCCGCCTGCGCTGTTGATCGCGACCAGTTCGGCCAGCGCAGGTGCGAATGAATGCACCGGATTCTTCGCGAGGTGCGGGTAGGCGATGTGGCCCTGCGCGCCCTTGACGCTGAGCCTGCCGCTCATCGTGCCGCGGCGGCCGTTCTTGATCATGTCGCCGCAGCGCTCCACCGCGGTCGGCTCGCCGACGATGCAGTAGTCGATGCGTTCGCCGCGTGCGGCGAGCGTGTTGCAGACCACCACCGTGCCGTCGACGGCAGGGCCTTCCTCGTCGCTCGTGAGCAGGAGGGCCAGCGAAAGGCGGGGGTCGGGCTTGGCCGCGAGGAATTCCTCGATGGCGACCACGAAGGCCGCGAGCGAGGTCTTCATGTCGCAGGCGCCGCGACCGTAGAGCCTGCCGTCGCGGTGCGTCGGCGTGAACGGGTGGCTGGTCCACTGTTCGAGCGGACCGGTCGGGACCACGTCGGTGTGGCCGGCGAAAGCGATCCTGCGGCTTTCGGCGCCGGCCGCACCGGCGCGCACCGCCCAGAGGTTGGTGACCCGGAAATCCGCCGGGCCGCTTTCGATGGTCTCGAGCTTGAAGCCCAGCCGCGCCAGTCGTTCGCCAAGAATCCCCTGGCACCCCGCATCGTCAGGGGTGACCGAGGGACGTGAAATCAGTAGTTCGGCAAGCTGGAGCGTTCGTGACATCGACAGGGCAGGTGGCTCACAGACGCACGTCGAGCGTGATGTCCGTGAAGGTGGGTTCCTCGACCTGTTCGAGGAAGGAGCGTTCTTCGTTGTGGGCGGTCGGTGCCTTGCGGTTCTGCAGGCGCCACATCAGGTTGGTCGGCGAATCGGCCTGCGACAGGCCTTCCTCGCGGGTGACCAGATTTTCGGTGATCAGGCGCGCGATGTCTTCCTCGAAGGTCTGCGAGCCTTCGGCCATGGATTGCTCCATGGCTTCCTTGACCGCGGTGAAGTCGCCCTTGCCGATGTGCTCGGCGATCAGCGCGGTGTTGAGCATCACCTCGAGTGCCGGCACGCGCGCGCCGTTGGGCGTGCGCAGCAGGCGCTGCGCGACGATCGCGCGCAGCGCGCCGCTGAGGTCGCCGAGCAGCGTGGGCCGCACCTCGACCGGGTAGAAGCTCAGGATGCGGTTCAGCGCGCGGTAGCTGTTGTTCGCATGCAGCGTGGCCACGCACAGATGGCCCGACTGGGCATAGGCGATCGCCGCCGTCATCGTCTCGCGGTCGCGGATTTCGCCGATCTGGATCACGTCGGGAGCCTGGCGCAGCGCGTTCTTCAGCGCGATCTGGAGCGACTGCGTGTCGCTGCCCACGTCGCGCTGGTTCACCAGCGACTTCTTGTTGGTGAAGGTGAACTCGATCGGCTCCTCGACCGTCAGGATGTGGCCGGAGGCGTTCTCGTTGCGATAGTCGAGCATCGACGCGAGCGTGGTGCTCTTGCCGGCGCCGGTGGAGCCCACCATCAGGATGAGCCCGCGCTTTTCCATGATGAGCGTCTTCAGGATCTCGGGCAGGTTCAGGTCGTCGAACGCCGGAATGACCGAAGCGATATGCCGCACCACCACCGCGTAGGTGCCGCGCTGGCGCATCGCGCTGATTCGGAAGTTGCCGGCGCCCTCGAGTGCGATCGCCATGTTGAGCTCGCCGGTGCGCTCCAGTTCGGTGATGCGGCTTTCATGCACCACTTCCGCCAGCAGGCTCAGGGGCGCTTCGGGCGGCAGCACCTGCGCATTGATCGGCATGCAATTGCCGTTGATGCGGATCTGCGCCGGGGAGTTGGCCGATAGGTAGATGTCGGAGGCCTTGCGTTCGGCCATCAGGCGAAGAATTCGCTCCATCATGTTCATCGGCTCTCCTCTCGTGGTGATGTGAATAGGCTTGTCGCCAACGGCGTCGAGGGCCGCCCCCTCGGACGGCCGTTGGCTCGATCAGTCGCGCAGCAACTCGTTCAGCGAGGTCTTGGCGCGGGTCTGCGCGTCGACACGCTTCACGATGATGGCGGCGTACAGGCTGTACCTGCCGTTGTCCTTGGGCAGCGTGCCGCTGATCACAACCGATCCGGCGGGTACCCGGCCATAGGTGACTTCACCGGTGGCGCGGTCGTAGATCGGCGTGCTCTGGCCGATGTAGACGCCCATCGACAGCACCGAGTTTTCCTCGATCACGACGCCTTCGACCACTTCGGAGCGCGCACCGATGAAGCAGTTGTCCTCGATGATGGTCGGGCCGGCCTGCAGCGGCTCGAGCACGCCGCCGATGCCGACGCCGCCCGAGAGGTGCACGTTGGCGCCGATCTGCGCGCAGGAGCCGACGGTGGCCCAGGTGTCGACCATGGTGTTCTCGCCGACGTAGGCGCCGATGTTCACGTAGGAGGGCATCAGCACCGCGCCCTTGGCGATGTAGCTGCCGCGGCGCGCGACGGCCGGTGGCACGATGCGCACGCCGGCGTCCTTCAGCTCGCCGGCCGACAGGTGCGAGAACTTGGTCGGCACCTTGTCGTAGAAGCCCAGCGAGCCGGCCTGCATCTGCTCGTTGTCCTTGAGGCGGAACGACAGCAGCACGGCCTTCTTGATCCACTGGTGCACGGTCCATTGGCCGACGGCTTCGCGCGTGGCGACGCGCAGCTTGCCGTTGTTGAGCTCGGCGATCACGTGCTCGACCGCGTCGCGCACGTCCTTCGGAGCACTGGTGGCGGAGATATTGGCGCGGTCTTCCCACGCTGCGTCGATGGTCTGCTGGAGTTGTTGGGTCATGGAAGAACTCGGTTCTGGATGAATTGGACGATGCGTTGCGCGGCTTCGGTGCACTCGGCGGTGTCGGCGACCAGCGCCATCCGGATGCGCCCGCGGCCCGGATTGCTGCCGGCCACGTCGCGGGCGAGATAGCTGCCGGGCAGCACCGTCACATTGTATTGAGCGTAGAGCTCGCGGGCGAAGGCCTGGTCGTCGCCCTGCCACGCGGAGGGAACTCCGGCCCAGAGGTAGAAGCTCGCATCGGGCAGGCGCACGTCGAGCACCGGCTCCAGCATCGGCGTGACGGCCGCGAACTTGGCGCGGTACTGGGCGCGGTTGTCGACCACGTGCGATTCGTCGCTCCAGGCTGCGATGCTTGCCGCCGCGACCGTGCCGCTCATCGCGCTGCCGTGGTAGGTGCGGTAGAGCAGGAAGGACTTGATGATCGACGCATCGCCCGCCACGAAGCCGCTGCGCAGCCCGGGCACGTTGCTGCGCTTGGACAGCGAGGTGAGCGCGATCAGGTTGCGGAAGTCGCCTCGCCCGAGCTTCGCCGCGGCTTCGAGCCCGCCGAGCGGCGGCTCGTCGCGGAAATAGATCTCGCTGTAGCACTCGTCGGCGGCGATGACGAAGCCGTGGTGGTCCGACAGGTCGAAGAGCTTCTTCCACTCGTCCAGCGGCATCACCGCGCCGGTCGGATTGCCCGGCGAGCAGACGAAGACCAGCTGCGTGCGGGCCCAGACCTCGCCCGGCACGCTGTCCCAGTCGACCGCGAAATTGCGCGACGGCACGCTCGGCACGTAGTACGGCTCGGCGCCCGAGAGGAAAGCCGCGCCCTCGTAGATCTGATAGAACGGATTGGGCGACATGACCACCGGCGCCGGCGTCCGGCTCGCATCGACCACCGTCTGCGCCAGCGCGAAAAGCGCCTCGCGCGATCCGTTGACCGGCAGCACCTGGGTCGCGGGATCGAGGCTCAATCCATAGCGCTTCTGCAGCCAGCCGGTGAACGACTGGCGCAGTTCGAGGTCGCCGGCCGTCGCCGGGTAGACGGCGAGGGCGCCGAGGTTCTCGGAGAGCGCATCCTTGATGAAGCCGGGCGTCGGATGCTTGGGCTCGCCGATGCCCAGGCTGATCGGGGTGTACTGCGGGTTCGGCGTGACGCCCGCGAAAAGTTGTCGCAGCCGTTCGAAGGGGTAGGGCTGCAGTTTGGCGAGCAGGGGGTTCATGGGACCGAATTATCGTGGCCGAGCCGTGGCACCGTTGCCTTGAGGTGGGCGTCGGAGCCTTTCACGGGGGATCGATCAGAGCTTCTTGACCAGCACCTGGCTCCTGCGGTCCCAGTTGTACTTGCGCTTGCGTGCATCGGGGAGCCAGTCGGGGTTGACCTGCTGGAAGCCGCGCTTGAGGAACCAGTGCATGGTGCGCGTGGTGAGCACGAAGATGCTCTCCAGCCCCTGCGCCTTGGCCCGGTGCTCGATGCGCTTCAGGATGCGTTCGCCGTCGCCCTGCGCCTGCGACTGCGGCGACACGGTGAGCGCGGCCATCTCCGCGGTCTTGGCTTCGGGGTAGGGGTAGAGCGCGGCGCAGCCGAAGATCACGCCGTCGTGCTCGATCACGGTGTACTGGCCGATGTCGCGCTCGATCTCGGTGCGGCTGCGCTTGACCAGCGTGCCGTCGCGCTCGAAGGGCTCGATGAGCTGGAGGATGCCGCCGATGTCGTCGGCCGTGGCTTCGCGCAGCGATTCGAGCTTCTCGTCGATCACCATCGTGCCGATGCCGTCGTGCACGTAGATCTCGAGCAGCAGCGAGCCGTCGACGCTGAAGGGAATGATGTGGTTGCGCTCGACGCCGGCTTCGCAGGCCTTCACGCAGTGCTGGAGGTAGAAGGCGGCATCGGTCGGGCGCTGGGCCGGCGGCAGGGATGCGAGGAGCTTCTCCGCTTCATCGAGCGGCAGTTCGGTGTCGATCGGGTTGTCGTCGCTGACGGGCTGGCCGGCATCCGCCGGAATCCCCGGGATCTCGGTCAGGAAGATCAGCTTGTCCGCCTGGATCGAGATCGCGACGCTGGTCGCGACTTCTTCCATCGTGAGGTTGAAGGCCTCGCCGGTGGGCGAGAAGCCGAAAGGCGACATCAGCACCATCGAGCCGAAGTCGAGCGCACGCCGGATGCCGACCGCGTCGACCTTGCGCACCAGCCCCGAGTGCTGGAAATCGATGCCGTCGACCACGCCGACCGGCCGCGCGGTAATGAAGTTGCCGGACATCATCCGCACCGTGGAGCCGGCCATTGGCGTGTTCGGCAGGCCCTGGCTGAACGCGGCCTCGATCTCGTAGCGCAGCTGGCCGGCGGCTTCCTGGGCGCAGTCCAGCGCGACTTCGTCGGTGATGCGCATGCCGTGCGAATACTTCGCCTCGTGGCCCTTGGCGCGCAGCTGTTCGTTGACCTGCGGGCGGAAGCCGTGAACCAGCACCACCTTGACGCCCATGCTCTGGATCAGCGCGAGGTCCTGCGCGATGCTTTGCAGCTTGCCCGCCGCGATCGCTTCGCCGGCCATGGCGACCACGAAGGTCTTGCCGCGATGCATGTGGATGTACGGCGCCACCGAGCGGAACCAGGGGACGAAGGTGAAATTGAAGACGGTGGACATTGGCGGGGTGAGGGGTGGAAGGAGGCCGGTCGCAAGATAATTGCGGATTTTCCCCGAACTGCCCGCCTTGTCTTCGTCCCCACTTCGAATCGAGTTTCCAGAATCCCTGCCGGTGTCGGCCCGGCGCGACGAAATCATGGCCGCCATCGACGCGCACCAGGTGGTGATCGTCTGCGGCGAGACGGGTTCGGGCAAGACCACGCAGCTGCCGAAGATCGCCTTGGCGCTCGGACGCGGCAAGCTGAATGCGCCGCCCGGCAAGGGCCGCCTCATCGGCCATACCCAGCCACGCCGGATCGCCGCATCGTCGGTCGCCAAGCGCATCGCCGAAGAGCTGAAGACGCCGCTGGGCGAGGTGGTCGGCTTCAAGGTGCGCTTCCAGGACCGCCTCTCGCGCGACGCCTCGGTCAAGCTGATGACCGACGGCATCCTGCTCGCGGAGACGCAGACCGACCCGCTGCTCAAGGCCTACGACACGCTGATCATCGACGAGGCGCACGAGCGTTCGCTCAACATCGATTTCCTGCTCGGCTACCTGAAGGAAATCCTGCCGCGCCGGCCGGACCTGAAGGTGATCGTGACCTCGGCGACCATCGATGCCGACCGTTTTGCGCAGCACTTTGCCTCCGCTCGCCGGGTGCCGGGCCGCCCCAAGCCGGGCGCGGCCCCCTCGGGGGGCAGCGACGACGCGCAGCGCGGAGCGTGGGGGCCCATCACGCCCGCGCCGGTCATGATGGTGTCGGGCCGCACCTTTCCGGTCGAGCAGCGCTGGCGCCCCTTCGAGGAATCGCGCGACTACGACCTGAACGACGCCATCGCCGACGGCGTCGACGAGCTCTGGCGCGATCCGCACAACGCCGGCGACATCCTCGTCTTCCTCCCCGGCGAGCGCGAGATCCGCGAAGCGGCGGACCATCTGCGCAAGCACCTCGGCCACCAGCCGGTGATGCGCAACGCCGAGGTGCTGCCGCTCTTCGCGCGGCTGTCGCAGGCCGAGCAGGACCGCATCTTCGACAGCCATACCGGCCGCCGCATCGTGCTGGCGACCAACGTGGCCGAGACCTCGCTGACGGTGCCGGGCATCCGCTACGTGATCGACGCCGGCACCGCGCGCGTCAAGCGCTACAGCTTCCGCAGCAAGGTCGAGCAACTGCTGGTCGAGCCGGTCAGCCAGGCGGCTGCCAACCAGCGTGCGGGCCGCTGCGGACGGGTGGCCAACGGCATCTGCATCCGGCTCTACGACGAGAAGGACTTCGAGGGCCGGCCGCGCTTCACCGATCCCGAGATCCTGCGTTCGTCTCTGGCGGGCGTGATCCTGCGGATGAAGTCGCTGCATCTCGGCGACGTCGAGCGCTTTCCGTTTCTCGAAGCCCCGCAGCGGCGCGCGATCGCCGACGGCTACCAGCTGCTCAACGAACTCGGCGCGGTCGACGACGCGAACGAACTCACGCCGACCGGCGTCGAGCTGTCGAAGCTGCCGCTCGATCCGCGTGTCGGGCGGATGATCCTGGAGGCGCGCTCGCGCGGTGCGCTCGAAGAGGTGCTGGTGATCGCGAGCGCGCTGTCGGTGCAGGATGTGCGCGACCGCCCGCTGGACGCGCAGCAGCAGGCCGACCAGGCCCATTCGAAGTTCGACGACGAGCGCAGCGAATTCAGCGGCTACCTGCGGTTGTGGAAGTGGATCCAGGATGCGCGCGGCGGCCATGGCGCCGCGCCGCGCGGTCGCGCGGCGCCTTCTGGAGCATCACCCGTGATGGGGGCCGAAGGCCCTCATCACAAACTGAGCAACCGGCAGTACGAACAGCTGCTGCGCCAGAACTTCATCAACCTGCGGCGTGTGCGCGAGTGGCGCGACATCCATTCGCAGCTCCTGACCGTGGTGACGGAGCACAAGTGGCGCATCAACACGCAGCCGGCGAGCTACGATGCGCTGCACATGTCGATGCTGTCGGGCCTGCTCGGCAACATCGGCTGGAAGCTCGAAGACGACGAGGCGTACCTCGGTGCGCGCGGCATCAAGTTCTACCGCCACCCCGGCGCGCATCTGAAGAAGAAGCCCGGGCGCTGGATCGTGTGCGCGGAACTGGTCGAAACCACGCGGCTTTTCGGGCGCGGCATCGCCAACATCGAGCCGCAGTGGCTCGAGCAGGTCGGCGGCCATCTGCTCAAGAAGCAGCTGCTCGATCCGCACTGGGAGAAGAAGGGCGCACAGGTCGCGGCGCTGGAGCGCGCCACGCTCTATGGGCTCGTGGTCTACAGCGGGCGTCGCGTGGATTTCAGCCGTGTCGATCCGGCGGCGGCGCGCGAGATCTTCATCCGCGAGGCGCTAGTGGGCGGCCAGTGGGAGAGCAGGCTGCCTTTCCTCGCCGCCAACCGCAAGCAGGTGCGCGAGGTCGAGGCGCTGGAGCACAAGTCGCGCCGGCAGGACGTGCTGGTGGACGACGAGCTGATCTACGCCTTCTACGACGCGCAGGTGCCGGCGGATGTCGCGAGCGGGCAGGGCTTCGAGGACTGGTATCGCAAAGAGGCGAAGGACGCGCCGCGGCTGCTTTACCTGACGCGCGACGAACTGATGCGGCATCAGGCGGCCGGCATCACGACGCAGGCCTTTCCGCCGACGCTCCGGCTGGGCGGCGTGGATTGCGCGGCGAGCTATCTGCACGAACCGGGCGATGCCAAGGACGGGCTCACGGTCACGGTGCCGCTGTTCGTGCTGAACCAGGTCAGCGAGGAGCGCTGCGAGTGGCTGGTGACCGGCATGCTCAAGGACAAGATCCAGGCACTCCTGAAGAGCCTGCCGCAGAAGCCGCGCGCGCGGCTGGTGCCGCTGCCGGAAACCGCATTGCGCCTCGGCGAGCTGTTCGGTGCGCCCGAAGTATTCGGCCACGGATCGTTGACCGATGCACTGCAGAGGCGCGTGCGCGAGGAAACCGGCCTCGACGTGAAGCGCACGGATTTCAAGCTCGACATGCTGCCGCCGCACCTGTTCATGAACCTGCGCGTGGTGGACGAGCACGGCCGGCAACTCGGCATGGGACGCAACCTCGGCGCGCTGAAGGCGGAGCTCGGTGCGCAGGCGCGCGGTGCCTTCCAGGCGCTCGCGGGGCTCAACGTGAAGAAGGCGCCAGAAGCGCCGACAGCTTTGCAGCGTGACGAACGCCCAGTGCAGGCGCAGGCACCGGCGGCTGCTGCGCCGGCGGGCCAGCGCCACACCGCATGGACCTTCGGCGAACTGCCGGAGCTGATGGAAGTGCGGCGCGGCGCGCAATCGCTGATCGGCTTTCCGGCGCTGGTCGATGGCGGCGACGCCGTCACCATCGAAGTGTTCGACGAGCCCGCGGTCGCTGCCGCGAAGCACCGCGTCGGTCTGCGGCGGCTCTTCGCCCTGCAGATCAGGGACGCGCTCAAGTACCTCGAAAAGAACATCCCCGATCTGCAGAAGATGGCCGTGGCCTTCATGGCGCTCGGCACGCTGGAGGAATTGCGCGCGCAGGTCATCGATGTCGCGCTCGACCGCGCGTTCCTGCAGGATCCGCTACCGACCGATGAGGCCGCCTTCAAGCGCCGCGTGGAAGAAGGGCGCAGCCGGCTGACGCTGATCGCCAACGAGGTGGCGCGCCTCGCCAGCGTGATCCTCGCCGAGTACGCGGTGGCGGCGCGCAAGATCAAGGACACGAAGATCCAGCCGACGGCCAATGCCGATGCATCGCAGCAGCTGCAGCGGCTGGTCGGCAAGCGTTTTCTGGTCGATACGCCCTGGCCGCGTCTTCAGCATTTCGCGCGCTATCTCAAGGCCATCACCTTGCGGCTCGACAAGCTGCGCGGCGACCCCGAGCGCGATGCGCAGCGGCTCGCGGAGCTTCGCCCGCAGGAGCAGCGCTACTGGCGCCTGCTCGCGGAACGCAAGGGTGCGGCCGACGAGCGCATGGGCGAATTCCGCTGGCTGCTCGAAGAACTGCGCGTGAGCTTCTTCGCGCAGGAGCTGCGCACGCCGCAGCCCGTGAGCGTGAAGCGCCTCGACAAGCTCTGGGTGCAGCTCGAGAGCTAGATCGCGATCGGGCATGAAAAAGCCCGCCGAAGCGGGCAGTTCGCATTTTCATGCGCTGGGCGAGGGCGCTATATCCGCCCCATGAGGAGCAGCACGACCACGACCACGAGCACCAGACCCAGCCCGCCGCTCGGACCGTATCCCCAGCTGCGGCTGTAGCCCCAGCTCGGCAACGCACCGACCAGCAGCAGGATCAGGACGATCAGCAGAATCAACGAGAGTGACATGGGCATCTCCTAGGGCGGAATCATTCGAGGAGCCCATGGTCGAGGCGGGTCGTCGAATCCCTCGCCGGAAGGCACCCCCTCCGTCGGTCAGGACTCTCCTACCGTTTCTGTCAGAGCCGCGCCAGCCGCTCGAGGGCGCTGTGCAGCGTTTCGTCCTTCTTCGCGAAGCAGAAGCGCACCACGCGCTGGTCGAAGCCGTCGCCGTAGAAGGCCGACAGCGGGATCGCGGCAACGCCGATTTCGCTCGTCAGCCACTGGCAGAAATCGGATTCGTCGAGGTCGCTCACCTCGCTGATGTCCACGCACTGGAAGTAGGTGCCGGCACTCGGCAGCAGCCGGAGACGCGTCTTCGCCAGACCTTGCGCGAACAGGTCGCGCTTGCGCTGGTAGAAGGCCGGGAGTTCGAGATAGGGCGCCGGGTCGGCCATGAAGGTCGCGAGCGCGTACTGCATCGGCGTGTTGACCGTGAACACGTTGAACTGATGCACCTTGCGGAACTCCGCGGTGAGCGGCGCCGGCGCGGCGACGTAGCCCACCTTCCAGCCGGTCACGTGGTAGGTCTTGCCGAAACTGCTCACGATGAAGCTGCGCGCAGCCAGGTCCGGGAAACGCGCCGCGCTCTCGTGGCGCGCACCGTCGTAGACCATGTGCTCGTAGACCTCGTCGCTGATCACCAGCACGTCGGTGGGCGCGAGCAGCTCTTCGAGCCGGCGCATCTCGGCCTCGGTCCAGACCGTGGCGCTCGGGTTGTGCGGCGTGTTGATGATGATCGCGCGCGTGCGGGGCGTGAGGGCGGCGGCGATCTTGTCGAAGTCGGGCCGGAAGGTGCCGGGCGTGAGCGGCACGCGCACCACCGTGCCCCCGGCCAGGTCGATGTTGGGGACATAGCTGTCGTAGCAGGGCTCCAGCACGATCACCTCGTCGCCCGGGCGGACCACGGCGAGGATCGCGGTGATGATGGCCTGCGTCGCGCCGGCGGTGACGGTGATCTCGCTGTGCGGGTCGTAGCTGTGGCCGTAGAGCGTGGCGATCTTCGACGCGATCGCCTGCCGCAGCGCAAGAATGCCGGGCATCGACGGGTACTGGTTGTGGCCCGCTGCCATGGCGTCGGTCACTGCCTGCGGCAGCTTCGGATCGCATCCGAAATCGGGGAAGCCCTGGCCGAGGTTCACCGCGTTCTTCTCGACGGCCAGCGCGGACATGACGGTGAAGATGGTCGTGCCCACGGCGGGCAGCTTGGTCTGGACTTCAGGGGTGCGGGCGGTCACGGTGGAGGTACTCACAGGTCGTAGTCTTGATGTTGGCCGCTCAACGCCTTGGCGATCAGGTGGCGGTCGAGGCGGTCCGAAAGCAGCTCGGCGAACTTGAACACGAAGTTGCGCAGGTAGGCGCTGCGCTTGAACGCGACGCGCGCGATGTTGACGCCGAAGATGTGGCCCATCGGCCGCACCACGAGGTCGCCGTTCGATTCGTCGCGCACCGCCATCTCGGCCACGATGCCCACGCCGAGGCCGAGCCGCACGTAGGTCTTGATGACGTCGGAGTCGATGGCTTCGAGCGCGATGCGCGGCGTCAGCTTCTTGTGCGCGAAGGCGTGGTCGATGCGCGTGCGGCCGGTGAACGAGGGGTGGTAGGTGATGATCGGCTCGGAGGCGAGATCCTCGAGCGTGATGCGTTCCTTGGCGGCCAGCGGGTGGTCCTTGGGCAGCACCAGCACGTGCTGCCACTCGTAGCAGGGCATCGTCACCAGATCGGCGTAGTCGGAGAGCGACTCGGTCGCGATGCCGATCTCGGCGATCTCGTCGATCACCATGCGCGCCACCTGGTCCGGCGAGCCCTGGTGCAGGCTCACGTTGACCTTGGGGTAGGCCTCCCGCAGCTTGGCCACCGGCACCGGCAGCACGTAGCGCGCCTGGGTGTGGGTGGTGGCGATCGAGAGGGTGCCGCTGTCCTGGGCGCTGAACTGCTCGCCGATCCGCTTGAGGTTGCCGACCTCGCGCATGATCAGTTCGATGCTCGCCAGCACATGCTGCCCGGGTTCGGTCACGCGCTTGAGCCGCTTGCCGTGCCGCGCAAAGATTTCCACGCCCAGTTCTTCCTCGAGTTCGATGATGGCCTTCGAGACGCCCGGCTGCGAGGTGTGCAGCGCCTTGGCGGCTTCCGTCAGGTTGAGGTTGCGCCTCACGGCCTCCTGCACGAACTTGAACTGGTGAAGATTCATAACAAATTCCGTCTTATTCGGGAATTCATTATGCCTTCGGAATCTATGAAAATCACCGCGCCTTCAGGATTCCAGCGCCTTCCTGGCGAGCAGTTCGATCACCTCCGGCGCCTCGCCGACCGCGCCGGCCAGGGTGAATCCCACTGTCGGATGCCGGGCGCGCAGTTCATCGAGGAGGCGCGGAAGGTCTTCGCGCACATGCCTGCCCATCCCGAGGAAAAGCGGCAGCACCCGGATGGTGCGCGCCCCTTCGCGGATCAAGGCCTCGGCCGCATCGCGCAGGTCGGGCTGGACCAGTTCGAGGTACGCGCACGAGACCCTCGCTTGCGGATCGAGCTCGCCGACCCGTCGCGCCACGGCTTCGACCGGCGCGCGCCAGCGCTCGTCGCGCGAGCCGTGCGCAAAGAGAACGATGCCGCGAATCGCGTCCATGACGATGGCTCTAGCGCCTCAGCACCAGCCAGGTGAAGGCGCCCAGCGACATCACCGAGTAGATCAACCCCGGCGCGGCCGCCGTCATCCACGGCAGCCAGTTGCCGAGATTGCCAAGGTAGCCGAACACGTTGTTCAAGAGGAAGAAGCTGATGCCGATCATCACGCCCACGAACACGTAGGTCGTGATGCCCGACTGGCGGAAGTGCAGATACGCGAACGGCAGCGCCAGCACGACCATCACGAGGCAGGACAGCGGGTAGAACACCTTGCGCCAGAACTCGATCTCGTAGCGCTGCGCCGTCTGGCCGTTCGCTTCGAGGTGGCGGATGTAGTCGAACAGGTCGAGCGTGCGCATCCGGTCGGGGCGCAGCAGGGCGACCGACACCATTTCGGAGGTCAGAGAGGTCGGCCATTCGACCATCGGGATCTTGGTCGTGACGATGTGCGCGTTGCCGGGGCCGCGCGTGTTGTATTCCTCCCGGCTGACGTCGACCAGCGTCCAGTGTCCGTCGTTGGTGCGCGCCGATGCGGCGGTCGTCTGCGAGGTGAGGAAGCCCTTGTTGTCGAACTGGATGATGCGCGGCTCCTTCAGCGCGCCGTTGCGGTCCATGGTGGCGACGTTGACGGCGTAGGAGTTCTCGCCCTGGCGCTCCTTGAGCCATGCGCCGGTGTTGCCGACCAGCGAATAGACATTCTGGAAGCGCACCTTGAGCAGCTGCGCGGTGCGGTCGCTCAGCGGGGCGATGTAGTCGCCGATCGCGAAGGTGAGCACGACGAAGCCGAGGCCGAGGATCAGCAGCGCGCGCAGCGCCCGCCACGGTCCGAGGCCGCTGGTGCGCAGGATGGTGAATTCGGAGCTTTGCGCGAGCCGCGCCATCACGAAGATGGTGCCGATCAGCACGGCAATCGGCTGCAGCTCGTAGAGATGGCTGGGGATGAGGAGCGCCACGTACAGCAGCGCCTGCCCCGCACCGTAGCCCAGCGACTCGGGTCGGCCGATCGACTGCAGCTCGTCGACGAAGTCGAAGAAGAAGAACAGGCTCAGGAAGCCGAGCGCGACGAAGGCCACCGCCTTCGCCACCTCCACGTAGATGAGGCGACGGATCGTTTTCACGCGGTGTTTGTCTTTCGGGCGCGATGGGCGCGAAGCGCCGGCAGCAGTCGCCAGTTGTAGTGCCGCTTCATGAGCCAGGCGAGGCCGACCAGGAAGGCAGCGCCATGCAGGACCAGCATGAAGCCGCCCATGCCGTACTTGCCCGAACTCACCCAGTTCTGGCCGAGGTTGAGCAGGTTGTAGTAGAGGACGAAGGCGAAGAGGGCGAAGAGATAGTTGCCGCTGCGGCCCACACGTGGATTCACGCTGGACAGCGCCAGCGCCAGCAGCACGAAATTGGCGGCAGCGAGCAGCATGCCGACGCGCCATCCGAGCTCGCCGAGATTGACGAGCGCCGGCTCGCGCAGCAGCGTCAGCGTGGTTCGCGCCTGCACCGGCGTGGCGTTGGGCGAGTCAGTGCCGCTGCCGCCGACCCTGGCGCCGTAGGTGTCGAATTCGCTGATCTTGGTGCCCTCGGCGTTCAGCGAGCGTTCGAGCCGCTGGCCGTTGCTCAGAAGCAGGTAGCGCTTGCCGTCGATGTCCTCCATGTGGCCGCTGCGCGCGGACGTGATGATCTGCAGGCTGCGCTCGATCGACTGGATGAAGACGTTGCTGGCGGTGGCGCTGTCCGGCGAGTCCTTGTCGATGAAGAACACGCGCAGCCGGCCGGCGGATTCGCGGAACTCGCCCGGGGCGACGCGCTCGATGTCGCTGCGTCGTTCGTAGCGCTCGCGCATGCCCTGCGTCTGCGAATTGGCCCAGGGCCAGCCGACCAGCGCAAAGACTGCGACCAGCACCAGGATCGGCCACGCGAAGCCGAACAGCGGCCGCAGGAATTCGGCCAGGCCGCGGCCGCTCGAGAACCAGATCACCATCTCGCTGTCGCGGTACATGCGCGACAGCGTGCCGACGATCGAGATGAACAGGCACAGGCTCAGGATGGTCGGCATGTAGCCGAGCACGGTATAGGTCATCACCAGGAAGACCTCGGAGGGATTGACGCTGCCCTTGGACGCGAGCCCGAGCGTGCGGATCAGCATCATGGTCATCACGATCGTGACCAGCACCACCAGCGTCGCCCCGAAGCTGCGGGAGAGCTCCTTGCGTATAGAGGAATGGAATAACATCGTCGAGGGAAAAAAAGGATTATGGACTTTCAACTCAAGACCCTCTCCGCCGCCCAGGCTGCTGCTGAAAAAGCCGATGTGCTCATCGTGCTGGTGGCGTCCGGTTCCTCCACCTCCAAGGATGCCCTTTCCGCGCTGATCGCCGAAGCCCGCAAGGCCGGCGACCTGCCCGACAAGGCCGGCAAATTGCTCGCGTTGTACCGGCAGGGCGGGATCGCCGCGCCGCGCGTGGTGCTGGTGTCCTCCGGCGACGGCAAGCCCGCCTCGGTCCGTTCCGCGGTGGCCGCCGCGATCGGTGCGGCAAAGGCTGCCAATCCCAAGCGGGTCGTGGTCGCGGCCACGCAGGCATTGGATGCCGACGCGCTCGGCAGCGCAGTGATCTCGGTGGCCGACGCCAGCTACGTCTACGGGACCACCAAGTCCAAGGCGGAACCCCGCACCATCAAGCAGGTGGTCTTCGGCGTCCCCGATGCGGGCGCGCTGCGCCGGGCCTTCGATCAAGCAGCCGCGACCGTCGCCGGCATCGAGCTCGCCAAGGAATGGGCGAACCGGCCGGCCAACTACTGCACGCCGACCCTGCTGGCCGGCGCTGCCGAAGAGCTGTCGAAACTCCCCAACGTGAAATGCGAAGTGCTCGGCCCCAAGGAGGTCGCCAAGCTCGGCATGGGCGCGTTCTCCGCGGTGGCCCAGGGCTCGGCCGAGCCGTTGCGCTTCATCGTGCTGCGCTATCACGGCGCGCCGAAGGACCAGGCGCCCACCGTGCTGGTCGGCAAGGGCATCACTTTCGATACCGGCGGCGTCTCGCTCAAGCCCGCCGCCGAAATGGACGAAATGAAGTTCGACATGAGCGGCGCGGCGAGCGTGCTCGGCGTGTTCCGCGCGCTGGGCGACATCCAGCCCGCGATCAACGTGATCGGACTGGTGCCGGCGTGCGAGAACATGAACGACGGGCGTGCCGTCAAACCGGGCGACGTGGTGACGAGCATGAGCGGCCAGACCATCGAGGTGCTCAACACCGATGCGGAAGGCCGGCTGATCCTGTGCGATGCGCTGAACTACGCCAAGCGCTTCGAGCCGTCGGCCGTGATCGACATCGCGACCCTCACCGGCGCCTGCGTGGTCGCGCTGGGCGGCGTGCGAAGCGGCCTGTTCTCGAGCGACGACGCATTGGCGGAAGCCTTGGCCGCGGCCGGCGAGCAGTCGCAGGACCGCTGCTGGCGCATGCCGCTGGACGACGACTACGCCGAGGGCCTGAAGAGCAACTTCGCCGACGTCGCCAACATCGCGGGCCGCGCCGGCGGCGCGATCACGGCGGCCAAGTTCCTGCAGCGCTTCACGAGCGACTTTCCGTGGGCCCACCTGGACATCGCGGGCACGGCATGGAAGAGCGGGGCAGCCAAGGGCGCGAGCGGCCGGCCGGTGGGCCTGCTGCTCAATTACCTGGTCACGCAAAGCCGCAAGGACGGCGCCAGGTCCAAGTCGGACAAGGCCCCGAAGGCCGCGCGAAAGAGCGGCGGAAAGGTCCGCGCCAAGTGACCGAGATCGACGGCCACTACAACATGCCGGACAAGGTGAGCTACGCCTGCCGTCTGCTGCGCAAGGCCGTCGGCGCGCACGGCGCCCGTCTCGTGGTGATGGCCGATCCGGCTACGCTGGATGCCATCGACCAGTCCCTCTGGACCCTGCAGCCGACCGAGTTCATCGCGCATTGCCGGTGCGGCGACGAGGCGCACGTTGTTGCGCGTTCGCCGGTCGTGCTGGCCGAGAGCGGCACGCCGTCGCTGCCGGATCGGCCGATCCTCGTCAATCTCGGCGCCGAGCTGCCGGCCAGGTTCGAGCGCTTCGAGCGCCTGATCGACATCGTCGGCAGCGACGAGTCCGACAGGCAGGCCGGCCGGGTGCGCTGGCGCCACTACAAGGACCGCGGCTACGCGATCCGCACCTATCCCTACGGCGGAGGCGCCAGCTGATGTCGACGCAACGCACACCGCCGCGCTTCGTTCCGACGCTGACGACGGTGTTCGAGCCGTCGCAGGACGACACGCCGCCGGTCTCGCCTGCGCTGATCGCGCCGTCCGACACCCCGTCGACTGCGCCGCCGGCGACGGCCGCCGAGCCCTCACGGGCGGTTGCGCTGAGCCCCGAGGCGCGAATCTCCGAGGCCGAAGCCTTCAGGCTCGAAGAGCAATTGCTGCACCGCGTTCTGCAGCGCGTGGACCTCTCGCTCGAAGAGCGGGTGAGCGATGCGGTGTCAGCCGCCGTTCAGCATCACCTCGACACGATGATCCCCGGTCTGCGCAGGGAAATCGAGGCGGTTTTGCGCCAGTTGGTGAGCGAATCACTGGCCCGCGAACTATCGGAAAACCCCGGGTCTACGCCAACGTTCGGCCCGCAATCCTTGGGCTAAACTGCGCGCCAGGTCGGAAAGCGCGTGGGCGCAAAGCATCTGCGGCGCGATATTTGCTGAGTCGAAAGCGCCCGGATCGAAAGACCGGTTTTCAACTTCACTTACCAATGTTCTGGAGGTACCCCATGCAATTGAAATGGACTGCGGTCGCACTGGCTGCTCTCGCGCTCGTGGCCTGCGGCAAGAAGGAAGAAGCTGCTGCACCCGCTGCCACTGCCCCGACCGCAGCGGCGCCCGCCCCGGCTGCGCCTCCGGCCGAAACGCTGGTCGTCAAGATCGGTCACGTCGCCCCGACCAGCGGCGCCATCGCTCACCTCGGCAAGGACAACGAACTCGGCGCGCGCATGGCCGTCGAGGACCTGAACGCCAAGGGCATCAAGATCGGCGACAAGGTTGCCAAGTTCGAACTGCTTGCCGAAGACGACGCAGCCGATCCGAAGCAGGGCACCGCCGTGGCGCAGAAGCTGGTCGACAGCAAGGTCAACGGCGTGGTCGGCCACCTGAATTCCGGCACCACCATCCCGGCCTCCAAGCTGTACAGCGACGCGGGCATCCCGCAGATCTCGCCGTCGGCGACCAACCCCAAGTACACCCGCCAGGGCTTCAAGACCGCCTTCCGCGTGGTGGCTGACGACACCCAGCTCGGCGGCACGCTCGGCAAGTACGCCGTCGAAACGCTGAAGGGCAAGAACATCGCCGTGATCGACGACCGCACCGCCTACGGCCAGGGCGTCGCCGAGGAATTCGAGAAGGCCGCCAAGGCCGCCGGCGCCAACATCGTCGGCCACGAGTTCACCACCGACAAGTCGACCGACTTCAACGCCATCCTGACGAAGCTCAAGGGCGCCAAGCCCGACATCCTGTTCTTCGGCGGCATGGACGCTGTCGGCGGCCCGATGCTCAAGCAGGTCAAGCAGCTCGGCATGGACGTCAAGTTCATGGGCGGCGACGGCCTGTGCACCGGCGAACTCGCCAAGCTCGCCGGCGATGCAATCGGCGAAGACATGGTGGTGTGCGCCGAAGCCGGCGGTGTGGAAGGCGACTTCAAGGGGCCGCTGGACGCCTGGAAGACCAAGTTCAAGGAAAAGAACGGCGTCGAAGTGCAGATCTACGCGCCGTACGTCTATGACGCCGTGAACGTGCTGGCTGCCGCGATGCAAAAGGCCGGCTCGGCCGACCCCGAGAAGTACCTGCCTGAAGTCAGCAAGATCGAATACAAGGGCCTGACCGGTCCGATCGCGTTCGACGAGAAGGGCGACATCAAGAACGGTGCGCTGACGCTGTACACCTACAAGAACGGCCAGCGTACGCAGATCGCCGTGGTGCGCGGCGCGAGCTGAGCGCTTGCGCTGACCCAAGAAAAAGGGCCCTTCGGGGCCCCTTTTTGTTTCAGGCGGCCAGCGTCACATGGCCGCTTCCTCGACGACCTTGCGCCGATGGTCCGGCTGGATCGGGCGATGGTTGTCGCGGAACAGTTTCTGGAAAGCCTGGATCTGCTGCCGCGACATCTCGATCGGCTGCTCCATGACGATCCAGTTCACCTCTTCGGAGCACGGCGGCGTCGTCAGCGATCCGGCATAGAGCAGGGCCTTGTGCGACGCCGGCAGCAGTGCGGCGAGATCGACTTCCCCGGCCTTCGGCGCCGCGTCCGGTGCAGGCAACTGCGCCCACAGCGGGGCCAGCGCTTCGTTCTTCGCGCCCTGCTTGATGAACACGCC
The DNA here is from genome assembly GCF_900090195.1 of Variovorax sp. HW608. Lineage (NCBI taxonomy): Bacteria > Pseudomonadati > Pseudomonadota > Betaproteobacteria > Burkholderiales > Comamonadaceae > Variovorax > Variovorax sp. HW608. The sequence continues at coordinate 5,848,017 of NZ_LT607803.1, forward strand.
CACGACGGTGATCTTGCCGCTGGCGTCCTTGTTCACCAGGTGCATCTCCATCGGAAATGGCTTGCCATCGAGGCGATGCTCGCTGGGCGTGTGGAAGTGGAACTGCGCGAGCGCGTAGCTGCCGTCCTTGTAGGCCACGGTATTGGCCGGTGCGTCCGCCACGTTGAACTGGATCGTGTGGCCGTTGTTCACGAGCTCGCCCTTGGCCGCACCGAGGTGCAGGGCGACATCGCGGTCGGCGAGGCGCGCGGCGTTGCGCGAGTGCAGCGCAATCGGCGACTGCTGAAGACCTGTCTTGCACAGCCGGTTCTCAGGATCGAGCGCGCCCCAGCGCGAGGGGCCGGTACCGGCGTGCTCGCTGTAGGACCAATGCGCGTGTTCCTCGGCATGGGCGCCGAGGCTGACGGTCAGGGCGAGGAGGGTCGCGGCGACGCAGGACGGACGTTGAAAGCAGGACATCGTGACTCCCGTTCGTTGGGGTTCTTGGAGGCCGCAAGCTTGCCATGCATTTCCAGCAGAATCACGCCTCTTCGACTTTTCCCGGAGCTGCGATGCCCAGTAGAGCCATTCGACACGCGGTCGGCCCCCACGGCTTTCGCGTCGCCCAGATTCAGGATGCGAATGGCGAGGTCATCGCCTTCGGTCTGTGCGGGCCGGACGGCACGGTCATCTCCCAATTCCCGGACCTCGACGCCGCGATGGCTGCGCTCGACGCGGCGGATCCGCCGGTCGAGATGCCGGACGAAGGGGCGCCTGAGGACGACGCGCCCCGGTAGCGCCGCCTGGACACGAGGCAGCGCAAGATGAGCGCCGCCCTCGTGGGCGGCGCCTTTGTCAGTCTCTGTCGTGGTGTCCGTGCTCGCCGTGTCGGCGGTCGCGGTCCCAGTCCCGGTGATCATGGCGATCGCCGTGCCATTCCTTGCGGTGGTCGTGCCTGTAATAGCCGGGCCCTGGGCCGTAGACCACGGGAGGGGGGACGGCATAGACCGGCGCGGGCACGACGACCGGCGGCGGCACGACCACTGCCGGCGCAACCGGAACGGGCACTCCGACCACAGGACCGGGCAGGTTGATGCCGACACCCACGTTCACACTGGTGGCATGCGCCGGTGCGATGGCGAGCACGGCGGCCACTGCCGCGCCGGCGGTACCCAATTGGAGAAACGCTGATCGAACAATGCCCAAGATGAACTCCTTAGAAACGAAAAAGCGACCCCGGAGGTCGCTTTTCGCTTTAGATGACCCGCATCAAATCTAGCTATCTGGCGGAGCAGGCGGGATTCGAACCCGCGGAGGGCTATTAACCCTCACACGCTTTCCAGGCGTGCGACTTAAACCGCTCATCCACCGCTCCGAAGCCCACGATTGTAGCAGTGCGCGGGGTCAAATCCGGGGTCAGGCCGTGCCCGATGTCTTGCCGGCTTGCACCATCCGCATCGCCGATGCGATGAGGGCGGCGGTCTCGTTCATGGTGCTCGGGACGATCAGTGTGGTCGTCGCGTCGGCGGCGACCTTGCCGTAGGCATCGACCGCCCGTTCGGCCACCTTGAGCTGCACCGCCTGTTCGCCGCCCGGCTGGCGGATCGCGGCGGCAATGCGCTCGATGGCGCCGGCGGTCGCTTCGGCCACGGCGCTGATGGCGGCGGCCTCGCCTTGTGCGTTGTTGATTTGCGCCTGCTTCTGGCCTTCGGAGCGCGCGATGAAGGCTTCGCGCTCGCCCGTGGCGATGTTGATCTGTTCCTGGCGACGGCCTTCGGACGCCGCGATCAGCGCGCGCTTTTCGCGCTCCGCGGTGATCTGGCGCTGCATCGCATGCAGGATCTCGTTGGGCGGCGTGAGATCCTTGATTTCATAACGCAGCACCTTCACGCCCCAGTTCAGTGCCGCCTCGTCGATGGCAGCGACCACCTGCGCATTGATGATGTCGCGCTCCTCGAAGGTCTTGTCCAGTTCGAGCTTGCCGATGACGCTGCGCAGCGTGGTCTGGGCGAGCTGGGTGATGGCCATGACGTAGTTCGACGAGCCGTAGCTCGCGCGCATCGGGTCGGTGACCTGGAAGTACAGGATGCCGTCCACCTGCAACTGGGTGTTGTCGCGCGTGATGCAGACCTGGCTCGGCACGTCGAGCGGGATTTCCTTCAGGCTGTGCCGGTAGGCGACCCGGTCGATGAAGGGGATCAGGAAATTGGGCCCCGGCGACATGGTGCCGTGATAGCGGCCGAGGCGCTCGCGCACCCAGGCGTTCTGCTGCGGCACGAACTTGACCGATTGGGCGATGAAGATGATGGCGATCCCCAGGACGACGAGGGGAACGAGGGCATATTCCATTGAACGGTTTCCTTCCTTTTTCTTGACTCAGATCTTTTCGACGACGAGCCGGCTGCCGACCACCTCGACGACCTTGTGCTGCCCGGCGGCCGGGACCTCGCCGGCGCGGGCGACCGCGGTCCATTGCGCGCCGCGATAGCGCACGGTGGCGGTGCCGTCCGCATTCCAGGCATCGACCTGCACGCGCTCGCCGATGTCGAGGTTCACGTCGGGATTGGCGGAGGTGGGCGGCCCCGGCGGCCGCCGCCGGCGGATGGCGTTCCAGACGATCACCGCCGACACGCTGACCACGGCCGCGACAATGAACTGCGTGCCGAGCGAGGCGCCCAGGTGCGTCGACACCGCCGCCGCAGCGAAGCCGCCGCCGATGAGCAGCAGATAGACGGTGCCGGTCCCTGAAATCAGCTCCAGCACGATGGCCACCCCCGTCATGAGCCACCAGACGGTGGAACTTGCCATAGCCAAATCCTCTCTGTGCGGTTTAGACACGGCGATTGTGGCAAAGGCGAAAGCCGCAATGCGCCTTCATCTGAATTCCGTACACTTCGCGCCTGTTTGCCAGCCCTTCCGGAGCCCCGCTCATGAAATTTCGTTTTCCGATCGTCATCATTGACGAGGACTTCCGCTCCGAGAACACCTCGGGGCTCAGCATTCGCGCCCTGGCGCAGGCGTTCGAGAGTGAAGGCTTCGAGGTGCTGGGCGCCACCAGCTACGGCGACCTGAGCCAGTTCGCCCAGCAGCAGAGCCGCGCCAGCGCCTTCATCCTGTCGATCGACGACGAGGAGTTCTCGGTCGGTCCGGACCTCGACCCGGCGGTGCTCAACCTTCGCAACTTCATCGGCGAGGTGCGGCGCAAGAACGCCGACGTGCCGATCTACATCTATGGCGAAACGAAGACCTCGCGGCACATCCCGAACGACATCCTGCGCGAGCTGCATGGCTTCATCCACATGTTCGAGGACACGCCGGAGTTCGTGGCGCGCCACATCATCCGCGAGGCCAAGAGCTACCTGGAGGGCGTGCAGCCGCCGTTCTTCAAGGCGCTGATCGACTACGCGGAAGACGGCTCGTATTCATGGCACTGCCCGGGCCATTCGGGCGGCGTGGCTTTCCTCAAGAGCCCGGTCGGCCAGATGTTCCACCAGTTCTTCGGCGAGAACATGCTGCGCGCGGACGTGTGCAACGCAGTGGAGGAACTCGGCCAGTTGCTCGACCACACCGGCCCGGTGGCGGCCAGCGAGCGCAACGCCGCGCGCATCTTCAACGCCGACCACTGCTTCTTCGTCACCAACGGCACCAGCACCAGCAACAAGATGGTGTGGCACCACACGGTGGCGCCGGACGACGTGGTGGTGGTGGACCGCAACTGCCACAAGTCGGTGCTGCACGCGATCATCATGACCGGCGCCATTCCCGTCTTCATGAAGCCGACGCGCAACCACTTCGGCATCATCGGCCCGATCCCCAAGAGCGAATTCGAGCCCGAAGCGATCAAGGCCAAGATCCGGGCCAATCCGCTGCTCTCGCACGTCGATGCCGACAAGGTCAAGCCCCGCGTGATGACGCTCACGCAATCGACCTACGACGGCGTGATCTACAACACCGAGACCATCAAGGGCATGCTCGACGGCTACGTCGACACGCTGCACTTCGACGAGGCCTGGCTGCCGCATGCGGCCTTCCATCCGTTCTACGGCGCCTATCACGCGATGGGCAAGCGCCGCATGCGGCCGAAGGAATCGCTGGTGTTCGCGACCCAGTCCACCCACAAGCTGCTCGCCGGCATCAGCCAGGCCAGCCATGTGCTGGTGCAGGACTCGCAGAACCGCGCGCTCGATCGCGACCTGTTCAACGAGGCCTACCTGATGCATTCGTCGACCAGCCCGCAGTACGCGATCATCGCGAGCTGCGACGTCGCCGCCGCGATGATGGAGCCGCCCGGCGGCACCGCGCTGGTGGAGGAAAGCATTCTGGAAGCGCTCGATTTCCGCCGCGCCATGCGCAAGGTCGAGATGGAGTTCGGCAAGGACGAGTGGTGGTTCAAGGTCTGGGGCCCCGAGCGGCTCGTGGAGGAGGGCATCGGCCGCGCCGACGACTGGATCATCAAGGGCGAATCGCGCACCGCGAAGTGGCACGGCTTCGGCGCGCTGGCCGACGGCTTCAACATGCTCGACCCGATCAAGTCGACCATCGTGACGCCCGGCCTGGACCTCAACGGCAAATTCGCCAAGAGCGGGATTCCGGCCGCCATCGTCACCAAGTTCCTGGCCGAGCACGGCGTGATCGTGGAGAAGACGGGGCTCTACAGCTTCTTCATCATGTTCACGATCGGGATCACCAAGGGCCGCTGGAACACGCTGCTGACGGCGCTGCAGCAGTTCAAGGACGACTATGGCCGCAACCAGCCGATGTGGCGCATCATGCCGGAGTTCTGCCAGCAGCATCCGGGCTACGAGCGGCTCGGCCTGCGCGACCTGTGCCAGCACGTGCATGAGCTGTATTCGCGCTACGACGTCGCGCGGCTCACCACCGAGATGTACCTGAGCGACCTCACGCCCGCCATGAAGCCCAGCGACGCCTTCGCCCACATCGCGCACCGCAAGACCGAGCGCGTGGAGATCGACGAGCTGGAAGGCCGCATCACCACCAGCCTGATCACGCCCTATCCGCCCGGCATTCCGCTCCTGATCCCGGGCGAGGTGTTCAACAAGAAGATCGTCGACTACCTGAAGTTCGCGCGCGAGTTCAACACGCAGTGTCCCGGCTTCGAGACCGACATTCACGGGCTCGTGGCGCGGATCGACGACTCGGGCAAGAAGCGCTACTACGCCGACTGCGTGCGCGCGGCCTGACCGGGCGCGCGTTGCTCAGAAGTCCGCGTCCTCGCGCATGCGAAGGAAGCGGGCGAAGCGCGGCAGGCCGGAAGGCGTCAGGCCGTCGTAGCGGTAGGTCACCCAGGTGCCGGTCGCGGGAGGATTCTCGCGCTCGGCATCGGTGAGTCCGGTGCCGAGCTTGAACCGCTTGCCGCCCGGCATCTCGACGAGCAGGGCGCCGAGGCGCCCGCCGTGCTTGCCGCGTCCGCCGACGTGCCCGACCACGCGCGCCTCGGCCTCGTCGTAGGCCTTGACCTTGAGGAGATCGCCGCTGCGCCCCGCGCGGTAGAGCGAAGCGCCGCGGTGCAGCATCAGGCCCTCGCCGCCCATCTTCATCGTCTTCTCGAGCAGCGCGTCGAGATCCTCGGCCGTCGTTGCGCGCTGCTGCGGGACGGCCACGATCCAGGGCACGCTGGTGATCGGCAGCAGCTTGCGCAGATACGCCAGCCGCGTCGTGAAATCGCCGGGCTGGGCCGGCACGTCGAAGACCATGAAGCGGATCTCGCGCCAGGCGGCGTCCGACGGCGGCTGGCTGCGGACGGTCGAAACGGTCTGGGAAAAGCGGCCGCGTCCGGCCCAGAGCTCGCCGTCGAGCGGCTCGACGGGCAGCGCTTCGGTGAACCAGCGCGGCACTGCGATCCGCTCGCCGCTGCGCGTCCACAGTTGCCTGCCGTCCCAGTAGCCGCGGATGCCGTCGTACTTCTCGCTGACCCAGTAGTCGGCCAGCGGCATGCCGGGGCGGTAGACCTCGGCGAGCATGAGCGCAGGCGCAGGCTTCGATGCGGATTGCGCGGCTGCCTGCGGCGCGTGCGCAAGCCCGAAGGCGGCGCAGGCGGCCGCCAGCAGGAACGATCGACGTGCAACGGACATGGGCGCGGGACCGCCCACGCGAAACGAAAAACTCACTGTCATCTCCCTGGCATTTCTAGAAGGGCCTGTTCACGCTATTTTCGGGGACCCCGAAAATAGTGTGAACAGGCCCTTGGTATGCCGGGATTATGGTGCGCGATGCGCCGCTTCAGGCGGCCGGTTCGGCGACACCGCCGACGACATGGCTGAAGCCGCCGTCGACATAGGTGATCTCGGCGCTGACGCCGCTGGCAAGGTCGCTCAGCAGGAAGGCAGCGACATTGCCGACTTCCTCGATGGTGACGTTGCGCCGAATAGGCGCCATCTTCGAGATCGCCGCCAGGAGCTTGCCGAAATCCTTGATGCCGCTGGCGGCCAGTGTCTTGATCGGACCGGCGCTGATGCCGTTGACGCGCATGCCCCTGGGGCCGAGCGATTCGGCGAGGTAGCGCACCGAGGCCTCGAGCGAAGCCTTCGCGAGACCCATGGTGTTGTAGTTGGGCAGCGCGCGGATCGCGCCGAGGTAGGTCAGTGTCAGCAGCGCCGACTTGTCGTTGAGATAGGGCAGGGCCGCCTTGGCCATCGCCGGGAAGCTGTAGGCGCTGATGTCGTGCGCGATCTTGAAGGATTCGCGCGACAGGCCGTCGAGGAAGTCGCCGGCAATCGCCTCGCGCGGCGCGAAGCCGATGCTGTGGACGAAGCCGTCGAACTTGGGCCAGGTCCGGGCCAGGTCGGCGAAGAGCTTGTCGATCTGCGCATCGTCCGCAACGTCGCAGTCGAAGACCAGCTTCGAGCCGAATTCGGCCGCGAATTCGGTGATGCGGTCCTTGAACCGCTCGCCCACGTAGCTGAACGCCAGTTCGGCGCCTTGCTCGTGGCAGGCCTTGGCGATGCCGTAGGCAATCGAGCGGTTGCTCAAGACGCCGGTGATCAGAAGTTTTTTGCCGGAAAGAAAACCCATGGGACGACCTCGTGAAAATCTTGGGCAGAATTCTCGCATGCGGCTTCTTTGGTGCTGGTGGCTGATGGCATGTGCGTTCCCCGCGTGGGCGGCGCACGGCTACGCGATGTGGGACGACCTCAAGTACCCGCCGGGCTTTGCGCATTTCGACTACGTCGACCCGGATGCGCCGAAGCGCGGCGAGCTGCGGCTCGTGAGCAACCTGCGCTACTCCACCTTCGACAAGTACAACCCGTTCACGATCAAGGGCGCGCCGCCGGCCTACCTGGGCAGCCTGATGTTCGATTCGCTGCTGGCCGGGTCGATGGACGAGACCGCATCCGGCTACGGGCTGCTGGCGGAGGACGTCGTCGTGTCGCCCGACCGTCTCAGCGCCACCTTCAGGCTCCGGGCGGAGGCGCGCTTCCACGACGGAACGCCGGTCGAGGCCGCAGACGTCAAGCACAGCTACGACACGCTGATCGGCCCGTACGTGTCCCCGGGCTTCAAGACGCTGCTCGAGGACGTCGAAAGCGCCGAGGTGATCGATGCCCGCACCATCCGCTACAAGTTCAGGAAGGCCAACCGCGAGCTGCCCTTGATCGTCGGTGGCCTGCCGGTCTTCGGCCGGCGATGGGGCATGGAGAACGGCAAGGCCAAGCCTTTTGACCAGGTCGTGATGGACATCCCGATCGGGAGCGGCCCCTACAAGATCGGCCCGGTGCGCTTCGGCAAGGACATCACCTATGTGCGCGACCCGAACTACTGGGCGCGCGATCTCGGCGTGCGGCGCGGCATGAACAACTTCGACCGCATCACGATCAAGATCTACAAGGACAACACCGCGCGCCTCGAGGCCCTGAAGGCGGGCGAGTTCGACATGATGAGCTTCTACTCGGCCGGCGACTGGGCACGCCGGGTCACGGGCAAGCGCTTCGATTCGGGCGAGCTGGTCAAGCGCGAATTCGAGCACCGGCTGCCTTCCGGATTCCAGAGCTATGTGCTGAACAGCCGCCAGCCGCAGCTGCAGGACCCGCGCGTGCGAGAGGCGCTCGGCCTCGCGCTGGACTACGAGTGGATGAACCGCCAGATGTTCTACAACGGTTATCCGCGCGTGCGGGATCTCTTCGGCAACACCGATTGCGCGGCCGAGGGCATGCCTTCGCCGGAGGAGCTCAAGCTGCTCGAGCGTTGGCGCGGCAAGGTGCCCGATGCGGTGTTCGGCCCGATGTACACGCCGCCCACGACCGATGGACCTGGCCAGTCGCTGCGCAACAACCTGCGGCGCGCGCGCGAACTGCTCAAGCAAGCCGGCTGGGAATACCGCGACGGCGCATTGCGCAACGCCGAGGGCGAGCCCATGGAGCTCGAATACCTCGACAGCAAGGAAGGCGGCGTGCGCACCGTCTCGCCGTGGATGCGCAATCTCGAAAAACTCGGCATCACGCTGAAGTTCGCCTCGGTCGACTTCGCGCTCTACCAGCAGCGGCTGGACAAGTTCGAGTTCGACGTCACGACGATCAACTTCCCCGGCACCCACAATCCCGGCCAGCAGTTGGCCGACATCTTCGGCAGCAAGGCCGCCAAGACCGAAAGCTCGGGCAACTACATGGGCGTGAGCAGTCCGGCGATCGATGCGCTGGTGACCGACATCGTGCGCGCCGAGACGAAGCAGGAGCTGCTTCCGGCCTGCCGCGCGCTGGACCGCGTGATCATGCACAGCCACTACCTGATCCCGCAATGGACACTGACGGCGCACCGCGTCGCCTACAACGCATGGCGGCTCGACTACAAGCCGCCGATGCCGCCGTATGCATCGGCCGAGGAGTGGATCATGACGACCTGGTGGGCCCGCGCGGGCGACCGGAGGTAGACGCACATGCTGGCCTACGTTCTGAAGCGGCTGCTGTTGTTCATCCCGACCCTGCTCGGCGTGCTGCTGGTGACTTTCGTCGTCATCCAGTTCGTGCCCGGTGGTCCGGTCGAGCAGTACCTGGCCGAGGCGAGGGCGAACGTACGCGGCGGCGGCGTCGAATCGGGCGGCTCGAACTACCGCGGCAACCAGGGCGTCGACCCCAAGCGGCTGGCGGAGATCAAGGCGCTGTACGGCTTCGACAAGCCGGCGCACGAGCGGCTGTTCCAGATGCTCGGGCAGTTCGCGCGCTTCGATCTCGGCCGCAGCTTCTTCCAGAACAAGGATGTATGGACACTGATCCTCGAAAAGCTCCCGGTGTCCATCAGCCTCGGCCTCTGGACCTTCCTGATCAGCTATGGCGTCGCGGTGCCGCTGGGCGTGGCGAAAGCGGTCCGCGCCGGCACCCGGTTCGACCTGGTGACGACGCTGCTGATCCTCGTGGGCTATGCGATCCCCGGCTTCGTGCTCGGCGTGGCGCTGCTGGTGGTCTTCGGCGGGCAGTTCCAGTGGTTCCCGCTGCGCGGCCTGACCTCGGCCAACTGGGACGAGATGAACTGGGGCGCGCGCATCGTCGACTACCTCTGGCACATCACGCTGCCGGTGACCGCGATGGTGCTCGGCAGCTTCGCCGTGACCTCGATGCTGACCAAGAACGCTTTCCTGGAGGAGATCCGCAAGCAGTACGTCCTGACCGCGCGGGCCAAGGGCCTGGGCGAGCGGCAGGTGCTCTGGAAGCACGTCTTCCGCAATGCGCTGATCCCGATCGTGACCGGGCTGCCGGCCGCGTTCATCGGCGCCTTCTTCGCCGGATCGCTGCTGATCGAGACGCTGTTCTCGCTCGACGGCCTTGGCCTCTTGGGTTACGAGAGCGTGATCCGGCGCGACTATCCGGTGGTGCTCGGCACGCTCTACCTCTTCACGCTGATCGGCCTCCTGACCAAGCTCATCTCCGATCTTTGCTACGTATGGGTCGACCCGAGGGTGAAGTTTGACTAGCGCGCCGTCCCGCCCGTCCGTGTCGCTGAGCCCGGGACGCCGCGCGTGGATGCGCTTCAAGCGCAACCGCCTGGGCTTCTGGAGCCTGGTGATCTTCGCCGCCATGGTGGTCCTCAGCCTCTTCGCGGAAGTGCTGTCGACCGACCGCCCGCTGGTGATGCGCTACGAGGGCCAGCTCTATTTCCCCGTGCTTCGCGACTATTCCGAGAAGACCTTCGGCGGCGACTTCGAGACGCCGACCGACTATCTCGACCCGTTCATCCGCGAGCGCATCACGAAGGGCGGCAACTGGGCGATCTACGCGCCCAACACCTATGGGCCGAAGACGCTCAACTACTTCGCGAAGTCGCCCAGCCCGGCAGCGCCGACCCGCGACAACTGGCTCGGCACCGACGATCGCGGGCGCGACCTGCTGGCGCAACTGATCTACGGCTTCCGGGTGAGCGTGCTGTTCGGCCTGGCGCTGACCGCCATCGGCACGGTGCTCGGCGTGGCCGCCGGCGCGGTGCAGGGCTATTTCGCCGGCAAGGTCGATCTGGCCTTCCAGCGCTTCATCGAGATCTGGGGCTCGATGCCCGAGCTCTATCTGCTGATCATCTTCAGCGCGGTGTTCGCACCCAGCGTGGCGCTGCTGCTGATCCTGCTGAGCCTGTTCGGATGGATGGGCCTCTCGGACTACGTGCGCGCCGAGTTCCTGCGCAACCGGCAGATGGACTACGTGCGCGCCGCCCGCGCGCTGGGTGTCGGCAATCTGCAGATCATGTGGCGGCACATCCTGCCCAACAGCATGACGCCGGTCGTCACCTTCCTGCCGTTCCGCATGAGCGCGGCCATCCTGGCGCTGACCTCGCTCGATTTCCTCGGGCTCGGCGTGCCGCCGGGAACGCCGTCGCTCGGGGAACTCCTGAACCAGGGCAAGGCGAACATCGATGCGTGGTGGATCTCGATTTCGACCTTCGGCGTGCTGGTGCTGACGCTGATGCTGCTCACCTTCATGGGCGATGCCTTGCGCGACGCCCTCGATCCGCGGAAGGCCGACCGATGACGCAGCCGCTGCTCGAGGTCCAGGGCCTTCGCGTCGCGTTCGGCGACAAGGAGGTGGTGCATGGCATCGACTTCCAGATCGCCCAGGGCGAGAAGCTCGCGCTGGTGGGCGAATCCGGCTCGGGAAAGACGGTCACCGCGCTGGGCCTGCTTCGGCTGGCGCAGAACGCCGACGTGACGGGCGTTGCCACTTTCGCGGACGAGGGAGGCAAAGAGGGCGGCGGCGCGCGCGATCTCCTGGCCTTGCCGGAATCGAAGCTGCGCGGCATCCGAGGCAAGGAGATCGCGATGATCTTCCAGGAGCCGATGACCGCGCTCAACGCGCTCTATCCGGTGGGCGACCAGATCGCCGAGGTGCTCGAACTGCACCAGGCCATGTCGGCGCGGGCCGCGCACGAGGCGGCGGTGCAGTTGCTCGCGGATACCGGCATTCCCGAGCCGGCGCGGCGGGCGAGGGCGTTCCCGCACCAGTTGTCGGGCGGACAGCGCCAGCGCGCCATGATCGCCATGGCACTGGCCTGCCGGCCCCGGTTGCTGCTCGCCGACGAGCCGACCACCGCGCTCGACGTCACGGTGCGGGCGCAGATCCTCGATCTCCTGACCGATCTGCAGCACAAGTACGGCATGGCCGTGCTGCTGATCACGCACGACCTCAATCTGGTGCGCCGGTTCGCGGATCGCGTCGCGGTGATGGAGGACGGGCACATCGTCGAGTACGGTGGCGTGTCGACCGTGTTCGACGCGCCGCGACATCCGTACACCCGCAAGCTGATCGACAGCCGCCCGGTGAGGGATGTGGCCCCCGTGGCGCCACGCCAGGCCGAACCGGTGCTGGCGGCGAAGTCGCTGCGCGTGATCTATCCGGTTCCACGCCCCGGCTTCAAGGGCTGGTTCCGCAAGGGGGAATTCGTTGCGGTGCAGGGCGCCGACTTCCGCATCGCGCCCGGCGAAACACTCGGCGTCGTCGGCGAGTCCGGCTCCGGCAAGTCCACGCTGGCGCTGGCAGCCCTGGGCCTGCTCAGGCACCAGGGCGAACTCGACGTCGCCGGGCGGCGCTGGAATTCGGGCGGCGCCAGCGACCGCGCGCTGCGCCGGGTGATGCAGGTCGTCTTCCAGGATCCGTTTTCGTCGTTGTCGCCCCGGATGACCGTCGACCAGATCGTCGGCGAAGGCCTGACCGTGCACGCGCCGGAACTCGACGCCGCGGCGCGCCGCGCTCGTTCGCTCGAGGTGCTGGCCCAGGTCGGACTGACGGAAGCGCAGTTCCCGGCGCTCTTGGACCGCTATCCGCACGAGTTCTCGGGCGGCCAGCGCCAGCGCCTCGCGGTCGCACGGGCACTGATCGTCGATCCGAAGCTGCTGGTGCTCGACGAGCCGACCAGCGCGCTGGACGTGACCATCCAGAAGCAGGTGCTAGGGCTGCTGCAGCGCCTGCAGCGCGAACGGGGCCTGAGCTATCTGCTGATCACGCACGATGTGGAAGTCATCCGGGCCATGGCGCACCAGGTCATCGTGATGAAGGACGGCGCGATCCTCGAATCCGGCGCTGTCGAGCGGGTGCTCGATGCGCCCGAGCATCCCTACACGCAGAAGCTGGTTGCCGCAGCGCTGGGCGATTAGGAGGATCCGAAGCGCGAATGTCGCCGATCAGCCAGTGATCCCATGCGCCGGGCGCGCCCATTAACGAGTGGAAACCGCTATTTCGTAACGCATTTGGCATATAATCCAAAGCTCACGACCAAACGGGCGGGTACCAACCGCCCGTTTTTTATTGGTCGATGCATTTCGGTGCGGCTCATGCGGGGCGGGCAGCACCGGCAGGGCAAAAAAACATTTCAAGGGCGCATACAGACACGTGGCATTGCAGCAGACAGTGGAAACAACCGTGGCCGGACTCGGCTACGACCTGGTCGAGATCGAGCGCTCGGCCGGTGGATTGCTGCGCGTCACGATTGATTTGCCGTGGAATGGCCCCAACTCAGTGGGTGCGTCAAGCGCGGCGCCCGAGCCTTTCGTGACGGTCGAGGATTGCGAAAAAGTCACTCGGCAGTTGCAGTTCGCGCTCGAGGTGGATGGGGTCGACTACAAGCGGCTCGAGGTGTCCTCCCCGGGTATTGACCGTCCGTTGCGCAATGAGCAGGATTTCGAGCGTTTTGTCGGCGAGGTGATCGACATCACGCTCAAGGCGCCGATGGGCGCCGCTGCGGGTGGGCAGGTGGCAGCCAACCGCAAGAAGTTTCGCGGCACGCTGGAGCGTGTCGCAGGCGCGGACGGTTCGCATGCTTGGCAGATCGTCTGGAGCCAGGAGCCAGAAGGCAGGCCGGCGCCCAAGCCTGGCCAGAAAGTCAGCAAGAAGCGCGCGCCCGCCCCGTTGCAGGCGCTCGGTTTTGCCTTGGACGAGTTGCGCGAGGCGCGGCTCGCGCCAATTGTGGATTTCAAGGGGCGCAGGCCCAAACCCGGCACGTTGGTGTCGGACTGAACGAGGAGATTGGTGGCATGAATCGCGAAATGTTGATGTTGGTGGATGCGATCTCGCGCGAGAAGAACGTCGAGCGCGACGTCGTCTTCGGCGCCGTCGAATCCGCCCTTGCGCAAGCGACCAAGAAGCTCTATCCGGGTGAGGTGGACATTCGTGTGGCGATCGACCGCGAAAGCGGCGACTACGAGACCTTCCGCCGCTGGCACGTGGTGCCCGACGAGGCCGGCCTGCAAATGCCCGACCAGGAAATCCTGCTCTTCGAAGCCAAGGAAGAGATGCCGGACATCGAGATCGACGAGTACATCGAAGAGTCCGTCGAGTCCATGCCGATCGGCCGCATCGGCGCGATGGCTGCCAAGCAGGTGATCCTGCAGAAGATCCGCGACGCGGAGCGCGAGATGCTGCTCAACGACTTCATGTCGCGCGGCGAGAAGATCTTCACCGGCACCGTCAAGCGCCTGGACAAGGGCGACATCATCGTCGAGGCCGGCCGTGTCGAAGGCCGTCTGCGCCGCAGCGAAATGATCGCCAAGGAAAACCTGCGCAACGGCGACCGCGTGCGCGCCATGATCATGGAGGTCGACCTCACCCTGCGCGGCGCGCCGATCATCCTGTCGCGTGCGGCGCCCGAGTTCATGATCGAGTTGTTCCGCCAGGAAGTGCCGGAGATCGAACAGGGCCTGCTCGAGATCAAGAGCTGCGCCCGCGATCCCGGCTCGCGCGCCAAGATCGCCGTGCTGTCGCACGACAAGCGTGTCGACCCGATCGGCACCTGCGTCGGCGTGCGTGGCACGCGCGTGAATGCGGTCACCAATGAACTCGCCGGCGAGCGCGTCGATATCGTGCTCTGGAGCGAGGACCCGGCCCAGTTCGTGATCGGCGCGCTGGCGCCGGCCAACGTGACCTCGATCGTCGTCGACGAGGAAAAGCATGCGATGGACGTGGTGGTCGACGAGGAGAACCTCGCGATCGCGATCGGCCGCGGCGGCCAGAACGTGAGGCTCGCCTCCGACCTGACCGGCTGGAAGATCAACATCATGGACGCCAACGAATCGGCCCAGAAGCAGGCGACCGAGACCGACGCGAGCCGCAAGCTTTTCATGGAAAAGCTCGATGTGGACGAGGAAATCGCGGACATCCTGATCTCCGAAGGCTTCACCAGCCTGGAGGAAGTGGCTTACGTGCCGATCTCGGAAATGCTCGAGATCGAGGCTTTCGACGAGGATACGGTCAACGAACTGCGTTCGCGCGCCAAGGATGCGCTGCTGACCCTGGAAATCGCCCGTGAAGAAAACGTCGAGAGCGTTTCCCAGGACCTGCGGGACCTCGCCGGGCTCGACCCGGCGCTCATTCCGAAGCTGGCCGAGGCGGGTGTGCACACCCGTGACGACCTGGCCGACCTCGCGGTCGATGAACTCACCGAGATCACCGGCCAGAGCGCCGATGACGCCAAGAACCTCATCTTGAAGGCCCGCGAACACTGGTTCGCCGGCCAAGAGTGATGGTCATGGAGGCACGAAACGAATATGTCCAGTACCACTGTCGCCGAGTTCGCCAACGAGCTCAAGAAGACTCCCGAAATCCTGCTTGACCAGCTCAAGAGCGCGGGCGTGCCCAAGGTCGCCGCAACGGATGCGCTCACCGAGGCGGACAAGCAACGCTTGCTCGGCTTCCTGAAGGCCAGCCACGGCACGGTCGAGCCGGAGCGCAAGAAGATCACGCTCACGAAGAAATCGACCAGCGAGATCAAGCAGGCGGACGCGACGGGTCGCGCCCGGACCATCCAGGTCGAAGTGCGCAAGAAGCGCACCTTCATCCAGCGCGACGACGGTCACCCGGCGGCCGCCGAAGCCGCTGCCCCGCAGGTCGAGACCCGGGCGGCTGCTGCAGCGCCCGCCGCCCCCGGTATCGACGAAGCCGAACTCGCTCGCCGCGAGGAAGAGGCGCGTCGCCAGGCCGAATTGATCCGCCGCCAGGAAGAAGAGCTCGCAGAGAAGCGCCGCCTGCGCGAAGAAGCCGAGGCGCGCGAGCGCGCCCGCGCCGAGGAAGCCGAACGCGCGGAACAGGAAGCCAAGGCGGCTGCCGCCCAGAAGAAGGCCGCGGAAGCCGCTGCTGCGGCGGCCGTCACCGCGGGTGGCCCCGAAGCGGTCGAGGAAGCGCCGGCAGAGTCGGATCGCAAGGCTGCGGAACCCGCCCCGGTGCAAGTCAAGGAAGATGCCAAGGCCAAGGCTGCCGCCGAGTCGAAGGCGCGCGCCGAGGAAGAGGCTGCACGCGCCCGGGATCTCGACGAGCGTCGCCGCAAGGCGCTGGCTGAAGCCGAGGCCATCCGCGCGATGCTGAACGCGCCGGCGCGCGTGCTGGTGCCGAAGGCGCCCGAAAAGCCCGCCGCCGCGCAAGCCAAGGCAGGGGTCAAGGGCACGCTGCACAAGCCGACCGCGCCTGCCGCCCGTACGGGTGCGCCGGCCGCGGCGGCGGGCGCACCGGCGCCTGCCGCCCCCGCGGGTGCTGCCGGAGCCGGCAAGGAAGTGAAGTCCGCCAAGCTCTCGTCGAGCTGGGCCGGTGACACAGCCAAGAAGAAGGAAATCAAGACCCGTGGCGACGCCAGCGGTGGCGTCGGACGCGGCAACTGGCGCGGTGGCCCGCGCGGCCGGCGCGGCAACGACCGCAACGGCATCGAGGAACGTGCGCCGGCGCCGCCGGTCGAGGCACGGGTGCTCGAAGTGCACGTGCCCGAGACCATCACGGTCGCCGAGCTCGCGCACAAGATGTCCATCAAGGCGTCGGAAGTCATCAAGCAGTTGATGAAGCTCGGCCAGATGGCGACCATCAACCAGTCGCTGGACCAGGACACCGCGATGATCATCGTGGAGGAAATGGGCCACAACGCCGTGGTTGCGGCGCTGGACGATCCCGAAGCCTTCACCGACGAGGACGTGTCGGCACAACAGGCCGAGGCGCTGCCGCGCGCACCGGTCGTGACCGTGATGGGCCACGTCGACCACGGCAAGACCTCGCTGCTGGACTACATCCGCCGCACCAAGGTCGCCGCGGGCGAAGCCGGTGGCATCACGCAGCACATCGGTGCCTATCACGTGCAGACGGATCGCGGCATGGTCTCGTTCCTGGATACCCCGGGCCACGAGGCGTTCACCGCCATGCGTGCGCGCGGCGCCCAGGCGACCGACATCGTGATCCTGGTGGTCGCCGCGGACGACGGCGTCATGCCGCAGACCAAGGAAGCCATCAAGCACGCGAAGGCCGCCAAGGTGCCGATCGTGGTGGCGATCAACAAGATCGACAAGCCCGATGCCAACCTCGACCGCGTCAAGCAGGAACTGGTGGCCGAGGAAGTCGTGCCCGAAGAGTACGGCGGCGACACGCCGTTCGTGCCCGTGTCCGCCAAGACGGGGCAGGGCGTGGACGACCTGCTCGAGCAGGTCCTGCTCCAGGCTGAAATCCTGGAACTCAAGGCGCCGGTGGATGCCGCCGCCAAGGGTCTGGTCATCGAAGCGCAGCTCGACAAGGGCCGCGGTCCGGTGGCGACGGTGCTGGTGCAGTCCGGTACGTTGAAGACCGGCGACGTGGTGCTCGCGGGTTCGACCTACGGGCGCGTTCGCGCCATGATCGACGAGGACGGCAAGCCCGTGAAGACCGCCGGCCCGTCGATCCCCGTCGAAATCCAGGGCCTGACGGAAGTGCCGCAAGCCGGCGACGAGTTCATGGTGATGGGCGACGAGCGCCGCGCGCGCGAGATCGCGACCTATCGCGCGGGCAAGTTCCGCAACACCAAGCTCGCGAAGCAGCAGGCGGCCAAGCTGGAGAACATGTTCGCGGACATGACCGCCGGCGAAGTCAAGACGGTGCCGATCATCATCAAGGCCGACGTCCAGGGCTCGCAGGAAGCGCTCGCGCAATCCCTGCTCAAGCTCTCGAACGAAGAGGTCAAGGTGCAGGTCGTGTATGCCGCCGTGGGTGGCATCAGCGAATCGGACATCAACCTCGCGATCGCTTCCAAGGCGATGGTCATCGGCTTCAACGTGCGTGCCGATGCCGGCGCGCGCAAGCACGCCGAAGGCAACAACATCGAGATCCACTACTACAGCATCATCTACGACGCGGTGGACGACCTGAAGACGGCGATGGCCGGCATGCTGGCTCCGGAGCGGCGCGAAGAGGTCATCGGTTCGGCCGAGATCCGCACCGTGTTCGTGGCGTCCAAGATCGGTACGGTTGCGGGCTGTATGGTCACCTCGGGTTCGGTCAACCGCAACGCGCATTTCCGCCTGTTGCGCGACAACGTGGTGATCTACACCGGCGAGCTGGAATCGCTCAAGCGCATGAAGGACGATGTGCGCGAAGTGCGCGAAGGCTTCGAGTGCGGTATCAAGCTCAAGAACTACAACGACATCAAGGAAGGTGATCAGCTGGAGTTCTTCGAGATCAAGGAGATCGCGCGTACGTTGTAAGGTGCGACGCTTGCGATTGTTCAAATGCCGAAGAGAAAAGCCGCAACCCCCAACCGCGCCTTCAAGGTCGCCGATCAGATCCAGCGCGATCTGACGGAGCTGATCGCGCGCGAGTTGAAGGACCCGCGGGTCGGCATGGTGACGATCCAGGCCGTCGAGGTCACGCCCGACTACGCGCACGCGAAGGTCTTCTTCAGCCTGCTCGTGGGCGATCCGGTGGAGACGACCGAGGCGCTGAACCAGGCGGCGGGCTTCCTGCGCAACGGCCTGTTCAAGCGTCTGCACATCCACACGGTGCCGACGCTTCACTTCCAGTTCGATCGCACGACCGAGCGCGCCGCCGACATGAATGCGCTGATCGCGCAGGCCGTCGCTTCCCGTTCCAAAGACGACTGAAGATGAACGCGCCACGCACACGGGTGCAGCGGCGCCCTGTGCACGGGGTGTTGCTGCTCGACAAACCGCTGGGTCTGTCCAGCAACCAGGCCCTGCAGAAGGCCAAGTGGCTGCTGCGCGCCGAGAAGGCCGGGCATACCGGCACGCTGGACCCCCTCGCGACCGGTGTGCTGCCGCTGTGCTTCGGCGCCGCCACCAAGTTCAGCCAGCTCCATCTGGATGCGGACAAGACCTACGAGGCCGTGGCCCGCCTGGGCGTCAGGACATCGACCGGCGATGCCGAAGGCGAAGTGATCGAGCGGCGCCCGGTCGCCGTCGACGAGGGCGATCTGGCGCGGGTGCAGGCCCGCTTCACCGGCCCGATCCGCCAGGTGCCGCCGATGCACAGCGCCCTCAAGAAGGACGGCAGGGCGCTGTACGAATATGCCCGCGAAGGCCTCGAAGTCGAACGCGCCGCGCGCGACGTCGTGATCCACAGCCTTTCGATCACCACCCAGCCGGGCAGCGACGACATCCACATCCGGGCCACCGTCAGCAAGGGCACCTACATCCGCACGCTCGGCGAGGACATCGGCGAAGCCCTCGGTTGCGGTGCCCACCTCGTTGCCTTGCGGCGCATCGCCACCGGCGGCTTCCATGCCAGCCAATGCGTGACGCTGGAGGCCTTCGAAGCCATGGACGAAAGCGAACGCCTTGCCCGCCTCCTGCCCGCCGAGTCGCTGGTGGCCGATCACACCCGTGTCACGCTCGGTGCGGAAGATGCCGGTCGCTTCCTCTCCGGCCTTCGCCGGCGCGGTGGCTGGTCCGATTCCCCGGCCGTGGCCGTGTTCGGCGACCGGCCTCGCACCTTCCTCGGCACCGCCCACGTGAAGGCGGGCGAACTCATTCCGGGGCGCTTGCTGAGCCCCATCGAAATACAGCAAACACTATTGACCGAAGCGACACCATGAGCACCAATCAGATTCGCAACATCGCCATCATTGCCCACGTCGACCATGGCAAGACCACGATGGTCGACCAGCTGCTGCGCCAGTCGGGCACCTTTGCCGAGCACGAGAAAGTGGTCGACACCGTGATGGACAACAACGCCATCGAAAAAGAGCGCGGCATCACGATCCTGGCCAAGAACTGCGCCGTGACCTGGAAGGGCACGCACATCAACATCGTGGACACCCCCGGGCACGCGGACTTCGGCGGCGAGGTGGAGCGTGCGCTGAGCATGGTCGACGGCGTCGTGCTGCTGATCGATGCGCAGGAAGGCCCGATGCCGCAAACGCGCTTCGTGACCAAGAAGGCGCTGGCCCTGGGCCTGAAGCCGATCCTGGTCGTGAACAAGGTCGACAAGCCCGGCGCACGTCCGGATCACGTGGTCAACGCCGCCTTCGACCTGTTCGACAAGCTGGGCGCCACCGACGAGCAACTCGACTTCCCCGTGGTCTACGCCTCGGGCATCAACGGCTGGTCGTCGCTGGAAGAAGGCGCGCCGGGCGAGCAGTGGGGGCCGGACATGTCGGCGCTGTTCGACACCGTCCTCAAGCACGTGCCCGCGCACGCCGGCGATCCCGACGCACCGCTGCAGCTGCAGATCTCCGCGCTCGACTTCTCGACCTTCGTGGGCCGCATCGGCGTGGGCCGCGTCAACGCGGGGACCATCAAGCCGATGATGGACGTCGTCGTGATGGAAGGGCCGGACGGCAAGGCGATCAAGGGAAGAGTCAACCAGGTGCTGACCTTCCAGGGCCTGGATCGCGTCCAGACCAAGGAGGCGGGCCCCGGTGAAATCGTGCTGATCAACGGCATCGAGGACATCGGCATCGGCGTCACGATCACCGATCCGGCGAAGCCGGCGCCGCTGCCGATGCTCAGGATCGACGAGCCGACCCTGACGATGAACTTCTGCGTCAACACCAGCCCGCTCGCCGGCCGCGAAGGCAAGTACGTCACCAGCCGCCAGATCTGGGACCGCCTGCAGAAGGAACTGCAGCACAACGTGGCGCTGCGCGTGAAGGAAACCAACGAAGAAGGCGTCTTCGAAGTGATGGGCCGCGGTGAACTGCACCTCACCATCCTGCTGGAGAACATGCGCCGCGAAGGCTACGAGATGGCGGTCTCCAAGCCGCGCGTGGTGTTCCGCGACATCGAAGGCGTGCGCTGCGAGCCGATCGAGCTGGTGACCGCCGACATCGAGGAACAGCACCAGGGCGGCGTGATGCAGGCGCTCGGCGAGCGCAAGGGCGACCTCGTCAACATGGAGCCGGACGGCAAGGGCCGCGTGCGCCTCGAATACCGCATTCCGGCGCGCGGCCTGATCGGGTTCAGCAACGAATTCCTCAACCTGACGCGCGGTTCGGGCCTGATCTCCAACATCTTCGACGGCTACGAGCCGCACAAGGGCGAGATCGGCGGCCGCAAGAACGGCGTGCTGATCTCGATGGACGACGGCGAGATCTTCACCTACGCGCTGGGCAAGCTGGACGATCGCGGCCGCATGTTCGTGCGCGCCAACGACCCGGTGTACGAGGGCATGATCGTCGGCATCCACAGCCGCGACAACGACCTGGTGGTCAACGCCACGCGCACCAAGCAGCTCACCAACTTCCGCGTCTCGGGCAAGGAAGACGCGATCAAGATCACGCCGCCGATCGATCTCACGCTGGAGTACGGCGTGGAGTTCATCGAGGACGACGAGCTGGTCGAGATCACGCCCAAGAGCGTGCGCCTGCGCAAGCGCTACCTCAAGGAACACGAGCGCAAGCGCGCCTCGCGCGAGACCGCCTGATGCATGCCGGAGGTCGTGGTTTGACCCATGGCCGTGCCGCCTGGCTGATGGTCGCCGTGACCCTGATGTGGGCCACGGCCGGACTGGTCACTCGGCATCTGGAGCACGCGCGCAGCTTCGAAGTGACGTTCTGGCGCAGCTTCTTCACGCTGGTGGCGCTGCTCGTCATCCTGCCGCTGTGGCAGGGGCCGGCGGTGTTCGCCAAGATCCGCCGCGGCGGGCGCGAGCTGTGGATCTCGGGCCTCTGCTGGAGCGTGATGTTCACCGCCTTCATGGTGGCGCTCACGCTGACCAGCGTCGCCAACGTCCTCGTGACGATGGCCGTCGGGCCGCTTCTGACCGCGCTGGCCGCGCGGATCTTCATCGGCCACAAGCTGCCTGCCCGCACCTGGGCCGCGATCGTGCTGGCGGGCCTGGGCATCGGCTGGATGTACGGCACGCAACTGGGGGAGGGCCTGCTCGTCGGCACGCTCGTGGCCTTGTGCGTGCCGCTCGCGGCGGCGTGCAACTGGACGGTGGTCCAGCATGCGCATGCGAAAGGCCATGACATCGACCTCGTGCCGGCAGTGCTGATCGGCGCGGCCATCTCGGCGCTGGTCACCTTGCCGCTGGCCTGGCCGTTCCAGGCGAATGCGCACGATCTGAGCCTGCTGGCCTTTCTCGGCCTGGTGCAGCTTGCGATCCCATGCGTACTTTCGGTTATCTGCGCCCGCGTGCTGAAGGCGCCCGAGGTGTCGCTGCTCGCGCTCCTGGAAGTGATCTTCGGCATTGCGCTCGCCTGGGTCGGCGCCGGCGAGGAACCGCCGTCCAGCGTGCTGACCGGCGGCGCCCTCGTGATCGGCGCATTGGTGTTCAATGAACTGCTCGGCCTGCGCGAGCGCCGCGTTCCCGGTGCGGCGCTGAGCGGAAGTTCCTGAACTAAGGGCAATCACTGATCCCCGGACCTGGACTGCCACGTTGATTCATTTTTCGAAGGAAGGTATTGATGCGACTTTCATCCACTCTTCTGGCTTGTGCCCTGGCCGCCGCGCCGTTTTGCGCTTCGGCGCAGGTGTCGGTCAACATCAACGTGCCCGGCCTGATAACGGTGGCGCCGCCTGCGCCGCGCTACGAGCCGCTGCCGCCGCCGCGCGTGGGCTATGTCTGGGTGCCGGGGGCCTGGCAGTACCGCCACGACGCCTACGCCTGGCAGCAGGGCTACTGGCAGCCCGCCAGGCCGGACTACGTCTATGCGCCCGGCCGCTGGGTGCAGGCCCAGGGCGGATGGCGCTGGGTCGAGCCCGAATGGAAGCCGGGCAAGGCGAAGGGGCATCATCAGGACTTCGACGGTGATGGCTATCACTGCCCTCCGGGACAGGCGAAAAAGGGCCGGTGCTGATCCGTCCCCTGCGAACGAAAAAAAAGGCCGGTTGCGACCGGCCCTTTTCTTTTGCATCGCCTCGGCTCAGGGGCGCGCGACCTTCCAGACGCCCAGCATCCCGTCGCCGGTCTTGTCGCCGGGCTTGGCGTCCTTCGACCAGTAGTACAGCGGCGAGCCCTTGTAGGCCCACTGCTTCTTGCCGTCATCGCGCGTGATGATCGTATAGGCGCCCATGGGCTTGGCCGTGTCGGCCACCGGGAGCGGCGGCCAGTTGGCGGCGCACGGACCGTTGCAGGCCGATTTGCCGCTGTTGGGCGCGTCACGGTCGAAGGTGTAGAGCGTCATGCCCGTCGGGCCGATCAGCACGCCGTCGGCGGTGCGGGTGGGCGTGTCGGCTGCGGGTGACATGCTTCCGCAACCGGCAAGCAGGGCGGCGGCAAGGATCGAGGCGCTGAACAGTTTCATGAAGTTTTCTCCTTCGGTTGAAAAAAATGGGGCGCGAAGCCGCAGTCTATCCATCGGCCTTTTCAAGCTGGCGGTGGACCACGGTGGCGAGACCGAGCAAGGCGTCCCGCGAGAGCGGGCCGGTCAGTGCATAGCCGAAGCCGCGGTCGACCCAGTAGAAGCTGGGGACCGGGCCGTCGGCCGAGAAGCGGAAGGCTGTTTCGTCGCCGCGTGAAGCATCGGCCCCGGCACCCAGGCTGCCGATGTAGAGGGTGAGCCGCTCGCCACCGGCCCGCTCGAACATGAACTGCGCGCGTGCGCCTTCATTGCCCGGCAGCAGGCGTCCGCCGACCAGCGTGTAGCCCTGCGCCGTGAGATCGGGCACGCGCAAGGGCCTGTCGAGCCGCCTGGACAGCCATTGGACGAGATGCTGCTGTTCGGCCGCGGCCACCTCGACCGGGTGACGCTTCTCCGGCGCATAGACGACGTGCGCGACGGCGGCGGCATGAACGAACTCGCGGGCCGCCGGCGAACGCGCCAACATCGACCCGGTGCCGGAACCCGTCCATTGCGCATTGGCCAGCCAGCCGGCGCCAAAGGCAAGCGCAATACCTGCGGCCATGCCGCCCCAGCGCGCCCATCGCGCCTTGTGCGCCTGCGAGCGTGCGGCCCGCCGCGCCGCGGCCAGCAAGGTCGGCGGAATCGGCTCGTCGAGCACCTCGCGATGCAACTCTCGCAAGGCGTCGCGCTCAGCCTGCCATTCGGGCGAGGCGTCATCGAAGGGAGCTTCGGTGGTCTTCATGA
Source organism: Variovorax sp. HW608 (assembly GCF_900090195.1). Taxonomy (NCBI): domain Bacteria; kingdom Pseudomonadati; phylum Pseudomonadota; class Betaproteobacteria; order Burkholderiales; family Comamonadaceae; genus Variovorax; species Variovorax sp. HW608. The sequence continues at coordinate 5,871,690 of NZ_LT607803.1, forward strand.
TGTGGGCCGGCTACTTGAGGCGCCGCAGACCGGGACGGCCCGTGACCGGCGGCGGCGCTGCTTCCATCAGTTCTCTCAGACGATCGCGTGCCCGCGAAAGTCGAGACATCACCGTGCCCACCGGAATGCCGAGCACCTTGGCCACCTCTGCATAGGAAAGGTCTTCCAGCGCGACCAGCAGCAGCACCGCGCGCTGGTCTTCCGGCAGCAGCAGCAGGCAGCGCTGCAGATCGATGGCCTGGTCGCGATGCGAGTCGACGACCCGCAGTTCGTGGACCACGTCGTCGAGGTCGACCGCGCTGCGTGCCGGCGCGCGGCGGACCTGGCTCGCGAAGACGTTGTGCATGATCGTGAAGAGCCAGGCGCGCAGATCGGTGCCGACACGCCACAGGCGCCATTTGCTGCAGGCGCGCTCGAGCGTGTCCTGCACGAGGTCATCGGCGGTCCAGGCGTCGCCGGTCAGCGCGCGGGCATAGCGGCGCAGGCTCGGGATGTGCTGGACGATGGCGCTGGAATCCATGGATGCAGTTGGGCTGATGCTGCATGAACGCCGGCGACCCGGCGTTTATTCCATGGCCTCAAAAAAAATCAGCTGGCGTCCTTCAGGACGCGCCGCTTCAGCGGCTTCGCGGGGTTGCCGCCGTAGACGGTCCATGGTTCGAGCGACCGGAAGGCGACGCTGCGTGCGCCCAGCACCGCGCCTTCGCCGACTTCCACGCCGGGGCCGACGAAGGCCTCGGCCGCGATCCAGGCCCGCGGACCGATCGTGATCGGCCGTGCGATCAGCTGGAAAGCGCTCGACGAGATGTCGTGGGTGCCGGCGCAGAGGTGCGCCCCTTGCGAGACCAGTGCGCCGCGGCCCAGCGAGATCGGCGCCATGTTGTAGCAGGTCACCCGCTCGGCCAGCAGCGCGCGATCCGCGAGATGCAGATGAGGGGGATACCAGACCCTCGCACTGCCGCGCACGTCGCTCGCCTCGCCCAGCCTGGCGCCGAAGAGCTTCAGCAGGAAGCGGCGCCAGAAGCTCATCTGCGGCGGCGTCCAGGACGCGAGGACGGCCCAGGTCACGTTCCAGACGGCGCGCAGGATCCGGTTGCCCAGCGAGAAGCTCGGGCCGCCTTCGAGCGGATTGACGCGCGAGGCGTCCAGGGGTTGCAGCGCCATCCGGGGTTCCTCAGCGGGTTCGGTTCTTCATGGCCCGTTCGACTTCACGCTTGCCTTCGCGATCCTTGATGGTGTCGCGCTTGTCGTGCTCGGCCTTGCCCTTCGCCAGCGCGATCTCGCATTTGACCTTGCCGGCCTTCCAGTGAAGGTTGATCGGAATGAGCGTGTAGCCCTTCTGCTCGACCTTGCCGATGAGCCGGCGGATCTGGTCCTTGTGCAAAAGCAATTTCTTGGTGCGCACCGAATCGGGATGGATGTGGGTCGATGCCGAGCGCAGCGGATTGATCTGGCAGCCGATGACGAAGAGTTCGCCCTCGCGGATCACGACGTAGCCGTCGGTCAGCTGCACCTTGCCTTCACGCAGCGACTTGACCTCCCAGCCTTCGAGCACCATGCCGGCCTCGAAGCGCTCCTCGAAGAAATAGTTGTACGCGGCTTTCTTGTTGTCCGCGATCCGGGAAGAGGGGTCCTGCTTTTTCTTTGTGGCCATGAGGAATCAAGTGAGGTCGGCATGGCTTCAATACAATCCGTCGCGCACGCTGTGCCCATTCTATGAAAACAGTCCACAAGTCCATCCTCATCTGGTACAGCGCCGATGAGATGTACGCCCTGGTCACCGACGTGGCCAAGTATCCCGAGTTTCTCCCGTGGTGCGACCGCTCCAAGGTGATCGAGCAGGACGACTTCGGCATGACGGCCGAAGTCGGCCTGGCCTTCAGCGGCTTCCACCAGAGCTTCACCACGCGCAACACCCATGTGCCGGGTCGCGAGGTGCATCTGAAGCTCGTCGACGGGCCGTTCTCGAACCTCGAAGGGGTCTGGAAGTTCACGCCGGTCGGAGAGAACGGCGAGCGCGCCTGCCGCGTCGAACTCAACCTGAGCTACGGCTTCAACAGCATCGCGCTGCAGACGCTGGTCGGCCCGGTGTTCGACAAGATCGCCTCCAACCTGGTCGAAGCCTTCGTGAAACGCGCCGAGCACATCTACGACACTGCCTGATGTTGCGAGTGACACTGGTGTGCTCGCCCGCGCCGCGGGAAGTGTTCGAAGAGATCCTGAGCCTGCCCGAAGGCGCAACCGTGCGCGATGCGGTCCTGGCGAGCGGGCTTGCCGCGGCCCATCCGGCCTTCGATTGGCAGGCGGCCGCGCCGGGCATCTGGGGGCGGGCGGTCGAATGGACCCAGGCGCTCGCCGATCTCGATCGCGTCGAACTCTGCCGCCCGCTCGCCGTCGACCCCAAGGTGGCGCGGCGCGAGCGCTTCAAGCAGCAGGGAGCCCGTGGGACCGGGCTGTTCGCACGTCGCCGCAAAGGCGGCAAGGCGGGGTATTGAGTGGTCGCCGCAGGGCGGCTTACTTGCAGTCCGAATCGATCAGGGTCTGAAGGCGCTTCTGCTCGGCGGCACGTGTGTCGTCGTCCATGATCTCGCGCTCGCCCTGGGCGTTGACGCGCGCCAGGCGGATCCCGCTGTCCATCGTGGCCTTGCCTTCGCGGGCGCGCTTGCAGTTGTCCGCCTTGGCCTGGGCGGCCTTCTGCGCTTCGGCGGCCTGCTTGGCCTTTTCGGCTTCCTCGGCCTTGCGGGCCTTTTCCTCGAGTTCCTTGTCGACGCCGGACGGCTTGGCCGCGGCTGTCGTGGGGGCGGGCGAAGCCGGCGCGTCCTTTGCGGCGCCCTCGGGCGCCGGCGTGCTGAAGTTCAGGCGCTTGGCCGTGCTGGGCCGGCGCAGGATGTTCTTCTCGGGGATATCGATCGGAGGCGGCTGATCGCTGAAGACCTTCTTGTTGTCCTTGTCGATCCATTGCCACTGCGCCTGCGCGCCCAGCGGCAGCAGGAACACCGACCCAATGACGAGGAGATGCGCGAGTTTCATGGTCGGCAGTTTAGCCTTGCCTTACGTTTTGCAACCGGAGTTCTGGCATTTTCGCAACGCAGGACGCGCAAAGAGGCTCACTTTTCGGCCCTTGCATGGGAGAAGCCGCAATCCCCCACGCTGCCGGGTGGCCGCGGGCCATCGTTACAATCCGTCTTTTGGAGCTTCACCCATGCGCCTTCTCGGCAAAGCGCTCACCTTCGACGACGTGTTGCTGGTGCCAGCGTATTCCCAGGTCCTCCCGAAGGACACCTCCCTCGCCACCCGCCTCTCCCGAAACATCACCCTGAACCTGCCCCTGGTCTCGGCCGCCATGGACACCGTGACCGAGGCCCGCCTCGCGATCGCGATGGCGCAGGAAGGTGGCATCGGCATCATCCACAAGAACTTCACGCCGGCCGAGCAGGCTGCACAGGTGGCCAAGGTCAAGCGCTACGAGTCCGGCGTGCTGCGCGACCCGGTCGTCATCACGCCGGCCCACAGCGTGCGGCAGGTGATCGCGCTGTCGGAACAACTCGGCATCTCGGGCTTCCCGGTGTGCGACGCCGGCAAGGTGGTCGGCATCGTGACCGGCCGCGACCTCCGGTTCGAAAGCCGCTACGACGCGCCGGTGAGCGAGATCATGACGCCGCGCGACCGGCTCATCACCGTGCCGGACGGCACCACGCTGGCCGACGCGAAGGCATTGCTCAACAAGCACAAGCTCGAGCGGCTCCTGGTCATCAACGACGCCTGGGAGCTCAAGGGCCTGATCACCGTCAAGGACATCACCAAGCAGACCAGCTTCCCGAACGCGGCGCGCGACGCCAGCGGCCGCCTGCGCGTGGGCGCCGCGGTCGGCGTCGGCGAGGGCACCGAGGAGCGCGTCGAGGCGCTGGTCAAGGCCGGTGTCGATGCGCTCGTGGTCGACACGGCGCACGGCCACAGTGCCGGCGTGATCGAGCGCGTGCGCTGGGTCAAGAAGAACTATCCGAAGGTCGACGTGATCGGCGGCAACATCGCCACCGGCGATGCGGCGCGTGCGCTGGCCGACGCCGGCGCCGACGCGGTGAAGGTCGGGATCGGCCCCGGCTCCATCTGCACCACGCGCATCGTGGCCGGCGTGGGCGTGCCGCAGATCATGGCGATCGACAACGTCGCGACCGCGCTGCAGGGCACCGACGTGCCGCTGATCGCCGATGGCGGCATCCGCTATTCGGGCGACATCGCCAAGGCCATCGCGGCCGGCGCGAGCACGGTCATGATGGGCGGCATGTTCGCCGGCACCGAAGAGGCGCCCGGCGAGATCGTGCTGTTCCAGGGCCGCAGCTACAAGAGCTACCGGGGCATGGGCTCCATCGGCGCGATGCAGCAGGGCAGCGCCGACCGCTACTTCCAGGAATCCAGCACCGGCAACCCGAACGCCGACAAGCTGGTGCCCGAAGGCATCGAAGGCCGCGTGCCCTACAAGGGTTCGATGGTGTCGATCGTCTACCAGATGGCCGGCGGCTTGCGCGCCAGCATGGGCTACTGCGGCTGCCCGACGATCGAGGACATGAAGAACAAGGCCGAGTTCGTCGAGATCACCGCCGCCGGCATCCGCGAGAGCCACGTGCACGACGTGCAGATCACGAAGGAAGCGCCGAACTACCGCGCCGAGTGATCGCTTGAGGGCGCGTTCTGGCCAGACTTTGAATTCTGGCCGGAATTCGTATAATGGCCAGACTTTCCAAATCTGGTCAGACTCATGCAGTACACCGGCATCTACGAGGCGAAGAACAACTTCTCGGCCCTGATCGAGACGGTCGAAAAGGGCGAGGAAGTCCGCATCACCCGTCACGGCAAGGAAGTGGCGCGCATCCTCCCGGTGCGTCGCAAGCCTGTGATCACCGACGAGCAGATCCAGCGCGAGCTGAGCCAGATCGACGCCTTGCACGCGATGATCCGGCCCGGCCCGTCGGTGCGTGAACTCCGCGACGAAGGCCGCCAGGGATGACCGCCTTCGTCCTCGACGCTTCGGTGACGGCCGCCTGGCTGCTGCCCGACGAAGCGAACGAACATACCCGCCGCCTCTACGCCCTGATGCGGCGCGACGAGGTCGAGCCGCAGGCGCCGAACCTCTGGCAGTGGGAATGCGCCAACATCATCGCCAACGGCGTGCGGCGCGGCCGGATTCCGCAAGCCGCCGTCGAGGGCCTGTGGTCGGTGCTGGAGGCGGTGCGGCATCGTGTCGAGCTCCACGAAATGGCGCCGCCGCAGCACAAGGCATCGCTCGCCATCGCGATGGACAGCGGGCTTTCCTCCTATGACGCGGGCTACCTTTGGCTCGCTCGGTCGCTCAATCTTCCCCTGGCCACTTTCGACAGGAAGCTGGCCGACGCCGCGACCCAGTCCGGCATCCGCCTTCTCGATCTCTCCACGCTCTGACCCATGCAACACGACAAGATCCTCATCCTCGACTTCGGCTCGCAGGTCACGCAACTGATCGCGCGCCGCGTGCGCGAGGCGCACGTACTCAGCGAAGTCCATCCCTGCGACGTCACCGACGACTGGATTCGCGACTATGCGAAGGACGGCCATCTCAAGGGCGTCATCCTGTCGGGCAGCCACGCCAGCGTCTACGAGGAAAGCACCGACAAGGCGCCGCAGGCGGTGTTCGATCTCGGCGTGCCGGTGCTGGGCATCTGCTATGGCATGCAGACCATGGCGCACCAGCTCGGCGGCAAGGTCGAGAGCGGCCACAAGCGCGAATTCGGCTTTGCAGCCGTGCGTGCGCGCGGCCACACCGAGCTGTTGCGCGACATCGCCGACTTCACGACCGACGAAGGCCACGGCATGCTCAACGTCTGGATGAGCCACGGCGACAAGGTCACCGAACTGCCGCCGGGCTTCAAGCTGATGGCGTCGACCGAGAGCTGCCCGATCGCCGGCATGGCCGATGAGGCCCGGCGCTTCTACGCGGTGCAGTTCCATCCGGAAGTCACGCACACGCAGCAGGGCAAGGCGATCCTCGAGCGCTTCGTGCTCGGCATCTGCAGTGCGAAGCCCGACTGGATCATGCGCGACCACATCGCCGAGGCCGTCGAGGCGATCCGCCAGCAGGTGGGCGACGAGGAAGTCATCCTGGGCCTGTCGGGCGGCGTCGATTCGTCGGTCGCTGCGGCGCTGATCCACCGCGCGATCGGCGACCAGCTCACCTGCGTGTTCGTCGACCACGGGCTGCTCAGGCTCAACGAGGGCGACATGGTGATGGACATGTTCGTCGGCCAGTTGCATGCGAAGGCGATCCGCGTCGACGCGAGCGAGCTGTTCCTCGGCAAGCTGGCCGGCGTGAGCGATCCCGAAGCCAAGCGCAAGATCATCGGCAGCGAGTTCGTCACCGTCTTCAAGCAGGAAGCGGCCAAGCTCACGAGCCAGGGCGCGAAGGGTGCGAAGTGGCTGGCGCAGGGCACGATCTATCCGGACGTGATCGAGTCCGGTGGCGCCAAGAGCAAGAAGGCGGTCACGATCAAGAGCCACCACAACGTCGGCGGCCTGCCCGAGCAGCTGGGCCTCAAGCTGCTGGAGCCGTTGCGCGACCTGTTCAAGGACGAGGTGCGCGAACTCGGCGTTGCGCTCGGCTTGCCGCCCGAGATGGTCTATCGCCATCCGTTCCCCGGCCCGGGCCTGGGCGTGCGGATCCTCGGCGAGGTCAAGAAGGAATACGCCGATCTGCTGCGCCGCGCCGACGCGATCTTCATCGAGGAACTGCGCAACTGCGTCGACAAGGAGAGCGGCAAGAGCTGGTACGACCTCACGAGCCAGGCCTTCACCGTCTTCCTGCCGGTCAAGAGCGTAGGCGTGATGGGCGACGGCCGCACCTACGACTACGTCGTTGCGCTGCGCGCGGTGCAGACCAGCGACTTCATGACGGCGGACTGGGCCGAGCTGCCGTACGCGCTGCTGAAGAAGGTCTCGGGCCGCATCATCAACGAGGTGCGCGGCATCAACCGCGTGACCTACGACGTGAGCAGCAAGCCGCCGGCGACGATCGAGTGGGAGTGAGATCGGGAAAGCTGGTTCAATCCTGCTTCGGACAGACCGCCGGCCGGTGAGCGGCGAGTGGTTTATCCCTGTTGCAAAAAGATCACTCTGGGTGATCGTTTCTTCGCTTGATTAAACCCCGATCTGGCCTGGCTGCCAGTGCATGACTTTGCCGAGGATGCGGCGCTGATCGCGGAGGCGCTCGCGCGACTGGGCGATGCGCTGCGCGCCCGCCCTCTGCAACTGCAGGTGCAGTTGTCGGCAGGCGAGGGGGCGAGGGCGGCCACGCGGCTGGTGACCAGCCGTGGCCGCGCCCGCGTGCAGATCGAGACGACCCCGGTCATGCGCGGCACGGTGCATCCGGTGCGCAGCATGGTTGTCCGTTCGAGGGTGGAGGAGGCGTTCGGTTTTGCCTCGATGCAGGTGCTGGACTTCGCCGACCTCTATGCCGGCAAGCTGGCCGCGGCGCTATCGCGGCAGCATCCGCGCGACCTCTTCGATATCGGCCTCTTGCTGGAGGACGAGCGAGCGGATCAGTTGCTCTGGCGGACTTTTCTGGTGTACCTGACCTGCAGCCCAAAGCCCGCCTGGGAGATGCTGGCGCCTCGCGTGCCCGCGGACTTTGCCGCGACCTTCGATGCACACTTCAAAGGCATGACGACCGAACCCATCAGCACGGAAGCCCTGCTGGAAAGCCGTGAACGCCTGCTGGCGCGCGTGGCGACCTGGCTGGACGGGCCGTCGTGTGCCTTTCTCCGGTCCGTGGAGGGCGAGCAGCCGGACTTCGGTTTGATCGGGCTTCCTCATGCGGCCGAGTTGCCGGCCGTACGGCGCAAGCTGCACAACCTGGCGCAGCGCGCTGCTGCCAAGCGCATCGCGGATCGCAGCCAGTTGGAGGAGGCACTGGCGCGGATCGTTGGTTCGTGATGATGGAGGACGGTGATCGAGTGGGCGCTCAGCACTCCACCACATTGACCGCCAGCCCGCCGAGCGAAGTCTCCTTGTACTTCGACTTCATGTCCTCGCCGGTCTGCATCATCGTGCGGATCACCGCGTCGAGCGAGACGTAGTGGCTGCCGTCCCCGCGCAGCGCCATGCGGGCGGCATTGATGGCCTTGACGGCGCCCATGGCGTTGCGCTCGATGCAGGGGATCTGCACCAGTCCGCCGACCGGATCGCAGGTCAGGCCGAGGTTGTGTTCCATGCCGATCTCGGCCGCGTTCTCGACCTGCGCGGGCGTGCCGCCGAGCGCTGCGGCCAAGGCACCCGCGGCCATCGAGCAGGCGACGCCGACTTCGCCCTGGCAGCCGACCTCGGCGCCCGAGATCGAGGCATTGGCCTTGTAGAGCATCCCGATCGCCGCCGCAGTGAGCAGGAAGTCGACGATGCCCTCATCGGATGCGCCGCGGCAGAACTTTGCGTAGTAGTGCAGCACCGCAGGCACGACGCCCGCGGCGCCGTTGGTTGGCGCCGTGACGACGCGGCCGCCTGCGGCGTTCTCCTCGTTGGCGGCCATCGCGAAGGCGTTGACCCAGTCCATCGCGGCCAACGGGTCGGAGCCTTGCGCGCCGCCGTCGCGCGCAAGCAGTTCGCGATGGAGCTGCGGCGCACGGCGGCGAATGTGCAAGCTGCCGGGGAGATGCTCACTCGCAGATGGATTGTCGATGCCGAGACCTCGCTGCACGCATTGCTGCATCACCTGCCAGATGCGCAGCACGCCGGCGCGTACCTCGGCCGGTGCACGCCAGGTGCTTTCGTTGGCAAGCATCAACTGCGCGACTGAAAGCCCGTGAGCGCGCGCCTGCGCCATCAGTTCGTCGCCGGTCCGGAATGGATAGGGCCAAGCCGTGGTCCGGACGTCGCCCGCCGCATGGCTCGAAGCGCCGCGTTCAATGACGAAGCCGCCGCCGACCGAGAAGTAGCAGCGATCGGCCAGCAGCGTGCCGTCCGCCGCGTGGGCGGTCAGGCGCATGCCATTGGGGTGCTCGCTCAGTGATTCCTGCCCGGCGAATTCGATGTCGCGCAGCGGCTGGAAGGCGATCGGGTGCCGACCCAGCAGCCGCAGTTCGCCGCAGCGCCGGAGGTCCTGGATGCGCGGCTGCACCGTTCCCGGATCGACCGTGTCCGGGGCCTCGCCGAGCAGGCCGAGGATGACACCCACATCGGTCGCATGACCGTGCCCCGTCGCCCCGAGCGAGCCATAAAGCGTCACATGCACATGGGCCGTGCGCGAAAGCAGTCCATCGTGCTCCAGCGCATCCGCGAACATGCGTGCGCCGCGCATCGGACCGACCGTGTGCGAGCTCGACGGCCCGATGCCGATCTTGAAGATGTCGAAGACGGACAGCATCGACGCACTATGCAACGGGAAGCTGCTGCTTGACCAGTGCCACCCAGTAGGCCGCGCCGAGCGGAAGGATGTTGTCGTTGAAGTCGTAGTACGGGTTGTGCACCGGCGGATCGTTCGGCCCTTCGCCGGCGCCGATGCCGATGTAGGCGCCGGGCCGCTTCTGCAGCATGAAGGCGAAGTCCTCCGAGCCCATCGCGGGCTTGATGTCGGTGTCGACCTGCGCTTCGCCCACGAGGCTCGCGGCAGCGCGCGCGGCGGCGGAGGTTTCTGCCGGCGTGTTGACCACGCCCGGATAGCCGCGCATGTAGTTGAGCGCCACGCTCGCGCCGTGCGTCTGCGCCATGCCGGCGCAGATCTGGTTCATCGCGGCTTCGAGCTTGTCCTGGATCCTGGCATCGAGCGTGCGCGCGGTGCCGCGCAGCAGCACGGATTCGGGCACCACGTTCCAGGTGTCACCGCCGTGGATCTGCGTCACGCTGACCACCGCCGAGTCGGTCGCGCCGATGCGGCGGCTCACGATCGTCTGCAGCGCGTTGATGAGCTGCGCCGAGATCATCACGGGGTCGATGCCGGTTTCGGGCATCGCGCCATGGCAGCCCTTGCCGGTGATCACGATCTCGAAGGTGTCGAGGTACGCCGTCATGGTGCCGGTGCGGATGCCGAAGCGGCCGCGCGGCATGCCGGGGAAGTTGTGCATGCCGTACACCGCGTCGGCCGGAAACTGGTCGAACAGGCCGTCCTCGACCATCCTGCGGCCGCCGCCTTCGTTTTCTTCCGCCGGCTGGAAGACGAAGTGCACCGTGCCGCGGAACGGCTTGTGCCGCGCGAGATGGTGCGCCGCGCCGAGCAGCATCGCGGTGTGGCCGTCGTGCCCGCAGCCGTGCATCTTGCCGACGCAGATGGACTTGTGCGCGCGGTCGCCCAGCTCGGTCATGTTGAGCGCATCGAGATCGGCGCGCAGCGCGATGCTCGGACCGTCGCCGTTGCGCAGGGTGCCGACCACGCCGGTGCCGGCCAGTCCGCGATTGACCGGGATGTCCATCAGCATCAGCGCGTTGGCGACGAGGTTGGCGGTGCGGTGTTCCTCGAAGGCGGTCTCGGGGTTGGCGTGGATGTCGCGGCGCCACGCCAGCATCCGGGCGCGGGTGTCTTCGGCGATTTCGGGTTCGCGGTACATGGGCAGTCCGTTCGGTCGGTGGGGGAGGGGTCAGTGGAAGAACTCGGCGATCAGCGTGGCGCCGAGGAAGGTGCCGGCTGTGGCGGTCAGCGACACCACCACGATGCGCCAGCCCAGTTGGCGGAAGATCGGCAGGTCCTTGGCGACCGAGAAGCCTGCCAGCGCCAGCACCGGGGTCGTGAATGCGAGGAAATTCAGCTTGGCCGTCGTCGCGATCAGCGCGTCCGAGAAGGGCAGCAAGCCGGGAATGCCGACGACAGTCGCCACCAGCGACAGCACCAGCACCATCGGCATCTTCGGGATCAAGCGCTTGGCGGTGTCGACCAGCAGCACGATGGCGATGATCGCGAGCATGCCGACGAGCGATTGCCACAGCGGCACCTTGTACGAGAGCAGGTTGCCGATCATCACGCCGCCGGTGATGACGCTCCAGGCAACCAGCTTGTCGAAGAACGAGAGCTCCGGCGCGCTCACACCGGCACCGGCCAGTGCCGCGGTCTCGGCCGGCTGGCGCTTCGAGAAGCGGCCGAGCACCGGCTCCAGCTTGCCGTAGAGCCACGAGCAGAGCGGCAGCGACAGGAACAGCGTGAAGTAGAAGCCGACCACCGTGGTCGGCAGGTTGGACGCGGCAGCGATCGCCGTGAGCTGCGGCAGCATCTGCGCCGGCTGCTGCGCGCCGATGGCGCCGATGGCCGCGGCCATCAGGCTGCCGGAGCCGACGCCGGCGCCCATCGCGAGCGAGCGCGGGTCGAAGATGTGCATGCTGGTGATGAAGCCGGCGAGCACCGCGATGAACAGCGCGCCCAGCACCGTGCCCGTGATGTACTCGGCCAGCACGCCGCGGCCTTCGGGCGAGGCCATGCCGTACTTCTCGCCGATGATCACGAGGTTGCCTTCGCGGCCCACCGAGAAGGTTGCGCCCACGGCCTCGCGCTTGATGCCGAGCAGCAGGGCGAGCGGCAAGCCCAGCGCCAGCGTGCCGAACGCATGGCCGAATTCCTGGAACACCAGCGCCCAGCCGGCCTGGCGGACCTGCGGCAGCGCGGCGCCCACCGTGAGGCCGAGCTTGACCATGAACAGAAGAAGACCGGCATTGAGCAGCCCACCCGCGTAGGCCTGCAGGCCTGTCGGCACCCGCGCCACCGAAGGCACGCGCCGAGCGGCGATGCCCCAGGCGGCGGCGATGAGCAGTGCCCACAGCATCGGCAACAGCACCACCTTGCCGGGCCCGAGCTTGAACTGCGTGGACCCGATCAGCTCGGCGATCGCCACGACGATCAGCGAAACGACAACGAGCTTGAATTTGCCCGTGCTGGACTCATCCAGCGATTCGGGCGCGAGCGTGGCGGAAACGGCGGAAGTCATGGGGGAGCGGACCTTCTGTGAGACACCCGGTGCGGGCGGGCCAAGTCTGAAAGAAAGGCCTTCGTGCATCAATGACAGAATCTCAGGATCTTTGTTGCAATAAATGCAACGCTTGGAGACACGCGCCATGGACGACAAGCTGGAAACCCGCCGCCTTCGCTACTTCATGCAGGTGCTGGAAAGCGCCTCCGTGCGCGGCGCGGCGGAGGTGCTCGGCATGGACCCGTCGGCGGTCAGCCGGGCGGTCGCGCTGCTGGAGACGGAATGCGGCACGCGCCTTTTCGAGCGGCGCGGCCGGGGCGTGGCGCCCACCGATGCGGGCGATCTGCTCGCCAGCTACCTGCGCCGCCAGCAGAGCCAGAAGCAGCATCTGCTGGCCCAGTTCGACAGCATCCGCAAGATCGAGCGCGGCCACATCGACATCGTGGCCGGCGAAGGCTTCGTCGACTGGCTGATGCGCAACAGCCTGCGCACCTTCATGCAGTCTCATCCCAGGATCACGATCGCGCTGGATGTGGGCAGCAGCGACGAGATCGTCAAGCGCATCGTCGATGAGCGCGCACACATCGGCATGCTGTTCCAGCCGCCCAAGGACGAGCGGCTGCGCTCGCACCATTCGCATCCACAGCCGATCCAGACGCTGGTGCTGGCCACGCATCCGCTCACGCGGCTCGGCCGGCCGCTCAAGCTGGCGGACCTGCAGGCCTACCCCGGCGCGACGCTGCATCGCAGTTTCGGCGTGCGCCAGCACATCGAGGCGGCCGAGATCAGCGAGGGCGTGCGCCTGAACGCGCTGCTCACCACCAGTTCGTTCAGCGCGCTGGGGCACTTCGTGGCGGCGGGGCTGGGCTACGCGCTGTCGACGCGCCTGTCGTTGCCGGCGCATCTGGACACGTCCGACATCAGCGCGCTGCCGATGAAGAACCCGCTGCTGCACCAGGGACGCACGCACGTGATTTCACGGCACGGGCGGGTGCTGTCGCCGGCGGCGATGGAACTGTTGCGGCAGATCGTCAGCGATACGGGGGCTGGAGGGGATTCCTTTACGCGCGGGCCGAAGCAGCCCGAGGCGGGACGGCGCTGAAAGGGGGTGCCTGTTGCTCAGCCATCCGGCATCGGCTCGCGATCCTTTCCACCCCGTATCAGCATCAACCTGATCAGCAGGCAGATGGTCGCGATCGCCGCAACCGCAGCGCCAAGCAGGAACGACATGCTGTAGCCGCCGAGCAGCTCCGCGGCGGCCGGCATCCTTCCAGGGCCCGCGAGATGAGAGGCATAGAAGCTCGCGGTGGAGATCATTGCCGACAGTCCGATGACGGCGCCGAACTGCTGGACGGTGTTGAGCAAGCCCGAAGTCAGTCCCTCGTCGCCGGGCTCGGCACTTTGAGCACCAAGCAGGTTGGTCGTGATCGCGATCATCGGCAGGCCTGCGCCAACGAGCAAGGTCGGTCCGAGAATGTCGCGCCAGAAGACGCTTTGCATGTCCGCGAGCGAAAGCCAGGCCATGCCCAGGGCAACCAGCACGAATCCTGCCATCAGGGCCTCGTGGGGCCCGTATCGCAGCCAGCGCCCCGCGTTCGTTGCGACCAGGATCACGATGCCGCAGAGGGGAAGGAAGGCCGAGCCGGATGCGAGCGGGCTGAATTCCAGGACGGACTGAAGATAGAGATTCGCGACGAAGAACATCGGAAAGATCACGAACTGCCCGGCGCCGGAATAGAGAAGCGCCTCCGTCAAGCGACGGTTCTTCCAGCTTGATGGCGGGATCAAGGCATGGGCGATCCTGAATTGCCTCAGCAGGAATCCACCCAGGAGCACGAGCCCGACCGTCATGGAGAGCCAGACCGTCCGGTCACTGATGCCGGCTTCGCCTAGGAGTGTGGGCGGCAGAAGGGTAGTCCCTGAGAACCATCGAGGCGCGAGGGACGTTGAGCGAAGATGAGCTACCGCCCCTACGAACCCGAGCAAGAGATGTTGCTGCCGGCATCGCTGCAGGACTGGCTGCCCAAGGGGCATCTGGCGTACTTCATCGGCGACACGGTCGATGCCTTGGACCTGAAGGCGTTTTACGCGCGCTACGACGGTGGCGGCTCGCGCAACCAGCCGTTTCACCCGGCGATGATGGTCAAGGTTCTGATCTACGGCTACGCCACTGGCGTGTTCAGCTCGCGCAAGATGGAGCGGCGCCTGCATGAGGATCTGGCCTTTCGGATGCTGGGCGCAGGCAATTTCCCCAAGCACCGCACGATCCGCGACTTCCGCGCGCTGCACCTCAAGGAGCTGAGCGATCTGTTCGTGCAGGTGGTCAAGCTGGCCCAGGAGATGGGGCTGGTCAAGCTGGGCACGGTGGCCATCGACGGCACCAAGATCAAGGCCAATGCCAGCCGCCACAAGGCGATGAGCTACGAGCGCATGCAGCAGGCCGAAATCGAACTCAAGGCGCAGATCAATGCGCTGCTGGAGCGGGCAAAGACGGCCGATGCGGCCGAAGCCGACGAGCCTGAAGTTGACATCCCGGCAGAGATAGAGCGGCGCGAGGACCGTCTGAAGGCCATCACCGAGGCGCGCCAGCGACTGGAGCAGCGACAGCGTGAAGCCGACATCGCGCGCGGGCGCAGCGACGACGACGACCGACGCCCGCGCGACGATGGCGGCAACCCCAAGGGCGGGCGCTACAAGCGCGAGTTCGGCGTGCCCGAGCCCAAGGCACAAGACAACTTCACTGACCCCGACAGCCGCATCATGAAGCGCGCCGGCGGCGGCTTCGACGCCAGCTACAACGCCCAGACGGCGGTGGACGGCGCAGCGCACATCATCGTGGCGGCCGAGTTGGGCAACAACGCCGCCGACGTGGGCCAACTCGTGCCGATGCTCAAGGCGGTGAAGGACAACACCGGCATGGTGCCCGAGCAGGCGCTGGCGGACGCGGGCTATCGCAGCGAGAGCAACTTCGAAGCCCTCGCCGACTCGCCAACCGATCTGGTCGTGGCCATGGGGCGGGAAGGCAAGCGCTGCGCCGAAATCGATGCAGCGGCGATGCCGCGCACGGCAGCGATGGCCGCCAAGCTACAGACCGAGGAAGGCCAGGCGGCGTACCGCAAGCGCAAGTGGATCGCTGAGCCACCCAACGGCTGGATCAAGAGCGTGCTGGGGTTGCGCCAGTTCAGCCTGCGCGGCCTGCAGCGAGTGCAAGCCGAGTTCAAACTCGTGTGCCTGGCGCTGAATCTGCGGCGCATGGCCACCCTGAGCACGGCATAAGGGTAGCGAGATGCGCAGAACTGATCCGAACAGGTTGCGCCAGCGGGCGCGCACTGCACACATGAGGTCCATCGACGCGGCGTCGGCGCGCTTCGTCAAAAAATCGGACTCGCCAAGGTCGCTCTCGGTCGCGATCATCAGGGCGGCGGACTTCTGCCGCCCACACTCCTAGGCGAACGATGCCCAATGCGAGCAGCGTCTGGCCTCCGATCAGCACCAAGCCGCCCAGCCCGTCGACCTGTCCGCGACTTGCGCTGCGGTCGAACTTCGAGAACACCGCGAACGAGTACAACCAGAGGGCCGCGGGGATCAACACGCTGATCCAGAAGTTCGAGCGCCAGCCGAACCAGTCGGTGAATCCGCCCCCCAGAAAGGTACCCAGGGCACCGCCGAGTCCGCCCATGGCCGCCAACAATCCCAGGGCCCTGTTGCGCTGCTCGCCCTCGAACGTGGCCAGAATCAGCGCCAGTCCGGCCGCCGCAGAGAGGGCCGATCCGAGTCCCTGGACGGCACGTCCTGCAATCAACAGTTCTGGTGTCCGCGCCAGCGCTGACACCGAGGACCCGATCGCGAGCACCAGCAGGCCGGCCTGAAAGATCCGCGTGCGCCCCAGAAGATCGGCGATTCGTCCCGCGGTGAGAAGGGCGCCTCCGAAGACTGTCAGATATGCATTGGCAATCCACGATTGGCCGGTTTCGGAAAAATGAAGCTCTCCCGCGATGGTCGGGACGATGACGTTGATGATGGAAGCGTCCACGATCAACAGCAGTTGCGTGGTTGCCAGGAGAAGCATCAGTTTTTTGAACATCGGTGTACCGTCGGCAACCATGGGTCATTCCTTCTTCAATGCCTTGTTCGCGAATCGCGCGAGTTCCTCAAGCCGACCCGCTTCCGTCATCTGCCCAAGATAGACATGCGGTGCCCCTTGGTAGAACTGCTCGTAGTGCGCGTGGCGAGCTCCAAACTCGGTGGACGTGACATCCCAGACAAGCTTCAACAGACGCGCACGCTCGATGGGATCGGTCTCCCTCGTGACCCAGTAGGACTTCAATGCGTCGCCGATTTCGGGTAGTTCGAAATCCGATAGGGAGACAGGCAGATTGATCAGGCTGCCACCGCAGAACATGCGGAGTTCGTGGATGAATTTCGGATAGACCTCTGCGGCGAATATCCGTTGCGCATAAGTCGCATGACGATTCGGAGTCACGCAGCTGGTTTCTCCAGGGTGCCTTTCGTGGTCCCGCTCGGCTCCCAGAGCGATCGATTTCGCGAGTTGAGCGTATCCGACCAGCCTTCCCAATGACCCTCGCACTTCAGGAACGGACAGCGAGTCATTGGAGCGAACAACGAGGTAGGCCAAGCCGGCAAGGAATTCGAGCTTCTTGTAGAAGCGGATCGACGCCTGATGCGCCATGCAGGCATAGGCCGGCGTGCTCCACCAGATTCCCGATGTGCTTCTTGTGTCTCGGTAGGTCAAAACGCGCTCCCACGGAACGAATGCATCCTTCATGACGAGGATGGCATCGTTCTCGTCGAATGCTGCGGACAGTGGTGCGTCTTCGACGTTGGCAGTCGAATACGATGTGCGCGAAATCAGGCGCACGCCCGGCGTTGCAGGCCGAACGCAGAACGTCAACGCGTAGGCTTTGTCGCTCGGATGAAGGGGTTCTATGCTGCCGACGATGATCTCGTCGGAATAGATGGCCGCTGTGCCGACGCCTTTGACTCCCGATACGAAGATCCCGGCATCGGTCTCCCGAACAGCGCGGACGCCGATGTTCGTTTCGGCCCCGGGTTGTTCGGATAGCGGTTTCGAGCGATCTCTCTTGATGTTCGTCAGCGTGAAGGAAATGAAGAGGTTTCTCTCCCTCATCCTCCGATGCATTGATTGAAGATTTGATCGCGCGTCGAAATGCTCAGAGCGAAAGGCATCGGGCGCAGCGGCGAACCCTGACATGCCTGCAGCAATATAGTCGGGAGTACGGCCCAGGAAACCGAAGCTTGTTTCGCACCATGCTGCATGCAGCAAATGCTTGTCTGCCAGTTCCTCGCTATTCCTGCATGGACGGAATGCCTTGAACTCGGGCTCGGGTGGAACTCCTGCATCGGCAGGCGTGGCATAGAAGATGTCTCTGTGCTGCGCATCAGCTGCTTGATCGTAGAGCGAGGCAAACGCCAGGGCACGCCGAAAGGCTTTTGTGCGCGTCACGGATCCAACCTTTTCCGCACCCAGCCAAACAACCCGGTCATCGGAGATCTCGTCGAGATACTGCCTTCCAGTTCTGATCATTCCTTGATCCATTTGTATGGGGACGTCTTGTTAACGATCGCTTGCGTGACGCTTGTGAGGTTGGCGTACTCCAGCACGATCTCCAGGCGCTCTTCGCAGGGAAACGCAATGTCCAGTGGCGTCTCGTTCCGCTGGCGTCGATCCGCCGCGATGTCGACCACGACTTCCGGTCCACTTCTACGATTGGCCCGTTGGATCGCCTGAACAGTCGGCATTCGATCCTTCTCGAACGCAGCAAGCGCGGTAGACCAGCGGTCGGAGATAGCCAAGTACTGCGCCAAGGCGACTGCGTCCACAATTGACTGCGTGGCCCCGTTGGACCCTATGGGGTACATGCCATGAGCGGCGTCGCCGATGAGGGCAATGTCGGCACCGTTGGACCATGTCGGAAGAGGATCGATATCCACCAAGGGGTACGCGTAGGCATCCTCGCTGGCGCAAATGGCCCGCTCGGGATGTATTCCCTTGAGCGACCAATCCTTGAACTTCCTACTGATCTCGCGGGGCGAAGCGGGGATATTCCAATTGCCGAGCGGATGATGGGATTGCGCGAGGTCAGGGATCGATGCGGCCCAGTTGACGTGGGTCCGTCCCTCACGTTCATTGACAAACATCGGATAGATCACGAACTTGCACGTGCCGTCCCCCGCGATATACATCGTCCTGTTGTCGAGCAACGCGTCGCTCCAGAGCGATCCCCGGTAGACGGTCGTCGGTACCACGCGTAGAGGGGCCAGATCCGGAAACAGCGCCTGTCGCACGGCGGAGCGGATTCCATCTGCACCAACGATCAGATCAGCGCTGAACGCCTTGCCGTCCGCGCACAGGGCCAGCAGTTCGCCCGACCGGCGCCGGATTCCGGTCACGGTCGTGTCTTCTACCCACACCGCCTCGCCGCAACGTTCGACGACGGCCTGAAAGAGCGTGCGGTGAAGATGAGAGCGAGAGATCGACAACTGAGGCGAGGCGAATCCCGCGCTTCGACCCTTCGGCTCGCTCCAGATCAGGAGTCCGTCCCAAGTCGCGTAGTTCAGTCGAGCAAGTTGTACGCTGAGCGGCTCAAGTGCATCGAGCAGTCCGAGTTCGGCCAATTCCTTGCTGGCCAGCGGGAGCACGTTGATCCCCGATCCAGCCTGGCGAAGCGACTTGGATCGTTCGAGGATCGTGAACGACTTGATGCCGCGGACTTGCAGTGCCAGGGCGAGGGTCAGCCCTGCAATACCTCCGCCGACGATGAGAATGCGGCATTTCATGGCTGCGTCCTACGTCAGTGGATCGACGCCCGGTGCTCGCCCAGGACGCTGTGCTCGCTCTGAATCGTCAGGTCGATGATTTCCTTGAGCAAACTGACTGGGGCTCCGCCGCTTCCTTGTTCATACCGCCGGATCTCGGGCGCATAGGCCTTGCGGGCGATCCCCAGATGGCGACCCCGAAAAGCCTTGAGGGTCTTCAAGAGTCTGGCAATGCTGCTGGCGGTGCCAAGAAGGTTGCAGTCTTGAGCCATCTCCGGGTCGGCCATGTACTGTCCAAGCCGCGAAACAAGTGACTGGGCTGCCCCGAACTGCTCGTAGTAGATGCGCCATGGTGGCAGGCAGTAAGGAACGGATTCATCCAAGAATCGCCGGTAGTTTTCGCTGGACCGGTCTGACGCCCAGACGCAGAGGTCCATCAACCAAAGCGGGACCTGTGCGGCCGCCGGGCCGAGGTAGGCCCGCCCGCCGATCTTGACGTCCTCGAAATAGGGCCGCAGTGTTTGGGCGAAGAAGGCTGGGGAAACGTTCTGCACCACGCCGTCAATGGACTCCACCATGCTCGTGGCCATGCTGTGCAGACTGTCGACAAGCGGGGCACAGCGCGCATCCCTTGGACTCATTTCGCGCAGGCTGGCGCTGACGCAGAGCGATGCGCTCAGGCTGGGGAACACCTTCACGATGGAGGCCTGCAGCAATCTTTCCTGAGGATCGCAGGTGTACGCGCGGCGGCGAGGCCCGTCCGGATTCCATGACGTGTAATGGAGCACGGTGTCCCGGGGTACCATTTCGCAGAGTCCGCCGAGTTGCAGCAGCAGGGGCTCGATCTGCGGCACGACTGTTAAAGGTTCGACGCCGTGCCTCTTCAGCGATCCGAGCACCAAGCCGACGTCTCTCATTGCAGCCAG
This sequence comes from Variovorax sp. HW608, assembly GCF_900090195.1. NCBI lineage: Bacteria > Pseudomonadati > Pseudomonadota > Betaproteobacteria > Burkholderiales > Comamonadaceae > Variovorax > Variovorax sp. HW608. The sequence goes on from NZ_LT607803.1 coordinate 5,891,320, forward strand.
CGCCACAGCCTCATACCAATTTGCGTTCAATAGATTAGATATCATGTCTGTCCACGTACTTCAAGGAGTCGTGGATGAAGAGTCTGATCGTTGGGGATAAGGCGACCGTGATGCGCTTGGCAGAACGGCTCAAGCAAGCCGACAGCCATGCGCAGTACCAGCGCATCCAGTGCGTGCTGATCAGGGCCACGCTGGGCAGCTCGGCCGCGCAGATTGCACAGTTGCTGGGTTGGTCAACCACCACCGTGCATGTGATGCACTCTCGATGGGCCAAGGAAGGTGATGCCATCTTCGATCTTCGAGGCCGCGGTGGCAGACACCACCAGCATTTGAGCGCCGAACAGGAGCAGGAGTTGCTGGCACCCTTCGTCGAACGCGCACAGGCAGGCGGGATGTTGACGGTAGCTGAGATCCAGCAGGCCTACCAGAAGCAACTCGGCAAGGCGGTGGCGCCCTCGACGATCTATCGGCTGCTCGACCGTCACGGCTGGCGCAAGGTCGTGCCCCGGCCCCGGCATCCCAAGGCGGACGTCGCGGCACAGGCCGCCTTTAAAAAAACTCCGCCGCCAGGTACGCCAAGAGGTCGTGCGCCAGGCTGAACAAGGTCGCGCGGTGCGGCTGATGTTCCAGGACGAGGGGCGATTCGGATTGCTGGGCACGCCGCGTCGCTGCTGGGCGCCACACCGCATTCGACCTGTCGTCGGCGCTCGCCTGGAGCGCAAGTACATCTATGCCTTCAGTGCCGTCAGCCCACACGACGGCGTGATGGACAGCCTCGTGCTGCCCTGGGTGAACGCCGAGACCATGTCGCTATTCCTGGCCGAGGTCGCCCAGCGCCATGTCGAGGAATTCATCGTGATGGTCATGGACCAGGCGGGCTGGCATCTGGCAGGTCAACTCGCGGTCCCGGATCACATGCGACTGATCTACCTGCCTCCGTACAGCCCCGAACTCAACCCGGCCGAGCATCTGTGGGAGGCGATTCGCGAGGACTGCTTTGCCAACCATGTCTTCGCCAACCTCGACGCCGTCGAACGCGCCCTCACGACAGGGCTGGTGGCGCTCGAATCAGATCACGAGAGAACCCGATCGATGACCGGTTTCGATTGGATAACTTCTATATCTTTGAACGCAACTTAGTATCAGAGTCAATCTCAAGATCGGCGAGCGCGCCGCAAAGCTTCGTGAGCAACCCCGACAGGTATCGCTGATCTCCTCGCGCATTGGCCTCTTGAACGGAAGCGATCGACTCGTCGAAGTCCAGTGGGTCAAGCGCTTGGACGGCTGTAGTTCCGTAGAACGAACTTGGATTGAACTGTCGGATGCCAGACATCTCCTGCTCCAGAGAATTCTGGTGCCGAGGCTATAGGCGCGCCCCATCGTGCTCAACTAACTAGCGTCTTGGATTCACTAGAAGTTGTCTAAGAATCAAATGGAGGGTGCCCTTGTCACCGGCGCGCGAGACGCGGGGCGCACTGCTTAAGAGGATCTTTTGATTGATGGGAGGATCGGGAGTGAGAGCGAAGCGCAAGATACAGTCCCACTGCACTTTCAAACCCGACCCGATGAGCGATTTCGTCTCTCGTCAATCGAGTTGTTTTCAAAAGCTTTTCAGCTTCGGCGATCCTCAGTTTCGCGAGATATTGGGCAGGGGGGCATCCCATGGCTTGGCGGAACGCCAGGCTGAATGCGGACCTTGACATGCTCGCAGCGGCGGCCATCTTCGCGACGTTCGGACGCTCCCGGAACTTCATGTGCATGTAAAGCAGGGCGTTTGCGATTCGGTGGTCGTTCAGGTCGAAGTGCCCCGATCCCCGATCTGAACGGCATCAAGCGCAAGGCGCAAGCCCAGAACGTAGATCAGCTCCAGCCCCCGATGCAGAACGAAGCGCTTGTCCTCCTGAAAGTGCTCCACCTCCCGCAGCAAGCCCTCGAGCGCGCCCTGCAGAAGCGGCTCGGCTTCTATCTGGTGCTTCCTGATGACGATCGATTCCGGGAGCAGCTTGTAGATGGGTGCTGCGGAATGGCTCTCGCAATAGAGTCCCGCGCACAAGAGGCCGGATGGACGACGGGTGCCCGGCACATCTACTTTGATGAACTGACCCTTTTCCCGGGCGGGGATGAATCTTTCAAGTGGTACCGAAATCTCCGTTTCGGAAGTACTTATGTGATGCGCGCTGCCGTGAGGGAATAGGGCGAGATCGCCTTGGTTCAGGAAGATTGGCTGTTCGCGCCCATTGCTTATTGTTAGTTTTCCGTCGGAGACGTAGTGGAACAGCGGGCAGGATTCGCGTGGCCCGGCGAGTGACCAATTGCCGTTGATTTGCCACAAGCTGACGAAAGCGCTTTCCAGGCGAACGGGGCGGATGATCGCCGAGATCAGGTCTTCACTCAATTGCATGGCTCCTCCCCCTTTTTTGAAACGGGCCGCCGGCGGCACGGAGGTCAGCCGGCCAACTGGTGCTCCAGGTTCGATCGATCTCGATTCTTTCGGAAGGTTCGTGTTTCGGCCGGAAGCGCTCGAGTTCGGGGTGGGACGCACGCCTCCCGCCCCGAGTGGCGGATGCGGGCGGGACGGAGGGCCGCCATGCCAGAATCGTAGCCATGCCCCTTCGTGCATCGCTCTCCGTCCGGCGCATGATCCGCGAGGACTGGGCCTGGATCTCGGAGTGGTTCCGGGACCCGGTGCTCGACCGCGAGCTGGGACCGCTCGACGGGGAGTGGCTCGAGTACGTCCTGGCCCGGACGGAAGGGGTCGAACTCGTGCTCCGGGGCGCGGACGGCCGCCCGGCGGCGCTGCTCGGCTGCGTGTGGGATTCCGCGGGTGTCGAGCACGGCATCACCGACATCGCCGTTGATCCGGCGCGCCGCGGCCAGGGCCTCGGGCGCCTGGCGGTCGAGGCGGCTCTCGCGTGGCCGGAGCACCCGCCGGCCGAGCGGTGGATCGCCTTCGTCGACCCGGAGAACCGCGCTGCATTCGGCTTCTTCACCGCGCTCGGCTGGGACCACGAGGGGTGCGACGCGCTGATGGAGCGCTTCGCGTGGAGCCCGGCGCGCGGGGCCCGCATCGGTTCCGTCTGATCGCTGCGAAGGGGCAAGCGGCGCGGGCAGGGCGGGCCAACGCGCCCTCGGGCATGATCGAACGCCTGCCATGTCATTGCCACCACCTACTGCAGAGCGCGACCCGGTCCACGGGCGCACCATCACGATCCGCGGCTACCGGCGCCGCGACGGCCTCTGGGACATCGAAGGCCAGCTGCGCGACGTGCGCGACCAGCATTTCGTCTTCCCGGGCGGCGAGCGGCCCGGCGGCGAGGCGATCCATTCGATGTGGCTGCGCGTCACCGTCGACTCGACCGCGCTGATCGTCGACGCGGTTGCCGCAACCGATGCCGCGCCGTTTCCCGATGCCTGCGGCGGCATCGCACCCGACTATGCGCAGCTGATCGGCCTGCGCGTCGGCCCCGGCTTCAGCCGCCAGACCGCGCGGCTCTTCGGCGGTATCCGCGGCTGTACGCACATGTCGGAACTGCTTCGGACCATGGGCACCGGCGTGCTCCAGACGCTCGCCGGAACGAAGCTCGCGGTGTCGGACACGCACAAGCCCTTCCAGCTCGACGGCTGCCACGCGCTCGCGACCGATGGCCCGCGCGTGGCCGAGTTCTATCCGCGCTGGTATCGGCCCAAGAGCGAAGAGGCGCAAGCGCCCGGCGAATAGCCTGCAACCAGTCGTCGGCCACCCGCCTGAAGATTCCCCGGTGTCGCGGGTTCATTGCGCGGCTTTCTCCAGAAGTTTCGATCGCACGCGACAGTTCTTCGTCGTTTGTATTTCGGACCCCTCGGTCTATCTTGGCGGCGGCAAGGCACATTGCCACCCGACTTCAACCGAGGACTTCATGAAACCACAGCATTCCCTCCCGGCCCTGATCGCAGCCGCCATCCTGAGCCTCAACGCCCTGGCGCAAGGCAGCGCCGGCACCCCGTCCGATGCGCTGCAGGCGCGCGCGCTGTCGATGGCCGATGCGACCGAGTCCCAGGTCATCGTCTGGCGGCGCCACATCCACCAGAATCCCGAGCTTTCGTTCCAGGAGACACGCACCGCCGCCTATGTCGCCGACGCGCTGTCCAGGATGCAAGGCATCGAGATTCAGACCGGCATCGCCAAGACCGGGATCAAGGCAGTCCTGCGGGGTGGCAGGCCTGGCCCCGTCGTGGCGCTGCGCGCCGACATGGACGCGTTGCCGGTGGAAGAGCGCAACGAGCTGCCTTTCAAGTCCACCGCCAAGGGCGAATGGCTCGGCAAGGAGGTGCCGGTTGCGCACGTCTGCGGCCATGACACCCACGTCGCCATGCTGCTCGGCGCGGCGCAGGTGCTGTCGAACATGCGTGCCGACTTGCCCGGCACGGTGGTTTTTCTGTTCCAGCCGGCCGAGGAGCAGGGGCCCGGCCCGGTCCCGAGCGGCGCTCCGGCGATGGTGAAGGCGGGGGTGCTCGACAACCCGAAGGTGGATGTCGTGATGGGGCAGCACATCAATGCCGGTGGACCGCTGGGCATCGGCTGGCGGCGCGGCAGCATGTATGCCAGTGGCGATGTCTTCAAGATCTCGCTCACGGGCCAGGGCGGGCATGGCGCCTCCCCGTGGACCGCGAAAGAGCCCACGGTGGCCGCGGCCGAGATCGTGCTGGCGCTGCAGAACATCGTGAGCCACCGCATCGACCCGCTGGACGGTCCGACCGTCGTCACCGTTGGCGTGCTGCAGAGCGGCAATCGCGTGAACATCCTGCCCGACACCGCCCAGATCGCCGGCACCGTGCGTTCGCTGTCGGCCAGGAACCAGAAGGTGGCGCACGAGAACATCCGGCTCAAGGCAGAGAAGATCGCCGAGCAGTACGGTCTCACGGCCAAGGTCGAGATCGACACCGGCTACGAGGTGCTGGTGAGCGATCCCGGCGCGACCCAGGTGGTGGTGAAGGCGCTGGAAGCCGCCGCCGATGCCAAGGCGCGCGAGGTCGGACCGCGCATGGCTTCGGAGGACTTCGGCTCCTTCGGCAAGGAGCGGCCGGTGGTGTACTGGAACCTGAGCGCATCGCCCTTCGCCGACAAGCCGGGCGCGCCCAATCATTCGCCCGAGTTCGTGATCGACGAGAAGGCCTTGCGCCTCGGCGTGCGTGCGCTGGTCGCCAGCACGCTGGCCTACATGAACGAGCGTCCGAACGGCGAGTCGAAGCTCTGACGCGAAAGCGGCGGCGCGTTCGTTTCCATACGCTGCGCGCCGCCGTCCGCAGCCACTACGCGCAAGACCGCGCGCAATCCGCTGCCTAAGCTCGTTGGACACACACGTCCAGAGCGCATGGCAACCATCGAATCGACCGTTTCCCCGGCCAGCGAGGCCTTCAAGGCCAATCGCGAAGGCATGCTGGCGCTGATCGAGCGCGTGCGCGGCTACGAGCAGCGCAGCGTCGCGACATCGGCCCGGTCGCGCGAGCGCTTCGAGAAGCGGGGCCAGCTGCTGCCGCGCGAGCGCCTGTCGCTGCTGCTCGATCCGGGCACGCCGTTCCTCGAGATCTCCGCGCTCGCGGGTCTCGGCCTCGACAACCCCGATCTCGAGCAAAGCGTGCCCGGCGGCGGCGTGATCGCGGGCATCGGTTGGGTCTGCGGCGTGCGCGTGATGGTCAATGCCTCGGATTCGGGCATCGATGCAGGCGCGCTGCAGCCCATGGGCATTCCGAAGCAGCTGCGCATCCAGGAACTGGCACTGGAGAACAAGCTGCCCTACGTGCAACTCGTTGAAAGCGCGGGCGCCAATCTCATGACCTACAAGGTCGAGGAGTTCATCACCGGCGGCACGCTGTTCCGCAATCTCGCGCGCATGTCGGCGGCCGGGTTGCCGGTGATCACCGTCACGCACGGTTCCTCGACCGCGGGCGGGGCCTACCAGACGGGCCTATCGGACTACATCGTGATGGTGCGGGGCCGTTCGCGGGCCTTCCTCGCCGGGCCGCCGCTGCTCAAGGCCGCGACCGGCGAGATCGCGACCGAGGAAGAGCTCGGCGGCGCGGTGATGCACACCTCGATCTCGGGCCTTGGCGACTACCTGGCGGAGGACGACCGGGATGCGATACGCATCGCGCGCGACATTCTTCGGGCGATCGACTGGAACCGCGACATCCCGCAGGAGCCGCCACGCCGCTTCAAGCCGCCGCGCTACGACGCCGAAGAGCTTCTCGGCATCATGCCGATGGACCCCAAGCGCCCGGTCGACATGAAGCAGGTGATCGCGCGCATCGCCGACGACTCGGACTTCCTGGAGTTCGGCGAGAACTACGGCAGCGCCACCGTCGTCGGCCACATCAGGATCGAGGGCCTGCCGCTGGGCGTGATCACCAACAACGGCCCGATCGACTCGCCCGGCGCGAACAAGGCCACGCACTTCATCCAGGCCTGCTGCCAGGCGAAGACGCCGATCCTCTACCTCAACAACACGACCGGCTACATGGTCGGCAAGGAGCACGAGGAGGGCGGGATGATCAAGCACGGCGCCAAGATGATCCAGGCCGTGACCAACGCCACGGTGCCGCAGATCACGATCTACTGCGGCGCATCCTTCGGCGCCGGCAACTACGGCATGTGCGGTCGCGGCTTCCATCCGCGCTTCTGCTTCTCGTGGCCGAACGCGAAGACAGCGGTGATGGGCGGCGAGCAGGCGGCGCAGACCATGGTCATGGTCACCGAAGCCGCGATGAAGCGCAAAGGGGAGGTCGATCGGGCCAAGCTCGACGAACTGAAGCGCCGCATCATCGATCGCTTCGACAGCCAGATGAGCGTGTTCACCACCAGCGCGCGCGTGCTGGACGACGGCGTGATCGATCCGCGCGACACGCGCGCCGTGCTGTCTACGGTGCTTTCGATCTGCCGCGACGCGGAACTGCGTGAGCCGCAGCGCATGCAGTTCTCGGTCGCCCGTCCCTGAGCGAAAGCCGATGCCATGTGCACGAGGCACGTGGCGCCGGCGAACAGGTGGCTGCCGGCCGAGTGGCCGCCGAGATCGAGGCTGTTGCCGAAGCCGCGCCGTCGTGATTCACTACGCCGTCCACGAACTCCAGGAGAGCACGCGTGCAGATCGGCGTTCAGAACTTCGTGACACGGACCCCGCCGCGCTTCGAAACCAAGGAAGCCGAGCGGACCCATTCGCTGCAGCGCCTCGCCGCCGCCTGCAGGATCTTCGGGCGGCGGGGTTTCTCCGAGGGCCTGCTGGGCCATGTGACGGTGCGCGACCCCGAGTTGCCCGACCACTTCTGGGTCAATCCGGTCGGGGTCGCCATGCATCAGGTGAAGGTGTCGCACCTGGTACAGGTCAATCCCGAGGGCAAGGTGGTTCGCGGCAGCGGCATGGTCAACCCGGTCGGGCTGCTGCTGCACACCGCGGTCCACCGCGCGCGCCCGGAGGTGAACGCGGTCTGCCATGCGCATGCGCTGCATGCCTCGACCTGGTCGTCCTTCGAAAGGCTGCTGGACCCGATCACGCAGGATGCCTGCATCTTCTTCGAGAACCAGGCGCTGATCCTCGAGCCGCGCGTGGTGCGCGATGCCGAGGCGGCAAAGCGCTTCGCGGCCGGTTTCGGTGACCGCAAGGTAGCGATCCATGGCGGCCACGGCATCTTCACGACGGGCCAGAGCATCGACGAGGCCGCATGGTGGTTCGTGCTGATGAACCGATGCTGCGAGGCGCAGCTCCTGGCCGAAGCGGCCGGCAAGCCGACGCGATGGAACGAGGAAGACGCACGCTGGCTCGCGTCGGTGCTCGGTTCGCCGACCTTCGGCTGGCTGTCGTTCCAGACCCTGTGGGACGAGATCATCGCGAGCGATCCGGATCTGGTGGATTGATTCGTGCTGCAATCTCCTCGGCCAGCCCCAGCACCGTCCGTGGCGCCGAGCCCTCGGCCTTGTTGCTGATGGTCACGTAGGCGCGCTGGCCCGCGCCGGTGGCGCCGGCGATCACGCGCGCGAGGGTGGCGCGGGTGTCGGCGTCGATATCGACCAGCTTGTCGAAGGGCTCATAGAGTTCCTTGGCGTCCTCGTAGCCATAGGCGCCGTGGAGCCGGTTGAGATTCCACCGGCACACCAGCGGCCCGGGCCAGAGCGCACGCAGGAGCGGAAGTTGCGCCTCGATCGGCGGCAGCTTCGGATGCAGGCCCATGCAATAGGTCGCGCCTGCGCCGCGCAGCACGTCGCAGAAGGCGGGCGTGAGGAATTCGGGGTTGCGCACCTCCACCGCGATCACGCCGTCGGGCGCGACCGGCTGCAGCGCGGGCAGCGATCGCAGCATCGTGCCGAGCCGTTCCATCACCTCGGGCATGCGCGCCAGCATCGTGCCGGGAAGGGGACTGAGCTGGAACACCAGCGCACCCAGCTTGTGGCCGAGCCCGTCCAGCGCCGGCTGCACGAATTCCGTAGCGGCGAGTGCGGGATCGAGGAAAGCCGGATTGGCCTGCATGCCGCGCCCGTCCTCGCCGCGCACCATGGCGTCCGCGACGAGGCTGGGCGCCTTCACGGTGAAGCGGAAGTCCTCGGGCACCTGCGCCGCATAGGCCGCGAACTGGATCGCGGTCAGCGGCTTGTAGAAGCTGCGGTCGATGCTTACCGCGCGCAGCAGCGGATGCTGCGCGTAGGCTGCCAGGCCGTGCTTCGACAGCACCGACTGCTCGTAGTCGCCGTCCCAGACCATGCCGGACCAACCCGGGAAGTACCACGACGAGGTGCCGAGCCGGAGGTTCGGCGGCAGCTCGCTCGCGAGTGCCGCAAGCGCCGGATCGGGCGGCATGGGCCGCACCTTGGGTGCGCGTGCAGCAGTGTGCTTCCGGGGCGCCGGCGCGGCAGCGGGCGCCGGCGCGGGTTCGTCCACGTCCTCGAAGTCGTCGTCGAACAGCGAGTTCTGCACGCCGATGCTCAGTCCGGGGCCGCGAGCACGAAGCTCGTCTTCAGGCCCTGCGTCGCCGAAGGGCCGATCCACAGATCGAACGCGCCGGGCTCGACCGTGGGCTTCAGTTCCTGGCCGATGAACATCAGGTCGGCGCGCGTGAGGGTGAAGTCCACGTCGGCCGATCGTCCCGGCTGCACGCGCACCTTGCGAAAGCCCTTGAGCTCGCGCACCGGCCGCGTCACGCTCGCCGAACGCGCCCCGATGTAGAGCTGCACCACTTCCTCCGCGTCGCGCGCGCCGCTGTTGGTGATGCGCGCGCGCACGTGGAGCGGGCCGTCCCACGGCATGCGGCTCGACGGAAGATCGAGCGCGTCATAGCGGATGCGCGCATAGCCGAGGCCATAGCCGAAGGGATAGAGCGCGTCGTTGGTCGCATCGAGGTAGCGCGCCTTGTACATCTGCGTGGGTGCTTCGGCGAGCTGCGGCCGGCCGGTGCGCTTGTGGCTGTAGTAGTAGGGCACCTGCCCCGGCATCTGCGGAAAGCTCACCGGCAGGCGGCCGGAGGGGTTCACATCGCCATACAGCACGTCGGCGATCGCCTGGCCGGTCTGCGATCCGAGAAACCAGGTCACCAGGATCGCGTCGGCGCGTCGCACCCCGCCGCGCAGCGCCAGCGCGCGTCCGTTGCGCAGCAGCACGACCACCGGCTTGCCGGTCGCGACCACCGCGTCGGCCAGGTCCTGCTGCGCCTTCGGGATCTCGATGTCGGAGCGCGAACGCGATTCACCGGACATCTGCTCGTTCTCGCCGATCGACAGCACCACCACGTCGGCGGCCTGCGCCGCCTCGACTGCCGCGGCAATGCCACCGGGGATCGCCGCATCGACGTCGGCGCCGCGCACCACGGTCAGCAGATCGGGCGATTCGAGCCGCGTGCGCAGCGCTTCCTCGATGCCGACCGGCGGCGCCTGATCCGGAAAGATGCGCCACGGCCCGAAAAGGTCGGAGGTACCCGCGAACGGACCGATCAGCGCGATCTTCTTGCCCGAGCGGGGCAGGGGCAGCAGGTCCTTGTCGTTCTTGAGCAGCACGATCGACCGCACCGCCGCGTCGCGCGCCAGCGCCTCGTGCGCAGCCACGTCGAAGCGTGCGCGCTCAGGCGCGGCTTCGAGGCCCTGGAACGGATGGTCGAACAAGCCGAGCCGCGTCTTCACCCGCAAGACGCGCCGCACCGCGTCGTCGAGCCGCGACATCGGCACCTCGCCGGACGCGACCAGCTGCGGCAAGTACTTCATGTAGAGCCCGCTTTGCATGCTGACATCGGTGCCGGCCAGGAAGGCGCGGCGTGCCGCTTCGCGCCCGTCGGCGGCGAATCCGTGGGCGACCAGCTCTTCGTCGGCGGTGTAGTCCGAGACGACGAAACCGTCGAAGCCCCATTCCTTGCGCAGCACGCCGGTGAGCAGCGCCGGGTTTGCATTCGACGGGATGCCGCCGATCTCGTTGAAGGCGCTCATGATCGACAGCGCACCGGCATCGATCGCCGCGTGGAAGGGCGGCAGGTAGACCTCGCGCAGGGTCCGCTCCGACAGATCGACCGTGTTGTAGTCGAGCCCGCCTTCGGCCGCGCCATAGCCCGCGAAGTGCTTGGGGGTCGCCAGCATCGTGTCGGGGCGCGAGAGATCGCTGCCCTGGAAGCCGCTCACGCGCTTGGCGGCGAATTGGCGGCTGAGATAGACGTCCTCGCCTGCGCCCTCGACGCCGCGGCCCCAGCGGGCATCGCGCGCGACGTCGACCATCGGGGCGAAGGTCCAGCGGAAGCCGTCGGCGGTGGCTTCCTCCGCGGCCGCGCGCGCGGTGCGCTGCGCAAGATCGGGCTCCCAGCTCGCCGCTTCGGCCAGCGGCACCGGGAACACGGTGCGGAAGCCGTGGATGATGTCCGCGCCGAAGATCAGCGGGATGTGGAGGCGCGATTCGTTCACCGCCACCTGCTGCGCGCGGCGCTTGCCTTCGAGGCCCTCGTTGTTGAAGAGCCCGGTCACGCGCCCGGCGCGGATGTCGGCGAGCTGCTGCTCCAGGCTCTGCTTCGCGGCCTGCGGATTCGCGACGATGTCCACGCCGGCCGGCGCGTAGAGGCTGAGCTGGCCGACCTTTTCTTCCACCGTCATGCGGCCGATGAGTGATTCGATGCGCGCGTCCGCCATCGTCTGCTGCCTTGCGCCGGTGGAACAACCGGCGGCGAGGACCACGGCCAGCGCCGCGAGGGGAGATCTCCAAACCGTCATCAGGCGCATTTTCGCGGAAGGCGCCGGGGACCCCGGCGCGGTCGGGGACAATCGGGATTCCTGAGCCAGGGCCCGCCCCATGTACATGCCTCCCCAGTTCAACGCCACCGACCGCGAGGTCGCGATGGAGCTGATGCGCACGCATCCCTTTGCCAGCCTCGTCTCCACCGATGACGAGGGCCTGCCTTTCATCACCCACCTGCCGCTGATGCTGGAGGATCGAGGGGAGGGCGGCTGGTCGCTGTGGGGCCATTGCGCCAGGCCCAATCCGCATTGGCGCTACCTGCAGGCGCGACCGAAGGCGGTGGCGGCCTTTCTCGGACCGCATGCCTACATGTCGCCGTCGGTCTATCCCGATCTCGCCCGCGTGCCGACCTGGAACTACCTCGCGGTGCATTGCACCGTGGAGGCCCGGTTGATCGAAACGCCAAACGAGAAGGATGCGCTCCTGAAGCGCCTCATCGGCCAGCACGAACCCGCCTATGCGCAGCAGTGGCGGGACCTCGGCGAGGAGTTCCAGCACAAGATGCTGGCTGGCATCGTGGGCTTCGAGCTGCGCGTGACCGCGCTCCAGTGCAAGCTCAAGCTGAACCAGCACCGCAAGGAATCGCACGCCGCGATGCATGCGCGCTACAGCGAGGGTTCACCCGACGAACGCGCACTGGCCGTGTGGATGGAACGTCTCGGCCTGCAGGTCGCCGACCCGGCAAGGATCGGAGAAGACTGAGATGCGCATCGTCGGACTGATCGGACTCGCGCTGGCGCTGCTCGTCGTCGGCGTGCTGGCCAGGAAGCAACTGGGCGTGGCAGCGACACCGGCGTTGCCGACCGGCGCATCGGCGCCTGCGGGAGCGCCGGCCGGCGATGTCGGCATGCAGAGCCGGCAGCTTCAGGAGCAGATCAAGCAATCGCTCGACGCCGCACAGCAGCGGCGTCCGATGCCGGATGACAACTGACGCGCACTGGATGCAGCTTGCGCTGGCCGAAGCCCGCCGTGCGGGCGATGCCGGCGAGGTGCCGATCGGCGCCGTGGTCGTGAAGGACGGGGCGCTGGTCGCGGTGGGATGCAATTCGCCGGTGGCTGGGCATGATCCGAGTGCGCATGCGGAAGTCAATGCGCTGCGTGCCGCGGGCGCGGCGCTTCGCAACTACCGTCTCGACGGTTGCGAACTCTTCGTCACGCTGGAGCCTTGTCCGATGTGCGCCGGCGCGATGCTTCACGCGCGGCTGAAGCGCGTCGTCTTCGGCGCGGCCGATCCCAAGACCGGGGCGGCCGGGTCGGTGGTCGATCTCTTCGGTGCGCCGCAACTCAACCACCACACGTCGGTGCAGGGCGGCGTGCTCGCGCCGGAGTGCCAGGCGCTCTTGCAGGCCTTCTTCCAGGATCGCCGCAACGAGGCACGCGAGGCCGCCGAACCGCTACGCGACGACGCGCTGCGTACGCCGCCGGAGCGCTTCGCCCCGCTTGCCGACTACGCCTTCGATGGGCATTACGTGAGCGATCTGCCGGCCCTTCGGGGATGGCGGATGCACTACCTCGACGAAGGGCCGAGGGATGGCGGGGCGGTACTGCTCTGCATCCACGGGCCCGGCGAGTGGAGCTACTTCTTCCGCCATGTCGCGCGCCTCCACATTGCGCGCGTCCTGGCGCCGGACCTCATCGGCTTCGGCATGAGCGACAAGCCCAAGCGCGAGGCGGTGCATCGGCTGGAATGGCATCGCGACGTGCTGCTCGAATGGATCGAGCGGGTCGATCCCGGGCCCATGGTGCTGGTCCACAGCGCGGGCGGCGCTGGGCTGGCGTCACTGCTCGCGTCGGCCGCGCCGACGCGCTTCCTGCACATGATGCTTGCACCGGACGCCGGCGAGAACATCGGCGACGCCTGGCGGGCGCCTTTCCCCGATCGGGGCCACGAAGCGGCGCTGCGCGCGCTGGGCCGCGCGCCCAAGCGCGTGTCCGGCCCCGACGCGGCGCAGGCGGAGCGGCTCCTCGCGGATGCAATGGGATACTTCGCGCCGTGAAAAAGCACATCTACATCTATTCGCCGTCGAGCGCAGTGCGCGACAAGGCGGCCTTCAAGCGTGGCATCAAACGGCTCCGGGCACTCGGCCACGAGGTCGAGATCGATGAAGCTGCACTCTCCACCCATCAGCGATTCGCAGGCGACGATGCCGCGCGCGTCGCCGCCATCTCGCGCGCCGCGGCCAGCGGGGCCGACGTGGCGCTCATTTCGCGCGGCGGCTACGGGCTCACGCGCATCCTCGACGCCATCCCGTACAAGGCGGTTGCCAAGGCGATCCATGACGGCACCGAGTTCGTCGGCCTGAGTGACTTCACCGCCTTCCAGAACGCGCTGCTTGCCAAGACCGGCAGCGTCACGTGGGCCGGCCCCGCCGTGGGCGAGGACTTCGGCGCCGAAGACGGCGCGGACGACATCATGGAAGCCTGCTTCGACGATCTGCTGAGCGGACAAGGGGAGGGCACCGGCTGGCGCATGCCCGCGCGCGACGCCCACGGGCTGGCCCCGCTTCGCGGCATCCATGGGGCGGTGCTGTGGGGCGGTAATCTGTGCGTGCTGACCAGCCTGCTCGGAACGCCCTACTTCCCGCCGATCGAGAAGGGCGTGCTGTTCCTCGAGGACGTCAACGAACATCCCTACCGCGTCGAGCGCATGCTCGACCAGCTGCGTCACGCGGGCGTGCTGGCCAAGCAGAAGGCGGTCATCCTCGGGTCGTTCACCGGCATCCGCAAGGCGCCGCACGACCGCGGCTTCGGCATGAAGACCGTGACCGCGCGGCTGCGCGAACTGATCAAGCCGCCCGTGCTGACCGGCCTGCCGTTCGGCCACGTGCCCACGAAAGTGCTGCTGCCCGTCGGCGCCAAGGTGGAGCTTGCGGCCGATGGTCGCGACATCTTCATGGTCTGGGGACATCGGCACGCGCGCTGAACGCGTGCGGGCAAAAAAAAGAGGCCGCTGGCCTCTCGCGTTTCTGCGGGATGTGGATCAGCTCGTGATGCGTTGATGGGTCCGCGGCCCCATCGTGTTCGGCAGGCCGCCCTTGAAGAGGCGGTTGATCTGGGTCATCTGGCGCCGTGCAGCGACTTCGCCATCGACCGCGCTGAGCGCGGTCAGCACGTCCTGGCGGAGATACCAGAGCGCCTCCAGGTCACCGGCGAAACGAACGCGCTGCGCAACCCGCTGGACCGAATGGCCGCCATGAACCTGCAACAGCGACAGCATGGCCGTGCGGATCTGGCCCATCTGGCGATCCACGGAACGGCGGGCGCCGAGGCCGGGAAGAGACAGAAAGCGGAAGAACCTGCTGAGCGACATGGGTGGAGGCGGGGCGCCGGAAGCCTTGTTGGGTGCTACGTTAAGCCCGGCCTCGAAGCCGCACAAGTATCGAAACATCATTTCATGTTTAAAAACAACATACTTCACGCTTCAGTTCAAGTGCTGGCCTAAGAACTTAAACCTAAGTGTTACTTGCAAACACGAAAGTGTTCATTGCGGCTGTGACTAATTGAAAAAGCAACAGGGTCCAGGCGCAAGTCGAGCGATTTCATCCATCGAAGCCGTGTTTCCATGCTGCTTTGCCATAATCCACAGGCGAGGGCTACCAAAAACTGCACAACATGGGCGTCAATTCGACTGTCGTTTTCGCTGATCTGACAGGAAGCACCAGGGTCTTCGAGGCCATGGGGAATGCGCGCGCCACCGAGACGGTGACGCGGCTGACGCAATGGATCGGTGGCGTCTGCGAGTCCCATGGCGGCCGTGTCGTGAAGTCGCTGGGTGATGGCGTTTTCGCGATTTTTGCCAATGGCATCACCGCCACGCGCGCGGTGCTCGAACTGCAGCGGAACCACCAGAAACGGCTGCAAACCTGGCCAACACCGCTGCGCATGGAGTTGCAGATCGGCGTTGCGAGCGGGGAGGTCGTCGAAGTCGACGGTGACTGCTACGGCGATGCCGTCAACCTCGCATCCCGGCTCAGCGACCTCGCGGGCCCAGGCCAGATCTGGGCCACGGAGTCGGTGATCGAGCAGTTGCACGAAGGCGAAGTGCGTCACCGCAGCCTCGGGCCGATCAACATTCGCGGCAAGAACGAAATGCCGGTCGTCCATCGCATCGACTGGCAGGACGAGGTGTCGGAGTTCCTGACGATGCCGGCTTCGCTGGTGCCGTCCGCGCGCGGGCCGGATTCGTCGTTCGGGCAGATCGAGCTGGCCTGGCTCGATGTGCGCACGCTGTTCCGTGTGGAAGATCTGCCGATTCATCTGGGGCGGGTCGACGAAGCGCAATTCGTCGTCAACGATCCGCGCGTTTCGCGCCTGCACGCGCGCATCGAATCGCGGCATGGCAGCTGCATCCTGGTGGATGTCAGCACGTATGGCACCTGGGTCCGTTTCCACGGCACCGCGGGCGCGAGCGGCGAGATTGCGCTGCGGCGTGATGAATGCGTGCTCCATGGCAGCGGCGAGATCGGGCTCGGGGCGCCGCTCAGCGACTTCAGCGCACCGACCATCTCTTTCAACACGACGGGCGGCAATGTGCTGCTGGCTCGTCGCGACCTTCGTTAAGAAGCCTCGCCGATCCCCAGTTCCGAGCAGATCCGGCCGACAAGGGTCTTCAGGCCTGCGAGCTCAGCCTCCAGCCGGGCGACGTTGGCCTTCAGCGCGGCGACTTCACCCAACGACACTTCGTCGCTGCCCGCGGTCGCAGCGGAGGCGGGCGCATCCTCCGCCGGCGGTCCGCCGAGCAGATGCGTCCACCGGTTCTCGCGCGCTCCGGGCAGGCGCGGCAGTTTCACCACGAGGCTGCCTGCCGTCCGCTCGGCCAGTTCATCGAGGAACGCCTCGACGGACGAGATGTCGGCGAAGTTGTGCATGCGGTCGGATGCGATCCGGAGTTCGCCCGCCGTCTGCGGTCCGCGCAGCATCAGCACGGTGAGCAGGACGATCGACTGCGAGGGAATCCTCAGCACGCCATCGATGTTGTGCGCGTACCGGTAGACGCGCCCGCCGCTGGTTTCACTGACCAGGCTCAAAGCCTTGAGGCTGTCGATGGCCGCCTGCGCCTCGGCGTCGGTGATCTCGAGAATCGGACTGCGGCTGGTCTTCTGGTTGCAGCCGGCCACCAGCGAGTTGAGCGTCAGCGGATAGCTGTCCGGCACGGTGCGCTGTTTCTCGGCAAGCACGCCGAGGACACGGGTCTCCAGGAGCGAAAGGGCACGAAGGCTGGACATCGGATCAGTCTCCGTTTGTTTCATTTGACATAATATACATTGTATGACCGGCCGGCACGGCCACTAACTTTCGCGCGTCGGTGATGCTTCGATAGATGTCGACATCCATGGGGCCCCCTTGCGTCGAGGGAAGATTACGCCAGACTGTGTGACTTCAGCGTGACGCGACCCACGCTGGAGACGTGCTGCGGGCTACCCTTTGTCACATTCGAGTTTGAGAAAACGAAGGTGCCTCGCGAACTCCTGGTCGATTCTTGAATCGTTTGACCTCCCCGGGCCTTCAGGGTTGGCGCGGTGCGCACCGAGGGCGGCGAGATCTACGGCGGCGACTACCGCCGCGACGCGCACCTGCTGGCACGCCATTCGCGGCACATCCGCCCGCCGCGGACGCGGATACCTCTATCAACTCCTGGCGACTGCGGGCTGGACCGGCATCTCCTGGCTACACACGCTGCGCCAGGACACGCTGGTGATGATGGGTTCGGGACGATCCGATCGTGCCCGTGGTCGACGACGGGCATCTCTTACTTGTGTCGCGCGCGCGGGAGCTGTCGCCGCTCGTGGGCGCATTCCACACGGCGCCGGTACTGCGCGAGGCACAGTCTTGACTGTGCTTTCAGGCGCGACTGGAAGGCGCGACGTTGAAGCGCTCCACCTCCGGCAGTTCCGTCAAGTCGCTGACGATCTGGCTCATCACGCGGGTGTGTGCCACGGAGCTGGCGAAGACCAGGCAATGTAGTTCGAAGGACTCCCCGTCGTACACGATGGACAGGCTATCGGACGGAATGCTGAAGCCCCGCTCCACCAGGAAGCGATGGATCCGACTCGGGCTCCGGCCTGTGGCCCCGCCGGAAGCGCAGCGTGGTCGCGATGGCGGAGTGTGCGGGCAGGCGATGCTCGATCACCGGAATGAGCGCGGTGGTCGCCACGAACAGGGCCGTGAGGCCGAGCGCGGGCACATAGAAGCCGATGCCGACCAGGATGCCGATGGCCGACGAGCCCCAGATCGAGGCGGCGGTGGTCAGCCCTCGTACATTGAACCCGCTCTTGACAATGATGCCCGCGCCCAGGAAGCCGATGCCCGTGAGCACGGCGCCGATGACGCGCGTCGGATCCGCCCCACTCGCGTCATGCACCGTGCCCTAGTACCAGAGCGTAGGAAAGCCGGCGAGCAAGGCGACGGCGCAGGACGTGGTGCTCACCAGGCAGTAGACCTGGCTGCCCGCGGCGCGCCCGCTGAAGAAGCGCTCGTAGCCGACCACCCAGCCGAGCAGCAGCGCCACGATCATGTTGATGACCATCCAGAGCCCCGGAGGCAAGGCGTTGACCCAATGAGCCGGTACAAACATGGAGGCAAGGCGGTTTGCGACTTCGCCGAGTCTAGCGTGCGTATGCGAAAAGCCCCCCTGATCGCGGGCTTGGCTTTCGGCTACGGGCTCGCGCAGCAGGGCAACATCGTTCGCACGACCGTGGAGTTCGCGGCGAGCGTGATGGCGCTCGCGCCGGGACCTGGATGTTGGAATCCCCGCTTCAGTAAGTCCCCGTCGGCTCGTCAGGGTGCCGGGACTGCAACGCGATTGGCCGGGACGATCTGGGGCTGGTAGGCGAAAACCTCGCGCGAGCGCACATCCACATGGACCTTGAGCCAGTTCACGTCGTTCGTGCCGTTCGCCTGGTTGTCCCCGAAGGTCTCGACGCGCGTGAAGTTCTCGACGCGCCGGCCTTGGGCGTCCTGCAGCGGCTTGTCGACACGGAAATAGTGCGAATCGCCGTGCACGTAGGCCACCGGCTTGCGAAAGGCGATCACCTCCTCGCGCAGGGCGAGCAGGTATTCCTGGAACCCGTCGGGCTGACCGTCGGTCTCGGCGAGCGTCTTCGCATCGCGCAGCGGTGCGCGGGTTCCATCGCTCGCATCCCAGCCGGGGTCGGCCTGCGCAATGATCATGACGGCTGCGGACTGTCGCGCCGATGCGAAACGGAAGGACTCTCTAAGCCATGCGATGTTGGCCTGGTTGCGCGCAGACCACTCCGGAGCATCGGGCGCGGTATCGCAGAGGTTGTTGCAGGAGCCCTGGACGTTGAGCGTCACGTAGGTCACGCCTCCCAGTGTCCAGCGTCGATTCTCGACACACGGCGTCGGGCCGTTCGCGCCGAGGCACAGCGGCGTGGCCTGCACTTCCTGGCGCAGGCGGCGCTGACCCAACGAAAACGGCGTGTTGAAGAACACCTTGCGTTCGTGGTCGAGCCGTTCGCGCGAGGAGAATCCGCCATTCGACGGGCGGTCGCAATCCGTCCAGTCGTTGTCCCCTGGCGTGATCATGGCGGGCGCCCTGAGCGAATTGAAGAAGCGCAGCCCCTGCTCATACAGCGCATCGCTGCAGGTGGTGGGCGTGACCGATCCCGGCGTGCCGTTGCCTGCCTTCAGGTCCCCGTCATGCACGGTGAATGCGAGTTCCTGCCGGTTCATGTCGGCGATCAGGTTTGGCACGCCGATTAGTGCTTGCACGTCGGAGTACGGCAGGTCTCCCCACAGCCCGATGGCGTAGGGCGATCTTCCGTGTTCATCCTGGTCGTCGCCAGAGTCCCTGTCAGCCCATGCGAGCGTCGCGAGCAACGACATCAGTAGCCCGCAGACCACCATCCAGAGCGAATTCCTGCTGAATCTCATGAACAGACTTCCTTTGAGCTACGCCGCGGGCCAGTCCGCGAGCGGCTCGAAATCTAGATGGCGCCTGTGACGCCTTGATGTTGAAACGATGACGGCGCCGGCATGTGTGGGTTCCATCGAGTTGTGGGTGCCGCGCGTGCCCTCTCGCCGTGCGCTCTTGATGGGGTGGTGCGTCGCCTGGGATGTCCCAAGGCGCGCAGACCGTCACCCTCTTCTTTGACTTGGATGGTGCTTGCGCTGATCCTTGGCGAGTGCAGCCTCTTCGGGTGAACATAGACCGCGACTCGGCGATGGAGTTTTCGACGACCGCATGATGTTCCGAAGCGCCTCTGGTGAGATGTCGACCGGCTTTGGTGACGACTGCAGGTCCCGTCGCAACGGTTCGGTTTTCCGTTGGAGCGCACCAAAACGACGCCCGCTTCCGCTCGATCCCCAAGCCGATCGGACCCCTTCGTCTCTCTACACGGCGTTGTGC
The DNA here is from genome assembly GCF_900090195.1 of Variovorax sp. HW608. Taxonomy (NCBI): domain Bacteria; kingdom Pseudomonadati; phylum Pseudomonadota; class Betaproteobacteria; order Burkholderiales; family Comamonadaceae; genus Variovorax; species Variovorax sp. HW608. The sequence goes on from NZ_LT607803.1 coordinate 5,910,916, forward strand.
TGCCAGAGCTTCGACATGGCGCGAAGCTGCGCCTCCCGCTCGGAGGTGATGTACCCCGACGTCGTTCCGATCGAGCTGTGCCCCAGGTTCCGACGAACGATCTCGATGGGCACTTCCGCGCCGTGGTGGTCGGGGTTGAGCGCGTGGCTGCCGTGCGAGTGACGGAGCCAGTGCGTGCTGGCCTGCAATAGCCTCGACGACGCCTCTCCTTCGAGCGTGCGCGCGGCATCCTCGAACACTGTCTTCGCGGCCTGATAGAGCCAGTTCGACGAATAGCCGATCGGCTCCCTGCCGGGTCCCCCAGGACGAGCCAACACGGGCACATCAGCGTTGCTTGCGCCGTCGACACTCGGCGTGCGGCCCGCGGTGCCGAGCGCGTCGGCCAGCTCCCGCACCAGGTCGACGGGTACTGGAACTTCGCGGAAACGGCCACCCTTCCCTACCACTTCGAGCATCCAGCCGACGGTCGGGCGGCCATCGCCGTCCATGAACTCCACACGCTTGAGGTGTCCGCATCGGGCTGCGATCAGCTCGGCCCGGCGCAAGCCCGTTGCATACAGCCAGCGCACGGCCCTGCCGCGCAGTTGCTGCGCTGGCGTGCTCGCCCGGTTGATCACCGCAAGCACATGCTTCCACTGCGCCTTGGTCAATGTTCTGCCAGAACCCAATGGCCGCAGCGGGGCGCGTGGTGGCACCACTGCCGCGAACGGATTGCCCACCAGGTAGCCCTGCTTCATGAGGAAGCCGAAGAGCGATCGCAGTATCGTCAGGGCCTGAGCTCGCCCGACGGCCGACAAAGGGCCTTCAAGGGGCCGCCAGAGCGGCGACCACCGTTGCCGGTGTCGCGGCCCGCACCAACTGCTGGGAGGATCGGCAAGGAAGCGCATGTACGCGTCGGCATCCTCTACGCTGAGCGACGACAGGGCCATCCCGCGCTCCAGAACGCACCACAGCAACAGTCGCTCGGCTTCGCGGCGGTACGCCCTCTGCGTTGCCTGCGTGTCGGCCTTGGTCGAGAGGAATGCTTCAATCGCCCGGTGGTCGTTGTCCGCTCTCAAGAGGTTGCGATCCCTGGGAGAACGATAGCGACCGTTGCTGCCGTCGAGAGCCTGAGGAACCTGGAGCTTCTCCAGCGGGAGCAACGCCGTCGCGGGTGGCGTCACAGCATCCAGGTCACTGCGGCTCAGGTGCGACCGCAGGACCAACGCATGGTCCCCGACCGCATGACCGATGCTGCCTTCGTGCGTCTGCAGCCACTGGACGATACGCATCGCCTTCACGGGTCCGACGCCCACCACGCAGGTCCACCACCTTGCGCCGACACCATTGATTCGCTGGATCAGGGCGTGCAGCGTCGGCAGATCCGCACGCTGCAGGCGCGCGGCCAGCCTCGGATCGAACCAGGCATGGACCGAATCGCCAGCCAACGGCTCCTGGGCAGCCAGGTTCTCGAGCCATTGAAGCGCCTGCAGTTGCCGCTCGATCATGCGGGCCCGCCGTGAGAGGCGCGTTCCGCCATCGCCGTGGATCTCCGCGTAGCGTTCGAGCTGCTCGGCCTCCGAGAAGCCGTCCATGCCGGATGCAAGTGCGAATTCCTCCAGCGACGGCGGCGCCGGGGCCGATCCGGTATCCGGCCAGCGCTGCGCGTCGAGAAGTACCAGGCGAGCGGTGCCGGGACGCTGCTCGCGGCGAGCAGCAGCGGCAAACGCACTCCGCATCCAGGCGATCGCGCTTCGCACCCGCCGCGCATCGCCTCTGTCGCCTTCGACATTCAGATATCGATCCCAGGCCTCCCCTGCGTCGATCCCCTGAACCAAGGCACGCATGAATGCGAAGTGACCTCGATGCAGCCTTCGAGCGCAATCGGGCAATGCCGTCATGTCAGGCCTCCTTCGTCAAATGCCCGACCGAAGCACGCACCTCGCTGTACTTCTCGACATGACCGCAAGGATTTGCCCAACCGTGGCACGCAAGGCGCAGGCTGCCGTCAAAGCTCACTGTGTCGAAGGGCTCGCCGCGCCGGCCGCCGCAATGCAGGCAGCGCCAGTTCAAGGTGAGCGTCAGCGCGCTGAAGCCTTCATGCATCTCGCAGGCGGGAATCGTCACCGTGCGTGTGTTGCCGGCCATGGTCGCCTCCCCTCATACCGCACGGACTTCGATCTCGTCTTCGGGACCGATGAATCGCTGGGGGTTACATGTCCGCCACTGTCCATCGTCCACCCCGAAGGCCTCCAGTGCAGCCTCGGCGGCCGCGTCTGCGTTGGTCGCGACGACCCGGCCGATCAGGTGCGCGCGCCCCGCCACTGGGCTGCGCGGCAACGCATGAGGCCTCCCCGTCAGGAAGACATCCCAGAGGAAGCGCTCCGCCAATTGGCGCTCGCCTATGACCTCGAGATACGGTGTGCCGATGAAGCGCCAGGAGGCAGCACGGATCGCCCTGTCGCGAGCCAGCACGCGGTTGGGAGCGCGAACCATGACGGTGAGGCGTTGACGGGTCCGGCGCTCGCGCAGGCAGACCTCGAAGGACCTGTTCCCGCCGGCGAGGATGGTGGAGATCAGTGGGCCGACGTGACCATCGAGCGGAAGGAACCCGCCTGCGATGTTGTCGTGGGACGTGTCGGCATGCTCGGCATCGTGACCGTCGAGGTCAAAGGAATCGTCGCTCATTGGATTTACCTCCCTGGGTGGAGAGCGGATGGTGTGTGTCTCCCGACATCACCATCCAAATAAATCCAAGCTGCAATGCCGGTTGCCGCGAGTATGCCGGGCGCGCTTCGAAGGCGTCAAGCACTGTTGATAATGGCTCATATCATCAGTGCGTTTTCGTTGTGCTAAATCCAGAAGGCCGCGTTTTCGAAGCCTTATGGCGAGTTCCTGAAACGTTGTGACCAAGCCTGGATTGCTTGGGGGATCGGCTCCGCGCAGATGTCGATGTGCACAGTTGGGCGCGCCAGGTGCGAACGACGAGCCCAGCGGTCTCGAGTTTGAGTTCCTTGCGGATTGCCTCGATGCGCGACAGCAACGGGGGCGGCGCGCCGGTCGTACGAAGGCGCCGTGACTTCTATCGCGCGCTGGACCACACCGCGGCAGGGTGGATGGTGCACGCATGTGACATTCCAACTACTCAAAATGAATGATGCTTTTTGGCGAGTTCGAGCTCGATAATTCATTTCCGCTACGGGCCAAATCTCCGTTAGCGATAAGTCGCCCCCTGATTCGATCGAAGGAGTGGCCATGGTCCGGTTGGTCTCGTTGCCACGCGTGCTCTGCGCGGCGGTCCTGTTGACCTTTGCGAGCCACGCCGCGCCTCAGGTGCCAAACCACAGGCCAGGAACCATCTGCTTCACAGCTCGGTTCTGGTGCTGGGCAAACGCTCCGGGCACACCCGGCTCCCCTTGCCAGTGCCCCTCTCCCTACGGGAGAGTCGCTGGAACACTGAATTGATCCAACTGGGCGTTCCGAGGCCACCATGGACACCCCGCCCATTGTTGATCTGGAAGCGCTCGTGGCGGACTTGCGGTTGGTCTTTGGCTATGCCGGCAAAGCGGGTCTCATGACACCGGATTTGCTGGAACTTTTCGACAGGGCCGACCAAGCTCTCGCTGATCCAAGCATCAGGGATGCACGGCCCGCATTGGCCGCGTTGAGCGCCGGAGCACAAAAGATCGCTCCGATTACGGTTGCAGATCTGCGCTTTGGTCGTGATCCATTCACACCCCAAAACCAGGGTCGAGCACGGACGGCTCAATTCTCACTGGCTTGTTTCGCAGTGCTAGTTCTGGTTGTTCTCGCGATGTTCATGATCGACCTTCAGAACGAGCAGGACGCCTTGGCGACCATTGAGCAGGTGCAGAGCATGAATGCGCGCCAGAAGCTGACAGAGCTGCGTCGGATGGCGCAAATGCACAAGCCACTGTCGGAAGACGCGATCCTTCAGGCTCAGTTTCGCCAAAAGGTAGTTGAACTGACGCAGATCAACGAACGCATTTCGAATACCTATTCTCTGGACCGCGCGGCGGCGGAGTCCTCTCTTCTCATGCCCGACAAGCTGCTCGATTGGCTGACATCAAGGGCTGATGCCATGAGCAAGGTCGGTCCTTCCTTGGTCGCCGACGATGAGATCTGCAAAGTCGAAAGCGATGGCGAACTGAAATTGCCCCCAAATTCGAAGGACGGCCCCCTATGGCTACAGGCCGTTTCTAGAGAAGAAATCACCGATTTCTGCTTCCTTCTAAACGTTATTGGGTCTGACCAGGAAGTTGCGGACTTCACCCGTCAGGTCGTTGAGCAACAAGGCTTCGCGCCCAGGATCAAGCAAAAGATCGCCGAGCGTGGTCAATGGATACTGCCGTTCTTGTTCGGTTTGCTCGGGTCTTCGGTGTTCATGATGCGGCACGTTGCCAGCGTACGAACGCCAGCCATTGAGTGGGTGCCGATGATCATGCGCGTGACTCTTGGAGGAGTTGCGGGTGTCGCGGTCGGCTGGTTCTGGTCTGCCGGCAATACCTCCATGCAGGTTTCCGGCTCCTTGTCGCTGCCCTTCGCCCTGGCATTTCTCACTGGCTACGGAATAGACGTGCTCTTCTCCTTGCTGGACCGATTCACCCGGCTAATCGGTTCACCGACGGTGCCATTGACCGAGCCTTCGCAAAATGGGCACAAAAGCTAGACATGATGGCCCGTTCTCTGAGGCGGACAAAGGATTGGGTGTGAATGCAAAGGTCCATTTAGGTGGATCGCGTCGACAGCTGACGGTCTGCGGCCTCTACGGATGGGACCCGCGAGGAGCGGGAACGCTCGTCTCTTCGACTAGAAGCCGCGGGAGCGCGGCGTTGATCGCTGCGCGCGAAACCCCAGGTCGGCCCGAGCACCTGCGCTGTCGACCGTCGCCGGAAATCCGCATAGTGGCGCTAGCCGCTACGCGTGCCGTGCATCGTCGATCACGTCCCCTCCCCATTCCAAGAGGCGTCCATGACTACCATCAAGCGCGCATCCAGTCTCGCCGGCTACACGGCGGTCCTCCCGTACGCCAGCGAGATGTTCGGCGTCTATCAGCCATTGATCGGGTGGAAGTCCCGCCGACGACTCGACTGGATCAGGCTGGAAGCCGTGGCCGCGATGAATGGCCTGCTGTCGACGCTCGCGGGGGACTTTCAGAACCGCGCGCCGATCCAGTTCAACCAGGATTGCAACATCTCCGCGGAAGGGCTCGTCCCCGCCGAGCTCGCCGGACCGCGCCTCGTCAATCAAGACTCGATGGTCCTGCGCGAAGTCGCTCTGAGCCTCGCCGAACGGGGCGAGTACCCGCCAGCCGAGATCACGTGGCGCGAGCTGATCACTCGCGACGCGCTCACTCGCATCCTGCGCGACACCGTCGTGCCGTACTACACGCAGCTCTCGATATCGAATTGCCGCCGCATCGCCGCGCTCCCTCCGCTGCACGAGTCGCAGGAGGAACTGCAGATACGCCGAGCAGCTCTGGTCGCCGACAGCCAGGCGCAGATCACGCGGCAAATCGAGCGCGAGGCGGCGATCGCCGGCGTCATCTCGCAACTCGTCTCCGACCATCGTTACGCGCAGTTGAACCAGATCTTCTTCGCCGATCTCGATCGCGACGCGAAGGCTGATTTCTTCCGCGCCATCGAGCAGGCGCAGCAGCGACTCGGCGATCCGTACCTCGCGTTCGACCCCAAGGGGGACGTCAAGAACGTCACGCTTTCGCCCGTGGGGATCGTCCACCTCTTCCGGCAGTACTTCTTCGAGCTTGACACCTTCCTCGGCACGCCAACCGGGCACGTCTGGCTCAGCCCGGGTGCCACAGTCGAGCTCATCGAGGTCAGCACGCGCAAGACGACCACCGAGCGAGCGGTGGAGATCTCGACCGAGCAAATTCAGAAGGTTGAGACGAGCACCACGGATCAGGACGAGCTCAGCGAAGCCGTCAAGCAGGACAACAAGGAAGACCTCAAGCTCGGCTTCACCTCGACGATCAATCAGTCGTGGGGAACAGGGAACATCTCGGCGACGCCGAGCCTCAACATGGACAAGACTCAGGAGGTCGGGCGCGAGACGACGCACAAGCGCATGCGCCAACAGACCGAGAAGCTCTCTACCGAGATCCGCCAAAACTACAAGTCAACCTTCAAGACCGTCACCGAGGTCACCGACACGTCGAGCAAGCGCTACGTCCTGTCGAACACCACCGACAAACTCATCAACTACGAACTCCGCCGGAAAATGCGGCAGGTCGGTGTGCAGGTGCAGGACATCGGCTCGTACCTCTGCTGGGAGACGTTCATCGACGAGCCCGGCGAAGACCTGGGGCTTGCCAGTCTCATCCACATTGCGAAGCCGGCCGACTTGCTGCCGATCCCCGACCAGTCCGAGGTCCCTTATCCCGCCGATCGCCCGATCGCGTTTCAAACCAGCGTCGCGTGGGACTACGGCGACAGCGAGAAGTACGGCTTCGTCCACGTCGGCCTCATGGACCCGCCGCCCGCGCCGGAGGGCCTTGAGGTGGTCCGCGATCCCAACATGGTGCAGGTGATCCAGGTCTCCGGATCTGGCGAGGATTTCACCGGCACATGGGCCTTCGGCGGGCGCTGGACCGCCGGCGGTCAGCTCGAGATCGGCGTGCTCACGGACAACAGTGGCCTCTCTTGGAACAAGCGCGTCGACTTCGTCGTCGGCGGCTCGCTCCGCTACATTGCGAGTGCCGCGAAGAAGGCCGAGATCGACGCGGCGAACAACGCGAAGAAGGCCGCCGGACAAGCGGCGACGCTCGAGAACGACCGCAAGACGCGCGAGGCGTTCGTCAACGCGGCGAAGGAACGCATCGAGATGGCCGGAAGCCTCACGAAGCGGAAGTTCGAGGACCTGCGCGACGAGGAGAGGATCATCGTTTACCGGCGCCTCATCACTTCGCTGATGACGGCAGCGCAGTACAAGAACGCCGACAACCCGTCGCGGCACATCCTGTCGCAGCTCATCAATTCGATCTTCGACGTCGACAAAATGCTCTACTTCGTCGCCCCGGAATGGTGGAAGCCGCGCGAACGAGCTCGGGAGTTCGTGAGCTTGCAGCAGCTCCAGAGCCAGATCAGCGACTCGCTCGTCGCGTGGTCCGACAGCCGGCCGCGGCCAGACAACTACCTCGTCACGGACAAGTCGACGCCGGCCCCGATGGGAAGCTCGCTCGGGTGGCTGCTGCAACTTGACGGCGACGACTTGCGCAACGCGTTCTTGAACGCCCCCTGGGTACGCGCCGTCATCCCGATTCGGCCAGGCAAGGAAGAGGCGGCGATTCACTGGCTGCAGAGCGTTAACGTGGAGGGCAGCGACGGGCTCGACGCGCTCTATGAGGCGCCCGCCGACGAACTGGATCAGATTCGCGCCGGGCTTGGCCTCGCGCCGGGCGCCGGCATCACGATCGGCGACGCAATTCACTTCTTGTGCAAGGAGGTTGCCGCGAAGAACGCGGAGTCGAATCAGGTGAAGACCTACCCGGCGACGGAGATTAACGTCGACTCAAAGGTGTCGTCGACACCGGTGGAGAAGGTCTACGAGCACGGCTTCTATCCGCTGCAAGGCGGGTTCCGCGTGAGCCCCAACGATCCATCTCCCGATCCGAATAACACCGACAAGAATTTCCAAGTGTTCGATCAGTGGATCGAGATCCTCCCAACCGACCAAGTCGTTCCGGTCGAAGTCACGTACGATCCGAAGACAGGGCGGCAGCTCTAGGCACTCGAAGCGAGTCGCACCGCCATGGCCGACGATCCACCGCCGCCGACGATCATTCCTCCGCGCGCGCCCGCCATCCCGACGACCACCCCGCCGCCAGCGCCGACGATGGCGTTCACGTCGTGCACCTCCGACGACGCGGCGCTGAAGCGAGTTCCGGGCCGGAGAACCGACGATCCAGCGTACAAGAAACGCGGGTTTCGGCCCCCGAGCGCCTGGTATCCGACGGGTGTGAAGCCCACCGACGGCAACCAGGTCATCGCGTACACGTACGGCCTCTGCACGTTCGCCGACATGGCCGACGCGCTGAGCACCGCGCTGTCATCTGACCACCGCATCTACATCATCGGCTGGTCGACCGACAAGGGCACGCAGCTCAAGCCCGGCACGGGCGGCACGCTCGAGGACTATCTCACGCGATCGCGCGCGCAGATCCGGGCGATGTTCTACGACGGAAACATCACGCTCACGCCGCTCATCAAGGTGAAGACGGACGTCGAAAACAAGTGGGTCAACGACGCGATCAACAATCTTCCGAACGGCGCGTCGGTGATCGATGCCAAGCTACCACCGCTGGGCATTCACCATCAGAAACTGCTCGTGGTCCAGGGCCAGTTCGGCCTCGTCGCGTTCATCGGCGGAATGGACATCGCGCCGTCTCGCGCCGCGATCAGTCCGCCGGGTGAACCCTGGCACGACACGCAGATCCGGATCGCCGGGCCCGCCGCGCTCGATTGCCGGAAAGCCTTCGAGGATCGATGGCTCGATCATCCGGCGACGCTGGTCCTCGATCAGAAGCTCGGTGTCTCGGCCACCTCGACGCGTGACGCTCGCCGCGCCGTCGCCTTTCCCCAGCCCGCCGCGCTGGACCTAGAGGGGCTGCAGTCCTCCACGATGGAGAACCGTTCGAGGCGCGCAGACCGGCGCGTGACGGTAGCCGTGGGGCGAACCTTCGCGAACATGAAGAAGGCCGGCGCATCGAGCGAATATTCCTTCGCGCCTTCCGGCGACTACTCGGCGTGGTCTCTGATCGAGACGGGTATCAAGCAGGCCGTGCGCTGGATTTACCTCGAGGATCAATACCTAGTGAGCCGCATGGCGCGGAAGGCGCTGCTCGACAAGTTCGCCGATCCGAGCTTCGAGTTCCTCCTCATGGTCATGAACGGCTCAGGTGCGGCGGGGAAGGACTTTCGCTATCTGGTCACGGCGCGTAACGAGTTCCGCCGCGATCTACAGAAGATCGATCGCAGACGCTGGGGCCTGTACACGCTAAAGGATTCGAACAACAGCGAGCGCCAGAAGTGGTGCGGCACCTACTTGCACAGCAAGACGTGGATCTTCGATGACGGCTACGTGGTCCTCGGCTCGGCAAACTGTGACAACCGAGGATACACGTTCGATACCGAGATCGTCGCAGGGATCGCCGAGAAGGATGAGATCAGCATTGCGCTCGGCGAGAGCTTCGCGACCGACTTGCGCACGCGCCTCTGGTTCAAGCATCTCGGCGTCCCGCATGCGCAGCTTCGCGACTTCGAGAAAGGGCTCAAGTTCTGGAGGCAGCTCCCCACGACCGCCATGGTCGTCGACTCGAGCGGCTTGGAACCCGATCCGGATCTCGATCCGCCCGCTCCATTCCCCGCGCCCGACGCCGCCGCGAACGTCGACAAGCTGTGGAGCAAGGTCATCGATCCGGACGCTCGCTAGATCCCCAAGGACCTCCCTCTGAGTCAAGGCTCCATTTCTATAGCCTGCGAGGCCGGCGACATGGCCGTTGGAGCAGCCGACGAAGCTCGTTGGCAATCGGAAGATTGCGGGGGCGATTGGCGCTTGTCCATCCAGAGCGCTGACTCGGACATCGCAGCCGTCGTCGCCTCCCCCAGGCTCTGCCCTGCCCGACCTCCCCCTACGAAGGCGCCGGGTTCTGGGGTCCATAACTTCGCCCTATCGCGGCTGACGCGACGGGCGCGGCGCTGCGGCGCGAGCCCCGTCATACTTCGACCCCACCAACTGAACCACTCGGCGGGGAACAACATTGACGGAATCATCTACGTCCAGTCTTGAGCGCATGTTGAATGTGCTCGATCTGTTCGACGAGACCCATCTGGCTCGGACACCGGAGGACATCGCCACGGAACTGGGCGTCTCGCTGCCCACAAGCTATCGGTATGTTCGACTCCTGCTGCAAGCCGGGTTGCTTCAGCGTATCGAAGACTCCAGGTACGCATTGGGACCTCGTGTCATCTTGCTGGACTACTACATACGCAGGGCCGACCCGGTTCTGCGCGTCGGCCTGCCGATCCTTCGGGAGCTGGTCGAAGCCACCGGCTTCGACTGCGTCGTGACCGAGCTGTTCGGCATGCAGGTCCTCGACACCTATCGGGAAGTCGGCGGAAGTCCGGAGCAGCTGGCCTATGGACGTGGCCGCCCGCGGCCGCTATTTGGCGGCGCTGCTCCCAAGGTCCTGCTCTCCACGTTCAGCCCTTCTCAACTCAAGAAGGTGTTCGAGGCACGCCAGGACGAGTTGGCCAGGCACGGCCTTCCGACCGATTGGCCGGAGTTCCGGCGCTACTTCTCTGCGGTACGCAAGGCAGGCCACTACGTCTCGATCGGGCAGCTCGAACCGCAACTCGCCGCGGCGGCGGCGCCGATTCTCAAGACCGATGGAGGGGCTTGGGCGGCCCTGTCCATCGTCTTCAACACGTCACGCCTCGCGATCGTCGATCTCGACAAGCTGGTTCAACTGGTCACTGATGCCGCCACGCGGATCGCTGGACGGCTGAACTAGCGCCATCATGGGCCGAGGCGTCGCTCCCGGCGCGCGCCTCGAGGACGATCTTTCCCATCGATTGTCCCGATTCGAGTCGCGCTTGCGCCTCGGCTGCCATTCGCAAGGGATAGGTCTCCTGCACCCAAGGGCGGATTCTTCTGTCGCGCACGAGCGGCATGGCCACACGGCGCAATTGCTGCGCGATCAGGGACTTCTCCGCCAGCGGCAGCGGCCGCAGCAGCGATCCGGTGATACGCACCTCCTTGGCCATGATGGCGCGCAGCGGCGCGCGGAATTCCGCGCCGTCTCCAGGAGAAAGATGGACGAGCCGGCCGCGCCGGGCCAGCGCATCGACGTTGCTGGCGCAGTGAGCCGATCCGGCCATGTCCAGGATCACGTCGACACCGGCGTGCCGGGTCACCCGTTGGATCTCCTGTTCGAAATCGTGCGTGCGATAGTTGATCGCCGTGCGGGCACCCAGGGCCAACGCGGCGGCGCACTTCTCGTCGCTGCCGCAAGTGACGTGGACGGGATGGCCCAACGCGCCGAGCATCTGGATGGCAAGGCTCCCCACGCCGCTGGTGCCGCCATGGATCAGCACCGATTCGCCAGGTCCCAGGTCTGCCACACCGAAGAAGTTGTGCCACACCGTGAACAACGCCTCGGGCAGCGCGGCCGCGGATTGGAGGTCCAGCGGCGCTTCGACCCGGAACGCCAGTTCGGCCGGCACGATCGCTCGCGTGGCGTAGCCTCCTCCGTCCACAAGTGCGCAGACCGCGTCCCCTGCCGTGAAACCGCGCACACGCGATCCTGCCGCTTGCACGATGCCGCTGACCTCCAGGCCAGGAACATCGCTATGCGCCGGCGTCGGCCCGCGCCGCCGTTGGTTGCAGTCGTGACGGTTGACTCCGGCAAAGAAGACGTGGATCAGCAGTTCGTCAGGGCCCGGGGCAGCCAGCGGCATGTTTTCGATCCAACGGAGAACCTCGGGACCGCCAGGGGCCGAGATAACGATGCCGTCGCAGGACGAAGCCGCAAACTCGCTCACGGCTGTCGCGCTCAATCCAGCTTCACGCCCGCGGCGCGGACGACCTTGCCCCACATGGCGCGGTCGGCGTTGATGAATGCGGTGAATTCGGCGGGTGTATTGCAGCGAAGCTCTCCCCCGTAGTCACGCCACTTCTTGGCCAGATCCTGCGACTGGCAGACCTTGCTCATGGCGGCGCTGAGCTTCTCGAGGATGGCCGGCGGCGTGCCCGCCGGTGCCAGCAACCCCTGCCAGGCGATGGGCGTGTAGTCGGGCAGGCCCTGCTCGGCGAAGGTCGGCACATTCGGGAAGCTGGGATGACGTTCCTTGCCCGTGATGCCCAGCAGCTTGAGCTTACCGGCCTGCACGCTCGTCGCGGCGGCCGGCAGGCCGTCGTACATGAGCTGGATCTGTCCGGCCATCAGGTCCGCGTAGGGGCTTTGGCTGTTGTAGGGAACGAGGTTCGACTTCACCCCTGCCGCGTTGTTGAACCAGACGGCCGACAGATGGGAGTAGCTGCCGATGCCTTGCGTGGCCACGGAAACGGAATCCGGCTTGGCCTTGAGCTGAGCGATCAGTTCCTTCGCGTCCTTGGCCTGCACGCCGGGGTTGGCAATGAGGCCCGTGTTGAGCACGCCCATCAGGCTGATCGGAGCGAAGTCACGCTCGGCATTGAAGGGCAGCTTGCTATAGAGGTGCGGCAGCACCGAGAGGGAGCTGGTGGTGCCGATGTAGAGCGAATAGCCGTCGTTGGCGGCCTTCGCGGCGACTTCCGTGCCGATGATGTTCGAGGCGCCGGGACGGTTATCCACATAGAACGACTGGCCCAGGATCTTGGTGAGCTCGGCCGCCAGTTCACGCGCGTTGGCGTCCGGCCCGCTGCCTGCGGGGAACGGGGCAATGATGCGCACCGGCTTGGTCGGGTAGTTGGCCTGAGCCCCCGCACCGGAAGCGGACAAGGCGAGACCGGCAGCTGTGGCAAGCATGGCGGAATGAGAGATGAGTCTCTTGAGGAACGTCATGAAATGTCTCCGATTGCGAATACGTGCCCGTTGCACGAGGATGAATCATACGAAAACATGATATATTGTCAAATTATGAGAATATGAATATGATTTCATCCGTGGCTAGACGAAGCTCGAGCCTTCATTCTCGATAGGAGACAACGGATGCAAGCGACTCATCTCTCGGATCTGCGGTTCAGCCACATCGGCCTGTACGTGACGGATCTGCCCCGCATGGCGCGCTTCTACAAGCAGGCGCTGCGCTTCACCCAGACGGACGAGGGCAACCTGGGACCCGTGCAGCTGGTCTTTCTCAGCCGCGATCCGGGCGAGCATCACCAACTGGTGCTGGCGACCGGCCGTCCGGCTGACATGGCCTTCAACGTGGTCAACCAGATTTCGTTTCGCGCGCCCGACCTCACGGCGCTGCGCCGATTCCACGATCGGCTGCTGGCGGAGGGCGCAACGGACATGCACCCCGTGACGCACGGCAATGCGGTTTCGGTCTACTGCCGCGATCCAGAGGGCAATCGGCTCGAGCTGTTCATGGACACGCCGTGGTACTGCGAGCAGCCGCTGCGCGAGCCGATCGATCTGGGTCAGCCGGATGAAGCCATCCTGGCGCAGGCAGAGGCCATCGCCAAGCGATTCCCCAAATTCATGAGCCGCGCGCAATGGCAGGCCGAGGTCGCGCGCCGCATGCAGGAAGACCAGAATGCCTGAGCGTGCCGACGTCTACGACGTAGTGATCGTCGGCATGGGCCCCACAGGGGCCACGCTGGCCAACCTGCTGGGCGCGGCCGGTCGTTCGGTGCTGGTGCTGGAAAAGGAAGCCGGCATCTTCCCGCTGCCGCGCGCCATCCACTTCGATGGCGAAGTGCTGCGCATCTTCCAGGCTGCGGATCTGCGCGAGCAGGTGCTGGCCATCTCGCGGCCCGGCACGCAGGGCATGCATTTCGTCAACGGTGCGGGCGAGACGATGCTGATCCGCGGCGGCACGGCCGCCGCCGGCCCGCACGGGTGCGCCAACAACTACTACTTCCACCAGCCGCAGCTGGAGACCGTGCTGCGCGAGGGCCTGACGCGCTTCCCTCAGGTCCATGTCAGCTTGCGCCACGAACTGGTCGGGGTGGAGCAGGACGACGAGCTCGCCACCGTGACCTATCGCTCAGCGGAGTCCGGCCAGAGCCACGTCGCGCAGGCCCGCTACGTCGTGGGCTGCGATGGCGCACGCTCCCCCATCCGCCAGGCCATTGGTAGCGAGATGATCGACCTCGGCCTTCGCCAGCCCTGGCTGGTGTTCGACGTGGTGCTGGAGCAGCCGGTGAACCTGCCGGCCCACACGGTCCAATACTGCGATCCGCGCCGGCCGATGACCTACTGCAATGTGGTCGGCGAGCGTCGCCGTTGGGAAATCATGGTGTTGCCCGGCGATGACTGGGAGGAGTTGGTACAGCCGGAGAACCTGTGGACGATGGTGGCCCCATGGGTGCGCCCCGACCAGGCGCGCCTGGAGCGTGCGGCCATCTACACCTTCCAGTCGGTGGTCGCCGACGGCTGGCGCGACCGGCGCTTGTTCCTGGCGGGCGACGCCTGTCATCAGACACCGCCATTCCTCGGGCAAGGCATGTGTGCCGGAATCCGCGATGCATCGAATCTGGCGTGGAAGCTGGACGCGGCGCTGTCGGGCCGTGCGTCGGTTGCACTGCTCGACACCTACGAGTCCGAGCGCAAGCCGCACGTGCGCTCGCTCATCGAGTTGGCGGTGCGCCTGGGCAACATCATCCAGACGACGGACCCGGTGCTCGCCGCGGAGCGCGACGCGAAGTTCGAGGCGGGACGTCCCGAGATCTTCGAGCTTCCGCCACAGCTGCTCGGCGCTGGCGCCTTCGACCCCACCGTGCCCGAACTGGCAGGGCGGCCCTTTCCCCAGCCGCAGCTGGACGATGGGCGCCTGCTCGACGAAGTCCTGGGACGCCGTAGCGCCGTCATCGGCAGCCGGCAGGTGCTCTCTGCCGTGTCCGCCACGACCGCATCGCTCTGGCAGCACAGCGGCGCCGTCGTCATCGATCAGCCGGATGCGAGCCTCCAGGAATGGTTGCGCGCGCACGACGCGAGCGCCGTCATCCTTCGCCCCGATCGATACATCGTCGGCGTGGCGCGTTCAGGGGCTGACCTGGAGCGCATCTCGCAGTACCTCCCCGTTGCACCGTGAATCGGCTCAAAGCGGCTTTCATCATCCATTCAAGGAATCAAGACATGAGACTCATCAGCTACCAATACAACGGCAAGGACAGCTATGGCGCCGTCGTCGGCGACCGCGTGATCGACCTGGGCGAGGTCTATGGCGCGCGCGCGCCGGACCTCAAGGCCTTCATCGCGGCGGACCTCTTCTCCGACGCATCCACCAAGGTGGCAGCGACCAAGATCACCCTGCCACTGTCCGAAGCCAGGCTGCTTCCGGTCATCCCCAACCCCGGGAAGATCTTCTGCATCGGCCTGAACTACGGCGAGCACATCCGCGAGACGGGCAAGGAAGTGACGGAGCAGCCGGTGATCTTCCTGCGCGTGGCCGATTCGCAAGCAGCGCATGGCGAGGACATCGTCCGCCCACGTGTCTCCGAGCGGCTGGACTACGAAGGCGAGATCGCCATCGTCATCGGCAAGGGCGGCCGCCACATCTCCGAGGCCGATTCCTGGTCGCACATCGCCGGCTACAGTTGCTACAACGACGGGAGCGTGCGCGACTGGCAGCTTCACACCTCGCAGTGGGCCCCGGGCAAGAACTTCTGGAAGACCGGCGCGTTCGGTCCATGGATGGTGACCTCCGACGAGATCGCGCCCGACCAGAAGATGACGCTCGTCACGCGCCTGAACGGCCAGGAACTGCAGCGCGCCACCACGGACATGATGGTGCACAGCATTCCGCGCCAGATCGCCTACATCTCCGCCTTCCTTCCGCTCGCGGCCGGCGACGTGATCGTCACCGGGACGCCCGGCGGCGTCGGCAACAAGCGCACGCCGCAGCTCTTCATGAAGCCGGGCGACATCTGCGAGATCGAGGTCGATGCCATCGGCGTGCTGCGCAACGGCATCCGCGACGAGTAATCGGTGAGCGACGCCGCCGACATCCTGGTGCTGGAGGAGCGGCGCGCAAACATGTTCAACTTCTTGCATGGCAAGAGGCGGGCCTTGCTCGGCATGCCGTTGGCCATAGTGGCCCTGGGCAGCACCGCTCAGGACTATCCCTCGCGACCGATCCAGATGCTGGTGCCGTTCGCAGCCGGCGGCGGATTGGACTTGAACGCCCGCAATCTGGCCGACGCCATGGCACAGACGCTGGGGCAATCGATCGCGGTCATCAACCGGGATGGCGCGGCAGGCACCGTCGGGCTCACGATGGTGGCCAACGCCCGGGCGGATGGCTACGTGCTGGCCTTCACACCGGCCGTGCCGCTGTCGAGCGAGCGGCATCGGCTGAAGTCGATCGCGTACGACCTCGATTCGTTTCGCTACGTCTGCCAGGTCTTCGACAACATCTTCGCCATCGCAGTGCCTGGCAACTCGCCCTACCACGGTGTCGAGGACATCCTGGCCGATGCTCGCAAGGTTCCGGGCAAGGTGAACTACTACAACATCCCTTAAATAGCTTTCTTAAAGATAGAGTCTGAGATAAGCTTCAAGGCATGGGTCGAGGACGTCGAGCACAGCCTATCAAGCTATCGCGAGAAGAGCGTAAGTCGCTGGAGGCTCTGACCCGGCGCGCAACGGCCGAGCAACGCCATGTGATGCGAGCGCAGATCGCGCTGAGGGCCCACCGAGGCGAGACGACCGCCTCGATTGCTCAGGCGCTTGGCGTATCCGCACAGACCGTGTCGCATTGGCGCTCGCGGCTGGCCCGCAAGGGCGTTCAAGGACTGCAGGAGGTGCCCCGTCCTGGTCGCCCCCGGCGTATCGGTGAGACGCAACGACTGGAACTGCTGGCCCTGGCCTGCGAGCCGGCCGAACCGCACGGACGGGCGACACCCACGCTGGACGAGTTGGTGGATCGTGCCGTCCAGCGAGGCGTGGTCCAGCAGATCAGCCGCAGCCATCTGCAACGCATTCTGCAAGCGGGCGACCTGCGCCCGCACCGCGTGCGGCAGTGGCTGCACAGCCCCGACCCGCAATTCCGGGAGAAGGTCAACGAGATCTGCGCTCTGTACCGCCGGGCCCCCAAGGGGTCGGTCGTGCTTTCCATCGACGAGAAGACCGGAATCCAGGCCATCGAGCGCAAGCACGCGGACCGCGAGCCCCGGCCCGGTCGAGCGCGTCGGCGCGAGTTCGAGTACATCCGTCATGGCACGCAGGCCCTCATTGCCGCGCTGGACGTGCACACGGGGCGCGTCATCGGCAGTTGCTCGGATCGACGCACGCAGGCCGATCTCCTGGCCTTCATGGAGCAAGTCGCCATGGCCTACCCCAAGGGTCGCATCCACATCGTGTGGGACAACCTCAACACCCACCGTGCGCAGGCCGTGTGGGATGATTTCAATGCCCGCCACGATCAGCGCTTCGTCTTTCACTTCACGCCCCTGCATGCGAGCTGGGTCAATCAGATCGAACTGCTGTTTGGGATCTACTCGCGTCGCGTCCTGCGCCACGCCAGCCATACCTCCATTGGGCACCTGCGCCAGCGCACCGAAGCCTTCCTTGCGCAACGCAACCGGGCGCCCAAGCCGTTCAGTTGGACATTCGCCGGCTTTGAGCTTCAAATTGGCGAACCCTTGAGGTTCAACAACGATGCCAACCCACGACGCCCAAAGAAGGGCCGCTGAGCTTCAGCGCCAACTCGCCACCCTGACCGGCCACAACCAGGCCAGCGTGCGCCCCTATGGAAAGCATCTGCTCATCCAGATGCGCCGCGAGGACGACGTGGTGGACACCGTTGCGCGCATCACCGAACTTGCCCGCAACGCCTACTCATCCGCGTTTCGCAGCCACACCGGTCGCTGGGAGCCACTGCCGGGCACCGGAACGCTCGCCGAAACCGCAGAGCTGGTCGTCACTCTGCTGGCACCTTACCTTGATCCAAATACTTAAACCTATTTCAGGGATGCTGTACTACGGCACCTCGGGAACAGGCTCCATACCGCACCCGGGCACTTCGGACATCGAGGCGACGACCAAGGTCACTCTGACGCACGTGCCCTACAAGGGCGATGCACCGATGCTGCAGGACCTGCTGGGCGATCGGCTGAGCTTCGGCGCGGTGTTGGTGAGCTCCCTCACTGGCCAACTCAACTCGGGCGCGCTGCGGTTGATCGCGGTCTACGCAGACAAGCGTCATCCGTCGTTTCCCGACGTTCCAACTCTCAAGGACGCGGGCCTGCCCGTGGTGCAAGCCAGTTTCGGTGGCGTGCTCGCCCCCGCCCGCACACCTGACGCCGTGATCGCCAGGCTGGAGGCAAGCTGCCGCGCCGCGGTGGCATCGCCGAAGTACCAGGAGTGGGCACGGGGCGCCAACCAGATCGTGGACTTTCGATCGGGCAAAGACTTCGAGAACAAGGTTCGCGAGGACAGCCGGCTCAAGGCGGCCACGATTCTGCGACTGGGTCTGGGCTCTCCCTGACCCCGCCCGTTCTGAATCCCCAGGAGCTGGACCACGAATTCGGCTTCGCTCACCACCTGCGGGCCGACCCTCCACCGTTGCCCATCGTCGTAGCCGAACCGTTCAGCCACCGACATGAAGAAAACGCGCCAGCGCGTCCACGTCAACTGTGCTGATGCTTTTGGTGCATCAATAAGATCAAACGTTGCAATTCTCCTAACAAAGGAAGCGCCGCAAACTTCCTCTCCAGAACGGCTGCCGCTTTTGGGCACCGGCAAAGGAGACGACATTGGAAGCACGGCAGGATCAGCTGCAATCGTGGATCGGACGCAGCGCAAGAGTCGAAGACACCGTCAATCCCACCCCGGTAGTCGCACTGACCGCGACCCTGGACCATCCGGCGACGTCGGTCGAATCGGGCAAGCCACTTCCACCTCTGTGGCACTGGCTTTACTTCCTGCCCATGCACCAGCAAAGCGAAATCGGAGCCGACGGGCACGCCAAACGCGGCGGCTTTCTTCCGCCGGTTCCGCTGCCCCGGCGCATGTGGGCCGGCGGTCAGTTCGAATTTCGCAGACCCATCCGCGTCGGCGACCGTGTCACCAGAACCTCGACCATCGACGACGTCACGACCAAGGAAGGCCGCACCGGCAAGCTCGTGTTCGTGAAGGTGCGCCATGAGGTGCGGTGCAACGAGGCCAGCGAGCCGGCGCTCGTCGAGTTCCATGACATCGTGTACCGCGAAGCCCAAGGGCCGAACGATGTGGTGCCAGCGCCGCAAGCTGCACCGGCCGAGGCCGCCTGGCGCCGCCAGATCGTGCCCGACGACGTGCTGCTGTTCCGCTACTCGGCACTGACCTTCAATGGCCACCGCATCCACTACGACCGCCAGTACGTGACGCAGGTCGAAGGCTATCCCGGCCTGATCGTGCATGGTCCGCTGATCGCGACGCTGCTGATGGACCTGCTGCGCCGCCAGATGCCCGAAGCAGATGTGGCGAGCTTTCGCTTCAAGGCCGTCCGGCCCACGTTCGACCTGAATGCATTCCATGTCAGCGGCCGCCCGCAGGCGGACGGCAAGACCATCCACCTCTGGGCCTCCGACCACGAGGGCTGGCTGACGATGGATGCCACCGCAGTGCTGCGCTGACCCTCACCACAACATCAGAAGAGATCGACCATGCAGCCACTCAAGGGCATCACCGTTGTCACACTGGAGCACGCGATTGCCGCGCCCTTCGCCACTCGCCAGTTGGCCGACCTCGGGGCCCGCGTCATCAAGATCGAGCGCCCCGGCTCGGGTGATTTTGCGCGCGGCTACGACGAACGCGTTCGCGGCCTGGCATCGCACTTCGTGTGGACCAACCGCTCCAAGGAAAGCCTCACGCTCGATGTGAAGCATCCCGAGGCCGCGCGGGTGCTCGAGCGGCTGGTCCTGGAGAAGGCCGATGTCGTCGTGCAGAACCTCGCACCAGGTGCCGCAGCGCGGCTCGGCCTGGGCTACGCCAGACTTTCCGGCGCGAAGCCGGGCTTGATCGTCTGCGACATTTCCGGCTACGGGGATGACCCACACAACCCCGGGCCCTACCGCGACAAGAAGGCCTATGACCTGCTGATCCAGAGCGAGGCCGGCTTTGTCTCCGTGACCGGTACGCCCGAAGAGCCTTGCAAGGCAGGCCCCTCCATCGCAGACATTGCAGCTGGCATGTACGCGTACAGCAACATCCTGGCGGCACTGCTGCAGCGTGGGCAGACGGGCAAGGGGCAACGCATCGACATCTCGATGCTGGAGTCGCTGGCCGAATGGACCAGCTATCCGCTCTACTATGCCTTCGAAGGCGCCGAGCCGCCGCCACGCACCGGCGCCAGCCACGCGACGATCTATCCTTACGGTCCCTTCCCGGCCGGCGACGGCACCACCGTGATGCTGGGCCTGCAGAACGAGCGCGAATGGGTCAGCTTTTGCGACAAGGTGCTGCAGCAACCCGATCTCGCGAAGGATCCGCGGTTCACCGCCAACTTCAAGCGCGTGGCGGAGCGGTCTGCATTGCGGCAGATCATCGTGGAAGCGTTCAGGCCCCTGACCGGCAAGCAAGTGGTCGAGCGCCTGGAGCTCGCGCAGATCGCGAATGCGCAGGTCAACACCATGAAGGAAGTCTGGGCGCATCCGCAGCTTGAAGCGCGCGGGCGTTGGACCCAGGTGGGGACGTCGATGGGCCCGGTGCCCGCCCTGCTGCCGCCCGGCAGCTGGGACACAGGCCCCCGGATGGACCCGGTGCCTGCACTCGGCGAACACACGGATGCGATCCTGGCCGAGCTCGGCTACAGCCCCAGCGAAATCGCCGGGCTGCACGCGGCCAACGCTGTCTGAGGTCACCGTCATGTCAGCCGAATTACTGCCTCCTGCCCGGACCTACCTCTTCGTGCCCGGAACACGTCCGGAACGCTTTGGCAAGGCGCTGGCCAGCGGTGCGGACAAGGTCGTTGTCGACCTTGAAGATGCCGTTGCCGCCGATGACAAGACCACGGCACGCGGCATGGTGGCGGGTTGGTTGAAGCGTGCGGCGCCCGAAGACCGATCCCGCGTCGTGGTGCGTATCAACGACGCCACTTCGTCCTGGTTTGCCGCCGACCTTGCGGCGTTGGGCGACGCGCATGGGATCAGCGTGCTTTTGCCCAAGGCCGAATCGCCCGCGCAGATTGCCGAGACCCAGGCCGCATTGCCGGCCGCAGACATCCTCGCACTCATCGAAAGCGCGCGCGGGGTCTCGGAAGTGAACCGCATCGCAGCCGCGGGCGTGCAGCGCCTGGTCTTCGGCACGCTGGATTTCGCGCTCGACCTCGACATGGACATCTCGACGGACAGCTCGGGCCTTGCCTATGCCGGCAGCCGCATCGCGATCGCTTCGCGCCTGGCGGGCCTTCCGGCACCGGTCGCAGGCGTCACGCCGCAACTCGACGACCAGGAACGCCTGCTGGCGGATCTTGCCGGTGCGCGGCGGCTGGGCTTCGGCGCCAAGCTGTGCATTCACCCACGCCAGGTACAGCCGATTCATGCCGCGCTGCGACCGAGCGCGGACGCGCTGGATTGGGCCCGGCGCGTCCTGGATGCCGATGCGGCATCACCAGGCGCCGCCCGGCTCGATGGCCGCATGGTCGACCGCCCGGTCGTACTGCAGGCACAGCGCACGCTGGCGCTGGCCCGTGCCTGACCTCACTTTTGACCTCCTCCACCACCTTCCCCCAAAGTAAGAGACAAGCACCATGGCCTCCACCATCATCGACTCGCGCATCTTCGGCGACATGTTCAGCGACGCGCGCATGCGCGAAGTCTGGTCCGACGAGAACCGCACCGCCAAATACCTGGACATCGAGCGCGCCCTCGCCAAGGTGCAGGGCGAACTCGGCATCATCCCCAAGGAAGCGGCGGACGAGGTCGTGCGCAACTGCAACCTGTCGCAGATCGACTGGGCCAAGCTGAAGGCCAAGACCGAACAGATCGGCTATCCCATCATCGCCGTCGTCAACCAGATCAATGCGAACTGCCGCGACAAGCTCGGCGAGTACTGCCACTGGGGCGCCACGACGCAGGACATCACCGACACGGCCGCGGTGCTGCAGATGCGCGAAGGTCTTGCATTGGTGGAGCAGGATCTGGACGAGATCGGCGATGCACTCGCCTCCCTCGCAAGGAAATACCGCGACACACCCGTCATCGGGCGCTCCAACCTGCAGCAGGCCACGCCGATCACCTTCGGCTACAAGATGGCGAGCATCCTGGCCGGCATCGATCGTCACCGCGACCGCCTGCAGCAACTCAAGCCCCGCGTCCTGATGGGCGAGTTCGGCGGTGCGTCGGGCACCTTGTCTTCGCTCGAAAAGGGTGCCATGGAAACCCAGGCAGGTCTGATGAAGGAGTTGGGACTCGCCCAGCCGCTCATCTCGTGGCACACGGTACGGGACACCATCGCCGAAGTCGGCGCCTTCCTCGGACTGGTCGGCGGCTCGCTCGGCAAGATCGCGATGGACGTCAAGCTGATGATGCAGACCGAGGTGGCCGAGGTGTTCGAGCCCTTCGCGCCGGGTCGCGGCTCATCCTCGACCATGCCGCAAAAGCGCAATCCCATCTCCTGCCTCTACATCCACGCCAACATCTCGGTTGCACGCCAGCATGCGGCCGCGCTGATGGATGCGATGGTGGCCGACCACGAGCGCTCGACCGGGCCGTGGGAAATCGAGTGGGTGTCGCTCCCGGAGATCTTCTGCCTGATGTCGGGCGCGTTGAAGCAGACCAAGTTCATTCTCAAGGGCCTGGAAGTCGACGCCACCCGTATGCGCGCCAACATCGACATCACCAACGGACTCGTGATGTCCGAGGCCGTGATGATGGGTCTGGGTCCATACATCGGCCGCGAGTATGCGCACGACCTTGTCTATGACCTGTGCCGCCAGGCGCTGGCCGACAACCAGCCGTTGATCGAGATCCTGGTCGCACACCCGGAGGTCAACAAGCATGTCACGCGGGCCCAGCTCGAAGCCATGTGCGACCCGGCCAACAACATCGGCCAAGCCGGCGTGATGGTCGATCGCGTCCTCGCAGCACGCAGCTAAGCCCGACATCGACCTTTCACAAATGGATCGAGCCGGCGAAGACCGGTGTGTATCTGTGCCACCGAAGCCTGGAGACAACGTGAACATCCGAAAGCTGTTGAAGCTGCTCTACATACAGGTCCTGATCGGCCTGATCCTCGGCATCACCGTGGGCCACTACTGGCCCGAGTTCGGCGCCGCGCTCAAGCCACTCGGCGACGGCTTCGTCAAGCTGGTCAAGATGATGATCTCGCCGGTGGTGTTCTGCACCATCGTGAGCGGCATCACTTCGCTGGGCGACTCCAAGGAGATCGGCAAGACCCTGCTCAAGGCGATGGGACTCTTCTACGCCCTGACGATTCTGGCGCTCATCACCGGCCTGGTCGCCGTCCTGCTCCTCCAGCCGGGTGCCGGCATGCACATCGACCCGAAGAACCTCGACGCCTCCGTGGCGACCCGCTTCGCGAATCAGGTGCATATCCACGGCTTCACCGACTTCGTCATGCACATCATTCCGAACGCGTTCTTCGGCGCCTTCGCCGAGGGCGAAGTGTTGCCGGTGCTGCTGCTCGCGGTGATCTGCGGATTCGGCCTGACGAAGATCGGCGCGAACGCCAAGCCGGTGCTCGAGGGTATCGACGGCTTCTCGCACATGCTGTTCGCGGCCTTCGGAATCATCATGCGGCTGGCGCCGATCGGTGCGTTCGGTGCCATGGCATTCACGGTCGGACGCTACGGCATCAAGTCGATCGGATCGCTGGGAATGCTGATCGGGACCTTCTACGTGACCTGCATCTTCTTCGTCGCGGTGGTGCTGGGTGTGCTGTCGCGTCTGCACGGCTTCAAGCTGTGGCAGCTGATGCGCTACATCAAGGAGGAGTTGCTGGTCGTTCTAGGCACCTCCTCCAGCGAGCCCGTGCTTCCCCGTCTCCTGCTCAAGCTCGAAAGGCTGGGTTGCAAGAAGGGCGTGGTCGGGCTCGTGCTGCCGACTGGCTATTCGTTCAATCTCGACGGCACGGCCATCTACCTGACCTTGGCATCGATGTTCATCGCCCAGGCCTGCGACGTCCATCTGTCGTGGCTGCAGATCGGCTCGATGCTGGGGATCATGCTGCTGACATCCAAGGGCGCGGCGGGGGTGACAGGCAGTGGTTTCGTCGCATTGGTCGCTACGCTCACGGTGATGCCTGATCTTCCGGTTGCGGGCGTGGCCCTGATCGTCGGCATCGATCGCTTCATGTCGGAGGCGCGCGCGCTTACCAGCACCATCAGCAATGCAGTGGCCTGCATCGTGGTTTCCATCTGGGAGAACGCCTGCGACCGAGACGTGCTGCGTCGTGAACTGGCGGCGAACTATGCCAACACCGAACACGACCTCGAAGAGGGCTCCGGGAACTTGCAGTTGCCGCTCGGCCACACCGGCACGGCACGCTGAAACCCAGGGCGAGCTCGGGTATCGTTCTCCTCTGGCTTTTCAACTCGCAGCGCGGCGGCCTGGGGGCTTGCCGCGCTTTGCTTTCATCTCCGAAAAGAAGGCATAGAGCTGCTGCGCAGCCGGGGACAAGGTCCGGCCCTTGCGCCGGATCAGGCCGATCTTGCGCGTGATCACCGGGTCGTAGAGTGGCACGCTCACGAGAAGCGGATGGTCAGAGTCCGGCATGGCGCTCGAAGGCACCGCAGCCACGCCGAGACCCGCCTCGACGAGGCCGAGCATCGTCGTGACGTGCTGGGTTTCGTAGATGCTCTGCGGGCGGCCCGGAACGCCTGAAAGAGCCTGGTCCAGCAACAGCCGATTGCCCGATGCCTTGCTGACCGAGATGTAGTCGTACTGCCCGAGCTCGGTCCAGTTCACGCGACGCTTCTGTGCGAGCGGATGGTCGCGCCTGCAAGCGGCGACGAAACGCTCCTCCAGCAAGGGCTTGAATTCGATGTCCGGTTCCTTGGCACCGACGAAATTGAGGCCGAAGTCAGCCTCCCCGCGCGACACGGCCGAGAGCACCTCGTTGGCGCTGGCGTCGAACACCTTGACCCGGATCTTCGGGTAGCGCTCGTGGTAGCGCGAGATCACCTGCGAGAGGAAGTAGTAGACGGTCGAAGGCACGCAGGCAATCGTCACCTCGCCCATGCGCGTGGCCGCCACGCCGCGGATACCCAACAACGTGTGATCGAGTTCGTCCAGAAGCTGCTGGACCTTGCGATCGAAATCTCGTCCCACGGAGGTCAAGCTCACGCGACGCGTGGTCCGGTCGAGGAGACGAACCCCCAGAGCTTCCTCCAACTTCTCGATGCGGCGGCTGAACGCGGGCTGCGAGACATGCAGCGCCTCGGCTGCCTTGCGAAAGTTCTTCAGTTCGGCAACCGCCCGGAAGGCCTGCAGATCGTTGAGATTGAAGTTGATGGCCATGGCGCATGCGCTCCCGATGCAATTTTCACTGATCCACAGTGTGCATCAATCGATCTCAAACATGCAATTCACAGAACTCGCCCTGGAGCGGAACATTCACCCAGGGCCCAAAACAACGAGAAGCCCACGCTTTCGGCATCAGACATCCACCGGAGTAGACAACTTGAACACTCAGAAACCTCGCCTCATTGCCGCAGTCGCGCTGGCGGCATCGCTGGCTTGCTCAAGCGGAAGTGCGGCAGCCGCCTTTCCCGAGAAGACGATCACCCTCGTGGTCCCGACGGCCGCAGGAGGCGCCAACGATGCCATGGCACGCATCGTTGGACAGGGTATGTCGGCCATCCTGAAGCAGCCCGTCATCGTCGAGAACAAGGCAGGCGCCAACGGCGCGATCGCCAGCGAATACGTGATGCGTGCCGCGCCGGACGGCTACACGATCATGCTGGGCTACATCGCAACGCACGCGATGAACCCGGCGCTGCAGAAGCTTCGCTATGACCCGGTGAAGGACTTCGAGCCTGTCGGCATGGTCGGATCATCGGCAACGCTGATGGTCCTCAATCCGGCCGTCAAGGCCAGCACCGCAAAGGAAGTCGTAGCGATGCTCAAGGCGGCCCCGGACAAGACCAGCTATGCCTCGGCCGGCAACGGCACGGCGCCGCATTTCGCCGCCGAGTTGTTCAAGCTTTCAACGGGCACCAGCATGCTCCATGTGCCCTACAAGGGTTCCGCGCCTGCGATCACGGACACCATCGCTGGCCAGACGCAGGTGATGTTCCCGAGCGTGTTCACAGCCATGCCGTACGTGAAGGGCGGCAAGCTGAAGGCCGTCGGTGTTGCGGGGTCCAAACGTTCGGCGCTGATGCCCGATGTACCGACGTTGCAGGAACAGGGAATCGCCGACGTCGACGTCTCCCAGTGGTATGGCATCTTCGCGCCGGCGAAGACACCGAAGCCCGTGATCGAGCAGCTCAACAAGGTGCTCAACGAGGTGTTGGCCGACAAGACCGTGATCAAGCGACTCGAAGACCATGGTGCGGAGGTCTCACCCATGACGACCGACCAGATGCGCGCCTATGTTGCGCAAGAGCAGATCAAGTGGAAGAAAGTCGTTCAGGCGGCCAAGATCACTGCCGAATGATATGAACAAGTCCATCCCCTGCGTGCTGATGCGCGCCGGCACTTCGCGGGGACCATTCTTTCTGCGTGAGTGGTTGCCGGAAGGCGACGAGGCGCGTGACCAGGCGTTCATCGGGGCGATCGGCGCGTCCGACCCGCTGCAGCTCGATGGCGTGGGCGGCGGCAGTACGCTGAACAGCAAGGTGGCCATCGTGTCGCGCTCGTCCCGGCCTGGATGCGACATCGACTACCTCTTTGCGCAGGTGGGCGTCGGCCACCAGTCGGTCGACACGCGGCCGAATTGCGGGAACATGCTCTCCGGCGTTGCGCCTTTTGCGATCGAGCAGGGGCTGGTGTCAGCGACCGACGGCACAACCAATGTTCGCGTCTACAACGTCAACACGGGGTCGCGCATCGACGTCACCGTGCGCACGCCCGGCGGCCGCGTGACCTACGAGGGCGACGCGCGCATCGATGGTGTTGCCGGCACGGCTGCACCCATCCTGCTGAACTTCCTTGACGCATGGGGAGCGGTCACGGGGAAAGTCTTTCCGACAGGAAAGCGCATCGACACCATCGACGGCATTCAGGTGACCTGCATCGACGCCGCCATGCCGCTGATGATCGTCCGGGCCGGCGACCTCGGCGTCACAGGGCGCGAGAAGCCGGCTGCGCTCGATGCGAACACCGCACTTCTTGAGCGGCTCGAGAGGCTTCGCCTGGAGGCCGGACGCATGATGGGCCTGGGGGACGTGTCCAACAGCGTCATTCCCAAGCCCGTGCTGGTCAGCGCGGGCGAGTCGGATGACAACATCACGTCGCGCTACTTCACACCTCGAAAATGCCACGCGTCACATGCGGTGACGGGAGCCATCGGCGTCGCAAGTGCCTTTGCCTTGCCGGGAACGGTCGCAAGCGGGCAGGCACGCGATCCGGGGCGGCACAGGTTGGTCGTGCTGCATCCCGCTGGCCGGATAGACATCGAAGTGGAGCTGAATGGTTGCGAAGATGGCGCAACAGTCGAACGCGCTGCGCTTGTTCGCACGGCGCGAAAGATCATGCAAGGCGAACTGCATCTGCCCGAATACGTCTTCTCGCGCCCCGAGCCGACGGGTGCGGAACTCTCGACCTTTCCGAACAAGGCGTTCACCATCATCGTGCCGACGCGCGCCGGTGGCGGCAACGACACAATGGCTCGAATCATCGCCGCCAAGCTGGCCCCACTGCTTGGCCAGGAGGTGGTGGTCGACAACCGCGCTGGGGCGAACGGCGCGATCGCCAGCGAGTACGTCGCACGTTCCGCACCGGACGGGCACACCTTGATGTTCGGCTACGTCGGCACGCACGCGATGAATCCGGCACTTCAAAGGCTGGGGTACGACCCGGTCGAGGATTTCGCTCCGATCGGCCTCGTGGGATCGTCCCCAACCTTGATGGTCACGCATCCGGAGAAGGGCGCGCCCGATCTGGACACGCTCATCGCGCGGCTGATGGACTCGCCTCGCCGCTTCAGCTACGCGTCCGCCGGTGATGGGACCCCTCCGCACTTCGCGGCTGAACTGTTCCAGCTCAGCAGCGGGACCTCGATGTCGAGTTCGACCTTCGAAGGGGCCGCGCCGGCCATTGCCGACACCGTCGCCGGCCGCTCGCAGGTCATGTTTCCGAGCCTGTTCACGGCATACCCGTTCATTCGCGCTGGACAACTACGCGCATTGGGCGTGGCGGGACCGAAACGGCTTGAGGCCTTACCCGAGGTAGCGACGCTCGCGGAACAGGGAGTCTCGGGGTTGGATGTCGAGCAATGGTATGGGCTGTTCGCGCCGGCTGGCACGCCCCCCGCTTCCATTGATCGCCTCAATCGGGCGCTCAATCAAGTACTGTGCGATCCCGAAGTTGTCGCGCGTTTTCAGAGCCACGGCGCTCGAGCCGAGCCAGGGACAACAGAGGCGCTCGCGCAAAGGTTGCAGAGAGATCTGGAGCGCTGGCGCAAAGTCGTGGCTCGGGCCCGGATCGCGCCGAAAGAGCAAAGCCAACTCGCGCTTTATTGAGGCGCCAGCTTCGGGAGCGTGGGACCGGCGCCTGTTCCTGGCCGGCCGCGCGTCGAGATCGAGGTCGGCGCCATCGGCGTATTGCGCAACGGCATCCGCGACGAGTAGCCGCTCGGCCGCGCCGGCCTGCGAGGGCTCAAACGCCCTCGCCCAGTGCCGGAAGCTCGCTTCTGGCCAGTGCACGGGCTTCGGCGCGGTCCAGGCCCAGCGCCACGAGAAGGATTTCGGCCATATCCGAGCCCACGTCGCGCCAGGTTCCATGGCCATCCAGCACCGGAAGCATCGCCGCCAGGGTGCCGCCGCTGAGCAGAGCCGCCATGGCAGGCAATTGCTCGCGACCGATGCGATAGCGGCCCGAGGCGATGCCGGCCTGCAGGTCGGTCAGCGGCTCGCTGCCCAGCACTGTCTGCAGCACCGCCGGGCTGAGCCCGAAGCGGCTCATGAAGCGGCCCCACAGCGGCTCCTCATGGGCGCGGCGGATGTACTGGCGTACGCCGATGGCCAGGCGCAATGCAGGATCGTCCACGCCGGCAAAACCTGAAACCACCCGCGCCGTCATCTCGCGCGCGAGTTGCGCCGCGACCTCCTCGAACAGGCCATCGACATCGGACACGTGGCTGTAGATGGTGCCGCGCGCCATGCCGGCCGCGGCGGCCAGCTCGCTGATGCTGACCTTCGTGACGCCGCGCTCGGCAAACAGCCTCATCGCCGCGGCATGGATGCGCCGCTGCGCCTGGCTCGGTGGGACGCCGGGGTCGGCTGGCGTGGCGGAAGCGGCGGCAGGGTCGAAATTGAACATCTCCGCTCAATTCTAGACATACCTGGGGTAAACGAGAATGCGCAATCGAGATAAATATTGAACACTTATGTTCAATCTAGAGCGTATGTGTTTAACCCCCCCGGGGCTTTGCCCCACTCTCTGAAGGAGAAGCGATGGGCACCGCAGGACCACAACCCACACACCGCACCGTCTCGCTCGGCTCGCGGCAGATCCACCTTGCCGAATTCGGCGCCGGACCCGCCTTGTTGATGCTGCACGGCGGCGGACCCGGCGCCTCGGGCGTCTCCAACTACTCGCGCAACGTCGAGGTGCTGGCGCGGCAGTTCCGCGTGCTGGTGCCCGACATGCCCGGCTATGGACGCTCGAGCAAGGACATCGACGCCGCCGACCCGTTCGGCGACATCGCGTCGGCCATGCGGGGGCTGCTCGATGCGCTGGAGATCCCACGCGCCCATGTGGTGGGCAATTCGCTCGGCGGTGCCGTGGCGCTGCGCCTGGCGCTGGATCGACCCGATCGGGTGGGCCGCCTGGTGCTCATGGGGCCCGGCGGCATCGGCATCGCCCAAGGCAAGCCGACCCCCGGCCTTCTGCGCCTCCTGACGTACTACGCCGGAGAGGGGCCGACCTTCGAGAAGCTGCGTTCCTTCATCACGGAGGACCTGGTCTACGACGCCAGCGGCGTCAGCGAGGCGATGCTGCGCGAGCGCTTCGAGTCGAGCATCGACCCTGCCGTGGTGGCCAACCCGCCGCTGCGCGTGCCCCCCAATCCGGAGGCCTTCAGGCGCATGGACTTCCTGCTCGATCCGCGCCTTGCGGACTTCGACCACCCGACGCTGATCCTGTGGGGCTGCGAGGACCGGGTCAACCCGAGCGCCGCAGCCCTGGCGCTGCAGGCCAGGCTGCCCCGTGCCGACGTGTTTCTGTTCAGCCGCACGGGACACTGGGTCCAGTGGGAACGTGCAGCCGAATTCAACGCGACGGTGGCTGCCTTCCTGGGCAACGAGGCCTGACCGGGGAGTGATTCGCATGAACACCGTCACAGCAATCCCTGCCGGGGACACCCTCTTCGACCGCATCAGCCTCGGCTACGTGGTGGTGGAGTCGCGCAAGCTGGCCGAATGGGAGCGCTTTGCGCGCGAGGGCCTGGGCGTGCATGCCGAAGCCACACGCAGTGGCCTGGCGCTGCGCATCGACGAACACGAACGCCGCATCGTCGTCCGGGAAGGCCCGGCCGAGGATGTGGTGGCGATCGGCTGGCAACTGCACGACGAGCCGGCGCTGGCGCTGGCGCTGCGGCGACTGGAGGCGGCAGGGCTGCAGGTGCAAAGCGTCGGCGGCGCCGAGGCGGCGGCACGCGGCGTCGAAAGCCTGTGGGCCTTCGCAGGCCCCAAGCGCGTGCGCTACGAGCTCTTCTTCAAGCCCTTGCTGAGCACGCGAGCCCTCGAGATGCGCTGCAGCGGCTTCGTCACCGGCCACATGGGCCTGGGTCACTTCGCCATGTCCACGCGCGAGCCGGAAGCCGCATTGAACTTCTTCCAGCGATTTTTCGACGCGCGCCTGTCCGACACCATCGAGGACCGGCTGAACGGCGTCACGCTGGACCTGAGTTTCCTGCGCCTGAACGGCCGGCACCATTCGGTGGCCATCGCGGCCACGAGGGGCCAGCGCATGAATCCGCTGCGCACGTCGATCCATCACCTCAACCTGCAGGCACGCAGCCTCGACGACGTGACCGAGGGTTACCGGCGCCTGCGCGCCATGGGCTGTCGCATTGCGAACGCGATCGGCCAGCACCCGAACGACCGTGAAGTCTCGTTCTATGTCGCCACCCCATCCGGCTTCGAGATCGAGATCGGCTGGAATCCGATCGTCGTCACGCATGAGGCGGAAGCAAGCTGGAAGCCCGGCCATTACCAGGGCATCAGCCTCTGGGGTCACTTCCCCGAGGGACTGACGATGGGCTCGCGGCTCGGCCAGATGGGCCGAGGCCTCGCCTCGCTCACCCGCAAGGAACACACCGTTGGAGTTACAGCATGAACGCCCCTGACTTCGCCTGCGACGTCGCGATCGTCGGACTCGGCCCCACCGGCCTCACGCTGGCCCACGCGCTGGGACAGCGCGGCCACCAGGTTCTCGTGCTGGAGCGCGAACCCCGGTTCTATGGCAACGCACGCGCCGTCTATACCGACGGGGAATGCATGCGCATCTTCCAGTCGATCGGCATGGCGGATCGACTGGCGGCCGACATGCTCGAAGACGCGCCGGTGCAGATGGTGCTGCCCGACGGTTCCGTGCTGTTCCAGATCAAGACGACCAAGCGCGAGCACGGTTGGCCCGCGAACAACTTCTTCTACCAGCCCTTGCTGGAGACGGCGCTGTCGGAGGGCCTGGCCAGGCATCCGAACGTGACCGTGCTGCGCGGCCGTGAGGTCACGCGCTTCGAGCAGGATGCCGACGGCGTGGACCTGTTCCATGTCGCTTGCGGGGGCAGCGACTATGGCAAGGCGGCTCCGCAGCTCGGCGTGAAGCCTGCTCCCGCGCCGCGGGAAGCCCGGGTGCGCGCCCGCTGGATGGTGGGCGCCGATGGCGGCCGCAGCGGCGTGCGCGCACAACTCGGTATCGAGATGAGCGGGAAGAACTTTCCCAACCCGTGGCTGGTGGTCGACATCAAGGCCAAGGACGCCAGCGACGGCTTGCGCCACGTGCCGTACTTCAACTTCATCTGCGACCCGGCCTGCCCGACCGTCTGCTGCGTGCAGCCGAACGGCCACCACCGCTTCGAATTCATGCTCATGCCCGGCCAGACGCGCGAGCAGATGACGCACCCCGAGACGGTGCGTCACTACCTGTCGCGGTACATCGATGTCGACAAGTTCGAGATCCTGCGCACGCTGGTCTACACCTTCAACGCGCTGATGGCAGAGAAGTGGCGCGACGGGCGCGTGCTGCTGGCCGGCGACGCGGCGCACATGACGCCGCAGTTCATCGGCCAGGGCATGAACGCCGGCGTGCGCGATGCGTACAACCTGGCCTGGAAGCTCGACGCCGTGCTGCGCGGGCAGGCCGGCGAGGCATTCCTGGACAGCTACCAGAGCGAGCGCCAGCCGCATGCCGCCGCGATGACGCGCGAGGGCATCCGCATGAAGGACTTCGTCTCGATGACCCACCCCGTGGGCACCCGGGTGCGCAACCTGCTCACTCGCCTCATGGTGCGGCTGCCCGGGATCGGGCCGTTCGTGCGCCGGGGCGAGTTCATTCCCAAGCCCGTCTACGAGGCCGGGTGCTACATGGGGCTTGCGCGTCGCCGTTGGCGCGGTGCCGAAGGCACGCTGATGCCGCAGCCCAGCGTGCGCGGACCCGATGGCCGGCGCCATCTGCTCGACGAGTTGATCGGCACGGGCTTCGTCCTCGTCAGCGCGGGCGTGGACCCACGACGAACCCTGGACGCCGAGGCGTTGTCGTTCTGGCAATCGCTCGGCGCACGGTTCGTGGCGGTGTACCCGTTCGGCGGGCGGCCCAATGGCGCAGGCATCGACCATGCCGCACCGGCCGGGCTCATCGAGTGCGAGGATCCCGAGGGCGACTTCCAGTCCTGGTGGCGCAGAAGCGGGGGCCGAGCCGGCCACGTGGCCATCGTGCGCCCGGACAAGTTCGTCTTCGCGCTCGTCGAAGGGGAGGCCCTGGTGGGGGCCACGCGCGAGCTTCGCCGCCAGATGAGGGTGGACGAGGCGGTGCCTGTGACGCATCGGGCGCTGCCGGCCGTCGAGGCGGACCATTGGCGGGAGGCCGCATGAGACATTCGCACGATCCTCAGGACCCGCCCGCGGAGATCCTTCATGCAGCCGCATCGTCGCTGCGCGAGGCACGCGCGGAGCGCCGCACCATCCCGCGCGTTTCCGAGACCTACGGCATTGCCGGACTCGAAGCGGCCTACCAGGTGGCGGAGATCAACACCAGAGCCCGCCTCGAGGAGCCCGGCCGGCGCATCGTGGGCCTGAAGATCGGGCTCACCAGCAAGGCCGTGCAGCAGCAGCTCGGCGTGGATCGGCCCGACCTGGGTGTCCTGTTCGACGATACCGAGTTCCTCGACGGCGATGCCGTTCCGGCCTCCCGCCTCACGCAGCCCAAGGTCGAGGCCGAGGTGGCCTTCGTCGTGGGCCGGGACCTGACCGCCAGCGCGCCGACCTGGAGCGAATTCCTCAACGCCATCGCGTACGCGCTTCCGGCGCTGGAGATCGTCGACAGTGCCATCCAGGATTGGAAGATCACGCTGGTCGACACGGTGGCTGACAACGCGTCTGCGGGCCTGTACGTGCTAGGCCACCAGCCCGTGGCCATCGGGACGCTCGATCTGGGCGCGATCGGCATGGCGTTGAGCGTCGACGGCACGGTGGCATCGGTGGGCAGCGGGGCGGCCTGTCTGGGACACCCGCTGCGCGCGGCGCATTGGCTGGCAGGCGCCATGGCCGCGCGTGGGCAACCGCTGAGGGCTGGGCAGGTCATCCTCTCCGGTGCGTTGGGACCAATGGTGCCGCTAAAGGCCGGTGACCGGGTCGAGGCCCGCATCGGCGCCCTAGGCAGCGTGCGCTGCGTTCTGAGTTGAATCATCGCCCAGGCAGGAAAACGCATGACCCGCAAGCTCAAGGCCGCCGTCATCGGCAGCGGCAACATCGGCACCGACCTGATGATCAAGATCCTCCGGCACGGCCGACATCTGGAAATGGGTGCCATGGTCGGCATCGACCCGGCCTCCGACGGCCTGGCACGTGCCCAGCGTCTGGGTGTGGCAACCACGCACGAGGGTGTGGCCGGGCTGGTGGGCCTGCCCGTCTTCGCCGACATCGACGTCGTTTTCGACGCCACCAGCGCCGGCGCGCATGTCAAGAACGACGCCTTTCTGCGCGAGCGCAGACCCGGCTTGCGCATGGTGGATCTCACGCCGGCGGCCATCGGGCCCTATTGCGTGCCGGTGGTCAATGGTGAGGCCCACCTGGATGCGCTCAACGTGAACATGGTCACATGTGGAGGCCAGGCCACGATCCCCATGGTGGCTGCCGTCTCGCGTGTGACGCCGGTGCTCTACGCCGAGATCGTGGCCTCGATTTCCAGCAAGAGCGCCGGCCCCGGCACGCGCGCCAACATCGATGAGTTCACCGAGACCACGTCGAAGGCGATCGAGGCTGTCGGCGGTGCGAAGAGGGGCAAGGCCATCATCGTGCTCAACCCGGCCGACCCGCCGCTCATCATGCGCGACACGGTCTACACCTTCAGCGCACCGGCCGACGAGGATCGGGTGGCCGAGTCCGTGGAGGCGATGGCGAGGGAGGTCCAGCAGTACGTGCCTGGCTATCGCCTCAAGCAGCGGGTCCAGTTCGACCGGCTCGCCGACATCACGATCCCCGGTACGGGCAGCCGCCTGTCGGGCCTGAAGAGCTCGATCTTCCTGGAGGTGGAGGGTGCCGCTCACTACCTGCCGGCCTACGCCGGCAATCTCGACATCATGACCAGCGCGGCACTTGCAACGGCCGAACGCATGGCCGCCCGCATGCTTGCGAGCGCCCCAGCGGCCGTGCAAGCCTGAAGGAGGCGACCGATGAACATGAAGAAGCTCTACATTTCGGACGTGACGCTGCGCGACGGCAGTCATGCCATTCGTCATCAGTACAGCGTCGAGCAGGTCAAGGCCATCGCCGGGGCGCTGGACGAGGCCGGGGTCGATTCCATCGAGGTGGCCCATGGCGACGGCCTGCAAGGCGGAAGCTTCAACTATGGCTTCGGCGCCCACACCGACCTGGAATGGATCGAGGCCGTAGCCAGCGTGATCCGACATGCCAGGATCGCGACCTTGCTGCTGCCCGGCATCGGCACCGTGCACGACCTGAAGGAGGCCTACGCCACGGGGGCGCGCATCGTGCGCGTGGCCACGCACTGCACGGAAGCCGACATCAGCCGCCAGCACATCGAGGCGGCACGCGAACTCGGGATGGAAGCCGTGGGCTTCCTCATGATGAGCCACATGACCACGCCCCGGAAGCTCGCCGAACAGGCCAAGCTCATGGAAAGCTACGGCGCCACCTGCTGCTACGTCGTGGACTCGGGCGGCGCGCTGAACATGAGTGATGTGCGTGACCGTTTTCGCGCCTTCAAGGAGGTCCTCAAGCCCGAGACCCAGACCGGCATGCACGCGCACCACAACCTGGGCCTGGGAATTGCCAACAGCATCGTGGCTGTCGAAGAGGGGTGCGACCGCATCGACGCCAGCCTCGCCGGGATGGGCGCTGGCGCGGGCAACGCCGCTCTGGAGGTCTTCGTTGCCGCGGCCGAACGAATGGGGTGGAACCACGGCTGCGACCTCTACAAGCTCATGGACGCGGCCGACGACCTCGTGAGGCCCTTGCAGGACAGGCCCGTGCGGGTCGACCGCGAAACCCTGGCACTGGGCTACGCCGGCGTCTATTCGAGCTTCCTGCGCCACAGCGAGGCGGCAGCCGCGAAGTACGGCCTGAAGACCGTGGACATCCTGGTCGAACTCGGACGCCGTCGCATGGTGGGTGGGCAGGAGGACATGATCGTCGACGTGGCACTGGATCTGCTCACGTCGCGCCAGCAGCCCTAGTCCGGAGTTCCCGCCCTCTGTAGTCACGCCAACGGCGGCAAGTACCTGTCGCTGCTGATAAATCCTCCTCTGTGGAGGATTTTTTTGGATGTAACATGTAGTCACTAAAATAGGTTGACTATTGGAGATGCATCGCCTAAAGTGATCAGCATGGCAGCCCGCACCGGTACCGCTCACGTCGTCACTACGACTCGCATCTACAAGGACCAGGTCTATCGCACCCACCTGCTGCGTCGCAGCTACCGCGAGGACGGCAAGGTCAAGAACGAGACGTTAGGCAATCTCTCGCACCTGCCCGATGAACTCATCGAGATCATCCGGCGCTCGCTGCAGGGCGAGACCTTCGTGCCGGTGGCCTCGGCGTTCGAGATCACGCGCTCGCGCCCCCACGGCCATGTGCAGGCCGTTGGCGCCGCGATGGCGGCCCTGGAGATGGCCTCGCTGCTCTCTTCCAAGCCCTGCCGCGAGCGCGACCTGGTGCTCGCGATGATCGCCGCGCGCATCGCAGCCCCCCACACCAAGCTCGCGACCACGCGCTGGTGGCACACCACCACGCTGGCCGAGGACTTCGGTGTCGCCGACGCCGACGAGGACGACCTGTACGCGGCGATGGACTGGCTGCTCGCGCGCCAGGATCGCATCCAGAAGAAGCTCGCCGCGCTCCACCTGGGCGCTGGCGCCCTGGTGCTGTACGACCTGTCGTCGAGTTACTTCGAAGGCAACTGCTGCCCTCTGGCCAGGCTCGGCTACAGCCGAGACGGCAGGAAGGGCATGCTGCAGGTCAACTACGGGCTGCTCACCGATGCGCGGGGCTGCCCGGTGGCGGTGTCGGTGCACGAGGGCAACGTCGCCGACAGCCAGACCTTGCTGCCCGAGGTCAAGCGGCTGCGCGAGGCCTTCGGCGTCCAGCAGTTGGTGATGGTGGGGGACCGCGGCATGATCTCCAGCAAGGCCATCCAGGAGATGCGCGAGTGCGAGGGCGTGGGCTGGATCAGTGCGCTGAAGAGCGCCTCGATCCGCGCGCTGGTCGAGCAGGGACACCTGCAGCTGGGCTTGTTCGACGAGCGCAACCTGCTCGAACTGAGCTCGCCGGACTTCCCCGGCGAGCGCCTGGTGGCGTGCCGCAATCCGGAGCTTG
This sequence comes from Variovorax sp. HW608, assembly GCF_900090195.1. Taxonomy (NCBI): domain Bacteria; kingdom Pseudomonadati; phylum Pseudomonadota; class Betaproteobacteria; order Burkholderiales; family Comamonadaceae; genus Variovorax; species Variovorax sp. HW608. The sequence continues at coordinate 5,947,743 of NZ_LT607803.1, forward strand.
CCAAGCTGCGCACGCACAAGCGCGAGGAACTGCTCGCAGCCACTGAGGCCAGCCTCGCGAAGATCAAGGCCCGGGTGGATGCGGGCAAGCTCGCCGGCAAGGACGAGATCGGCCTGCGTGTGGGCAAGCTCGTCAACCAGTACAAGGTCGCCAAGCACTTCGAATTGGTGATCGGCGAGAACGCCTTCACCTTCGCGCGCAGGACAGACGCCGTCGCCGCCGAGGCGGCGCTGGACGGCATCTACATTATCCGCACGTCGGTGAGCGCGGCGCAGATGGACTCGGCTGAGTGCGTGCGCAACTACAAGTCCCTGGCCAACGTCGAGCGTGCGTTCCGCTCGCTCAAGACCATCGATCTGAAGGTGCGCCCCATCCATCACCACACGGCCGATCGGGTGCGCGCGCACATCTTCTTGTGCATGCTCGCCTACTACGTCGAGTGGCACATGCGCGAGGCCTGGCGCGCGTTGATGTTCGCCGACACCGACCAGCAGGCCAAGGCCGCGCGTGACCCCGTGGCACCGGCCACGCGCTCCAAGGCCGCTCAGGCGAAGGCGTCGCACCACGCACTGGAGGACGGCACGCCCGCGCACAGCTTCTCCACCCTGATGGCCGAGCTCGCCACCCTCGTGCGCAATACCTGCCGCGCGCCCAACGCAGCCCCCGAGGCGCCCACCTTCGAGCTGCTCACCAACGCGCAGCCACTTCACCTGCGCGCCCTCGCGCTCGTGCAAAACATCAAGCCGTAGACAGAAAACTTCCTGGCCAACTCAAGCAAGTGCTTGAGTCACAAAGGAATCTCGCTCGCCGCTTCGGGGAACTTCAGCCTAGTCTGCGGGCCGGCCCCCTGCACGATTCCGAGCGCCGTCCGAACCAGTTCCGGCGTCGTTGCGAGGGCGCCCTCGGCGAACACGCATCGATCGGGCCGCAACAGTGCCACCCAGCCCCAGGGCAGCCTGCCGTGCCAGGTGTCGTCCAGCACTTCGACGCGCCGGGCCGCGGGCGCGAGGTCCCGCGCCTGGCCACGCTGGCACCACTGCCAGATGCAGCCTCCCAGCGCCTGCCAGCGCTCCTGCAGTTCCGGGGACAGCTGGGCCGCGGGATCGACGCCGATGCCCACCAGCGCCCAGTTACTGCCGAAGACCTCGTCACTGAGCACGGGCCTGCCCTCGCGTCGGACCCAGGCTTGCGGGAACGACGTTCCAGCACCCAGCCTGCCCTCGCGCCGTGGCCGGAACAGCCCCTTGTCGAAGGTGTTCTGCGGCTTGATCTTCAGGTCGTCGAAAAGGGAGCGCCCGGCAGGAAGGATGCGCGCCGCACGGATCGAGCCATGGATCAGGAAGGCCGTGACGCGATTGCGCGGCATGACGAGAGCGCCGAGGAAGCGCGCGAGCGCGATGATCTTGCGCGCATGGGGGCGGCGCTCCTCGTCGTAGCTCGCCAGGATCGCCTCCGACGCGAGGCCGCGGAGCACCCACGACAGCTTCCAGCCCAGGTTGGCGACGTCGCGCAGGCCGGCGACAAGACCCTGACCGGCAAAAGGCGGCGTGATGTGCGCGGCATCACCGGCGAGGAAGCAGCGCCCCTTTCCGAAAGCCGTGGCAACACGGGCATGGAAGCGATACACCGCCGTGCGTTCGATATCGACTTCTTTCCCGTCGCACCAGGGGGCGAGCAGGCGACGGATGTTTTCCGGCCGCTCCATCTCCTCGCGCGATTCGCCGGGCCGCAGCATGAATTCCCAGCGATGGCGACCGCCGGGCGCGGCCATCTGCGGCGCCGGTCGAGACGGGTCGCACAGGAACTCCACGTGGTCGATGGGACGAGGCACGTCGCGGGCGTCCACGATCAGCCAGTCCTGCGCAAACGTGGCGCCGCCGAAGTCCAGGCCCAGTTCGCGCCGCACCAGCGAGTTCGCGCCATCGGTCCCGACGAGGTATCGCGCCCGTACGCACAGCGGTGCGCCGTCTTCGCCTTCCAGCCTTGCCGTGACGTGCGTGCCCTGGTCGCCGAAGGAGCGCAGGGCGGTGGCCAGGCGGACCTCGACATTCGGATAGCGCGCCAGGCGCGCCCGCAGCACCGCCTCCAGTTGCGGCTGATGGAACGTCACCAGCGAAGGATGGCCGTCGCGGACCGTGGCGGTGTTCATCCGCGCGAAGGTCCCGAAGATCGGCGATTGATACACCACCTGCGAGATGGCGACCGTCTCGAGTTCGCCTTCGGAGATGCCGATCGCCTGCAGGATGCGCAGCGCCTCGTTGTCGAGCGCGATCGCGCGCGGCTTGGGGAAGATCGTCGGCGAAGCCTCGATCGCCAGCACGCGCACGCCGTGGGCTCCGAGAACGTTCGCGAGCGCGGCGCCGACCGGACCGAGCCCGACGACGAGCACGTCGGTTTCGATCAACGCCTCCGGCGCTTCGATGCGCTGGGCTTCAGGATGGGTGGGGATCTGCACGATGCCCTCTTCGCTCAGGGTGTCACGATGGCCGTGGTCTGCTCGCCCAGGTCGATCGCACCGTCGTCCGTGCGGATCGTGGCCCTGATCTGGTCTCCGGGGCGCAGATACAGAGGATTGCCGCGGCCCTTCTTGACGAACAGGCGCCACTTGGTGGCATCGCTCATCAGATGGCGCATCGCGAGCATGGCAAGCTTGCCCGGCGCGCGCGCGGCGCAGCCCGCCGGCGTCCCGGTGGCCACGAGGTCTCCGGCGAACACGTCGTGCAGGGACGCAAGCTCCGTCAGCGTCGAGGCCGGCTGGTGGATCATCTCGCCGCAATAGGCGTCCTGGCGCAGTTGTCCGTTCACCGCGAGACGCATGCGCAACTGCGGCCAGCGCTGCCACTCCTGCGCTTCCAGCAGCACCAGGCCGGGACCGACCGGGCCGAAGCCGCGGAAGCTCTTGCCCTTGTAGAACTGGCCCTGCGGCAGTTGCACGTCGCGCGCCGACAGGTCGTTCACGATGGTCACGCCCGCGAGCCATTCGTGCAGGCGGTCGGGCGTCACCCTGGTTCCCGCCGGCAGGTCGCGGCGCAGCACCAGCCCGAGCTCGATCTCGTAGTCCAGCAAGTGCACGTTCGATGGGCGAACCACCGGCGCATCGGCGGCCGTGATGCAGGAGCTCGCCTTGGTGAACAGCGTGTTGAAGGGAAAGTCGCTCGCCTTCAGCCCCGACTCCTCGACGTGGCTGCGGTAGTTCACGCCCTGGCAGAGGAACTGCTGGCCGGAGGTGACCGGCGCGAGCACGCGCACGCCGGAGAGAGGTAGCGTGGCGTCTTTCTGCCCCACGTCCCAGATGGCGTGCCAGTCGTCCGACAGGAGGGCTCCGGTGGATTCGGCGGGAACGTCGAGAGGGGCGAGCATGGTTCCGAATTGCACGGCCCAGAAGGTGCGCGCGCCATCGTCGCAGCGAAGTAGTGTGCGTGACATGGGGGGTTCCAGTAGTGGGGTCAGGACCAGGGGCGCGCGGGCGCGTCCATGGCTTGGGAAAGCAGCTTCAGGCGCTGCACTGTGATGCGCCTTTGGCGCAGGAGGCGCAGCACGAGCCAGGCGCTGCGCAGGTTCATCTTGGGCTTCATGGAACTCGGCGCATCCGGACCCCAGGCCCAGAGGCTGCCGAACTCCAGCGGCGAGTAGCATGTTTCGGCGTCTGCGGTGAACAGGTCGCCGTCCGTGTAGTGCTCGTATTCGTAACCTTCGGCATCGCGCCAGTAGTCGAACAGCTGGCTGCCCAGGATGTGCCGGCCGATGCCCCACAAATGGCGCCAGCCCTGTGCGCGCAGCACCTGCTGGCCCTGGCCGAGTGCGTCCAGGTCGATGATCTCGTAAGCGCTGTGTTCGTACTTGTCCTCGATGGCGCCCACCAATACGAGCGTGTGATGGTCGGCTGGCTGCGCGCCCAGGTCGAGACGCATGAAGGCGATGCACGGGCTTCCGTCCGCGAGGTACTGCACGTCGGTCGGGATGAGCCCGAGGACGCGCATGTACCAGCGCGCCATGCTCGGGAAGTCCACGGTCTGCAGCACGAGGTGCCCGAGGCGAACCACGCGCGCGGGCTCGATGGGCGTGCGCACCGTGGTGTTGACGCGTGGCGATCGCGCAGCGGTGTTGGTCATCGTGCTGGCTGGCTCGCGTGTCGCCAGTGCCGGCACTTCCGCGCAATCCTGCAAAAGCCACACGGGACGCCCGGAGGGGTCCTGGATCTCGATGCCGCGCGCACGTAGTGGCAGTTCTCCGGCGGCCAGCCACCTGCCGCCGAACTCGCGCTCGTACACGCCCAGGTCGGTGTCGGCCGACATCTGGAACGCAGCGCCGAGGAAACGATCTTCCGGGCCCGCTTCTGCCACGGCGATGCAGGGGGCGGTTCCCGTTCCGCGGGCGACGAGGCCATCCGGCCCCGACCGCACGACGGTGAATCCGAAGTCGCGCCAGAAGCGCTCCGTTTGCGCAAGCGACTTCTTCTGCCAGCGCAGAAATGCGAGGGAGATGGCACGACCCTTTGCCGGCGGCCGTGCAAGGCGCTGGATCGAGGCGGGCAAGCGGCTCTCCGGAAGCGCTTCCGGCTGGCGCAGGGAATTGGAAGTTCGCATGGCGTTCTCGCGAGGTGTCGGTGGTTCAACCGGGGGTTCCGGGGATGGACAAACTGTGGAAGTGGCCTTAATAATGACGCACTTGTCATCATGACAAACATGTCGTTTTCCCTGATACCCACCCCCAGCCAATCGACCATGCATCCGCACACACACAAGACGCCCCTCGCGGGCATCGCCTCCCGCCACGACGTGCTGCGCCTCGAGGCCGCCGTTGCCGAGCCTCTCGGCGGCATCGCCAGCACGTATGAACTGCTGGCGCGCGGCGCCGCGCGCGTGCCCGCGGCACCGGCGCTGTCGTTCTTCCTCGAAGCCGACGATTACGCGCGGCCCTGCACCTGGACCCACCAGGAATGGCTGGCCCGGATCACGCAGACGGCCAATCTCCTTCGCAGGCTGGGCCTGCGCCGGAACGACGTGGTCGCCGTGGTGCTGCCCAACCTGCCCGAGACCCATTGGATCGTCTGGGGAGGCGAAGCCGCCGGCACCGTCTTCGCGATCAATCCGCTGGCGGAATCGGCCCTGTTGCGGGATCTCTTGAACGCGGTGCGGCCCAGGATGCTCGTGACGCTGGCGCCGACACCGGGACACGGCCTGTGGCAGAAGGTGGCCGCGGTCGCGCCGCAGGTGCCGGGCCTCGAAACGGTCCTCACCGTCTCGCCCATGCTGTATTCGCAGTCGCCTGCCTCCGTCGACCCCGCGCCCGCTCTGGAGAATCTCCCGGTGCTGGACCTGCACGAGCAGTTGCACGGCGTGCCGGCCGACAGCCTCGAATTCGAGCCGCCGTGCCTGGACGATGTCGCGTCCCTCTTCTGCACCGGCGGGACCACGGGCCTGCCGAAGATTGCCGTGCGCACCCACCGTACCGAGGTGGCGAACGCACTGCAAATCGCTGCCATGTTCGGCTCGCGCCCCCTGCCCGGCCCCTTGTTCTGCGGACTGCCCCTGTTCCATGTCAATGCGCAGATCGCGACCGGGCTGATGCCGTGGTCCCTGGGCGGCCATGTGGTGCTGGGCACGCCGGCAGGCTATCGGACGAAGGAACTGATCCCGAATTTCTGGCGCATCGCGGATCACTATCGCCTGTTCTCGTTCTCCGGCGTCCCCACCGTCTACTCCGCCCTGTTGCAGGTGCCGCGCCGGGGACGCGGCCCCGCGTCGCTGCGCTTCGGTCTGTGCGGTGCCGCGCCCATGCCTTTCGAGCTCCTCAAGCGGTTCCAGCAGGAAACCGGCATCACGATCCTGGAGGGCTACGGCCTCACGGAAGGAGGCTGCGTCTCCACGCTGAATCCCCCGGGCGGGACGGCAAAGCCGGGCTCGATCGGCATCGGCCTGCCCTGGCAGGAGATCAAGGTGCTGGTACTCGACGCGAAAGGGCGCTACCTGCGCGATGCCCGCATCAACGAGACCGGGACCATCGCCATCGCCGGCCCGAACCTGTTTCGCGGCTACCTGAATGCCGCGCCGGAACAGGAACCGTGGATCGAACTGCCCGGCGTGCCGGGAGCCCCGCCCCGACGCTGGTTGAACACGGGCGACCTCGGTCGCATGGATCGCCAGGGGTATTTCTGGCTGACGGGACGCAGCAAGGAACTGATCATCCGTGGAGGCCACAACATCGACCCGAAAGTCATCGAAGAGCCCCTGCATGCACACCCCGCGGTCGCCTTGGCGGCAGCCGTGGGGCGCCCGGACGCGCATGCGGGAGAGGTGCCGGTGGTCTACGTGCAGCTGCACGCCGACGCATCGGCCTCCTCCGAACAACTGATGGCCTGGGCGCAGCAGTACATCGCCGAGCGCGCCGCGCGGCCGAAGAAGATCCACATCATCCCGGCGATGCCGGTGACCGCGGTCGGCAAGTTGTTCAAGCCCGCGCTGATCGATCGCGAAGTCGCGGCGGTCGTGGACGAGGAAGCGCGAGCCGCCGGAGCGAGCCTGCGCACATGCGAGGTCGTGCGCGACCCGGCACGCGGCATCGTGGTGCGCTGGTCCGCGGACGGAGAGGTCGAGGCACTGCGCGAGCGACTCGGCCTCTATACCTTCCACCAGGAAGCCGCCTGAGCCCGCGCCGCGCCATATCGCCCCGGAGCGCGATGCACAATCGATCGATGAAGAAAGAAGACCATCGGACCCGCGTTGCGGCAGAGCGGCGGGAGAGAATGCGCAGGCGCCTTTTCGAAAGCGCCATGCAGCTTGCGGCGACAAAGGGACCGGCGGCGACTTCGATCGACGACGTCATCCAGGCGGCCGACGTGTCGCGCGGGAGCTTCTACAAGTACTTCGAAGCGCCCGAAGCCTTGTTCGCAGCACTCGCCCTGGAAATCATGAATGAAATCATCCAAATGGCCGAGCCTGCCGTTCAGCGCGTTGCCGATCCGGCGCAACGCGTGGCCATCGGTATGCGCCTGGTCATCGAGCTGGCATCGAGAAACCGGCAGGTCGCAGGCTTCCTGGTCCGCCTGGACTGGTCGGATGCCCGCGAGGGCGGCGTGCTGCTGGAGTTCGTGCGGCGCGACATCGCGCAAGCCATCCGGGAGGGCCACTTCCTCGCCATTCCGATGCGGCTGGCGTTGAACATCGTCTCCATGACCGTGCTCGGGAGCATCCATGCGCTGCTGGGCATGCGCTCGCGCAAGGCCTACACGGAACAGGCGGTGGCAAGCGGCCTGCGCGCACTCGGCATGCCCCCCGGCGAAGCCCTGCGCCTCGCGACGCTGGATCTACCCTCGCCGGAGCCGCTCGAAGGCGGGCTCCTGGCACCGGCGTGATCGCGGGAGGCAAGAGGCCTCCCGGCTGAGCACGGCACCACGCAATCCCGACCATAAGGAGACGGTTCGGCGACGACTCCCCGCGAGCGAACGGCTAATCTGCCGACATGGAATTCCTCACTCCATGAATGGAGCGTTCCGTGATCTCCGACTTCATGGCCGCCAATGCGTTCATCGCATCCCATCTCGCAGGCGCGCTGCTCCTGGGGGTCGTGGTCGGCTACGAACGCTCCTACCAAGGCAGGGCCGCCGGCATGCGGACCTATGGCCTTGTTTGCATGGCTTCGGCCGCGGTCACGATGTTTGTCGGCTATGCGCACTTATGGTTTCAGGGCTCCATAACGAACGGCATCGCCGATGCCGATCCAAGAAGTGTGGTTCAAGGCGTGCTCACCGGCGTCGGCTTTCTCGGTGCGGGTGTGATCGTTCACGACGGGCTCACCATTCGCGGGCTCACCACCGCCGCGTCGATCTGGGCTGTCGCCGTGGTGGGCGTCCTTCTGGGCGTCGGTTTCTACCCCGCAGCGCTGACGCTGGCGCTGCTCTGCACCCTTTCTCTCTCGGTGCTCAACCGGGTGAAGGTTCTGCTGCCCGCGCGCAGCACGCTCGACGTCACGCTCACGTTCGTTCCGGGGCATGCGCCATGCCTCCAGGACGTGGAGCGCCGCGCCCGAGCGCAGGACAGCGTCGTCCAACGGGACTCGCTCACGGTCAGCTACTCGGAAGGCAGCCTGGTATGGCGATTTTCCGTGGTTGCCCAGGACCGCATACGCGTCATCACACCCGCCGCCCTTGCCGACGAGTTCGTCGCATCTCAAGTGATGAGCAGCTTCAGCATCGTGCCGGTGCGCTTCTGAATGGCACAATGTCACTCGACCCAGCGAGAACTTTTTTCTCATGCGAACACCAGCAACCGGCGCTGTGGAGCAATTGACACCGCTGCGGGTACGCTTTGCGGACTTCGAACTCGACGAGGGAAATGCCAGGCTACTGCGCGGCGGTAAACCTGTCCCCCTGGCGCCGACGCCCTTTTCGCTTCTCTGTGCGCTCGTACGCCAACCTGGATCGCTTGTCGTCAAGGACGCGTTGCTGGCGAGCGTATGGGGTCATCAGTTCCTGAGCGAGTCTGTCCTCAAGACTGCCGTGAGCGAGGTGCGCACTGCGCTGGCCGACGACGCACGCGAACCCCGTTTCATCGAAACCGTACCGCGCCGTGGGTACCGCTTCATTGGCCTCATCGTTCCCACGTCCGCGGCACCGCCGGTTTCGCCCGCGATCGGCGATGTGCAGCCCTCGAGATCTTTCATCGGTAGAACCGGGGCGCTCTTGCGGCTTCAGCGCGCATGGCAGAGGGCATGCAATGGCAGCGAGCGCACGCTGGTCTGGGTCACCGGCGAGCCCGGCATCGGAAAGACCACCCTCATCGAAGAGTTCGTTCATGGGCTCGGCGACATATCCTGCGCGCGCGGCCATTGCGTCGAACACCACGGTCCCGCCGAACCGTACCTTCCCCTCCTCGAAGCCCTGGGCGGCCTCTGCCGTGCCGACCCCGATCTCCCGGCCACCCTGCGGGCGATGGCGCCGACGTGGGCGCTCCAGCTGCCTTGGCTTCACACGCCCGAAGAGCGCGAGGCGTTGCGAAGGGAGCTTGCCGGTACCGGCACCGGGCGCATGCTGCGCGAGATGGGCGAGGCGATCGAGCGGTTCGCGCAGGCACGGCCGCTCTTGCTGGTGACCGAAGACTTGCACTGGAGCGATCCGTCCACCGTGCAACTCATTGACCACATCGCGCGACGACGGGGCCCCGCCCGCTTCATGTGGCTGGGAACCTTCCGGCTCGCTGAGATCGTCGCCCAAGACCATCCGCTGAACCGCCTGCGACACGAACTGCGCGTCCATGGCCAGTGCGAAGAGATCGTGCTCGATCCTTTTTCGGAGTCGGAGGTCGCCGATTTCGTGGCACAGCGCTCACCAGCGCTGGTTAACGACAAGGCGTTCATTCGCTCGCTGCACAAGCGCACCGACGGTGTGCCGCTATTCGTCTCCTCCGTCCTGGACGACGCGCTCGAGCACGCCGGCGAGACCGGGACCGTCGCCACCCGGCTCGCGAGCGTCTCCGTGCCGGAAAACCTGGCCGCTGTCATCGACAGCTATGTGGTCCGACTTGCGCCCGAGCGACTTGCGCTGCTCTCCGCGGCCGCCGTCTGCGGACTCGAGTTCCGCACCGAAACAGTCGCTTGTGCCCTTGATCGCAGTCCAGAATCAGTTGGCGAAATTTGCGTCGAACTCGCGCGTCAGCAGCTCTGGCTGATCGCAGCCGCACACGAGGCCGACGCCGAATGGGGTGCGCCTTATCGCTTTCGTCACGACCTGTTCAGGCATGTGTTGTACGAGCGAATTTCGCCAACGCTTCGGGCACAGCTCCACCGGAAGATCGGCGCAGCCCTGGAGGCGGAGCGCGAAACGGGCGCGCCAGTCTCGGCCGCCGAATTGGCGATGCATTTCGACCGGGGTGGGCAGGTCCTTTCCGCGTTGCGCCACTACGCCGAAGCCGCCCGGAGCGCACAGCAGCAGCAATGGAATCCGGTCGCCAGCATGGCCATGACCGAGCGGGCGCTGGAGCTGATTGGCAAGGCGCCGGCCAATCCGGAGCGCGACAGCCTCGAGGTAACGCTGGCCACGCTGCACGGCATGTCGTGCGCGCAAGCCCTCGGTGTCGTCGATGCGGCGAAAGACGCGTTCTACCGGGGTGCGGCCGCGTTTTCGGCCAAGACCGGGCATGCCATGCGCGTCCAGCTCTTCTACGGACTCGGCTACGTGCTGTGTCTGCGGGCAGAGTACCCGGAGACGCTGGCGCTGGCTGCGCGCACCGAGGCATTGGCTGCGGACGACGACCCCTTGATGGTGCTGGTCGCCCGCATCCTGCAGGGACAGGTGCATCAGTTGCAGGGTCAGTGGCATACGGATCGACCCTGGATCGACGACGCCCTGGCCGCCGCGGGGCCACTGTCCGATGTGCACGGAGAGTCGTTCCTCGCCGATCCGCAGGCCACGCTGTTGGGTATTTCCGCGATGCAGCTTCTTCACCTCGGACGGGCGCAGGAGGCTCGCGAGCGCATGCACCGGGCACGCCATCGCGCTCGCGAGCTGCGCCAGCCGATGACCCGCCAGGTGGTCCTCTGGACCGAGTGCCTGCTGGAGGTGCGACTGGGCAACGTCGAGCGTGTCGGCGTGCTGGCCGACGAAATGCGCGCACTGGTCGAGGAATTCGCTCTCGCGCAGGGCCGCGCTGCAAGCCGCTGGTTTCGCGCCTGGGCGGACGCACACGGCGGCCAAGCGCTTGCCGCCAGCGAGCAGATCCTCCAGGCCCATGAGGAGAACGTGCGTCTCGGCATGCTGGCGGGCGCGAGCGAAGTCCTGGGCTATGCCGCAGAGGCCCTGTTGCTCGCGGGCGAATGGGACCGCGCCGAGATGCAACTGAAACAGGCGCTCGACATGGCGGATAGCACGGGCGAACGCGTGTATCTGACTCAGCTGCATCTGCTGCAGGCTTCGATCGATCGAGCGCGCAACGCGCCCGGAAAGGCGCGCGAGTCCGCGCGCCGTGCCCTGAACGAGGCACGCTCACAGGCATCGCCTTGGCTCGAACGCACAGCCCTTGCCGCCTTCGGGGAACTCGACGGCGCAGCGACCTGAAGCGCATTCTCCTGGTGACCGCGCCGCATGAAACGGCGACCGAACGGTGACCGTTCTCTGAGGACTTCCCGCCATCGCGGAACTATCGTGGGCTTTCATGAAAGGAAGCTTGCAATGAAGCAAAACGCAATTCGGCTGGCGCGCAGCCAGTCTCGGCCCGCCAGGGCATCTCGGGGGAAGTGAATGGGACATCTCCAGAGCGACCCCCACTACCCCAGCCGCCGGGCATTCGTGCTGAAGCTGCGCGCCGATGCAACACCCGACCTCCTCGCGGGGCGGCTCGAAAACCTCGTCACAGGCCGCCAGTCGGAATTCGAGTCCGGCCGGGAACTGGTCGGCCTGCTCGCGAGCGAGCTGATACCTGCCGAAACCACCTCCAAGGAGCAAGGTCCATGACCCAGCGCGTCGCACAGCGACTATTCCACGCGTGCGATGCGCTCCCCCGACCCTGCGCGCGGCGAGCGAGGTTCTCCTGGAGACGAGGGCCCCAATGCCTCGCAGTGGTAGCCCAGAGCGGCGAGGTGGCGTTGCAGCACCAAGCCGCCGGCTACGGCGCCCAGATGGCGTACTTCAACCTCAACACCGCAAGCTGTTCTGCCAGCCCCGAGCGAGATGCCAGCGAAGTGCCCGCGGGCTTAGTGGCGAGTCGGCGGGTGTACTCGAAGGCCGGCATGGCCTTGATCGCCTCGCGCGTGGCTCCGCGCAGCACCGGGTGGTCCCCTGAAACGCTGAACGACCCTACCGGGATCGCGACGTCGTGCCCGCGCACGCTGCGTCGCTCATGCGCCCGTAGTGATGAGTACAGTGCGCGCGAATCCGCCATCGTTCGCAGCGAGAATTTCGCCGTTCCAGTAGTGATGCAGGTCACCCTGCATGGGTCGCGACGGCTGGAGCCGTTAGTGCGCTCAGTGGCTGCGCAGCGTCAGCGCTCAAACGTACCGATCTTGAAGCAGGCCAATCCGCGCTGCTTCCAATACATCCCATTCAAGCGCCTGCAGAGGTTTGCCGGCGAAGCGATCGTCCCACCAATCAACTGGAGGATCGCCCCCGGGTGGGATCCGGTGCCTTCCACGCGCATGATGCTCTCGCAGATGAGCTCGGGCGCGTATTTCCGTACCAACTCCTTGATCTCCTCGTCATTGGTACCCGCCGCGATATTCTCGATCCAAATTCTCATTTTTCTCTCCCGAACCCATTGCACTTGGTGCGCATGCGCTGTCTACGGATCTGCGTTGCCATCGGTTCAGGCCATGATGTTGACGCCGCCATCGACATAGACCGTATCGCCCGAAAGGCGGCGCGCATATGGTGTGGCGAGATAGGCGCACGCAAAACCGACGTCCATGATGTCGACCAACTCACCAACCGGCGCACGTCGCTGCGCCTCGGTCAGCAGCAAATCGAAGTCCTTGATCCCGGATGCGGCGCGGGTCTTGAGGGGGCCTGGCGATATGGCGTGGACACGAATGCCCTTGCCACCGAGTTCGAATGCCAGATAGCGGCAGCACGCTTCCAGCGCGGCCTTGACCGGCCCCATGACGCTGTACGTGGGCACGACCTTGTTGGCGCCGTAATAGCTCATGGCCATCATTGTTCCGCCGTTCTTCATGAGCGGTGCCGCAAGCCGAGCCATCCGCACGAACGAATGGCATGACACATCCATGGCCTTGGCGAATCCCGGCGCCGAACAGTTGAGCAGTCCGCCCTGGAGATCTTCCTTCGGCGCGAACGCGATCGAGTGGACCAGGATGTTGAGTTCGTTCCACTTCTGCTCAACGGCCTCGAATACGGCCTCGAGCTGCCCCGGGACGCTCACGTCCAGAGGCAGGATCAGGGAAGCTTCGAGCTCCTTCGCAAGAGGCTCGACATGTGGCCGCGCCTTGTCGTTGAGGTAGGTGATGGCCAGCTCGGCGCCGAGCTCACGGAACGCCTTCGCACAGCCGTAGGCGATCGATTGCTGGTTGGCGACGCCTACCACGAGCGCCTTGGCGCCCTTGAGCGGTGGATGAGGAATGTCGAGCTTCATGAATCAGGTTTCCTGGAGTTGCATCTGTGGTACCTGCGACGGCACGACCAGCTCGGCCTCGGTTCCCGCGAGCACCTGCTGCACCGAGACGCCCGGCGCCGTTTCGAGAAGCGTCGCGCGCCCGTCCGGGAAGCCGATGGTCGCGAGTTCAGTCACGACGAGATGCACGGGGCGCAGCGAAGTCAGCGGCAAGGTGCACTCCCTGACGATCTTCGGCTTGCCCTTGGCCGTGTGTTGCATCGCGATCACGACGCGTTTGGCGCCTGTCACGAGGTCCATCGCACCACCCATTCCCGGCACCATCTTGCCGGGAACCACCCAGTTGGCGAGCCGGCCATGCACGTCGACCTGCAAGGCGCCGAGAACGGTCATGTCCACGTGCCCGCCGCGGATGAGGCCGAATGACATCGCGCTGTCGAACGTGCAGGCGCCGGGCAGCGCCGTCACCGGGTGGCCGCCGGCGTCGGTCAGCAGTCGCTCCTGCATGCCCTGTTCGGGCGCCGGGCCGGTGCCGATGAGGCCGTTCTCGGACTGGAAGTAAACGTGCATCCTTTCGGGCACGTAATTCGCCACCAGCGTCGGGATACCGATGCCGAGGTTGACCAGCATGCCGTCTCGAAGCTCGCGCGCGATTCTTCGGGCGATAAGAGTCTGTGCGTCCATGGTTGTCATAGGTTTGCGATCAGGCAGTCGACCAACGGCGCCGGGGTGATCACTGCATCGGGTGGGATGACGCCGACCGGAACGATATGCTCCGCGGCGACCATGACCGTGTCGGCGGCCGTCGCGATCACGGGATTGAAATTGCGCGCCGTCAGCGCGTAGGTGAGATTGCCGAAATAGTCGGCGAGAAACGCACCCACCAACGCGAAGTCAGCGCGCAGCGCGACCTCGACCAGGAACTGGCGACCGTCGATGGTCAGGACTTGCTTGCCCGTCTCCACTGGCGTTCCCACCCCCGTCGGCGTCAGGACGCCGCCCAGTCCGAATCCGGCTGCGCGGATGCGTTCGATCAAGGTTCCCTGCGGCACCAGGTCGACCTCCATCTCGCCGGCCAGCATGTATTGCTGCGTCTCTGGGTTCGTGCCGATGTGGCTGACGATCGCCTTCCGTATGGCCCGGGCGCTGACCAATTTGCCGATGCCGATACCCGGGGCGGCAGTGTCGTTGGCGATCACGGTCAGGTTTCGCCTGCCCTGGCGCACGAGCTCATCGACGATCCGCTCGGGCGTGCCGACGCCCATGAATCCGCCGATCATCAGGCTCGCGCCATCCGGGATCCTGGCAACCGCATCCTCGACTGACAATGTCTTCATCTTGTTCCTCACTGCAATCCCGGGTTTACATCGGCCGCCATCGCCATCGTGACCTGATCACCTGCCAGCACCGCCCGCGTGTGCTGCGCGATCATGAGCTCTTCGTTGGTGGGGATAACCCAAACGGCGACCCGACTCTCGGCGGTGCTGATGCGCGGACCCCCGGCATGGTTTGCCTCGAGGTCGAGTTCCACGCCAAGCCAGCCGGCAGCGCGACACACCCGCTCGCGCAGCATTGCGCTGTTCTCGCCGATCCCCGCCGTGAACACCATCGCATCCAGGCCCCCGAGCGCTGCGGCGAGGCCCCCGAGTTCGCGGCCGATGCGGTGAATGAAAAGATCGATCGCCGCTTTCGCACCGGGTTCGGTGCTCGCCTCGAGGACGCGCATGTCGCTGGAAATCCCGGAGACGCCGAGCAGGCCTGATTGCCGATAGAGCGTGTCCTCGATGGCTCGCGCGTCCATCCCGAGTTCGTCCATCAGGTACAGCAGCACACCAGAGTCGAGGGCGCCGCATCGCGTTCCCATCGGCAGCCCGTCGACGGCCGTAAAGCCCATCGTGCTGGCGACGCTGCGGCCGTTGGCAACGGCGCACATGCTGGCGCCGTTGCCCAGATGCATGATCACGGTCTTTCCCTGGGCGGCGCGACGGTCGCATACGGACAGTACCTGGGTGATGTACTCGTAGGAAAGCCCGTGGAAACCGTAACGGCGCACGCCCTTTTCCGTGATGGCACGAGGTAGCGCGAAGGCTTGCTCCACCTCCGGCTGATCACGATGGAATGCCGTGTCGAAGCAGGCCACCTGTGGCAGTTGCGGTGCGCTTATCAACAGCGCCCTGATCGATGCCAGGTTGTGGGGCTGGTGTAACGGCGCCAGCGGGACATACTTTTCCAGCGCTGCCAGGACGGAGGCGTCGATGCGAACCGATCGGTCGAACATCAACCCCCCGTGGACCACCCGGTGCCCGACGCCGATCAGGCGTTGATCGCCGAGATCCGCGTGCGAGAAGAGATAGTAGAGCGCACCCTCGTGACCCAGCTTGACGCCATCACCCCAGTCTTTCGCATCGAGGATCTTGCCGTCCCGATCCCTGGCGACGAAGCGGGGCGATGTGTAGAGGCCCTCGGCCTGGCCGCGTGCAGTCAGCTCGAGCGCACCGCCGACGATTCCGAACAGCGAGAACTTCAGGCTCGACGAGCCTGCATTGAGAACGGCAATGGCGTCGGCCATCTCAGGTTCCCCCTTTCGCAGCCGCTTGCCGGCGCGCTTGG
Source organism: Variovorax sp. HW608 (assembly GCF_900090195.1). NCBI lineage: Bacteria > Pseudomonadati > Pseudomonadota > Betaproteobacteria > Burkholderiales > Comamonadaceae > Variovorax > Variovorax sp. HW608. The sequence goes on from NZ_LT607803.1 coordinate 5,963,408, forward strand.
GCGACCAGCGCCGCGACCGCACAGGAAGCCAGCCGCGTCATGACCGAATCGGCCCGGCTGGTGAGAATGATCGGCACCCGCGCCCCGAGCACGATGCCCGAGGCGTCCGCGTCGGCGAGAAACGAGAGACTTTTCGCGAGCATGTTGCCCGCCTCGAGATCCGGCACAACCAGCACATTGGCGCGGCCCGCAACCGGCGAGTTGATCTTCTTGATCTGGACCGACTCCAGGTTGATGGCGTTGTCGAGCGCGAGCGGTCCGTCGAGAATGGCCCCGGTGATCTGCCCGCGATCGGCCATCTTGCACAAGGCGCCGGCCTCGACCGTCGACGGCACCTTGGGATTGACCGTTTCCATCGCCGACAGGATTGCAACCCGCACTTCGTCGAACTGCAACGCATGGGCGAGGTCGACGGCGTTCTGGATGATGTCGACCTTGTCCTCCATGGTCGGCGCGATATTGACCGCCGCGTCGGTGATGATCAGCGGCTCCGGATAGGTCGGCACGTCCATCACGAAACAGTGGCTGACGCGTCTGCCGGTACGCAGCCCCGCGTCGCGCTGAACCACGGCGCCCATCAGTTCGTCGGTATGAAGGCTGCCCTTCATCAGCGCCTCTGCCTTGCCCTCACGGACGAGTGCGACCGCCTTGTCGGCCGAGGCATGGCTGTGGGGCGCGTCGACGATGCAAAGGCCGGCAATGTCGATGCGGCTTTCCTTCGCAACTGCCTCGATGCGCTGGCGCGGGCCGACCAGGATCGGCACGATCAGTCCCATCCGGCCTGCGTCGACAGCTCCTTGCAGCGAATGCTGATCGCAAGGGTGCGCGACAGCCGTTGGCGTTGGCGGCATCGATTTGCAGTACTCGATGAGGCGCCGGTATTTTTCGTGGGCCGGCGCCACAGTCCGGCCGTGCGCAGCGTCTTGCGCTGCCGCTGCAGGTGGTTTCAGGGACGTTTGCATGGCCGTCACCTCTTTGCGGTTTTCCGCACCCGCGCCACGCGCGGTGCGGGCGGCACGTCGGTGCGCAAGGTTTCGCTGATCGACTGGAGCATGGCGAGCTGCTCCGCCGACGCAGCGCTGCGCTGCACGCGCTCGTCGGCAAGCAGGCGATCGGCGAGTGTTAGGAGCCGTTTCCGATCCGCAGGCTTGGCGAGCAGCCGCGGCAGCGTGGCGAGTGCTCTTTCCCGTTCGTAGTGCACGATGATGTCCTGCTCACCGCCAATGCGGCGCCATTGTTCGGGCGTCAGGTCGGGAAGCAGGTTGGCATATTCGTGTTCCAGTTCCTGCTTGAGCGCGATCTTCGCGAGCGGAAACCGCTCGCCTCGCGGCGCCAGAAGCGAGCCAACGCGCGTCAACGCCTCGGCGTAACCACCTTCCTCGATGCTGGCGAGCGCGTCTTTGACGGCGGGCAATTGCCGCAGATCGGCAGGCTCCAGGACCGACTCGGAGTGTTCGGCCTCGCGCTTGTCCGCGAGGTAGAGCGAAAACACGTTGCCATAGGTCTGGAAGAACGCGGCCTCGCTCGTCGCGTCGCGGATGTCCCGGTAATAGTCGAGTGACGCACTGATGATTTCAGAGCCCATTTCCTCCCACTTGCGCGAGCCCGGTTCGGACCCAACGCCCTTGCGCTGCGCCTTCACGATTTGCGCGGTGGGCCCGAGCCACATCAGCCAGGGATTCAGGTCGGACACTGCCCAGCGTTGTACGCGCAGGGGGTGCAGCTGACGGATGAGCTTCGCACTCGACTCGCTTGACATCGACTGGACCAGCGGTTGCAGGAACAGCTCGTAGGCGCGTTGGTTGAACTCCGAGATCTGCGCCACAGCCTCGAACGGCTTCTCGTCGGCGCGCTTGAACCGGTTCAAACGCACGGCGATCTCCTCGAGTTCGCGCTCATTGAATTCGACTTCGTATTCAACCTTTCCGTCGTCGCTCTTGATTTCTCGGATGGCCATCTCGTACAGGCCCGGCGGCAGCGCCTCGATCGACTGGAGAACTGAAACGATCTGCGCGTGTTCCTTCTGGGCCACCTTGCCAGCGACAAAGATGCCGAGATGGCCGATGCTTTCATGCACGAGCCCGACGATGACCTGGCCGCATGCCTTGATTTCGTCGGTCGACCCGTAAACGTCGGCAACCCAGTTGAAGGCCTGCTGCGGGGGCGTGATGTTGTCGCCCATCGATGCGAAGAGAACGATCGGAGCCTTGATCTGGCGCAGATCGAAGACCTTGCCGCCCTTGGCTTTCGTCGTCCCGGACCAGAGCTTGTTGCCGACAAAGAGATTGCGCGTGATCCACTCGATCTCCTCGCGGTTCATCAAGTAGAAGCCTCCCCAATAGCGTTCGAACTCCAGGAATCGCGGCGGCTCGGTATCGATGTTGGCGAAGAGGTGGTAGTACTTGTTCCAGAGCGTGTTCGCAGGGTTGAGGTTTTCGAAGTTCTCGACCAGGTAGGCGCCATCGAAGACGCCGGCGCCCAGGTCTGCGCTGAACGACGACAGCCATGTGCCGCCGAGCATTCCGCCCGAATAGCGCATCGGGTTGTTGCCTGCGCCTTCCTGCCAGGCGCCTCCCCAATAGGACATGGGTGCGCCATTGATGACGATCGGGCCGGTATCCTCGGGCTTGGCCGCGGCCAGCATCATCGCGGCCCACCCGCCCTGGCAGTTGCCGATGATGGCCGGCTTCTCGCTGTCGGGATGAAGCTCGCGCACCTTGTGGATGAACTGTTGCTCAGCCTCGCAGACGTCGAGCAGCGTCTGCCCCGGCTCCGGTTGTGGAAAGAAGATGACGAAGTACACCGGATGGCCCGCGCGCAGCGCCACACCGACCTGCGAGTCGTCCTTGAAGCCGCCGATTCCCGGGCCATGGCCAGCCCGCGGGTCGATGATGACGTAAGGACGCCGTCCGGGATCCACGGTCACGCCTTCGGGCGGCACGATCCTGACCAGCGCGTAATTGACCGGCCGCGCGAACTGTCGCGCATCGAGCACCATATCGAAATCGAAGTGCAACACCGGCGGCATGCCCTTTGCCTCGTGCTCGATGAAGTTGTTGCCACGTTGGCGCAGCGTGTCCCAGAACAAGATCGAGCGTTGGGCGAAGTCGCTCGCATAGGCACTCCCCAGCGCCCAGGCATCCCAGGGCGCGGGGGGCCTGGCACCCTGCTCGGCGAAGGTGTCGGCCTGCGTTCGCCGCACACGTTCGATCAGTCTTTCGCTCGCCGATTTCGTGCGTTCCTGAAATAGGAGCGATACCTTCGCTTGGATGTCTTGGCTCATAGCCAGATGCTTAGGGGCGTTCAAATGAATTCTCCAATGGTCAAAGTCAAAGGCGAGTTGAAAGTCGCGGCATCGGATGTTTCGCGTGGATTCGGGGTGGTGTGAGCGTAGGGCGCATTGCGCACGAAGTCGTCAGCGTTGCGTCGGCATTCGGTCGCCATATCGAGTGCTCCTGCGCCCTCGCCGGTTCCGGCGCCCGCGCCCAGTCCTCAACGAAGGGTCGCCCGTCAAATCGCGAATGGTCGGGCCCATAAGGGCGCCGAACATCGACCAAACGCCGACTCTTCGCTGACGACTTCATCCGCACCGGGCCCTACGCTCACGCCATCTCGAAATCACGCCAGATCCATCCGATGCCGCGACTTTCAACTTTCATTCCGCTGACCCGCCACGCGGGTCAGACCACCTGGCTCCATCCGGATCGAGCCGCCACCTGCGTCGTTGCGGCGCTCGCTGCATCGATCGGTCTGCTGATCTCCGGGTGTTCGACCCCCGTGGCCAAGCCGGAGGTGGATGTGCCCGCCAGCTTCGCCGCGACGCCGGCCTCCGCCATGGAGCCGGAGGCCGCCTGGTGGGACAGCTTCCACGATCCGGTGCTTGCCGAGCTGGTGCGACGGGCCGAGCGCGAAAACCGCGACGTAAAGATCGCCGCCGAACGCCTGTCCGCCGCGCGTGCGGGCGTGACCGTGAGCCGCTCCTTCCTGGCGCCCAGTGTGAGTGCCACCGCCTCGGCGAGCGATCGCAAGAGCGGCTACGGCGACGTCATCAAGCAGCAGATGCCCGACACCAGGAGCGGGAGCGCGGGTCTCGACGTCTCATGGGAGATCGACCTCAGCGGCCGCCTGCGCGCGGGCGCGGCCGCAGCCTCGGCCGACGCGCTGGCGGTGGAAGACGGCTTGCGCGGCGTTCGCCTGCTGGTCATGACCGATGTCGCCACCAACTATTTCACGCTGGTCGGTGCGCTTCGCCAACTCGACACCCTGCGTGCGATCTCCGCCGCCCACGACGAGACGCTCCGGTTGGTGAGGGCGCGCAACCGCGCGGGCCTGGCGACTCCCTTTGACGTGGAGCGCGCGCAGACCGAGGCCGAATCGGCGCGCGCGCAGATCCCGCCACTGGAGACGATCGCTGCCGTCTCCCGGCATCGCATCGCGGTGCTGGTCGGCGATCAGGCCTTCAATGCCGCGCAAATCGACCCCTGGCGCGGCGACGTGGTCGTGCCGGAGGCTCGGCCAGGCCAACCCGCCACGCTGCTCGAGCGGCGGCCGGACGTGCTTGCCCTGATGGCACAGCTCGATGCAGCCAATGCGCGCCGCCAGCAGGCCGCGGCCGAATGGTTTCCGCGGCTCTTTCTCGATGCATCGTTCGGGCGCCAGAACCTGGAGCTCAACGGTGTCGGCATCGGATCGGCCCGCTACACCAACGTGGCGGGCCTGCTCGCGATGCCGCTCTTCAACGCGGGCCGCACACGCGCCATCAACGACATCGCAGAAAGCGGCCAGCGCGAGGCGCTGCTGCGCGCCGAGGACGGGATGGTGCGCGCGCTGGAGGACGTGGAGAACGCGCTCGTCACGCTCTCCTCCCAGCGCCAGCGCTCGCAGTCGCTGCAGGCGGCCGCCACGTCGGCCGACTCGGCCCTGGGGCGCGCCCAGTCGCTCTACGACCGCGGGCAGATCGACCTGCTGCCGCTGCTCGATTCCCAACGCACGCGCCTGCAGGTGCGCCTGGCTGCCAACGACAGCAACACCCAGCTGCTGCTCGACAGCGTGCAGCTCTACAAGGCGCTGGGCGGCGGCTGGCAAGTGTTCGAGCCCGCCGAGTCCGCACAACCCTCTGCCGCCGACGCCGCTCGGGCGTCGCAATCCTGAAAACCCGTCGCCTTCCTCGAGGAACTGTCTTGAAACACTCTCTTTCCGCGGCCGGCGCCCTGGCCGTCGCCGCCATGCTCTCTGCATGCAGCTCCCATACGCCGCCCGTCGAGGCGCCGCGGCCGGTCCGCATGACCGAGATCCGCTACGACACCGCCCGTGAATCCAACCGCTACGCCGCCACGGTGCAGTCCCGCTACGAGGTCGACCAGGCCTTTCGCGTGGGCGGCAAGGTCGTGCAGCGCAAGGTCGAGGTGGGCCAGTCCGTGCACGAAGGCGACGTGATCGCCGTGCTCGACGACGCCGACTACCGGCTCGCCGAGGAAGCCGCACGGCAGCAATGGCAATCCGCCGCGACCCAGGCGCGACAGGCGGAATCGGACCGCAAGCGCCTGGGCAACCTGAAGGCCGACGGCTCGGTGAGCGTGTCGGACGACGAGCGCGCGACGAGCGGCGCCCAGACCGCGCAGGCCGCCGAGGAGGCGCAGGCGCGCCAGCTCGAGCTCGCCCGCAACCGCTTGAAGTACACGACCCTGCGCGCATCGCGCAGCGGCGTGGTCACGGCGGTGCGCTTCGAGGTGGGCCAGGTGGTCCCCGAGGGCCAGCCGGTGGTCGCGATCGCCGACCCCGGCGTGCCGGAGATCGTGGTGGACGTGCCCGAGGACCAGTTGGCGACCTTCAGGCAGGCGAAATTCAAGGCCATGCTGGCGAGTGCGCCGAACGAGAGCTTCGATGTGACGCTGCGTGAGCTCGCGCCCCAGGCCGCGGCGCAGACGCGCACCTACCGCGCGCGGCTGAAGCCCGACGGCGCGAGGCCGCTACCGCTGGGCGCGACGGCCACGCTGGTGAGCGACCGCACGATGTCGGAGACGCCGGTGGCATCCCTCCCGGCCAGCGCGCTCACGCAATCCAACGGCCAGCCCGCGGTATGGGTGGTCAAGCCCGCCGGCAAGGAGGCGGTGGGAACCGTGGAGCTCGTGTCCGTGAAGGTGCACGGCTATCGCAACGAGGACATGCTGGTCTCCGGGCCGAAGGCGGGCGACCAGGTCGTCACCGCGGGGGTGCAGAAGATGGCCCCCGGATTGAAGGTGGCGCTGCCCGGTTCGGTCATGGCTGAAGCCGACAACGCACAGCAGGCCGCCCGATGAACGACTTCAACCTCACGGAATGGGCGCTCAAGCACCGCGCCTTCGTCCTGTTCATGCTGCTCGTCGTCGCGGTCGCCGGCGTCTTCAGCTTCAAGAAGCTGGGCCAGCTCGAAGACCCCAACTTCTCCGTTCCCTCGATGACCGCCATGGTCGTCTGGCCCGGCGCCACCGCCCAGCAGATGCAGGACGAGGTGCTCAACCGCATGGAGAAGAAGTTCGAGCAGATCGACCACTTCGAGAAGGTCGTCACTTTCGCGCGGCAGGGCTTCGGAGGCATGACGCTCACCGTGAAGGGTGGCACCTCCAGCGCCGCCCAGCGTGAAGCCTGGTACCAGGCGCGCAAGAAGCTCAACGACCTGCGCCTGGAGATGCCCGACGGCGTGATCGGGCCGATCGTCAACGACGAATACGGCGACGTCTACAGCCTCATGTATGCCGTCAAGGGCGACGGATTCAGCCATGCCGACCTGTCCGACATCGCCGAGGACATCAAGCGCAGCATGTTGAAGGTGCCGATGGTCAAAAAGGTCGACGTGGTCGGCAAGCAGGCCAAGCGCATCTACATCGAGTTCTCCAACGAACGCCTGGCCACGCTAGGCATCACGCCGCTGGCCATCGCCGAAAGCCTGAAGAGCCAGAACGCGATGCAGCCCTCCGGCCAGTTCGACACCCAGGGTGACCGTGTGATGGTGCGCGTGAGCGGCCAGTTCGCGAGCCTGGACGACATCCGCAACGTGCCGGTCGCGGCCGGCGGCCGCACGATCAAGCTCGGCGACATCGCGACCGTCACGCGCGGCTACGAGGACCCGCCGACCTACACCGTGCGCCACAACGGCCAGCCGGTGCTGATGCTGGCCATCTCGATGACGAGCGACGGCAACGTCGTCGAGCTCGGCAAGGCGATGGAGACCGCCGTCGCGAAGATCCAGTCCGAGCTGCCGCACGGCGTGGAGCTCGAACGCGTGGCCGACCAGCCCACCACCGTGAAGGATGCGGTCTGGGACTTCGAGCGCTCGCTCATGGAGGCGTTGGTCATCGTGATCGCAGTCAGCCTGGCGAGCCTCGGCTGGCGCGCCGGCCTGGTGGTGGCGACCTCGGTGCCGCTGGTGCTGGGCGGCGTGGCGGTGGTGATGCTGGCGATGGGCTGGAATCTCGAGCGCATCTCGCTGGGCTCGCTGATCATCGCGCTGGGCCTGCTGGTGGACGACGCGATCATCGCGATCGAGATGATGGTCTCGAAGATGGAAGTGGGCTGGGACCGCGAGAAGGCGGCCGCCTTCTCCTACTCGGCCACCGCGATGCCGCGCCTGACCGGCGCACTGATCACCGCCGCGGGCTTCATGCCGATCGGATTCTCGAAGTCGACCACCGGCGAGTACGCGGGCGGCATCTTCTGGATCGTCGGCGCCGCGGTCCTTTTCTCATGGCTCTGCTCGGGCATCTTCACGCCCTATCTCGCGGCGAAGATGCTGCCGGCCGATTTCGGCAAGCACCATCACGGCGGCGATCCGTACGACAGCAAGTTCTATCGCAAGCTGCGGGGGCTGATCGAAATGGCGATCGACCACCGCTGGCTCGTGATCGCCGCGACCGTGGGTGCGCTCGTGCTCGCCCTGGCCGGCATGAAGCTGGTGCCGCAGCAGTTCTTCCCCAACAGCTCGCGCCCCGAGCTGCTGATCGACCTGCGACTGAAGGAAGGCGCGTCGTTCCAGGCCACGACCGAGCAGGTCAAGCACATGGAAGCGGTGCTGGCCAAGGAAGAGGACGTCAGGTTCTTCACCGCCTACACCGGCGCCGGCGCTCCCCGCTTCTACCTGGCGCTCAACCCGGAACTGCCGAACCCCGGCTTCGCGCAGTTCGTCGTGATGACCAAGGACATGGCGGCCCGCGAGCGCGTGCGCTCCAAGCTGATGGCCGGCGTCGGTACGGAGTTTCCGCAGGCGTGGATCCGGGTTACCCGGCTGGAGATGGGGCCTTCGGTGGGCTACCCCGTGCAGTTCCGCGTCGTCGGCCCCGATAAGCAGGTGGTGCGCAACATCGCTCGCGAGGTCGAGCACTTGATGCGCGCAAGCCCGAAGCTGCGCGACGTGCAGCTTGACTGGAACGACCCGGTGCGCGCGCTGAAGGTGGATCTCGACCAGGACAAGGCGCGTGCGCTCGGGCTCACGCCGGCCGATGTCTCGCTGGTGACCCAGAGCGTGATGAACGGCGCGACGCTATCGCAGCTGCGCGAGCACGAGGACCTCGTCGACATCGTGGCCCGCGCCGTGCCGGGCGACCGCCTGAACGTCGACACGCTGAAGGACATCAACCTTCACACGCGCCAGGGCACGGTGGTTCCGCTGTCGCAGGTCGCCACTGTGCGCTCCGAGATGGAAGAGCCGGTGCTGTGGCGCCGCAACCGCGACATGGCGATCACCGTGCGCGCCGATGCGATCGACGGCGAGCAGCCCGTGTCCGTGACGCAGGAGATCCGTCCGCTGCTGAAGGACATCGAGGCGAAGCTGCCGTCCGGCTACCGAATCGATGTCGGTGGCGCCGTCGAGGAAAGCGACAAGGCCAACGAGGCGCTGATGGCGGTCGCCCCGATGATGCTGCTGACCATCCTGGTCCTCCTGATGCTTCAATTGCAGGACTTCTCCCGCATGTGGATGGTGATGCTGACGGCGCCGCTGGGCCTGATCGGCGTGGTGCCGGCGCTGCTGGCGTTCCAGGCGCCGCTGGGCTTCGTGGCGATCCTCGGCAATATCGCGCTGGGCGGCATGATCATGCGCAACTCGGTGATCCTGATCGACCAGGTGCAGACCGAGATTGCCGAAGGCCGCGACCCGTGGAACGCTGTGCTGGACGCGGCCATCCACCGGACGCGCCCGGTGGTGCTCACGGCGCTGGCCACCGTGCTCGCGATGGTGCCGCTGACGCGCAGCGTGTTCTGGGGTCCGATGGCGATCGCGATCATGGGCGGCCTGACGGTTGCGACCTTGTTGACGATCTTCTTCGTGCCGGCGCTGTACGCGGCCTGGTTCAAGGTCCGCCGCGACAGCCCGCAGCCGCAGGCCGCCGGGCTGCCACAAGCGGCCCCTGCCCACTGACCCGGCACGAGGCCGACCATGATCGCCCGTATTCCCCGCGCAGCAGCGGCCGGCCTCGCGCTGCTGCTGTTGACGGCCTGCGCGTCGACACGCCCGTGGATCAACCACCCGGCCGCAGTCGGCGCGGAGGTGGTGCAGGAAGGCACTCTCGCGCCGGCGCCGCGGCCCATCGTCGGCGCCGTCACCCTCTCGGGCGGCGGCGCGCGCGCCGCGGCCTTCGGGCTCGGCGTCCTGCAGGAGCTGAAGGCTACGCGCTACGAGATGGACGGCCGCGAGACCACGCTGCTCGACGAGGTCGGACTGATCAGCGGCGTGTCGGGCGGCAGCGTCCTTGCAAGCTACTACGCCGCCTTCGGCGACGAAACGTTCGAGCGCTTCGAACGCGACTTCCTCCTGGTGAACTTCCAAACCGGCCTGATCCGGCAGGCCACGTCGCCCGGGACGCTGTACCGCCTGTCGTCGCCCTGGTACGGACGCAGCAATGTGCTGGCACAGCGCCTCGAGGGCGTGTTCCGCGGAGAGACCTTCGGGGACGTGCGCAAGCGGCGCCCCTGGCCCCGCCTGCTGGTGACGGCCACCGACCTCACGACGGGCGCGCCGTTCGAGTTCACGCCAGAGCAGTTCTCGCTGATCTGCTCTGACCTCGATTCGGTGCCGCTGTCGGTCGCCGTGGCCGCATCTTCCTCGGTCCCGCTGCTGCTCAGCCCCATGACACTGCGCAATTACGGCGGCACCTGCGCGCCGCCGGCCCGCCATCCCGATGCGGACGAATCGCATCGCAACCTGTCCGCACGATTCCTGCGGATGATCGCGGACAGCTACAGCAACGCGCAGCAGCGACCGTACATCCACCTCGTGGACGGCGGGCTCGCCGACAACCTGGGCGTGCGCGGCCTGGTGGATCACGTGACCGCCAGCGGCTCCCTGCACGAGAGCTTTCACCAACTGCCGACCGGATCGGTGCACAAGATCGTCCTCGTCGTCGTGGATTCGGAACGCGACCTGGCCGACCGCATCGACGAGAGCGAGCGGGTGCCGAGCACGGCGCAGGTGCTCGACGCCATGATCTTCGGCGCGGGATCGCGCTGGACGGCGGAGACCACCGAGATCGTCAAGGAGACCGCGCGCCGAGCGGCGGAGGAAGTGCGGGCGGCACGCGGCCGCGACGGCAGCGCGTTCGCGCCAGACGCCGAGGTCTTTGTCATCAATCTGCGGCTGCGGGACCTGCAGGATGCGCGGACGCGCCAGCGGCTGCTCCAGGTGCCGACTGCCTTCGAGATCCTGCCGTCCGATTCACGCCAGCTCCAGGCTGCGGGACGCGAAGTGCTGCGCGCTTCCCCCGAGTTCCAGCGCTTGCGGCGCAGCCTGGGACTGGACGCCGGCTTCGCCGCGGCCGCCCATGCCGAACCGGAGCGCAACTGACCCATGGAGCCGAACCTCATTCGCCGGCACCTCTCGATCCGCTGGCTGGTGCCCGCCACCTGTGCCATCGCGCTGCTGCATTTCGGGCGCGACGTGCTGCAGCCCATGACCGTGGCCGGCATGCTGACGCTGGCGATTGCGCCGCTCGTGCGACGCCTGCGGCACCTGGGCCTCGGGCGCACGGCCGCCACGCTGGCGGGCGTCGTGCTGGTGGCATGCACCGCCGTCGCGGCGCTCTTGGTGCTCGCTTACCAGCTGGCCCAGGTGGCTGCCGATCTGCCGCAGTATCGCGCAGCCATCGTGGACAAGATCGAACAGGCGCGCGAACACACGGTCCGCCCGGCGGAGAAGCTGAGCGCCGAACTGGCTGCGCTGGTGCCGCTGGGCGACCAGGCGAACGGCAGGCGAGGGGCGGCGGGCCACGCGTCCGTGCATGAGCCGAAGAGCGTGGAGGTGGTGCCGGCGCCGCCCTCGCCGGGCCAGCCCGTCAGCCGCCTGCTCGGGTCCGCCTGGCACGCGGCCGCTGCCGGCGGCCTCGTCCTCGTCCTGCTCGTGTTCAGCCTGCTGGACCAGGACGGGCTGCGCGACCGCCTGCTGCGCCTTGCGGGTCGTTCGGAGCTGGCCACCACGCTGCAGGCGCTGGTGGACGCCGCGAACGGCGTCTCCCGTTTCTTCGTGAGCCAGTGCACCGTGAACCTGTGCTTCGGCATCGTCGTGGGCATCACACTCTGGGCGCTCGGCCTTCCGCACGCGGCGTTGTTCGGGGCGCTCGCCGCCAGCCTGCGCTTCGTGCCCTACGTGGGCATCCTCGCGGCGGGCGGGGTGATCGCCGGCTTCGCGGCCGCGGTGGACCCGGGCTGGTCGCTCATGCTCGCGGCGCTGGCGCTCCTGGTCCTGCTGGAGCTCGGCGTCGCCTACGTGGTCGAACCGCATGTGTACGGCCACAGCAGCGGGCTCGCGCCCGTGGGCATCATCGTGTCGGCGCTGTTCTGGAGCGCCGTCTGGGGCCCCGTCGGCCTGGTCCTCTCGACGCCGCTCACGCTCTGCCTCGTGGTCGCGGGGCGGCACATGCGCGCGCTGGAACCGATCACCATCTTCTTTGCCGAGAGCCCCGGGATCACGCGGGCGCAGCGCCTCTATCACGGCGTGTTCTCCGGCGACCTGCGCGAACTCGAGGAAGACGGCCGCAACTATCTGCGCCGGCGCAGCTTCGCGTCCTATTGCGACCACCTCCTGCTGCCGGCCGCCGCCCTGGCGGCAGACGACTATCGCGCCAAGCGCATCGGCGAGCAGCAGTTGCAGGCGCTGCGCCTCACCCTCGTCGGCCTGGTCGAATCGCTGACAGTCGCCAAGGCAAGCCGCCGCGGCGCCCGCCGGCCGCGCGCGGCGACCATCGTGGAAGCCAACCTCGGCGCCCACCTCCGCCTGATGCGGGAAGCCCGCCTCGGCCGCTGGCAAGGCCCCTTGGAAGGCCCTTCGGCGCCGATCGTCCTGTGCGCCAGCCTGGCGTCCGAGCGCGATGAATTCGAGGCCGAGCTGCTGGTACGTGCGCTCACCGAGGCGGGCGTCGATGCCAGGAGCGTGACGCTGCCGCACCAGCCCGACCCGCAGGAGGCGGAATCGGGCGTGGCCGGGCGCATCACGACGGTGTTCGCCTCGTATCCGGAAGACGCCACGCTCGAGCAATGGCGCAGCGCCTGCCGCGAGTTGCGCAGCCATCTGCCGCGGGCCGTGCTGGCCACCGTACGGCTGCCGCTGGACCTTGGCGGGCCCGATGAAAAAGCCATCCAGGGCGAGGTGGACCTCGTGCTGCGCTCCTTTGCCGAGGCGATCGCCTTCGTGCAGGCGGGCACCACGGCCCACGGCAGCCACATATCCCCATGAACAGGAACATCTTCACCAAGGCGCTGTCCAGCCTTCCCGTCCTGGTCGGCTGCGCGGCGCTACTCGCCGGCTGCGCCAGCGCACCGCCCGACGCAGAATGCGATCCCCTGGAGCAAACCAACCGCGAAGTAGGCAAGGCGAACGAGGCCTTCGACAGCGCCGCGCTCAAGCCGGCGGCAAAAGCCTACGAGCGCACCGTGCCCCGGCTGGTGCGTCTAGGGGTCGCGAATTTCTTCGCCAACCTGCACGACCCGTGGTCCGCCGCGAACAACCTGGCGCAGCTCAAGCCCGGCTACGCGGCCCAGGACACCATGCGGTTCGCCGTGAACACGGTGTTCGGGCTCGGCGGCGTGCTGGACATCGCGACCGATGCGGGGATCGAGCGGCACAAGCAGGACTTCGGCACGACCCTAGACAGCCGTCTGGGGCGTTCCCGCCGGTCCGTACATCGTGCTGCCGCTGCTCGGACCCTCGACCCTGCGCGACACGCTGGCGCTGCCGGTGGACTGGGTCGGCGATCCGCTCACCTACATGACGCCCGTCGTCGGTCGCGATGCGTTGCTCGCGGGAACGGCCGTGGACGCCCGCGCCCGCCTGCTGCCGGTGGATCCGGTCCTCGATGGCGCGCTCGACCGGTACACGATGGTGCGTGACGGCTTCCTGCAGCACCGGAACGCGCTCGTGCATGACGCGGCCGGCGGCGGGCCACTGCAGGAGGGGCAGGCGGATGCGGAAGAGCCACCTTCGAGCGAACCGGCCGCAAGCATCTCCGCAGCCGCGCAGCGGGAAGCGGTCCTGTCGCAATAGACGCGCGACCGGGAGAAGGTGCCTGCAGCGGGCCACGGCGGCTGCAAGTTCGGGCGCAAGCTGGCCTCGCGCAAAGAGCCACAATTCCATCATTAGTCGTTTTGACGCTGGAAGATCGGCATGCGCAAGCTTCACGCGGTCTCGAAGATCAAGAAGCGCATTCCTGACAGCGGGCGCATCGAGTCCGATGAGTCATCGCGCTAGGGCGTTCCCCCCTGGCACCGCGTCAAAGCCTCGCGCGCCCCCAAGTCCTGGGGGCGTCCTCTCGTTGACTGGCCGCACGAAACGGCGACCGAACGGTGACCGTTCTCTGAGGACTTCCCGCCCTCGCGGAACTAAGCTGCGGGCTGATCCAAACCCGGACTCTCGCAGGACGGCTCGAAGAACCTCGTCACAGGCCGACGGGCGCTGATCGGCTCGCGCGCGAGCGAGCTGGCACCCATCTGCCGCGCGCGGCAGGTGCAGTCTTTGCTTGGTCCAATCCCTTTCATTCACTGGAGTCAGATCCTTGAGCAACTTCACGACCCGCGCCGCGATTCGCGCGTTCCTGGCGGGCATCGGCACGATCGCGGGCCTCGTCGTCGGCGCCGGCGGCGCCGATGCGCAGGAATTGGCGCGGCCCACATCCTTCTTCGTCCAGCTGGGCAACGCCAACAGCACCAACAGTGTCACGGGTGGCCTCGACTGGGACTGGGACCGAAAGTGGGACCTCGGATCGGGGCAGCTCAGCGGCTACTACGAAGGCTTCCTTTCCGTGTGGTCGTATCCCGATGGGACCGCCCCGGGTCACACGCAGCTCGCCCAGGTGGGCTTGACGCCGGTGTTCCGCTGGACGCCTTCGCATGGCGCGTCGCCATGGTTCGTCGAAGGCGGCATCGGCCTGACCCTGACCTCGAAGCTCTATCAGCCCGTAGGCAAGCGGTTCTCGACCGCTTTCAATTTCGGCGACCAGATCGCCGTGGGGCGCCGCTTCGGCGACGAGGGCCGGCATGAGGTCTCGCTGCGGCTGCAGCACTTCTCGAACGGCGCGATCAAGCATCCCAATCCGGGCGAGAACTTCTGCGAAGTCCGGTACGCGTATCGCTTCCAGTGACTGCCGCACAGTGCCCACGAAGACCGCGACCCCCGCAAGTCATTGCCATTCCTGCGCCATCCGCCATGCATGCGTGCTGGGCCAGCTCGGAGAGGCAGAGCGCGCCCTGATCCAGCCGCAGATTCGCCAGTGCATCCTCCACCGCGGCGATGTGCTCGTCGAGGAGGGCAAGGTCACGCGCGTCGTGCGCATCCTCAAGCTGGGGATGGCCTTTGCCTACCGCCGCGGCCTGGACGGCCGTTCACGGCCGATCGGGATGCTCCACCGTGGCAATGCGCTCGGGATCTTCGGCATGTTCGACAACCCGAACCAGGCCTCGGGTGTCGCCCTGACCACTGTCCTCGTCTGCGAGGTTCCGATCGATGCCTTGCGCGAGATGAGCGCGTCCAGGACGGCGCTGCTCGTCCATCTGGTGCGAGCGCTCATCGGGAACTTCGCCGCCATGGCCGCCTGGTCGGAAGCCATGAGGCTGTCGGGCGTGACGAACCAGCTCGCCTACGTCGTCCTGCTGCTGGCGGATGCGAGCAAGTCCCCGGTGGTGGAACTCCCGAGCCATTCGGACCTGGCCGAGATGCTGGGCACCCGGCGCGAAACGATCGCACGTGCCCTGGCCACGCTCGACGACGAAGGCAGCATCCGCCGGCTGGAGCGAAAGCGCTGCGAGGTCCATCGCGGCCGGCTGCTCGCGCGCCTCGCGCAAGGGCGCGACGACGAACCCAAGTGATGTTTTCAGGCACGTGCCCCGAGGGCCCGCTGCGCGATCCGTCACTTTCGATGTGGATAGTCTTCAAAACAGGAGGTCACCCTGTTGATGGTTGACGAGCGTGCTTGCATAAAGACGTGGAATTGATCTAGGCGATCGACTACGCCCCACGTCGGCAAGACTGCCGCCGTGGCTTTTGACGAGCACCCAGGAAAGGGTCGAATGCGCGACAACCAGCCAGTGACACAAAAAGAGTTCGATTATCCCGATGACGCGACCCTGATGTCCGTCACCGATACGCAGAGCCATATCGGCTACGCCAACGCGGCGTTCATCGCCGTCAGCGGATTCGAGCGCAATGAGATCCTGGGGCAGCCGCACAACCTCGTGCGTCACCCCGACATGCCCCGTGAAGCCTTCTCGGACATGTGGAAGACCCTGAAGGGCGGGCAATCGTGGTCTGCGCTGGTGAAGAACCGGCGCAAGAACGGCGACCACTACTGGGTGCGCGCCAACGCGACACCGGTGCGTCGCGATGGCCAGGTCGTCGGGTACATGTCGGTCCGGACCAAGCCCACGCGTGCCGAGGTCGAGAGCGCCGAGGCACTGCATCGTGACTTTCGCGAGGGCAAGGCGGGCGGACGAGGATTCCACAAGGGCCTGCTCGTGAAAACAGGCCTCGTGTCACGGCTCCTGTCGCTGCAGACCCTGTCGCTGCGGTGGCGAATCCGGTGGGGCTCGCTCGCCAGCGCGGCCATCCTGCTCGTCGCGTGTGCCGCGGCAGGGCTGGACGCCGCATCCCTCGGCGTCGTGGCTGCGGCCGCGGTGCTGGCTTCCCTCGTCTCGGCCCTGTGGCTCGAGTCGCAGATCGCGGCACCGCTCGCGACGGTCCTGCGGGTGGCGCAAAAGGCCGCCGAAGGGAACCCCGAGCGCAACGTGAGCCTCGACCGGGTGGACGACATCGGCCTGCTGCTGCGAGCGGTCAACCAATGCGCGCTGAACCTTCGCTCGCTGCTCGACGACGTGAGCGAGCAGGCCAGGGGCGTGCATGCGGGCGCGGTGGAGATCGCCTCGGGCAACAACGACCTGCGTTCCCGCACCGAGCAGAGCGCGGGCAGCCTGGAAGAGACCGCGGCCTCCATGGAGCAGTTGGGAGCGACCGTCATGCAGAACACCGAGAGTGCCCGGCAGGCCAATCAGCTGGCGCTCGGCGCTTCCACCATCGCCATCCGGGCCGGGCAGGTGGTCAGCGAAGTCGTCGAGACAATGAACCGTATCCACGAGAGTTCGACCCGGATCGCCGACATCATCGGTGTCATCGACGGCATCGCGTTCCAGACCAATATCCTGGCGCTCAACGCGGCCGTGGAAGCGGCACGGGCTGGCGAACAAGGACGCGGCTTCGCGGTGGTCGCCGCCGAGGTGCGCAGCCTCGCCGGCCGCTCGGCCGAGGCGGCGAAGGAGATCAAGAAACTGATCGGTGCCAGCGTCGAACGCGTGGCGCAAGGCACGGAGCTCGTCGACCGGGCGGGAACCACGATGGGCGAGATGGTCGCCTCGATCAGGCGGGTCACGGACATCGTGGGCGAAATCAGCACGGCCAGCGTCGAACAGAGCGCCGGCGTGGCGCAGGTCGGCGAGGCGGTCAGCCAGCTGGAGCAGGCCACGCAGAAGAACGCGGCGCTCGTGCAGCAGAGTGCCGCCGCTTCCGAGAGCCTGCAGCAGCAGGCGCAACGCCTGCTGGACGCGGTCGCTGCCTTCGAGCAGGCGCCGCCCGCCGAGGCCGGCGAGAGACCGGAGACGGTACAGGCGACGGCCCGGCCTGCAGGCGAGATCGAGTTGGTCGGCTCGTTCGCGCGTTGACATGACGGCCGCCAAGAAGGACCTGATTCGCGAGGCGGTGGAGGCCATCGAGCGAGCGATTGCACTGCATCTGGTCGATGAAGTCGCAGAGCGGCCAGCAAGGACGCAGGAACGCTCCCGTCCGGAATGGAGCGCGCTTCGCCTGAGCCTGTCCTCGTCGATCCACTCGCTCAACATCAGCCTCTCGCTGCTTCGGCTGGAGGATCTGCACTCGCCCGCCGATCGGCTGGCCCTACGCAATAAGTTGGTGGACGACGCGAAGGCCGCAGGCCGTGAGGCCTATCAGTCGGTACTCAGCTTGTGCGACTACGCCCCGAACTAGGACACACATGAAAGTACATGATGAGCAGGCGATTGCATGGGCGGTCGGACTCGACTCTCTGACGGTGATGGCGTTGGAAGCCTATGGCGCTACATCAATGGATGCAGTAAGAGACGCGATCCAGAACAATGTGAACATCCCTGGCATCAGCCACGCGCGAAGGGCCAAGATCCGCCAGTGGCTCGGTATGCCGAGGGAGCCCATGCTGGGTTCGCATCTCACGAACACCAACACCATCGCGCGAGCAATCCTGACGCTCGAGCGCAATGGCTATAAGGTCGTACCGCCGATTTCTGCTGAGAATACCTGAGGCCATGAGCCCGGCTTCGCCTCCCTCTTGGTGGGCAGGCCACGAAAAGGGGGCCGTCGCAGCACAGTGGCGCCTATGCCAAGCGATCGGATTCCCGCACGATTTGCCTGTGCACGCCAGGGATTGCCAGTTCTCGGCCAATCATCGCCCGTGCATACAGGTAGTTGTCGCGCGTCCGATCGCTCATGCGATCCATGTCGACGAATCCTTGCCGGTCGCAGTCGAACGCG
Organism: Variovorax sp. HW608; assembly: GCF_900090195.1. NCBI lineage: Bacteria > Pseudomonadati > Pseudomonadota > Betaproteobacteria > Burkholderiales > Comamonadaceae > Variovorax > Variovorax sp. HW608. Next base: position 5,981,433 of record NZ_LT607803.1, read on the forward strand.
AATGCCCGACCGCTGTGGGACAGGGACTGGAAACGCAGGTCGTGCCTGCGCACGCCCAGAAAGCCACCGGCGCCCAGAATGGCGTAGGGGAGATGGATGCGTTCGGCGCGACGATGACGTCATCGACCCGGCCCACGGTCTCGCCGTTCTCGTTGAGGACGATTTGGCCGAAGATCTGATTCTTGACGCTCACTCCGTTGGCGATTTCGCGTACCTCCAGGACGCCCCTGCTGACCAGCGTAGAGCCGGCGACCTGTGCGTGAGCCGTTGCTGCGGCGACTATGAGGACAAGTACCCCCAGCGCCGCCCTGTGGGTTTTCCCATGTCTCTTCTCCTGATTCAAGTGGGTGGGATTGGAATTTGCACTTTGTGGGCGGGTCGCCCGAGTCGCCCGGCCCCCGCTTACCGCGGTTTGTCTGGGTCGCTTGACCGATGCAGAGAGCGTAGGTGGTATCTCCGATGAAGTCGCAAACGAACGGTCTGATCGGGGATCGTCCCTACGATGACCGCGCAGATCCGCGCTCATCAACGCCGCCTGCAAAGATTTCCTCGTCACCCATGTGAAGCAAGGCAAGCGGCGCAAGGACCGCTATGCCATGCCCAACAAACACGCCACCAATCTGTCGATCGAACGAGGTCTAGTCAACCCGATCTGCGCCGTGTGGAACAGCAGCCGAGTTGAGCCAACCGCACCTGCCTCGATGCGGCGTCCATCCACACCCGCTTCATAGCGTTGGCAGCACCACCTTCACCGCCTCAACCACTTCCACCTCCGTCTCCCGCTTGCTCTGCAACAACTCCCAAACTCGCGCATCGATTGTCTTGGGGATCAGGGGCACGATGACCAGCACATTGCGCTTCTGACCCAGCCGGTAGGCCCGGTCCTCGGCCTGGCGCATCAACGCCGGCGTCCAGGGCAGCGAAGCGAAGACAACGTAGTTCGCAGCCGTCAGCGTGATGCCTACGCCGGCCGCCGAGGTGGTGCCGATGAACACCGTGACGCCTGCATCCCCTTGGAACGCATCCACGGCCTTCTGGCGCTTCGCGAGGCTGTCGCTGCCGACGAGGGCCACCGCGCGCACGCCAATCGCCTGCAGGGCCTCCTGCAGCGCCGCGACCGTGCTCATGTACTCGCAGAAGATGATGATCTTGTCGCCCTCCCCCAAGCCTTCCACCGTCTCGATCAGGAACTGCAGCTTCAGCGCTTCGAGGGCCTGGCGCAGCTTGACGATCTTGGGCATCACCATCAGGCTCATGTCGTTCCAGACATCCTGGTAGGCGCCCAATCCCTCGGCCGGCGACAGGTAGCGAACTTGACGAGTCTTCTCGCCAAGGTCTTTCAGTACGTCCTTGCTGCGCCTGAGCATCCAGCCCTTGAGCGCATCGGCAAGCCGCGCTCGCTTCTCACTGCTGCCCGCGAATTCCTTCGTGAAGTCCTTCAGCGAGAGCTTGCCGAGCCGGTGGCCAGTCATCCGCAGGAGGGTGTGCATCTCGACCTCGCGGCTCAGGAGCGGCGTGCCGGTGACCACATAGCGCCGCGGAATTCTGGCCGCAAGCAAGAACATGTTGCGTGTCCGCCCCGAGTCGTACTCTTTCAGGTAGTGCGCCTCGTCCACGGCCATGGCCGCGAAGGTCAGGTCCAGTTCTTTTACCAAGCCGCCCAGCCGCTCGTAGTTCGCCACGACCCAGCGACTACTACGCAGCGTGGCCATCCGGTCCTCTCCCACAATCCCCACCTGGTCATCGGAATGAATCATGTGGATCTCGCGCTCCCAGTTGATGCGTAGCGACGCCGGACAGACGATCAGGATTCGGCCCTCGCCAGCCATCAGCCTCAGACCCACCACGACCTGACGGCTCTTGCCCAGACCCATGTCGTCGCCGAGGCAGGCGCCCGATTGGCCCAGCAAATGCGTCACACCAACGGCCTGGTAATCACGCAGCACGCCGCGGCCAACGAGTCCCTCGAGCGCTCGTCGATCAAAGGACAGTTGCTCTTCGCGCTCCAGCTCCGTCGAGAAGTAGCCGGCACCCTCCTCTTCTTTGCCTGCTCCATCGGATCGATCCGGCGCCAGCGCCGGCACCTTGATCGTGATCTGGCTCTGACTGGGTGCGCTCAGCGTCTCGATGACGACCGGCTGCTCGTGGATGAAGATGAACTCGGGTGCGATGCCTGCCTGCTGCCCCAACCGTTGGACAATTTCCGAAGGATCCGCGCGAACCTGCCAGGCACTGGCATGTTTGTGGAAATACCCGCCCATGGCCCGCATGGCACCGAGGAAGGGTTCGTCGTACAGGCCACTGACCGCAAATCGCCCACGCTGGAGTTCGCTGCCACGCAGCGGGAATACCTGCACATCGAGCAGCTGCGTGAAGAAATCGGCCTGTGGTTCCCTGAGCGCGGCACAGATCAGCCGCCCAGCGTCCTCCAGATCCACGTACTGCCCCAAATAGGCGCGCTGCAGCGCTGCGACAACCAGGTTGGCGGCCGCGGCCCGCATGACCCACATGCGCCGGGGACCGCACCACCATCCACCCTCCTCGGCCAATGGCCGCCTGAGGCCAGGAACCGAGAGCACCTGCAGGCCGATACGCAAGCGATCGGAAACCGCTTGAACGACGAGTTCCGGTGGCTTCAGCCGGATCGGCGCCGGGACTGCCGGAAAGATCTCCGTCGCCCCTTGTCATCGGCGGCGCTCTCCGAGCGGCGCATCGCGCAGTCCGTACCTGAGTCCCCCCCCGCTACGAAGGCACCTCACCTTGCCCGCCACGATCAACTGCAGCAGCGCATGCCGGGTCACCTCCACGGGCCATCCAGTGATCCGAGTCAATGACTCCTCTCCTTCGGCGCCGTGCTGCAGCAGCTTGGCTAGCACGGCCGGTTTATCCGATCCGGCCGCGTCGATCGCCGCGGCATCCGTGTTCAGTTGGTTCATCTCGACCCCTTGTGATCTGGTTCACTGGCGACACTTCTGCGTCACAAGGCAGTCCGGCTCGGCCTGATGAGTCAGGGCGCCGCGTCTTCCAGCTCTTCCTCGCGTTGCCGCGCAGGTGCGAACTTGATTTCCTCGATCCGGGTGAGCTGCAAGGCCACGTCCTCAGCCACTACCTTGAGCACCTGGACTTCGGCACCACTGTCATCGGTGCCAGTGAACTCTCGTTCCTCACCGATGACCAAGACGCGAGCGCCCTTGCGCAGATGCTTGCAGACGTCCTGGGCCTTCTGACCGTAGATCTCGACCTCGCGCCAGAAGCCACCCACCTGTTCGACGCTGCCATCGTCCTTGCGGCCATAGCGTCCGAACATCACGCGCATGCTGGCAACGAAGAAGTCGCCATGGCCATCCTTGCGCTGGATGTACTGCCCTTCGGGCGACTTGGCCAGGTTGCCCTTGCCGATGAAAAGGTTCTGCATTCACTTCTCCCATTGGGTGCGCTTTGAGGTTGCATGCACGGCTGCACCAGTTCCGTGCCTGCGCGATGTGGAAGGACTCCTCCACTCCGATCTTGTCGAACGCTTCGGGGTCCGCCACTGGCGCGAACCGATCCGCGCTTTCATGCCGACGGCCCAAATGCCGATCTCGGATAGATGTGCGACTCCTTCGTCCGGACATGGGCGCGTATCTGCTTGATCTGTTCCCTGCTGCGGAGATGCTCGCCGTTCAGGCGGATCGCTGATCCAGATGCATCGCGCACCCAGTTCCTGACCTCGGGCGTCAGCACGCCCACGTGCTCTGCGGCGTCCTCCCATTTCAAATGACGCTTCGCTCCGCCATGCTCGCGCCATCGCAGGTGCGTATAGCCCGTCGCGGCGCGCCGATGAACCATGAGGTAGATCCCGAACCCGGCTTGCTTCGAGGCTTCGCTCAGCGCAGCCATGCGGCTCTCTACGGAATCGAGCGTGGCAAGCAGGTGTCGCAGTTCACGCAGGGTGCCCCTACCCGTAAAGGCCTTTGCGTCAACCGCTTCTTGACACCCATGCTTCGACACAGCGTCGACCGCCCAGGCCTTCGCGTTCGAACCGGCTTTCGACGCTCTGGCTACGCCGGTGTGCCTTTTCTCAACCACAAGCCCTTTCATCACCAGGCCTTTCTCATCACCGCCCTGCTGCAGCTTCATTCCAATTGGCTCCGTCCCGATTGCGGCCACCAGTTCCGCGCTCACGCTGCGGCACCCTCTTGCGTACTGCACCGAGCAGCCTCCTGCTGGCCCTCTGCATCAGCCGCCGCTTCGGCCTGGGCCAATTGCGCACCGATGCGCGTCAGCAGCAACCGGTCTTCCGCCGACACGCGACGGTGTCGGCGCGAGTGCGTCGGTTGAATGGCGCAGGTGTAGATCTGGCTCGGCACCGGGCCGAAGACTTCCGTCGCGAACCGAACCCGGTTTGCCGCAGCTTCAGCCGCTCCTTCGATGAAATCGCTGCGCGCCAGATCCTTCACCTCGTCCTGGCTGAGCCAGCGCTCGAACCGTGCCGTGTCCGTCCACACGCGACGTATCAGGCGCGTGAGTTCGTGGATGCTCTTGCGCACCTGGTCATCGCTCCGCAGGTCCTTGCGTTCCAGCGTCTTCATGAGCCGGATGAAGAAGTCGAAGTCGTTGATGGCCTGGCACACCGCGTAGCCATAGGGCGACCTGAAGCCAAGCGTCAGCTTCTGCGGCTCGGCAGATCGCACGATCGAGAGATGCAGTCCACGCTTCTGCTGATCGAGCAGCGCGGACTGCGCGGCTTCGATCTCGCGCTTCAGTCGCGCCTGGACCTCCTTCATCGAATGCTCATGCCGGACCAGTGCCCAATCGGCGAACGGGTTGTCCTTGCCGGTCATGAGCCAGAGATTGCGAAGCACCGAGCCGATGCGTTTGCCGCCGATGATGGGCGCGTGCTCGGTCCCAGGTTCGCGCCGGCGGCCGAGGAACATTCGATAGGCCTCCAGCGTATGGATCTCCAACTGGTCTGCTTCGTCGTCCACGAGCCGGCCAAGCGAGCGCATCCCGAAGGTCTCGGCGTTGTCTGCAACCGCGTCGGCGCCGAGGGTCGACTCGTACTCGCTGCGGAGCTTCTCGAGCTGGTCTTCGCGATCCACCAGCTCGATGTAGCGGTCATAGAGCGGATGCCGTTCGTCGTTCGGGTTCGTCGCGATGAAGTCGGCGAGCAACTCGCGCTCTTTATCGACCGAGTATTTGTCCGCGAACGGGGAGTTCGGATCGGTGAGGAACTCGGGCTTCCGTGTGGCCAGCCATGGCGCCGCTGCATCCGGCGTCTGAATGACCGGCTTCACCGAAGTCTTCTTTGCGGCCGTCGCCGCCTTGGCCTTGGTTGTTGCCATTACATCTCCTGTTTGTGATGTGACAGTGGGGGCGTGGTCAGTGATCGTCGTAGTCGCTGGATTGCTCCAGGTTCGACAGGATCACCTCGTTGATCTGGGCGTTGGAAGGCGGATTCGAAGCTGCTTGGCGCTTCTGCTGCGGAAGAGCGCGTTCGGTGTCCCATGCTTCGAGGAATGGAAACTCGTGCTTGCTGAGGCCCGGCAGGCGCTCTTCGAGCTCGCTGTCGAGAAGATCGAACACGGCCTCGCGGTTGACTGTGACCATCGTGGCGGTCTTGCGGTGGATGCGCACGCGAATGAGGCCGCGATCCTGTAGGCTCTTGAAAGCGCGCTGCGCCGCATTACGATCGATGGTGCCGGGCAGTTGGTCGTACGCCATACGAACCGCAGAGGTCTTGAACTCCTTTACATCGGCCCGCTCTTTGATCAAGATCCAGAGCACGGCGGCGTCTGCGAAGTGCTTCAGTCGAAGCACGAGTTCGATGAACAGTTCATTGCCCTTCATGTCGTTTCTCCCTGAGAATTGATTTGTGTGACCTGGGATATCGGTCCAGGTGGCTCAACATGAGTTACGTGGCACGGCGTGCCGTGTGACTCAAAGCGAGTTACATGACACGCTCCAATGTCACGTAACCCGTTTTGGCCCACATGGCACGCCGTGCCGTGTGCCCCGTTTTGTCCCACGTGCCACGTAGCCCGATTTGTCCAAGGGCGAGTTCGAGTAGTTGTCTGGCCATCACCGCTTCCCCACGAAGTGCTTGCGCAGGCCTTGAAGCTGCGCGAGATGGCGCTGGACGACCTCGGGATCGGCAGGCGCGATTGCCTCGCGCGTGGCCCGAGGCTGCGACCTTCCATCGATTGATGCCTGGATCTGCGCCTGGATCGCTTGCCGCTGCCGGCGCTCCGCCGCCACCTGCTCGGCCAGCGCGAGCACCGTGCCCGCCTTGACGCCGCGAGCCAGGCCGCGTAGCCAACCGGCAGGGTTGTGAATCGTCTTGCCCGCGATCCTCGCCTGCCCCTCCAGTTCATCGAGCATCGGCTGCCGCCATTGCGGTTCGACCTGCTGGAGGACGTGGCGAACGCCGGGAAGCATCTGCGCCGTGAGGCATTGAGGGAGATTCAGATCGTCGAGGTCGCTGGCGCCGAGTGAATCTGCAGAGAAAGCTGCTGAACGACGACGACATCCGACCTGTGCATCGCCGGACCCACCCACAGTCCGGCTCGCGTGCGTGTTTGTCGTCGTGTTTGGAATACTTGTTTGCTTTATATAGTTTGGCGCTTTGGGCAATCCAAGTTTGGCGCTTTGGGCAGAAATAGCCGCTTCCAGTTTGGCGCTTTGGGCAACGTGAGGCGCTTCGAGATTGGCGCTTTGGGCAATGCTGGCGCGGGTTTGCGAGGCGTTCGCGATGGCAGCGACGTCGACACTGGATTCCACGGCGCCCCCCGCAAGTTGCTGGAATCCTGCAACTGGGACGCTCGCTGCGACGGCGCGCGGCGCGATCAGCGAGGCGATGAGATGCATCGGGCTGCACGCCGCCAGCACACCTGCTCCGCCGTTGGACGGCAACGCTGCACCCATCGGCAACTGCGGTTGGTTGATCATGGGGAGCAGCGGGCCGCGCTTCGCCCCGGGGTGCGCCAATCTGCGCTCGAGGGATACGTCGCTGGGTTTCGACAGACTGACTGTCGACGCTCCTTTGGCTCGCGGCAGCGGCTGGATGGCCTGCCCCCGGATGCAGGCCAGGATCGCATCGACGTTGAGCCGGATCAGCGATGGACCGGCCTCGATGATCAGTCCAGACTTGCGGAGCCGGTCGCGTGCTGCCCGCTGAACCTTCGGCGTCAGGCGCAATGCCTCACTGACCGCTTCCTGAGGGACATGAATGCAGTCCCCGCGCAGTTGCCTTTTCAGGATGGCAAGTCGTTGCTGGCGCAGGATGAATGACAGGTAGAGCCCGCTGGCTGCGTTGCCCGCGAGATCGGCCAATGGTCGATAGAAGCTCACGCTCCGTTCGAACCAGGACCACGCGGCGTCCACCGTCAAAGTCCGTGCGTCGACGACCTCAAGGGCTTGGCCGAGCACGTTGAGGTTCAGCAGGTAGTGGATGACCGCCGGTCGTCCGGCGAGCCTCTCCTGCAACAGGCCGCGCCTCCCCAGCAGCTCGCGAACGGTCTCCTGTTCGCGACGACTGAGCGTCGTGGCTTGCGTGATCTCACGAGCGGACAGATGGAACCAGCCCTGCCGCTGCGGATTGTTCCGCACACTGTGTCGAGTCCAGTAGAGGCAGATGCCGATGAACAGTGCAGCGCGATGGCCGAACCGATGCGCGAGCGCTGGATGGAACGGCACGTAGCCGCGTTCGTTGAGATGCTGCAGCGCCAGCTCGCTGGCGCGAGAGACATTGGCATCAGAGGGACCCGGCGAATCGCCTGGGCCCGATCGCTCTGGCGCCGAGTGCGAAGAGAGGGAAGCAGCGTGCCCCACGTCAACGGGCCCGGCCATGCGTTCTCGGTGCGCGGTGCGCGGACTCGGCGGCACGCGCCTGCACGAGAGCTCGGTGCAGCGGCGCTGCTTGCGCGGTCATCCTTTCGCGAAGCCGGCCCATGTGGATCGTGTAGCTGACCGTCCTCCCGCGTGTGCCGTCCTCGCTCAGAAGACCGGCGTCGACGAGCTGGCGGCGGCAAGTGGCCTGCTGCGCACGGGTGATGCCGGTCGCATGCTCGCACTCCAGGCCAGACATGCAAAAGCGATATGCATCCGCATCGGCAGTAGCCCGGCCTGCACGAACCAGCGCTGGCAACCTGTCGAGGACATAGGAGAGCCAAAGCGCGCTCAGGACGTTGCCGGTCAGGTCCACATAGCCGCGGTTGAAGGCGATCGTCTCCTGACCGAACCAGTGAAGCAGCCGCGCCTCGTCCCAGAGTGCTTCATCCGAAGGCGGCAATTCGGCACTTGCGCCGGACATCGAGTTGCCGTCGCGCGGCGCTCTTGCGTCGCGAGCAGGTCTGCTGGCGCTATTGGGCTGCATGATTTCCTCCAACCAGGCCGGCCTGGTGGAATGCGGTCATCGGAAAGACGCTCACGCAAGCTGCTGTGCTGTTGCGCCGGGCGCGTCGATCGACTCGTTCTCTCACCGGATCGAACTCGGTGACGACGCTGTACAGCGTGTCGATCGTCATGTCCGGATATTGCTTGTGGAGCAGGAAGATCCGTCGTCGACGGGATTCCCTCGATTCGTCGGGGTGGGCCTTGAGGATCTCCGTCCAGGCGCGATGGACGGCTTCGCGGACTGCGTGATCGCGTGGAAGCGGAGGCCGTCCGACGTTGCCTCCGCCCGGAAGAAGCACCCGGCGCATTTGCGCTACGGACTCGATCGACATCTTCCACAGCTCGGTCACCATCGTGCGATTCGCGCCATGGCGTATGAAGTACTCGCACATCTCCTGGTCTTCACGCACCAGTTGGAGCTTGTGGAGCTCGGCGGCGAGTTCGCGGGACGAAAACGTGAGGCGGATGGACTTGAGCCTCGAGGCTGTCTCTCGAATGTCACGTGCCTTGGCATTGCGCAGGGTGTCCAGCAGCACCGGATCGCAGCCCTGCTCCAGCAGCAGATCGAGCCCACTGGCCGTGTCGATGATCTTGACGACCTCGCTGAGCATCGCGGCGATGAGGGCAGAGTCGTTAACGTTGACTGAAATCATTCTTTTTCTCCCTGATGAAGCCAGTGGGCCAACCCGTGGGCTATCCCAATTCGAGACAGCGGGCTTCCGTTTCATGCCGATCGGGCTCCAACTGCCGAAGCGCCGAGAAGACGCCGATGAGGCGCGTGACAAGCGGGCCGAGTTGAGGCTCTGCAAGGACCGTCCAGATGGCGTGACCGGACAGGAAAACCTCGAAGTCCGTACCTCCGGGTGCGAGCGGGCCATAGATCGCCAGCTCAGCGCCCACTTGCGCAATCAGGCTCTCCTGAAACGCCGCCGAGCCTTGGAGCTGCTGCTGTGCCCAACGGGTAGCCTGCACCGGCGGCAGCGCCCTCACGCGAGCCCACACGCTGTCCTGCACTTGCCCCGACAGCGTGGTGAGCAGCCACCAGATCGACGTGCGGAGCCTGGTCGTTCTCTCGTCGAGTTCGATGTCCCCGATGCGAGCCATCGAGTCGGGGATCTCGACCATGAAGCCGAAGGGCATTTCGTCGACTTCGAGCACCGCGTCGAAGATCGGCGCGATCTTGTTGATCTCCTCGAACAGATGACGGATCTCGCCATGCAGCCTAGTGCGCCGCTGTGAACGAGACTCTTCGGTGGTGGTGTGCGGCAACGATCCCAGGCCGGGATGCGCAGCACCGTGCCCCGGCATTGCCGTCCCGCCGATCACGCCGGGCATTGCACCGAGCGGGCGTTGCTCGAAGTCAGGGCGACGGCCCGCGGAGGATTCACCGTCGTTGTCAGGGGGCGACGAATTCGCGCTGTCATCGGCGCCGTTCGGCCGTTCCCCGCCTTGGTCCTGCCGCCCTGGCGTGCTTCGCGCGGACCGCGCAGACACCGATTCCTGCTCCAGGTTCATCAGATCCTTGACGGACATGCGCGGTCGCTCTGAAAGTGCCGCAGCCATCGCCTCCATGCGCTCCGTCGGGACGGCAATGGCTTGCGCGATCGCGGCAGCCCCGTCGCTGACGAGCTGCCGCGCATCGAGCTCGACAGGCACCCGTTCGGACTCGTCGCGCTGCTTGTTCTTTTCGTTGAGCGACAGCAACTCACTGCCATGCTCAACAAGCACCGCGTGCAGTTGCGATGCGGCATGCTCGCGCTTGTCCAGTTTTTCGGCGAGGTCGAGATAGCTGCCTATCGATGGCCTGAGGATCGTGTTCAGATCCTCCGTCCGAAGCCACGGGCCGACCGGACCAAGATGCTCCACTGCGAAAGCAAAGTTCTGAATCATTCTGACGCCGTAATTGATGCCGGCGTCTTTCAGATGTCGATTCAATTCCGCGCCGATAACGACGTGTCCCGGATGCGCGCTTTCCCACTCGCGCTTGAAATTCTCCACGCCCAGCGCTTTTTCCCAAAAAGTGGTATCGCCGCGGTTTTCGTTTTCCGCCAGGTGGGCGGCAATGACGTCCGCCTCGCTTTTCCAGGCTTTGATGATGACGCGCAGCCTTGCAAAGCGGCTGTCGCCTTCGTTATGCAGTTCCTTGGCGATCTCGAGGCGGGTATTTCCACCGCCGTAGGGAAAATATTTGACCTCGCCCGGTCGACGGGTGACGGTCAGCGCATTGGTGATTTCGTCCGCACGAATACTCTCCTTGATCTCGGAATACTTCGGATTCCTCGATTTTCTGGGGTTGTATTTGTACGGAACAATGTCGTGAATGGAGAGGATCGAAAATGATCCGTCCACTTCTGTACGAGGATCGAGATTGGCGCTCGCGCTTTTTTTGTCCAGATTCAATCCGGACATCAATGAGGCACGCTCGCGATCCAGGGGGGTCTTTTTGCTCATGTCTTCCAGCGGGGGTGTCGACTGACCCATGCCACCGGCTTCGGACCTGAGCCGTTCCGCGCGTTGTGTTGCCGTCAATGTTTCAGGGGTACGCATTGCTCCGCACCTCCGTCATTGATGGCTTGTCGACGGCGCGTCCTCGGCGCTGGTGGCCGACGTCCCCAAAGGGACGCCGAAGTCTCGGTGGTTGGGGGCGTACCTCCCTTCAAGGGAGGGAATGAGTTCCCACAGCAACTGGTGCATTGCGTCACTGGCACGACCCGGATCGATCCAATGAACTGGCACCTGGGCCGTAGCCGCTTTGCGAAACGCCACTGCGCTGTGAATCGCGGTCTGCATCACGGAGACGCGTCCACGCATCGTGAGGAATGCCTCGCGAATCAGTTCGGACATCGACCGGCTATCGCGGGTGTTTTCGGTGCGGTTGATCACCGCCTTCATCGATGGGATCTTGAATCCCATGTTCGCGGCAGCTTCGTGCCGGTCGATCAGCTTGACCGTGCCTTCGATGAACTCGCGCGCCGACACGACGTCGGGCGTGGCCGGCGTGATGAGGATGTCGGCCGCGTTGACGGCAGCGTCCTGCAGATGACCGAGGGCGCCCTGGGTATCGATGATGACGACGTCGTAGGAGGCATCGACGCCTGGGTCGTTGAGCGCCATCGAGATGCGCACCAGGCGATCGAGGCGCTGCGACAGCCAGTCCTGCAGATTGCCCTCGCGGGTGTCGGAGCGGATCAGGTGCAGCGCGGGAGCGAATGGATATTTTTCGACGTCCTTGAAGGGAGACCCGTCTGCCGGCAATTGCACCGATGAAATGCAATCGTCGGACAGAAACCCATCCGTGACGAGCTTTGTCAATCCCGCGGGGGCGAGATGGCTCAGAACGAAATATTTGGAGAGGGAGGGCTGGACGTCCGCGTCGACCAAAAGCACGCGAAGCCCGAGATCCCGAAGCAATCCGCCGAGATTGGCGGACAAGGTTGTTTTACCAACACCACCTTTTGTGGCAACAACTGTCAGTGTAAGCATTAAAACCCCGTTGAAATGGATTATTCCAATTCAACGGGATTACCGCCAAAACTGTTCCGCTCCCAACTAGCTTCAGCTAAATTTCGGGTGCGTATAATTGTGCGTCGGCCAAGGCCAATTCAGCGAGTCTGGCAATATACATTGTCTAAATTGGGTCTTGATTAGTAATGTCGGGTCTTGGCCAAGCAGAAATGTCGCAGAGTCTGCACCCCATAGCGAGGCGCAGGCATGGCGACATCTGCGTCGACGATCTTTCTCTGACGAATGCGCGAGTTGAATCGCGATCTGGATCAACTCGCCCAGGCGCGCACGGCGGCTGCGCGGTTGGCGGGTCTTTGCCGCGCGCTGTTTGCGCGGCCTCCGCTGGTCCGCGGCCGTCATGAGCTCACGGACGGTGTACTTGCCAGCGCCTGAATGGTCTTGAGTCGATGGCAGCGACCACATGTGGTTCGAGGACCGGGCGCCAGCGGGCAAGTTCCACGCTGCCAACTCAGGGAAAAACCTGAGACGAAAACGTTTGCGCAAACGTTTTCGTGGCGTAGCATGCGCTTTCCCTCGCCCCATGGGCCCGGGCGTCTGCCTCTTAGTCCGAATCCAACCATCCAGGAGACAAGCTGATGAAACTCACCCGCCGCACCTTCCAGAGCGCCGCCGCGCTGACGCTGCTGGGCGCCCTTGCCGGCTCGCCTGCCCTTGCGCAGGACAAGCCCAAGGTCGCGCTGGTCATGAAGTCGCTCGCCAACGAGTTCTTCCGCACCATGGAAGACGGCGCCAAGGCGCACCAGAAGGCGCATTCGTCCGAGTACACGCTGGTAGCCAGCGGCATCAAGGACGAAACCGACACCGCCGCCCAGATCAAGATGGTGGAGCAGATGGCCGCGCAGAAGATCAACGCGCTGGTCATCGCGCCGGCCGATTCCAAGGCGCTTGTGCCGGTGGTGAAGGCGGCCATCGACAAGGGCATCCTGGTGGTCAACATCGACAACCGGCTCGACGCCGACGCGCTGAAGGAAAAGGGCATCCAGGTCCCCTTCGTGGGCCCCGACAACCGCGCCGGCGCCAAGCTGGTGGGCGATGCGCTGGCCAAGCAGCTCAAGGCGGGCGACAAGATCGGCATCATCGAGGGCGTGTCGACCACTTTCAACGCCCAGCAGCGCACGCTGGGCTTCCAGGACGCGATGAAGGCCGGCGGCATGACGGTGGTGGGCGTGCAGTCGGGCCAGTGGGAAATCGACAAGGGCAACACCGTGGCGGCCGGCATGCTGCGCGAGCACCCCGACCTCAAGGCGCTGCTCGCCGGCAACGACAGCATGGCCCTGGGCGCGGTGGCCGCGGTCAAGGCCGCGGGCAAGACCGGCCAGGTGCTGGTGGTGGGCTACGACAACATCAGCGCCATCAGGCCCATGCTGGCCGACGGGCGCGTGCTCGCCACGGCCGACCAGTTCGCGGCCAAGCAGGCGGTGTTCGGCATCGAGACCGCCCTCAAGGCCCTGTCGCAGAAGCAGACGCAGGCCCAGATGCCCGCGGAAGTGAAGACCGACGTGGTGCTGGTCACCAAGTCCTCGGCGTCGAAGTGAGGAAGGCCGGCGCAGCATCGTGAGCACGCACGGCGTCCAGAGCCCGGCCGACCCGGCGCCCGCGCGGGCCGTGCTGGAAGTGCACGCCATCGGCAAGGACTATGCAGGACCGGTGCTGGACGGCGTCTCGCTCGCGCTGCACGCCGGCGAAGTGCTGGCCCTCACGGGCGAGAACGGCGCCGGCAAGAGCACGCTGTCCAAGATCATCGGCGGGCTCGTGCAGCCCACACGCGGCACGATGCTGTTGCAAGGCCAGCCTTTCCGGCCGCTCTCGCGCCGTGCGGCCGAGCGCCAGGGCGTGCGCATGGTGATGCAGGAGCTGGGACTGGTGGGCACGCTGTCGGTCGCGGAAAACCTGCTGCTCGACCGCCTGCCGAGCCGCGCGGGCTGGATCCGGCGCGGGCAGCTGCACGCGCTGGCCGAGCGGCAACTGGAGCGCATCGGCCTCGAGCACATCGACCCAGCCACGCCCACCGCGCGGCTCGGTATCGGCCAGCAGCAGATGGTCGAGATCGCGCGCAACCTGCAGGACGACACGCGTGTGCTGCTGTTCGACGAGCCCACCGCGATGCTCACGCCACGCGAGACGGCGCACCTGTTCGAGCAGATCGAGCTGCTGAAGGCGCGTGGCGTGGCCATCGTCTACGTGTCGCACCGGCTGGAGGAACTGCAGCGCATCGCCGACCGGGTGGCGGTGCTGCGCGACGGCCGCCTGGTCGACCTGAGGCCCATGGCCGGGGTGCGCGAGTCCGAGCTGGTGGAACGCATGGTCGGCCGCGCGGTGCACGAGCATGAAGGACGGCCGCGGCGCGCCGGGGGCCCGGTGCTGATGCGCGCGCATGGCATCGGCCGGGCGAACGCAGTGCATGGCGTCGATCTCGAGCTGCGTGCCGGCGAAGTGATGGGCCTGGCCGGCCTGGTGGGCTCCGGCCGCACGGAGCTGGTGCGCCTGTTGTTCGGCGCCGACCAGGCCGATCGTGGCGAGATCACGCTGCACCCGCCGGCGCAGGAGCAGGCGGTGCTGTACCGGGGCCGCGGCTGGCACTCTCCCATGCAGGCGATCCGGGCCGGCGTCGGCCTGGTGACGGAAGACCGCAAGTCGCAGGGCCTGCTGCTGCCGCAGTCGATCCGCGTCAATACCACGCTGAGCGACCTGAAGGCCGTCTCGCGCGGCGGCTGGCTGCAGCGCGCCAGCGAGCGCGGCATCGCGCGCCGGCTGGTGGAGCTGCTGCGCATCCGCTCGCGCGACATCGAGCAGCCGGCGGCCACGCTCAGCGGCGGGAACCAGCAGAAGGTGGTGTTCGCGCGCTGGCTGCACCGCGAGTGCAAGGTATTGCTGCTCGACGAGCCCACGCGCGGCGTGGACGTCGGGGCGCGCGCCGACCTGTACGCCGAGCTCGACCGCATGACCGATGCCGGCAAGGCCTTGCTGATGGTTTCCAGCGACCTGCGCGAGCTGATGGCGATGTGCGACCGCATCGGCGTGATGAGCGCCGGCCGGCTCGTGGCCGTCTTCGAGCGCGGGCGGTGGAGCGAGCAATCCCTGCTGGCCGCCGCCTTCACCCCGAATCCCAGCAACGCCTCCACATCATGAACAGTACCCCCGCCACGAGCGCGGCAGCGCCGCCGCCACCCAGGACCATCCGGCGCCAGCTGGGCACCTACGTCGGCCTGACGGTCGTGCTGCTGGCCATGATCGCGCTGTTCTCGGCGCTGAGCGACTACTTCCTCTCGGCCGAGACCTTCATCTCGATCGCCAACGAGATCCCCGCGCTGGCGGTGATGGCGGTGGGCATGACCTTCGTGCTGATCATCGCCGGCATCGACCTCTCGGTCGGCTCCGTGCTGGCGCTGAGCGGTGCGATCACGGCGGCCGCCATCCTGCAATGGAAGCTGCCGGTGCCGGTCGCGGCCTTCATGGGCCTCATCACCGGGCTGCTCTGCGGAACGGTCACCGGCGCCGTGTCGGTGGCCTGGCGCCTGCCCAGCTTCATCGTCTCGCTGGGCATGCTCGAAGCGGTGCGCGGCGGGGCCTACCTGGCTACCGACTCGCGCACCCAGTACGTGGGCGACGCCATTTCGGGCCTGGCGGCGCCCTGGATCGGCGGCGTCTCGGCCGCCTTCGTGCTGGCCGTCTTGGTGGTAGCCGCGGGGCAACTGGTGCTCACCCGCACCGTGTTCGGCCGCCAGGTGGTCGGCGTCGGCACCAACGAGGAAGCCATGCGCCTGGCGGGCGTCGATCCCCGGCCGATCCGGATCATCGTGTTCGCCGCCACCGGCCTGCTGGCCGGGCTGGCGGGACTGATGCAGTCGGCGCGGCTGGAGGCGGCCGACCCCAACGCGGGCGTCGGCATCGAGCTGCAGGTGATCGCGGCGGTGGTCATCGGCGGCACCAGCCTCATGGGCGGGCGCGGCTCGGTCATCAACACCTTCTTCGGCGTGCTCATCATCGCGGTGCTCGAAGCGGGCCTGGCCCAGGTGGGCGCGAGCGAGCCGAGCAAGCGCATCATCACCGGCGCGGTCATCGTGGTCGCCGTCATCATCGACACGCTGCGCCAGCGCCGCGACGAACGCCGCCTGGACTGATTCGCTTCCATGGCCAACATCAAGGACGTCGCCCTCCACGCCGGAGTCTCCGTGACCACCGTGTCGCATGTGCTGAACGCCACCCGCCACGTCAGCCCCCAGGTGCGCGAGCGGGTGGAGCAGGCCATCCGCGACCTGCGCTACGTGCCGAACGCCATGGCGCGCAGCCTCAAGAGCAACACCAGCTCCACGCTGGGCATGCTGATACCCAACAGCTCCAACCCCTACTTCGCCGAGATCGTGCGCATCGTGGAGGACCGCTGCTTCGCCGCCGGCTACACCCTGGTGCTGTGCAACACCGACGACGAGCCGCAGCGCCAGCGCGTCTATCTCCAGGTGCTGGCCGAGCGCCGCATCGACGGGCTGATCGTGGTGTCCACCGGCGCCGGGGACGACGCCACGCTGGCGCGCCAGCTGCACGGCCTGCGCGTGCCGGCGGTGCTGGTGGACCGCGAAGTCGCCGATCCCGCCTGCGACCTGGTGGAGACCGCGCACATGCAAGGCGGCCTGCTGGCGGTGCGCCATCTTCTTTCGCTGGGCCACCGCCAGATCGCCTGCATCGGCGGACCGGCCGGCGTGCTGCCCAGCGAGCAGCGGATCGAGGGCTGGCGCCTGGCCCTGGCCGAAGGCGGCGCCAGCGTCGCGGCGGGAAATCCCGGTGCGCTGCTGTGGCGCGGCGGCTTCACCAGCCAGGGCGGCTACGAGGCGATGCACGCCCTCCTCCGCGCCGAGCACAAGCCCACGGCGGTGTTCGTCTGCAACGACCTGATGGCCATCGGCGCATTGCGCGCCGTGCACGAGAGCGGGCTGCACGTGCCCGACGACATCTCGATCGTCGGCTTCGACGACATCGAGCTTTCCGCCTACACCAGCCCCGCGCTGACCACGGTGGCGCAGCCCAAGGAGCGCATCGGCGCGCTGGCGGTCGACATGCTGCTCGAGCGCATCGGCGACCGGCGCCACGAGGCACGCAAGGTCGTGCTGCAACCGGAGCTGCGGGTGCGCGCATCGACCGCGCGGCACCCCGGCCAGGCCCGGCGGGGCACGGTCGCCCCTGCGGCGGCGGCCGCGGCAGCCACGGCCAGGCCGAGAAAGGATGGTGTCCGGTGACTGCCGTCCAGGACGCGGCGCACGACGCGCCGCCACGCATCGTGGTGCTGGGAAGCATCAACATGGACCTGGTCATGCGCGTGCCGCACGCGCCCGCCGCGGGCGAGACGCTGCTGGGCCATTCGATCGGCACCATCGCCGGCGGCAAGGGCGCCAACCAGGCCGTGAGCTGCGCGCGCCAGGGCGCCCGCGTGCAGATGATCGGCTGCGTGGGCGAGGACGCCAACGGCGCCGCCCTGCGCGAGGCGCTGGCGCGTGAAGGCGTCGACACGGCCCAGGTGCGCACGGTGGCGGACGCCTCGACCGGCGTCGCGCTGATCCTCGTCGAGGACAGCGGCCAGAACCGCATCGTGATGGTCCCGGGCGCCAATGCCCGTCTGGAGGTCGACCCGGGCGCGCTGGGCGCGCAGTTGCGCGATGCCGCGTTCCTGGTGCTGCAGTTCGAAACGCCGCTGGAACAGATCGGCCACGCGATCGCCGCTGCGCGCGAGGCCGGATGCAAGGTCATGCTCAATCCATCGCCGGTGCAGGACTTTGCCCAGAGCTGGTGGCCCTGCATCGACACCCTGGTCGTCAACGAGCTTGAGGCCCAGGCCCTGTCCGGCCTGCGCGCCGACGCACCGCAAGAGGCCGCGCAGGCGGGCCGCGCGTTGCGCGCCCGCGGGGCACGGCGCGTCGTGGTGACGATGGGCGCGCTGGGCGCAGTGGCGGTGGACGAGGCCGGCGCGCGGCATCACCCTGCGCCGGCCGTCCAGCCGGTGGACAGCACCGCCGCGGGCGACACGCTGCTGGGCGCCCTCGCGGCTGCGCTGGCCGAAGGCGCGGACCTCGACGCGGCGCTGAGCACGGGAATCCGCGCCGCGGCACTGTGCGTGCAGCGTGCCGGCGCACAGCCGTCCATCCCGCATCGCGATGAGGTGCTGCGCGGCCCTCGCCCGCCCGACTGGAGGCCCTTGTGAAACGCACGCATCTGTTGCATTCGGACCTCTCGCACGTGATCGCCTCGCTCGGGCATGGCGACATGCTGGTGCTCGGCGACGCGGGCTTGCCCATCCCGGAGGGGCCGCGGCGCATCGACCTGGCCGTGGCACGCGGCATCCCCCGGCTCACCGACGTGCTGGACGCCGTCCTCTCGGAGATGGAGGTCGAGCACCTCGTCATCGCGCAGGAGGCGCTCGACCCGGGCGATGGCCTGCCCTTCTGGTTTCCGCGCAGCCTGGGGATCACGCCGCAGACGCTGACGCACGAGGCGTTCAAGCAGCGCAGCGCCGCCGCCCGCGCGATCGTGCGCACCGGTGAATGCACGCCCTACGCCAACATCATCCTGGTGGCCGGCGTGCGCTTCTAGGCCCGGGCCGCCCGAGCGCAAGCCGATCGGCGCTCAGGGTCCTTTCTGGGCATCGCGGCGCTCGATCTCCCTGACCATCGCGTCGAATTGATTCGCAACGAGGTTGCGCACGACCATCTTGCCGATCACCGGCGGGATCGCGAAGTCGGGCACCAGCCGGCCCGAGTAGCTCAGCCGCACGGCGCCCGACGGAAGGCTCTCGAGCGTGTAGCGGCCGTCCATCTCCCGCAGGTTGCCGCCGACAGCGCGTGCCGCAACCCACCGTTCGGGGGACTCGACGACCGCAAGCTTCGCCTCCACCGGCTGCCTGAAGAACAGGAAGCTGAACTCGCCGGTCTGCTCGACGAGGAGGCGGTCGGCGTCGCGCCGCACCACGCGCGAGCTGCGCATGGAAGGAATGAACTCCGCGAGATGGTCGTAGTCGGTGATGACCTTCCACGCGGTGTGCGGGTCCACCAGCATCTCGGCGCTCGCCGTCACGCTGATGGATTCGCCGTGGCCGTCGGCCTCGATCTGCTGCGTGCTCGGCGATGCATGGACGCACAACGCCCCGCAGAGCATCATGAGGACGGTGCGGACACGCGGTTTCAAGGCGTCAGGATCCTGCCTTCGCGTGCTGGCTGCGGTACTTCGCGATCGCCGATTTCAGGTCGCTTTTTTCTTCGCAGGGGAAGAAGCAGAGCGACTCCAGCACCTTCAATTCCTGCTCGGCCCGGGCGAGATCCCCCATCTGCAGGTAGGCCTCGCCAAGGTATTCGTGCGCGCCCTTGTGCTTCGGATTGATCTTCAGCGCCTTGTCGTAATCGGTCAGCGCGACCTCGACCTGCCCCACCTTCCTGTGCGCGTGGCCGAGTTCGTTCCAGGCATCGGCGTCGCCAGGGCTGCGCTGCAGGTAGACGGTCATGTGCGCGACGACCTGCTGCCAGTCCTGCTTCTTGACGGCGGTCATGCCGGCCTGGAAATCGGGATCCGGGTTGTAGGCCTGGCTCCCCCCGTCTCCGCCCCCTCCCCCTCCTCCGCCACCACCACCTCCTCCTCCTCCTCCTCCCCCACCGCCGGCGGCCAGGGCGGACAGGCTGAAGGCGAGCGACATGGCAGAAATGCAAACAACAAGCGAGCGTTTCATGGTGAGTTGCTCCTGCATGGATGATGGGACCCTAGCGGTTGTCGATGCGCCCGTAGACGCCATGCGCGCCTCCGCCGGGCCCCGCGGCGAAGAACAGCGTGTTGGCGGGCTGGTTGTTGAGCCCGTTTCCGAACGCAATCCCGTGCAGTCCGTCGATCGCGACGGGGTTTCCATCCGACATCGACAGCGTCCCCATCATTGCACCATTCGTGGGATTGAACGCATTGACCTTACCGTCGCCGGCATTGGCCACCAGCAATGCGCCGCTGAAGGGCCCGAAGTCGGCCGGCGCCATGGCCATGCCCCACGGGGCGTTCAATGCGCTGCCGGGCGGAATGAGCCGGCTGACAAGGTTGCCGGACGTGTCGAAGACGTCGACGGCGCCCTGCCCGGCCCCCGCCTGCGCGTTCTGGCCCGAAGAGTCCTGCCTGGCGTAGCTGACGTAGATCCGGCCGCCGATCGTCTGGATGCCGTAAGGGGCGTAGCCGGCCGGCAATGCCTGATCCGCGAAGCCGACCGCGGCCGCGCGTTGCGTGAAGCTGGAATCGAACATGTCGACCTTCCCGTTGTGGAAATCTGCCGCGTAGAGCATGTCCGACGCGCCCTGGCTCGCAATGGCCAGGCCCGTGTAGAGCCTGCCGGTGCCACCACCGTCGAAGACCGTGACCGCGTGGGTCGCGTCGACAGCGGGCGACCAGCCGGACAAGGTTCCCGCCCGCCCCGCGAAGATGAAGGCGCTCGCGCCCGACACGCCGGCCTTTGTCACCATGAAGTCCTGGTGGCCATTGAAGACGATGCCGGTCGGCATGGCGGCGCCGGCATTGCCGGGCGGAATCGCGACCACGAGCGATTGCGGCGTGCCGCTGCCGTCGTAAAGCGTCGAGCTCGAGGTCCCGGCGTTCGCCACCCAGACGAAGGCCTGCGGGTTGAAGGCCACGCCCCAGGCATTGACGAGATTCGGATCGGTCTTCGAGTTGGCGTAAAGACTGTTCCCGGCTGCGAGGTCGGATACGAGGTTGGTGGCGACGTAGCTCCTGCCGGTCGGAGTGCCGCCACCCATGGGCATGATGGCGCCGCCGTAGCCGGTGGCGGCGACCCCGCCGCCTCCATAGCCACCACCGCCGCCGCAGGCGGCCAGGACAATCGCGCTCGCACAGGCGAGGCCGTACAACTTCAGGCAAGAGGCGCTCATTTGCGTTTCCTTTCGGACTCGGACCCGGTGTATTCCGGGCCGAGTCCGCAAGGTTCATTGGCGCGGGCTTCAGAAGCTGATGGCGGCAGTGAGGACGAGTCCCCCGCGCGACCCGTGCCCGTACAACGTCGGGTAGACGGCGCTGCGGTCGCCGCCGACCCACTCGAGCCGCACTTCCCACGCGTCGCGCGCGATGGCCAGCCCCAGGCTGCCGTCGAGGCTCGGCTCATTGCCTTCCGTGCGGACGCCGCCGATCCGCTGCAGGGCACCCGCATGGGCCGTCACGCGAATGAGCGGCGACAGGGGCAGCCCGACGTTGAATTCGCCGTAGAGCGTGCGGGCGCCGCTGCCGAAATAGTCGGGTGAATAGTGCAGCCGCATGCTCCACCGCTCGCCGTTCAGCCCCGTGAACACTTCGCCGTAGTCGTAGTACGAATCGGCGCCGAAGTGGACGCCGGTGGCGCCCGCTTCCCAGCCGATGCGATCCGACAGCCGCCCTGCGTAACCCGCATAGCCGAGCACCTGCACCTGGCCTCGTGCGTACGGGCCCAGCGACACGCCCGCCAGCGATGCACCGGCGAACCAGCCGCTTGGGTGGTCATAGCCGAGGCCCAGGCGAAGGGTCGGCCGATCGTCGCTCAGCGACACGCCGCGGTAACGGTAGTCCGACAGGAACGCGATGCTCCCACCGGCCTGCGCGAACGCAACGCCGCAGGCGAGGCACAGCACTGGGCCGAGCGCGACGACCCGCAGGCCGGCGGTCGGCATGTCACTGACGAACGTTGGGTGATGTCGAGGAACGCGTCATGGTGCGGACGCAGGTCTCACTGCCTGCGACGCGTGCGAGTGTGGCACACGCGTCGACACTTCCGCCGGGAAAAGAGACGACGCTGGCGAGCGCGGGCGGCGCTCCGTGCGCCGGCGCCCGCTCGCGCATCAGGGCGAACAGCCCCGCCACATGGGCGGTGGCGAACGACGAGCCCGAGACGAGGTTCCAGCGGCCGCCGGGCAGGCTGGCCAGCACATCGCGTCCCGGCGCGACCAGGACGCCGGGCAGCGCCGATTCGCGGGACTCGTCGGTGACTGCCACGACACCGGCATGCGAGGCCGGGAAGCCTCCGTCCGGGGCGCGTCGATCGAAGGCACCGATCACGCTGATGTTGCGCGAAAGCGCTGCGTCCAGCAGCCTGTCGAGCAGACGATCGCGCGGCCCGCTCAGGCTCAGGTTGATGACGTCGGCGTCGTGCGTGATAGCGAAGTGCAAGGCCATGGCCAGGCTCAGGCTCGTGCACAAGGTGGACTGGCTGCTTTCCTGCCAGCAGGCGCGCAGTGCGAGCAAGCGCGCATCGGGCGCCACGCCGACGATGCCGACCCGGTTGTCGGCGCGCGCAGCGATGACACCCGCGACCGCCGTGCCGTGGTCTTCGGGCAATTCGCCGCGGCCGTTGACGAAGTTCTCGTTCAACGCCACCTGGCCTTCGAGATCGGGATGGTGGACGTCGACGCGGCTGTCGATCACTGCGACCCGCACGTTGCGGCCGGTCGAGATCTCGTGCAGGTCCTCCAGGTGCCAGGCCTGCGCCGCCGGCTGCAGCGTGAACATCGGATCGTCATGGCCGCGTGCCCGAAAGACGTTCATGGGCTGGGCCCAGGCGACGCGCGGGTCGCGGGAAAGCGCCTCGGCCACGCGTTCGAGTTCCTGGTCGCCCGGCACGTTCATGACGAAGCAGTCCACGCCCAACAGCGGCAGCGCCCAGTCCGTGACCAGCACCAGCCCATGCTCGCGCGCCAGCGCGGCGGCCACGCGGCGCCGTGCCCCATGCGCGGGGCCGTCGCCGTAGCCGCCCGAATAGGCGCTCTCGGGCCGGTAGTGCTCCTGCGGCAGGAGCAGGAACAGCAGGACCTGCTGGCCGCCGGTTGCCGATGGGCCTGTCGGTTCGGCCGGCTCGGCGCTCGCCGGCGGCTGCACCGCGAGCAGCGCGAGCAGGCATGCGACCCGGAGCCACTTCATGGCGTCATCCGGCCGTCGAGCGCTTCGACGAGCGTCACGGCTTGTTCCTGCCGCAGCTGCTCCACCGCGGCAGTCTCGAGGTCGACCGGCACCGCCAGCACGTAGGCACCGGTGGTGGTCGGTCCATAGACCAGCCGCGCCTGGGCGGTGCGCAGCACGCGCCGCATCTCCTGCTCGGTGGCCTCGGGCCGGAACCTCACGATCAGGCGCCCGACGCTGGCGGAAGCGGGCGGCCCCGCAGGCCCGCCAAGCGCCCGGTACGGCGGTTCGGGCGACTGCTGCGCGATCAGCAGGCCACCCAGGGTCGCGACCAGGACGCACTGGGCCAGCAAGGCCCAGCGCGTCCACCGCGGACCTTCGAGCCAGCGATCGCGCAGACGCGCCAGCAAGCCTTCGCTCGGCCGCGGCGGCGCGCTGCCCGCGATGCGTGCGCGCAAGGCAGCGAATCCCTGGTCGACATCGCCCGGGGTATCGATGTCGGCCGAATACGCCGACTGCAGCTCGCGCTCGAGTGCCAGCTCCGCGCGACAGCGCGGGCATTCAGCCAGGTGGTTCTCGACGCGGGCACGTTCCTCTGCATCGAGACTCTCGCTGACATACCAGGCGAGCATCGACTGCACCTTCCGATGGATGCCGGTATCGAAGGGGACCACACGCCCGCTCATAGCCATCCCTCCAATTTGCCTTCCAGCAGGGTCCTCAGCCTGCGCCGCGCATGGAACATGCGCGTTTTCACGGTGTCGACCGGACAGCCGACGATTTCGCTGATCTCGCGGCAGCCGATGCCGTGGAAGTAGGTGAGGTGGACGACCGCCCGCTGCTCGAACGAGAGGTGGTCCATCGCCTGCGCCAGGATCGCGCGCAATTGCGACTGCGCCGCGTGGTATTCGGGGCCCGACTCCGGCGCGGCGGGCTGATCCTCGCGGCCTTCGTCCTCGGCCATGGGCTCGTCCAGCTGGCTGAGCGCCTTGAGCGCCTTGCGATAGGCGATCGCGAAGATCCAGGTCGAGACCTTGCTTCGGCCGTCGTAGGTGGCGGCCCGGTTCCAGACGACCAGCATCGTGTCGTTGAGCAACTCGCCGACGAGGCCGGGCCGCCTGGTCACCCGGTCCAGGAAACGCGTGAGCCGCGGATGGTAGGCGCGGTAGAGCTGCTCGAATGCCTGCAGCTCGCCGTTCGCGGTCCGCCCGACCAGGCGTGCCTCGGCGATTTCGGCCAGCGCCGCCCCTTCGGCCGGAGGCCGAAGGGCATCGCGCGGCAAGCTCGTCATGGAGGGCTCCGGGTACTGGGCGTTGAGATTACTCTTTTCCCATCGTTCGGGTGGCACCGCGGCTTCACTACCGGTCATCGCCATCGCGGCCTTCGGACGCGGGCACTGCGGGTTGCACGGACTTCAGGCTTCCGCTGAGCACCCATGCCCGCTGGCTCGGAGCGAAGCGTGGCGCCAGCATCCCGTCGTTGATCTCGCGCGTGACCGCGAAGCGGTTGAAGGATGTCGCCGGAAGGAAGAGCCGCGTGTTGTCCGCAAAGCCATCGGAGGGGGTGTCGACATCGCCTTCCACGGCCGAAATCACGCCGTCGCCGTTGGCGTCGACGCGCTTCACCTCGATCGCGTAAGCGTCGAAGAGGCGCTGCGGGAACGGCACCCCGGGCTCGAAAGACCGGACCCGCTCGTAGACATCCAGATAGATCTCGTGCGCCAGGCCGCTCGGAATGAAACGCATCCGGTATTCGCGTTGCGCATCGACGTCGCCATCGAACTTGTCGGGGTCGCGAGGCCCGCTGCCCGCCAACGCACCGATCGTGTTCGGGTTGTCGCCGTGGGTCACCGGGCCGTTCTTCACGCCGGCGGGCCCGGACCCCGGAATGAGGGACGACAGCGCGCCGATCTGCCCGGCCTCGAAGGTGCCCGGAATGCCGCCGGTGAACGGCAGCTCGTACAGCGGATGGATCCAGTTCGTCGTGTAGTTGAATTCCCAGTAGGAATGGCAGTCCGACTGCTGCAGGCAGTTGTAGGCCCCCATGCTCAGCTGGATCGGCACGACGTTGGTCTGCCGCGACGGAAACTGGTCGTCGGCGCCCGGGAAGTGCGCATCGCGGCCATCCATCGTGAAGAACTGGCCCGGCAGGTTGTGGCCGCTGCCCATCGCCTGCAGCGCCGCGGCGTCCTCCGGCGTGATCGTTCCGAACACCGGCCTGCCGGAAGCCGCCGGAGCCACCGGGGCGACGCGCAGGTCGTGGATCATCCAGCCCTCGTACCAGCCGCTTTCGTTGTTGATGACGAACAGCCCGGACAAGTCGGTGAAGATGTCGATGAAGGCGCGAACATCGTTCGGATCGGTCGGCAGCTCCGGCTTGGGCTCGAGCACCAGCCGCACCGCGCCGACCGTGGACAGGCCGCAGTCGAAGCCCGTGGCGGTCAGCATCACCTGGTCGTTCACGCCCGGAAAGCGCTTCGTGAACGGATTCGGTTCGAAGCCGGTGCTGTCCACCAGGTAGTACTGGAACAGCTGGCTCGGCTGGTCGGCCTCGGCGTAGGCCTGCGTGGGCAGCGTCGAATGCGGGCGCTCGGCCAGCACCTCCAGGCGCTCCTTCAGGGGCCCCGGCAGATGCCGGACGTCGCCGCGCTGCAGGACGGCTTCGCCGTCGGCCCTGGCGTGCGGATTCGGATGGCAAGGCGGCGGCGGCTGGTTCGACGGCTCGTGGGGCGCCGCCCTCGCCGCGACACTCCACAGGCCGCAGCTGCAGGCGACGACGAGGCAGGCGCTGGCAAGGCGGGTGCGCCGATGCGCATGAACGGGCGATCGCGGTGAGACATCCATGGTGACCTCCAGGGAGACGGACGTTGGCCCGGACGGCGCTTGCCGGCCGGAACGGTTCATCCCCGGAATCGGGCGATCGGTTCAATACCCATGGCATCGGCCGGGCGGAAGCCGACCCGACTCAGCGGCCACGCAAGGCGCGAAGAAGAACCCACCCGCAGAGGGTGACACCGGCGAGCGCCACCGCGACCATGAGGCCCGGGCCCGTGCGGCCGGCGTCCGGAGGCGGGGCTGTGGTGGCTCTCGGGTTGGTGAACCCGGGTGCATCCGAAAAGGGGGAGTAGATGGCCCCGGGGGCTGCCGCAGCCTGCGTCGCAGCCCCTTGCGCCCCTTCACCGGTCGGCGCGGTGCTGCCGACCGCCTGGCGCGTCACTCCCCGATGGGACGGACCGCCGCCCATCGGCTCGGTGCGGGCCTGGGCGGGCATCGTCGTCGCAAGCACGACGAGCACCGCGGCGACGACCGCGCCGCGGGTCATGGTCTCGTCCTCTTGCGCTTGCCGCCCATGACGGTTCATTCCCGGACGCGGGCGAACGGTTCAATGCCGCGGCTTCGCTACTTCGGCTGCTCGTTGCCGTAGGTCTTCACGAGGTAGTCGACGATCAGCGGCATGTCCTCCTCGTTGATCGGGGCGTTGAAGACCTGCTTCATGCGCTTGACCATGGCCTCCCAATAGGGGCGCGGCGCGGTGGGGGGCTGGTAGAGCATGTATTCCGCCGAATGGCAGGTCACGCAGTTGGCCTGTGCCTTCTCGTAGCCGGGCAGCGTGCTCGCCTTGAGCTGCACGCCGTCCGGCGGCAAGGTGATCGTTCTCTCGGCGGCAGAGGCACCCGCCCCGATGCCCAGGGCCAGCGCGGAAGCGATCGCGGCAATGGAAGGTCTGCAATTCATGTCGGGCCCCTCCTCAGACGGCCAGCACCCTGACGCTTTCGACCACATTGCGCATGTAGCCCGCCGGCTGCCAGAGCGCTTCCATGGGCTGGCTTTGGCCGGATCGGTTCCAGGCCCTCACGCGCAGCACATGGGTCCCCTTCCTTGGCGTGAAGCCGAAGGTGAATTCCCGGAACGAATAGCGCCCCATGTCGTTGCCGAGCCTGGCATTGCGCCAGCTTTGTCCGTCGTCGTTCGAGCAGGCGACTTCGCGGATGCCCTGCCCGCCGTCGAACGCGATGCCGCGCACGACGAGGGGCTGGCCGGCCCGCACGCGCGCACCGTCGGCCAGCGAAGTGATGAACGAGCGCACATTGAAGCGGCCGATCGGCCGGGTCGCCGCCGGCGTGGTGCCGGGCTCCACGCAGGCGCAGTCGTTGTCGGGCACGCGGTAGGCCGGCTTCATCCAGAAGCCGTCGAAGACGCTGTCGATGACCTGGATCTCGGACAGGTGCTTGACCCAGTAGGTGCCGTAGTAGCCCGGCACGATGAGCTTCACCGGGTAGCCGTTGAGCATCGGGATGTCGGCACCGTTCATCTGCCAGGCGAGCATCACTTCGCCATCCATCGCATGGTTGACGTCGAGGGCCTTGACGAAGTCGCCGCCGCCGAAGAGCGCCATGTCCAGGCCGTCGAAGGTGACCTGCCGGGCGCTGTTCTTCGGTTCAGCGCGCGCCAGGACGTCCTTGAGGGCGACGCCGACCCAGCGCGCATTGCCCATCGCGCCGTTGCCCAGCTGACCGCCGGTGACCCGTGGGTCGAACAGCCCGCGGCCGTTGCCGGAACACTGGTTGACGGCCACGTACTCGATCGGCTTGAACTGTGCGCGCAACTCGGCCACCGTGAGCTCGAAGGGCTTGCCGACCGCATTGCCGCCGATCTTGATCACGTGCCTGTCGCCATCGATCGAGGTCGGAATGCCGGCGTTGTGGTAGCGCACGAAGAACGCGTCATTCGGCGTCAGGAGCCCGTCGTTGAAAACCTCGAACGGCGTTTCCAGTTGCGGCGGACGCGAGGTCAGCACGATCAGCGGCCGCTTTTCGGGGTAGGCCACCAGGGTGCGCCTGCCGTTGACGAACGGCATCTCGACGGTCGCGGCCTGCGCGAGCGCGGCCCGGCCGAGCGGACCCAGCCCGAGGGTGGCGACGGCGCCCGTGCCGCCTGCGACGAGCCGGCGGCGAAGCCGGCTGATGGGGGTGGTCATGCTTCCCTCCTTCAAGCGTGCGCAGGCGTCGCCGTCGCGCGTGGGCGCAGCGTGGCCATCACGAGGTACACGCTGCCGCCCACCGCCACGCCGATGAACCAGCCATAGATGTTCCACCAGGCCGGCAGCAGGTTCGTGAAGTTCGGCAGGATGGTGGAGAACAGGCTGCCGACCCCGGTCGCCACCAGCGCATTGACATTCCAGCCGCCTTCATAGCGGTACTCGCCATGCTCCTGGTAGAGCGCCGCCACGTTGATGTTGCTCTTGGCCACGATGTAGTAGTCCACCAGGATCACGCCCAGCAACGGGCCCATCGTGGCGCCGATCGCGTTCACGAAATGGGCCGCATTGCCCTCCCAAGGCGCGAAGGGATAGAGCACGAGCGCGATCAACGCGGCGATCACGCCACCGCGCTTGAAGCTGATCATCTTCGGAAAGGTGTTCGAGATGTCGAACGCGGCAGACACGAAGTTGGCCACGACGTTGATGCCCAGCGTGGCGACCGCGAAAGTGATCGCGGCGATGAGGGCGAGCGCCCAGCTGTCGAACTTGGCCGAGATCTGCTCGGGATGCAGGAGCACCTCGCCGTACACCTTGAAGGCCGCGATGGTGGTGACGCCGGCGACCAGCGAAAAGGCGATCAGGTTGATCGGCAGGCCCCACAGGTTGCCCGTGCGCACGGCCTGCTTGTTCTTCGCAAAGCGCGAGAAGTCGCAGAAGTTGAGGTAGAGCGCCGCGAAGTAGGTGATCCAGGTGGCGCCGACGGCCATCAAGGCCCAGAAGGAGCCGGGCTCGCCGGAAACGCCGGCATCCTTGGTCTTTTCGAGCAGCTGGTCCATCGGGATGCCGTGCTCGAAGGAGAAGCCGCCGGCCTTGACGCACAGGCCGACCGCCAGGATCAGCATCGCGATCCAGACCGCCGGGCCCGCCCAGTCCTGGAACCGGCGGACCGTCTCCATGCCCTTCTGGATGATCAGCAGCTGGAGCGCCCAGACCACCACGTAGCAGATCACCTCCAGCGCCGAGTGGCCGAGGACGTGCACGCCCTGGTGGAACTGCAGCATGCCGTCGTTGCGGATCAAGAGCGCGACCACCGCGCTCGCCGCTGCGGCGGTCTGTGCGCCGTACCAGAAGCAGGCCACGATCGCGCGCACCATGGCAGCGAGGTTGGCGCCCCAGACGCCGAAGGAGGCGCGCGCCAGCACCGGATAGGGCACGCCGGTCTTCTCGCCGGCATAGCCGATCAGGTTCATCAGCGCAAAGATCACCAGCGAGCCGAGCCCGATGGCCAGCAGGAAATTGACGAAGCTGCCGCACAGCAGGAACAGGCTGGCCGCGAGGTAGTAGCCCCAGAGGCTGTGCACGTCCGAAGTCCAGACGTTGAAGATGCTGAAGGGGCCCCATCGGCGCTCCCGCGCCGGCGCCAGATCTTCGTTGTAGAGGCCAGGGGAAGGATTACGGATTTCCATGGCGGTCTCCTCATGGCTATCTCGGCGCACAGTAGCACGCCCGCACCATCTTGGGGAGACCGTTAGTTCCCTCGGTTCACCACTTGCCGTCCGCAGGCCTCCTGGCCTTGAGCCGCACGGCCTCGCCGATCATCTGGAGCGCGTCCGTCCGGTTGGCCTTCTGCGCGAAATCGGCCGCGGTCATGCCGAGCTGGTTCTTCATCAGCGGATCCGCGCCTTCGTCGAGCAGCAGCTTCACCGCCGCTGCCGAGCCGTACATCGCCGCCATCATCAGCGGCGTGGTGCCGTTGGGCGACTGCGCGTCGATGAACGCATCCTTGTCGAGCAGTTGCTTCATGATCGCCACATGGCCGTTGGTCGCGGCGTAGTGCAGCGGCGTCCAGCCTGGCTTGTTGATGTCGGCGTCGCGTTCGATCAGCTTGGTCACGATGTCCTGCTGGCCCTTGATGGCGGCCAGCATCAGCGGGCTTTCATCCTTCGGGTTGCGGGCCTCGACATCGGTCTTGGGCGAGTCGAGCAGGACCTGGATCACCTTCGGCGATGGCTCCCGCAACGCGATCAAGAGGCCGGTCTGACCCTGCGCGTCCCGCGTGTTGGGGTCGAAACCGCGATTCAGCAGGTTCTTGACGCCGCTGGCATTGTCCGCGCGCACGGCCCGGAAGAAGTCGTCGAACGAATCTGCATGTGCCGCAAAATTTGCTGCAAAAACAATGAGATATACGAGTTTTTTAAAGTAGTTTTTCATGATTTCGCCTGCCTGAACAGTCGATCGAAGTTGTCGCTGGTCGCCTTGCCGATCGCTTCGACCGGCAGGTTTCGAAGCTGCGCGATCTGCTGCGCCACGAAAGGAACGTACGAGGGGTTGTTGGTCTTCCCGCGGTACGGCACCGGGGCGAGATAAGGGCTGTCGGTCTCGATCAGCATCCGGTCGAGCGGCACGAAGGCCGCCACATCGCGCAGGTCCTGCGCCTTCTTGAAGGTCAGGATGCCCGAGAAGGAAATGTAGAAGCCCAGATCGAGCGCCGCGCGGGCCACTTGCGCCGTCTCCGTGAAGCAGTGGAAGACGCCGCCCGCCGCCATCGGGCCGCCGTCTTCGCCCTCCTCCTTGAGAATGGCCAGCGTGTCGGCCGAGGCTTCGCGGGTGTGGATGACGAGCGGCTTGCGCGTCTGCTGCGCAGCGCGGATGTGCACGCGAAAGCGCTCGCGCTGCCATTCGAGGTCGGCGACGCTCCGGCCGCCCTTGCGCTCTTCCATCTGGTAGTAGTCGAGCCCGGTTTCGCCGATGGCGATGACCTTCGGCCGGGCCGAACGGCGCACCAGGTCTTCCACCGTCGGCTCCAGCACGTCTTCACTGTCCGGATGGACGCCTACCGAGGCCCAGAAGTTGTCATAACCGGCCGCGAGCGCCTGCACGTCGTCGAATTCCTCCAGCGTCGTGCAGATGCAGAGCGCCCGGTCGACCTGGGCAGCGGCCATCGCGGCCCGGACCTCGCGCATCTGGTCCGCGAACTCGGGAAAGGTCAGGTGGCAGTGGGAGTCGGTGAACATCGCGGAATGGAGTGAGCTGGGCGCAGTGGCGCCGCTTGCGGTCCGCGTCCCTGGAGGACGGGATTCGGATCAGATGGTCTGGGTCGGCCGGTCGGAAGCCATGGTGCCGCCGAGCGCCTCCTCGATGCGCGCCTTGAGCTGGCGCGACTTCTCATCGGACGGAAAGCGGATGCCGACGCCGGGCGCCCGGTTGCCGGCGGCACGCGACGGCGTGATCCAGGCGACCTTGCCGGCGATCGGGTAGCGCTGCGGATCGTCCGGCAGCGTCAGCAGCACGTAGACGTCGTCGCCGAGACGGTACTCGCGCGAGGTCGGGATGAAGATGCCACCCTCGGCGAACAACGGAATGTAGGCTGCATAGAGCGCCCCTTTTTCCTTGATGGCCAGCTGGATCACGCTGGGCCGGACGGGGGCGGACGGGGTGGAGGCTGCAGGTGTGTTCATGGGCGGCGGCGTGCCGAGTTTAGGGTGGTTCGCGCTTCGCTCACAAGCGCTTCGAGCATGAGGCCCGCATTGAACGGATGTTCTGCGGTTTTTGCCGCATTCGCGAGCGACCTCGACCAGCGCGCCAGCGCGCCTCTGGAAGGCGCCGGTGGCAGGTCGGCGATGTCGAAGAAGCGCGGCTTTGCGCCGCTGTCGGCGGCCATCAGGTCATGGCAAAGCTTCTGCAGCGCATCGATGGCCTGCGCCGGCGCGTGATCGGCCAGCGCGCCGACATCGCCGCGCACCATCGCCTTGGGCAGCAGTCCCCAGGCCTTGGGCGACTGGCCCTGGGCCGCCAGGCGCAGCGCATCGCTGGGGCGACCGCCGGCGGCGCGCAGCAGGGCGGCGGCATCGGCGGCCGGAACGCCCTGCCCGACCAGCCAGTCACGGGCTTCATCGGGCTCTGGCCATGGCAAGGTGAAGCCGAGGCAGCGGCTGCGGATCGTGGGCGGCAGCTGCCATGCGGCTTCGCTGGCGAGCACGAAACGCACGTCGCCAACGGGTTCTTCCAGCGTCTTGAGCAGCGCGTTCGCGGTGATGGTGTTCATGCGCTCGGCCGGATAGACAAGCACCACCTTGCCTAAGCCGCGCGCACTGGTGCGTTGGGCGAACCCGACGGCATCGCGCATCGCCTCGACGCGGATTTCGCGGCTCGGCTTGCGCTTCTTGTCGTCGATGTCGGCCTGTGCTTTCTCGTCGAGCGGCCATCCGAGTTCCTGCATCGCGACTTCGGGCATGAGCACGCAAAGGTCCGCATGCGTGCGGACCTGGATGGCGTGGCAACTGGGGCAGTGCCCGCAAGCGCCCTCCTTCTTGGCCTCTTCGGGCTGCTCGCAGAGCCAGGCGGCGGCCAGCGCCAGGCCCAGCTCGTACTGGCCCAGTCCGGAAGGACCTTGCAGCAGCCATGCGTGGCCACGCTGGCGCAGCAGCTCGGCGAGCGGCTTGCGCAGCCACGGCGAGCGCGTGTCGGCATTCACGGCGCACCTCCGCTCTGCGATGCCACGAGGCCGCGCTCGGCCAGAGCCGCTTCGATCTGCTGCCACACGGCTTCGCGCGACTGGTCGGCGTCGATTCGGACAAAGCGTGGCGCGTCCTTGGCGCGGGCGGCATAACCCGCGGCGACGCGTCTGAAGAACTCGACCGGCTGCGATTCGAACTTGTCCGGCACGCGCGCACCGGCGAGCCGTTCGGCGGCAATCTCCGGCGCGAGGTCGAACCAGATCGTGATGTCCGGCTGCAGGAGCCCACCGGAGGGATTCGCCTGCACCCAGGTTTCGAGCGTCCGGAGCACGGCCGGATCGAAGCCGCGCCCTGCCCCCTGATAGGCGAAGGTCGCATCGGTGAAGCGGTCGCACAGCACGATGTCGCCGCGCGCCAGCGCCGGTTCGATGACGCGCACCACATGGTCGCGCCGGGCCGCGAAGACCAGCAGCGATTCCGTCAGCGCATCCATCGGCTGCTCGAGGATCAGGCCGCGCAGGGTTTCGGCCAGCGGCGTTCCGCCGGGTTCGCGCGTGCGCGTGACCTGGCGGCCCTGCGCCTTGAACAGCGCTTCGAGCGCATCGATGTGGCTCGACTTGCCGGCACCGTCGATGCCTTCGAGCGTGAGAAAAAGCCCCTTCATTGACCGCTCCGCTGGTTCGGATCGGTGGTGCCGCCGCGCTGGTAGCGGTTCACCGCCCGGTTGTGCTCGTCGAGCGAGCTGCTGAATTGACTCGTGCCGTCGCCGCGCGAAACGAAATACAGCGACTTGCTCTGCGCCGGCTGCACGGCGGCCAGCAGCGCCGCCTTGCCGGGCATCGCGATCGGCGTGGGCGGCAGGCCGTTGCGCGTGTAGGTGTTCCAGGGGGTGTCGGTCTGCAGGTCCTTCTTGCGCAGGTTGCCCTCGTAACGCTGGCCCAGGCCGTAGATCACGGTCGGGTCGGTCTGCAAGGGCATGCCGATGCGCAGGCGGTTGTGGAAGACGGCGGAGATCTCCGCGCGATCCTGGGCCTTGCCTGTCTCCTTTTCGACAATGCTGGCAAGGATCAGCGCCTCGTCGGGCGTCTTGAGCGCGATGTCGGACGACCGGGCGGCCCAGGCGGCTTCGAGCTTCTTGTCCATCGCCCGCATGGCGCGCTGGAACAGCTTGAAGTCGGTCGAGCCTTTCGAGTAGGTGTAGGTGTCCGGGAAGAAGCGGCCTTCCGGATGCTGGCCCGGCCGGCCGAGCCTGGCCATCAGCTCCTCATCGCTCAGGCCGATGGTGTCGGGCTTGAGCTGATCGGCCTTCGCGAGCGCGGCACGCATCTGCCGGAAGTTCCAGCCTTCCACCAGAACCACACTGCGCGTGGCCTCCTCGCCGCGCACCAGCACGGCGAGCAGCGTGCGCGGCGTGATCCCGCGTTCCATTTCGTAGCTGCCGGCGCGCATCTGCCGGTCCTGGCCCGAGAAGCGGAACCACCAGTAGAGCAATTGCGGCGGCACGTCCACGCCGGTGTCGGCAACGGCCTGGGCGATGCCGCGCGGCGTGGTGCCCGGCTCGATCGACAGGTCGACGCTGGGCGCCGGGAGCCGCAGCGGCTGGTTGACCCACCAGAGACCCGCAGCGCCGAGGCCGAGAACGGCCAGGGCGGCCAGCAGAAAGATCGTGAGGAAGAAGCGGCGCACGGAATCCGGCGAAGGGAGCAAAGGGTGAGAAGCGGCGGAAGCCCCGCCGATCGAACGGATCGGGTCCGGCCATGATAATTCAGCGATGACCTCAGTCGTTCTGAATGGCGTGACCGCCCTCTCCCACCTCGGTGTCATCCGGGCCGAAGGCCCGGACGCCGCCAGTTTCCTGCACGGCCAGCTGACCCAGGATTTCGCGTTGCTCGATGCCGCCGAGGCCCGGCTCGCGGCCCTGTGCACCGCCAAGGGGCGGGCGATCGCGAGCTTCATCGGCATCAGGCCGCAGCCGGACCGGATCCTGCTCGTCTGCAGCCGTGACATCCTGGCCGCGACGCTCAAGCGGCTGTCGATGTACGTGCTGCGCGCCAAGGCCAAGCTCGGCGATGCGAGCGATGAGTTCGTGCTCTATGGCCTGGCGGGCACGGCGCTGGCGGCCAACGACGTCGACCCGGCTTCGCTGCCCAGGCGGTCCATCGCGGTGGGCGACGCGCATGCCGTGACGCTCTACCCGTCCGACGGCGTGCCGCGTGCGCTCTGGATTGCGCCGGCCGGCAGCAGCACCCCTGAAGGCCCCGCGCTCGATCCTGCGCTCTGGCAGTGGAGCGAGGTGCGCAGCGGCATCGTGACGCTGAGCTCGCGGGTGGTCGAGGCTTTCGTGCCGCAGATGATCAACTACGAATCGGTCGGCGGCGTGAACTTCAAGAAGGGCTGCTATCCGGGCCAGGAAGTGGTGGCGCGCAGCCAGTTCCGAGGCACGCTGAAGCGGCGCACCTACCTCGTCCAGGCGAGCGACGAGATCGCGGCCGGGCAGGAAGTGTTCGCCGCGGGCGATCCGGAACAGCCGGTCGGGCTGGTCGCGCAGGCCGCTCCCGCGCCCGGCGGCGGCTGGGCCGGATTGATCTCGATCCAGATCGCGGCGATCGAAGCGGGCGGCCTGCATGCCCGTGCTGCGGACGGGCCTTCGCTCACGGTCGAACCCCTGCCCTACGCGCTGCTGGAAGACATCTGAATGCCGCGCTACGTCGCATTGCTTCGCGGCGTGAGTCCGATGAACGCGAAGATGCCGGAGCTCAGGCGCTGCTTCGAAAGCGCCGGATTCAGCAACGTGAAGACGGTGCTGTCGAGCGGCAACGTGGTGTTCGATGCACGCGCTTCGTCGGAGGCGACGCTCGAACGCAAGGCCGAGGCGGCGATGACGGAGCACCTCGACCGGAGTTTCCACACCATCGTTCGCCCGGTGAATGCGCTGCGCGAGCTACTCGAAGCCGATCCTTACGCCGCGTTCAGCTTGCCCTCGAACGCCAAGCGGGTGGTGACCTTTCTGCGTTCGGCGCACGGCAAGGCGCTCTCGCTGCCGATGGAAAGCGACGGCGCGCAGATCCTCGCGATGCGCGGCCGAGAGATCCTCTCGGCCTATGTACCGGGTCCACGCGGGCCGGTCTTCATGGCGCTGATCGAAAAGACCTTCGGCACGGGGGTGACCACGAGGACGTGGGAGACGGTGAGGAAGTGCGCGGCGGCTTGAACGCAGCTCCCAACTGGCCGGTATTCGCGGCCTGGCACTCGGAAAGCCATCGCGTAAACTGTCCAGGTTGGCTACTTCTGAAAATCATCATGATGAAGGTATCGTCAGTGGAGGCTCAGAACCGGTTCGGGCAATTGCTCGACAGTGCCCAACGTGAGCCCATCGTCATCACGCGCCACGGGCGCCCCGCTGCCTACTTGATTTCTCCGAAGGAGATGGAAACGCTCCGGCGCGCGCGTGGCGCGCCTGACGAAGGTCGGGGCCCTCGGGAATGGGCCGTTGCCTGCGCCGAAGCATGGAACGTGGTCGAAGGCGAACTGGGCTCTTTCGCTGACGAGCATTCCACGCTGTAGACCGAAGACGTGCCGCAGTTCGATGTCCATCGCAACAAGGGCAGGCAAAGTGCCAGCATCCCCTTCGTCGTGGTGGTCCAATCGGCGCAGTTCGACCGCTACCGCCGTCGCGTGGTGGTTCCGCTGGTCCTGCGCAGCGCATTGCCGGCGGGAGTGCAAGTCGCCGGTACCCGCATGAATCCTATCTTTGTGCTCGACGGTTCGGACCACGTGCTGCATCCGCTCGACACGGTCTCGGTTGCCATGGACGACCTGGGCCCTTGCGTCGGATCCCTGGCAGAACATGGTCAGCAGATCACCGATGCCATGGACGAGCTGCTGACTCGCTCGTGGGGATGAAGCAACCGCTGCCGATTCAGCAGCAACGCCCCTTCCCGCTGCCGTAGCGCGCTTCCAGCCGCTCCCTGAAGAACGCCTCGTAGCTCATCGGCGTCTGATCGGGATGGGTGCGTGCCATGTGGCTCAGGTAGGCGTCGTAGTCGGGCAGGCCGACCATCAGGCGCAGCGACTGCACCACCGAGCGCGCCAGGTAGCGCCCGGATTCGGAGAGGCTGGCGCCCGCGGTTCTCATGATGCTGCGGCCGACACCGGCATCGGCTCGAAAGGCGTCTCGCGCGCCGTCGGCTGGTGGGCCGCTCGTGCCGCCAGGCAGCTCTTGACGCTGTAGACCAGCACGCTCACCACCACGAAGATGAAGAGCCCGCACAGCGCCGCGTCGAGGCGGTCGTTGAAGACGATGCGCGCCATGGCTTCCGGCGTCTTGGCCGGCGCGATCAGCACGCCCTGCGCCAGGCCGTCCGCGTACTTGGCCGCGTGCGACAGGAAGCCGACCTTCGGATCCGGCGAGAAGATCTTCTGCCAGCCGGCAGTCAAGGTGCACACCAGCAGCCAGGCGGCCGGCGCAATCGCGACCCACGCATAGCGCTCGCGCTTCATGCGGTACAGCACCACCACGCCGAGCATCAGCGCCACGGCGGCGAGCATCTGGTTGGAGATGCCGAAGAGCGGCCACAACGTGTTGATGCCGCCGAGCGGATCGACCACGCCCTGGTAGAGGAAGTAACCCCAGGCCGCGACGCAGAGGCAGGTCGCGATCAGGTTGGAGACCGCCAGGTCGGTGCGCTTGAGCGCCGGCACGAAGCTGCCCAGCAGGTCCTGCAGCATGAAGCGGCCGGCGCGGGTGCCGGCGTCCACCGCCGTCAGGATGAAGAGCGCCTCGAACAGGATCGCGAAGTGGTACCAGAAGGCCATCATGGCCTGCCCGCCCACGACCTGGTGAAGGATGTGGGCCATGCCCACCGCCAAGGTCGGCGCACCGCCCGCACGGCCGAGGATGGTCGTCTCGCCGACGTTCCTGGCGGTCTGCAGCAGCACGTCGGGCGTGATCGAGAAGCCCCAGCCCGAGATCGCCTGCGCGACCGCGTCGGGCGTGGTGCCGACCAGCGCGGCCGGGCTGTTCATCGCGAAGTACACGCCGGGCTCGATGACCGCGGCCGCGACCAGCGCCATCACCGCGACGAAGGATTCGGCCAGCATGCCGCCATAGCCGATGAAGCGCGCGTGGCGTTCGTTGTCGAGCATCTTCGGCGTGGTGCCGGAAGAGATCAGCGCATGGAAGCCGGACACCGCGCCGCAGGCGATGGTGATGAAGAGGAACGGGAACAGGCTGCCCGACCACACCGGACCGTTGCCCTGCGCGAACTGCGTGAGTGCCGGCATCTGCAGGCTCGGCGCGACGAAGACGATGCCGATCGCCAGCGCGATGATTGTGCCGATCTTCAGGAAGGTCGACAGATAGTCGCGCGGGGCGAGCAGCAGCCACACCGGCAAGCTGGCGGCGATGAAGCCGTAGGCGATCAGCATCCAGGTGAGCGCCTTGCCGTCGAAGGTGAACAACGGGGCCCACTCGGGGTTCTGGCTCACGACCTGGCCGCCGAAGATCGAGAGCATCAGCAGCGCGAAGCCGATGATGGAGATCTCGCCGATGCGCCCCGGGCGGATGTAGCGCAGGTACACGCCCATGAAGATCGCGACCGGAATCGTCGCCGCGACGGTGAAGGTGCCCCAGGGCGATTCGGCGAGCGCCTTGACCACGATCAGCGCCAGCACCGCGAGGATGATGATCATGATCATGAAGGTGCCGAACAGCGCGATCATGCCGGGCACGGTGCCCATCTCCTGCTTGATCAGGTCGCCGAGCGAGCGGCCGTCGCGCCGCGTCGAGATGAAGAGAATGATGAAGTCCTGCACCGCACCGGCGAACACCACGCCGGCCAGGATCCACAGCAGCCCGGGCAGGTAGCCCATCTGCGCCGCGAGCACCGGCCCGACCAGCGGGCCCGCGCCGGCGATGGCCGCGAAGTGGTGGCCGAACAGCACCTTCTTGTCGGTCGGCACGTAGTCCAGGCCGTCGTTGTGGCGGTGGGCCGGCGTCATGCGGCTCGCGTCGAGGCCGAGCACGCGCTCGGCGATGAAGAGGCTGTAGTAGCGGTAGGCGATGAGATAGGTGCAGATGGCTGCGACCACGATCCATAGCGCGTTGATGGACTCGCCGCGCGAAAGTGCCACCGTTCCGAGCGCAAAAGCGCCGACGATGGCGACGACGAGCCACACCAGGTGGCGGCGAAGGGTGTGCATGCGGATGTCTCCTGAAGCTGTTTCCGAGAGTGTCGCCAGAGGTTGCTTTGGGCGCATCGGTTGCACCGCGCAAGCGCCCCGCGCGGGACCACCTAAGGGATAACCCTCAAAGCTTCCTGGCGTGCTCGACCGCGTACTTGATCAGTTCGGCCTGCCCCTCGATGCCGAGGCGGCGCTTGATGCTCTGCCGGTGCGCCTCGACGGTGCGCACGCTCAGGCCCAGTTCGAGCGCGATCTCCTTGCTCGACGCGCCGCGCCCGAGTGCCGACAGGATCTCGCTCTCGCGCGGCGTCAGGAGCGGCCGCGGCGTCTGGTTGCGGAAGAGCCGCTTCGACACCGCCGGGCTCAGGAAGGTGCCGCCCGCCGCCACCGCATCGATCGCGGCGACGATCTCGCTCGCCGGCGCGTCCTTGAGCACATAGCCGCGCGCACCGGCCTGGAGCGCCTGCTGCACGTATTCGGGGTTGTCGTACATGCTGAGCATGACCACGCGGACCTGCGGCTCCCGCTCCTGAAGCCGGGCAGCAAGTTCGATGCCATTGATGTCCTTCATGCCGACGTCGGTCAGCACCAGGTCGGGCTTCAACGCCTCGATCAGCGGCAGCGCCTCGGCGGCGCCGTCGGCCTCGCCGACGATCTCGATCTCCGGCAGCGATGAAAGGCGCGCCCGCAGCCCGTCGCGCACCAGCGGGTGGTCGTCCACCAGGAACAGGCGGATGGTGTCGTGATTCCTCATACGGCCTCCGGCCCGTCGAGCGCCACCTCGGCCAGGATCGTCGTGCCCGCGTCGCCCGAGAGCACATCGAGCCGCCCGCCGATCGCGGCGACGCGCTCACGCATGTTGCGCAGGCCGATGCCGCTGCGGGGGTCGGCCTGCACCGCTTCTTCGTCGAAGCCGCGCCCGTCGTCGGTGATGTCGAGGCGGACGTGCCGGGCCTCGAACGCGAGCGCGATCTCGACCTTCGCGGCATGCGAATGCTTGCGCACGTTGGTCAATGCCTCCTGCGCGACGCGGAACAGCGCGGTCTTCACGTCCTGCGGCAGCTCGCGCGGCGTGCCGTGGATGGACACCGCGGCCTCGATCGGCCCCTCGTCCCCGAACTCGACGCCGAGCCGTTCGAGCGCGGCCGGCAGGCCCAGCGTGTCGAGCAGCGCCGGCCGCAGGCGGTGCGAGATGCCGCGCACCTCCGCGAGCGATTCGTTGAGCCGCTGCAGCGCCTTCGCCAGCGCGGCGGGCACGGCCTGCCGCCCGCGCTCCAGCGCATCCACCGCCGACTCGATCAAGAGCTTGGCGGACACCAGCGTCTGGCTGGTGCCGTCGTGCAGCTCGCGTGCAAGATGGGCGCGCTCGTCCTCCTGCGATCGCACCACCTGCCGCGCGAGCTGCCGCAGCTTGCTTTCGGCCACGCGGTGCTCGCTCAGGTT
This sequence comes from Variovorax sp. HW608, assembly GCF_900090195.1. Classification (NCBI taxonomy): domain Bacteria; kingdom Pseudomonadati; phylum Pseudomonadota; class Betaproteobacteria; order Burkholderiales; family Comamonadaceae; genus Variovorax; species Variovorax sp. HW608. The sequence goes on from NZ_LT607803.1 coordinate 6,021,281, forward strand.
CAGCAGCAGCCCGGTCGCGCTCACGACCGCGATACCCAAGGCCGCGATGCCGACGATCCACAGCATCGTGGTGGTGAGGTTGGTGCTCATCTGCTGGTCGAGGCGGTGCATCGCCGTGTCGATGTCGTCGAGGTACAGGCCGGTGCCGAGCATCCAGTTCCATCGCGGCAGGATCGTCACGTAGCCGAGCTTGGGCGCCATCTGCTGGTTGGACGGCTTGCGCCATTCGTACTCGACATAGCCGCCGCCGTTGCGCGCCTGCGCGATCAACTGCTGGATCGTGGGCCGGCCCGCCGAATCGCGCAGTTCCCAGAGCCTTTGGCCGACCAGCTCGGGCTGCCGCGAATGCATCAGCGACCTTCCTTCGAGGTCGTAGACGAAGAAGTAGCCGTCGTCGCCGTAGTCCAGCGCGGCCAGGAGGCGCAGCGCCTCGGCGCGCACCGCCTCGTCGTCCTTGCCGGTGTCGTAGAGCGGCCGCACCACGCTGACCGCGAGATCGACGTAGCTGCGCAGCTCGCTGCGCCGCTGGGCCATGTAGGTCTGTTGGGCCAGGAGGCGTTCGCGCTGCGCCAGGTCGCGCTCCTGGTGGCGCACCGCGAAGGCGACCAGCACCAGCGCCGTCAGCAGCGGCACGATGGCGAGCGTGACGATCTTCGTGCGGAGATTCATGGGGCGGCAGGAGCGCCGGGCTCAGAGCTTGCGGCTCATCTCGATGTGGACGATGCCGGCTTCCTCGAACGGCTCGCCGTGCGGCGCATAGCCGAGGCGCAGGTAGAAGGCCTCGGCGCTGCGCTGGGCGTGCAGCATGATTTCCCGGTCGCCGCGCGCAGCCGCCGCCGCTTCGAGCGCGCGCAGCACCGCCTCGCCATGGCCGCCGCCGCGCAGCGTGCGATGCACCGCCATCCGCCCGATGCGGCCCAGCCCGGGCGACTCCTGCACCAGCCGGCCGGTCGCGATCGCCTGCCCGAGCCGGTTGCGCGCGACCGCATGCAGCGCGATCGCGTCGAGCTCGTCCCATTCGAGCTCCTTGGGAATGCGCTGTTCGTCGATGAAGACCTCGCGCCGCACCTTGCCCGCGCCCTCGCCGAGCGCATCCCAGCCGCCGGTCACGACCTCGCGCATCGGCTCGCCGGCCTCGTAGCCCGCGAGGATCTCGCGCAAGAGCGGCGGCACCGGCTTGGAAGTCTGCGTGGCGGGGTCGGCGAAGACATAGACCAGCTCGCAGCTGACGAGGAGTTCGTCGCCGCGGAACAGGCCGCCCAGGAACAGGATCGACGAATTGCCCACGCGCACGCACTTCATGCCGACGTCGAGCAGATCGTCCGCCCGCGCCGAGGCATTGAATTCGACCGTCGCCTTGCGCACGTAGAGATCGCCGCCGAACGCCAGCATCGCCTCTTCGTACGGCAGCGCCATCGCGCGCCAGTAGTCGGCGATCGCGGTGTCGAAGTACATCAGGTAGTGGGCGTTGAAGACGATCTTCTGCATGTCCACCTCGGCCCAGCGCACACGCAGGCGGTGGAAGATGCGGAAGTCGGATTTCTTGAGTGTCGCGGTCATGGTTCTGTGGCGGGTTGCAGGGCTTCCCGGAGTGCGCGCGCGGCGTCGGCGTGCGCCTGCAGCGCTTCGGGGATGGCGCGGCCCATCTTGACGAATTCGTGGATCACGCCGCGGTAGATCTCGAGATCGACCGGCACGCCCGAGGCGCGCAGCTTGTCGGCATAGGCGACGCCCTCGTCCACCACCGGGTCGCATTCGGCCAGGCCGATCCAGGCCGGCGCGACGCCTTCCACGTCGTCGGCATTCAGCGGCGCGAAGCGCCAGTCGTCGCGATCGGATTTCGAATTGACGTACTGGGCGAAGAAGTAGCTGATGAGCGCCTCGCCGAGCAGCGGCCCGGTGGAAAAGCGCAGGTGCGAATCGGTGTCCTGGTGCGAAGTGGTGCCCGGATAGATGAGCATCTGCAGGGCGAGGGGCAAGCCCGCGTCGCGCGCGAGGATGGCGCACACCGCGGCCAGCGTGCCGCCCGCGCTGTCGCCGCCGACCGCGATGCGCGTGCCGTCGAGCCCGAATCGCGCCGCGTTCGCCGCCAGGTGCGAGAGCGCATCCCAGGCATCGTTCGACGCGGTCGGGAACTTGTGCTCCGGGGCGAGCCGGTAATCCAGCGAAAGCACCGCGCAGCCGCTCTTCTCGCTCAGCACGCGGCACAGGATGTCGTGCGTCGCGATGCTGCCGACGGTGAAGCCGCCGCCATGGAAGAACATCATCGCGGGCAAGAGCCCGTTCGAGGGCGCATAGAGCCGCGCCGGCAGCGCATGGCCGTCGCGCGCGGGAAGCAGGAAATCCTCGACGCGCGCGAGCTGCGGCTTGGGCACTTCGAGCACGTCGGCGCCCTTCTCGTAGGCGGCGCGGGCCTCTGCCGGCGTCAGCGCGTGGAGCGGCGGGCGCTTGGCGCGCGCCATGCGCTCGATCACGTTGGCCATCTTGGGGGTGAGTGCGCTCATCGGGTCGATGCGCTCCCGACGTCCGGGCCGTTTGTCCCGGTTGCGTCAAGCGCAGGGGTTTCAGGAGTGTCCAAGGTGCTCGCTGCTTGTTAGATTCGAGGATCCGCATCGTACCGTCCGGACCGACCCCATGGCTCTCATCCAATACCTCACACAGATCCAGTTCGATTTCGGCGCCATCCAGCTGCTGCAGAGCGAATGCGAGCGCGTCGGCATCACACGGCCGCTGGTCGTGACCGATGCCGGGGTGCGCGCCGTGGGCATCCTGCAGAAGGCGCTCGATGCGCTCGGCGGCCTGCCTGCCGCGGTGTTCGACCAGACGCCCTCCAACCCGACCGAGGCCGCCGTGCGCGCCGCCGCCGCGATCTACCGCGACCAGCGCTGCGACGGCCTGGTCGCCGTGGGTGGCGGCTCCGCCATCGACTGCGCCAAGGGCGTGGCGATCGCGGCGACGCACGAAGGCCCGCTCAAGACCTACGCCACCATCGAGGGCGGCTCGCCGAAGATCACCGACCGCGTGGCGCCGCTGATCGCCATCCCCACCACCAGCGGCACCGGCAGCGAGGTCGCACGCGGCGCGATCGTCATCGTGGACGACCACCGCAAGCTCGGCTTCCACAGCTGGTTCCTGATGCCCAAGGCCGCGATCTGCGACCCCGAGCTCACGCTCGGCCTGCCGCCGAAGCTCACCGCCGCCACCGGCATGGACGCGATCGCGCACTGCATGGAGACCTTCATGTCGGCCGCCTTCAATCCGCCGGCCGACGGCATCGCGCTCGACGGCCTGGAGCGCGCCTGGGGCCACATCGAACGCGCCACCCGGGACGGCAGCGACCGCGAGGCGCGCCTCAATCTCATGAGCGCCTCGATGCAGGGCGCGATGGCCTTCCAGAAGGGCCTGGGCTGCGTGCATTCGCTGAGCCATAGCCTCGGCGGCATCGATCCGCGGCTGCACCATGGCACGCTCAACGCCCTCTTCCTGCCGGCGGTGATCCAGTTCAACTCCGGGGCCGAGTCGGTGCGCAAGGAGCAGCGGCTGCAGCGCATGGCGCAGGCGATGCACCTCGACTCGCCCGGCGATCTCGGCGGCGCGATCCACGACATGAACGCGCGCCTCGGCCTGCCGAAGGGCCTGGCTGAAGTGGGCGTCACGGCGGACATGTTCGAGAAGATCATCGACGGCGCGATGGTCGACCACTGCCACAAGACCAATCCCCGGCTCGCCACGCGCGAGGATTACCGGCAGATGCTCGAAGCCTCGATGTAGCACGCCATGGCACACGACCACCACCCTCACGATCACGGCCACGAGGAGCACAGCGAGCTCGGCGAGATGGACCTGCGGGTCCGCGCGCTCGAAACCGTGCTGACGGAAAAGGGCTATATCGACCCGGCTGCGCTCGACGTGCTCATCGACACCTACCAGACCAAGATCGGCCCGCGCAACGGCGCCCGCGTCGTCGCGAAGGCCTGGGCCGATCCGGCGTTCCATGACTGGCTGCTGAAGGACGCGACAGCCGCGATCGCCTCGCTCGGCTACACCGGCCGCCAGGGCGAGCACATGGTGGCGCTGGCCAACACCGGCGAGCAGCACCACATGGTGGTCTGCACGCTGTGCAGCTGCTATCCATGGCCGGTGCTCGGCCTGCCGCCCACCTGGTACAAGAGCGCGCCCTACCGCTCGCGCGCGGTGAAGGACCCGCGCGGCGTGCTGGCCGAGTTCGGCGTCGAGTTGCCCGCATCGACCCGCATCCGCGTCTGGGACTCGACCGCCGAAGTGCGCTATCTCGTGATCCCGCAACGCCCGGCCGGGACCGACGGCTGGAGCGAAGACGCGCTCGCCGGACTCGTCACGCGCGATTCGATGATCGGCACCGGCCTCGCCCGCACACCGGGAGGCGCGGAATGACCTACACCAGCCACGCCGACCTCGGCGGCAGGAACATGCCCGGCCGCATCGTGCCGGAGCCCGAGGACGAGCGCTTCCACGCGAACTGGGAAGCGCGCGTGCTCGCCCTGACGCTCGCCATGGGCGGCACCGGCTCGTGGAACATCGACGCCAGCCGCAGCGCGCGCGAGACGCTGCCGGACTACGCGCGGATGAGCTACTACCAGATCTGGCTCGCCGCGCTCGAGAAGCTCATGGCCGAACGATCGCAGGTCATGGCCGACGAAATCGCGGCCGGCCACATGCTGCATCCGCCGCAACCGGTGAAACGCGTGCTGCACGCGGCCGATGTTCCCGCAGTGCTCGCCAAGGGCACGAGCGTCGAGCGCCCCGCCACCGAGCCGGCGCGCTTCGCCGAGGGTCAGCGGGTGCGCACCCGCGCCGGTCACGTCGATCACCACACTCGCCTGCCCGCCTATGTGGCGGGCAAGATCGGCACCATCGCGCACCGGCACGGCATGCATGTCTTCGCCGATGCGCATGCGCAGGGCTTGGGCGAGCAGCCGCAGTGGCTCTACACGGTCGTCTTCGCGGGCGAGGATCTCTGGGGACCGGGGTCGGAGCCCGGCCTCAGCGTGTCGGTCGATGCGTGGGAAAGCTACCTGGAGGCCGTCGAGTGAGCACCACCACCCCCCTGCTGCTGCCCGGCATGCCGACGAACGATGGCGCGGAGCCAGTCTTTCGCGAGCCGTGGGAGGCGCACGCCTTCGCGCTGGCCGTGACGCTGCATCAGCAAGGGTTGTTCACCTGGCCCGAATGGGCCGATGCACTCGCACGCCAGATCACCGCCGCGCAAGCCGCCGGCGACGCGGATCGCGGCGACACCTACTACCGGCACTGGCTGGCCGCACTCGAAGCGCTGGTCGCGGCCAAGGGCGCGAGCACGGCAGGCGAGCTCGCGCGCTACCGCGACGCCTGGGACCGCGCGGCCGACCGCACGCCGCACGGCCAGCCGATCGAGCTGCGCGCACACGATTTCGGCTGACGCCATGCACATCGTCTGGCTCTATGCCGCCCTGCTCGCGCTGCTGTTCTTCGGCCTGAGCTTCCGCACGCTGACCCTGCGGCGACGCCTGCGCATCGTGATCGGCGACGCGGGCAACGAGCGCATGCTGCGCGCGATGCGCGTGCATTCGAACTTCGCGGAATACGTGCCGCTCAATCTGCTGCTGATGTACTTCGTTGCGTCGACGGCTGTGCAACCGTGGTTCCTGCATGCGCTGGGCATCTGCATCCTGCTCGGGCGCGTGCTGCATGCGGTGGGCGTGAGCCAGGTCAGGGAGCGCTATGCCTTCCGCGTGGCCGGCATGGCCCTGACCTTCACGCCGATGGTCGCGTCGGCGCTGCGACTGCTCGCGGCCTACGGCCGGCAGGCAGGCGGCTGAATCAGCCCTTCCTGCCCCCGAACACGAGCAGTGCCCCGCCGACGACGATGGCGGCGACACCCGCCCAGATCGGGAAGTTCACTTCCTGCCGCTCCTTGATCGCCAGCTCGATGGGGCCGATCTTGGCCTGATGGGTTTCCTTCATGTAGCTGAAGCCACCCATGCCGAGGGCCACGATGCCCGCGACGATCAGGACGAGGCCGATGACGCGCGTCAGGTTCATGAAATTTCCTCCGATGGCCTTCGACTTTAGCCGGCCCGCGGCTGCAAGTCACAGGGGCAGGACGTCGCCCGCGCTGCCGCGTCGCAGGAACTCGGCGAACTCATCCGCGAGCCGCTCGGATTCCTTCGCGGCGGTGCTCCAGGCCCTGGCGCGCGCCTGCACATCGTTGCCGTAGCGCACGAAGTCGTTGCGGTCGGGCAGCTTGCCGTTGGGGAGGCTCTGCACCCATTCGGGACTGGGCGCGAGCACCACCGTGCGATCGAGGAAACCGGTGGCCTTGTGCCGCCACTTCAGGCCCTTGTCGAGCCAGCCCGGCACCACCGCCTTCTGGAAATGCGGATACAGCACGATGCCGTCCGCGTTCACGTAGTCGAGATGCAGGTGGTAGTCGGTGATGCCGCCATCCCAGTACGCGCCACGCGGCGCGCCCGGAATGTCGTGCACCGCTTCGAGCATGAACGGGATCGAGCACGAGGCCTGCAGCGCGAGCTCGAAGTTGCCCGGGATCAGCTCGACCTGCCGGGTGCGGAAATCGCGCGTGCCGAAAGGCAGCAGCGCGCCCGGCGTGGAGAACACCACGCGCTCCAGCCATGCGCCGAGGCTCCGGCGATGCACGCTGTTGGCGATGAACGCGCCGAGATAGCCGACCGGCGTGCGCGCCCGCCCCTCGCGGCCCAGGATGTGCCGGCCGCGCGCGGTGATCACATGCAGGCGGAAGCGCGAATGGCGCAGGACCTCGTCGATGCGCCCGCCATAGAAGTCGCGCAGCCCTTCGCCGAACTGTGCGCTGACCTGCCGCGCCGTCAGCCGCTTCTGGCCCGGCGGCACTTCGAAGTGCTGGTGGATGTAGCCCTGCTCGAACTGCTCGAAGGCGTGCTTTGCATCGTGCAGGCAGGCGTTGGCGAGCCGCCAGGCGCCGATCGATGCGCCGACCAGGTCGACCGGCTGCGTCGACTGCGGCAGCCAGTCGCCGAACAGGAAGCGGTCGATCGGCCCGAGGATCAAGCCCTTCGGTCCGCCGGCCGCACCGGGAATGGTGCGCACGTCCTGCGGCGCGAGGCCGTTCGAAGCGATGTGTTCGCGGGCGGCCGGCCCGGCATAGATGCGAAGCGCCTTCATGCCCTGCCTGCCGCCGCGCTCATCTACTTGCGCAGCCCTTGCAGCTTGGCGAAGGCATTGGCCATCTGGCCGGCCGGCTGCGGCGAGTTGTCGCGGCGCGAGCCCTGCTGGTAGCCGCGCCCTGCCCCCTCGAAGCGGTTCTCGCGCGGACCGTCGCGACGCGAAGGTGCGGCGTCGAGCTTCATCGTGAGGCCGATGCGCTTGCGCGCCACGTCGACTTCCATCACCTTGACCTTGACGATGTCGCCGGTCTTCACGACCTCGCGCGCATCGCCCACGAACTTGTGCGAGAGCTGGCTCACGTGCACGAGGCCGTCCTGGTGCACGCCGAGGTCGACGAAGGCGCCGAACTGCGCCACGTTGCTCACTGTGCCTTCGAGCACCATGCCCTCCACGAGGTCGGTGATGTCTTCCACGCCTTCGTTGAAGCGCGCGACCTTGAAGTCGGGGCGCGGATCGCGTCCGGGCTTTTCCAGCTCGCCGAGGATGTCCTTGACCGTGATGACGCCGAACTTCTCGTTCGCGAACAGCTCGGGCTTGAGCGTCTTGAGCATGTCCGCGCGGCCCATCAGCTCGGCGACCGGCTTGCCGGTCTTCTCGATCATCTGCTCGACGACCGGGTAGGTCTCGGGGTGCACGCCGGTCATGTCCAGCGGATTGGCGCCGCCGCGGATGCGCAGGAAGCCCGCGCTCTGCTCGAAGGTCTTGGCGCCGAAGCCGGTCACGTCCAGCAACTGCTGCCGGCTCGCGAAGGCGCCGTTGGCTTCGCGCCAGCGCACCACCGCCTTGGCCACGCTCGACGAAAGACCCGAGACGCGCGACAGCAGCGGCACGCTCGCGGTGTTGAGGTCGACGCCGACCGAGTTCACGCAGTCCTCGACCACCGCGCTCAAGGTGCGCGCGAGTTCGCTCTGGTTCACGTCGTGCTGGTACTGGCCGACGCCGATCGACTTGGGGTCGATCTTCACGAGTTCGGCCAGCGGGTCCTGCAGGCGGCGCGCGATGCTCGCCGCGCCGCGCAGGCTCACGTCCACGTCGGGCATTTCCTGCGCCGCGAATTCGCTCGCGGAGTAGACCGAGGCGCCGGCCTCGCTCACCACCACTTTCTCGATCTGCTGCGGTCCTGCGCCAGCCTGCGCGCTCATCTTCGCCAGCAGCTTGATGAGGTCGGCGGCCAGCTTGTCGGTCTCCCGGCTCGCGGTGCCGTTGCCGATCGCGATCAGGTTCACGCTGTGCCTGGCGCACAGCTTGCCGAGCGTGTGCAGGGAGCCTTCCCAGTCCTTGCGCGGCTCGTGCGGGAACACGGTCGCGGTCTCCACCAGCTTGCCGGTGGCATCGACCACCGCGACCTTCACGCCGGTGCGGATGCCGGGATCGAGGCCCATCACCACGCGCTGGCCGGCCGGCGCGGCCAGCAGCAGATCGCGCAGGTTGTCGGCGAAGACCTTGATCGCGACCTTCTCGGCGTCCTCGCGCAGACGGGTGAACAGGTCGCGCTCGGTCGAGAGCGCGAGCTTCACGCGCCAGGTCCACGCGACGCACTTGCGGATCAGGTCGTCCGCCGCGCGGCCCGAGTGGCTCCATCCGAGGTGCAGCGCGATCTTGCCTTCGGCGATCGACGGCTTGCCCGGTTCGGGCTCGACCGGCAGCGCCAGCTTGGCATCGAGGATTTCCTGCGCGCGGCCGCGGAACACCGCCAGCGCGCGATGCGAAGGCACGCGGCCGATCGGCTCGTCGTAGTCGAAGTAGTCGCGGAACTTGGCGACTTCGGCGTTGTTCTCGTCCTTGCCCGCCATCAGGCTCGACTTGAAGAGGCCTTCGCTCCACAGCCATTGGCGCAGGTTCTGCACCAGCGCGGCGTCCTCGGCCCAGCGCTCGGAGAGGATGTCGCGCACGCCGTCGAGCACGGCCGGCACGGTCGAGAAATCGGGGCCCGGCTTGCCGTCGTCGAGCGTGGTGGCCGGCTGCAGGAAGGCCTTGGCCTCGACCGCCGGGTCGAGCGTCGGGTCGGCCAGCAGCTTGTCGGCCAGCGGCTCGATGCCGAACTCGCGCGCGATCTGCCCCTTGGTGCGGCGCTTCTGCTTGAACGGCAGGTACAGGTCCTCGACCTCCTGCTTGGTCGGCGCGGCCTCGATCGCGGCGCGCAACTCGGGCGTGAGCTTGCCCTGCTCATCGATGCTCTTGATCACCGCGGCGCGGCGGTCCTCGAGTTCGCGCAGGTACGAAAGGCGCGCTTCGAGCTCGCGCAGCTGGGTGTCGTCGAGGCCGTTGGTCGCCTCCTTGCGGTAGCGGGCGATGAAGGGCACGGTGGCGCCCCCGTCGAGCAGCTCGACGGCGGCCTTCACCTGGTGCTCGCCGACCTTGATCTCGGCGGCGAGCTGGCGAATGATTTTCTGCATGCTGGAAGGACGTCCCTGAGTCCGGCGCCCGGATCGGGCGACTGACGAGATGAAGCGAAAGCGGGGAAGTTTGCCATAGGCAGGCAGGTCCTCCGGGGTGATGACTTCGCATTACTTCGTGTAGCGAGTCATGGCGGCGGACGCCCGACAATCGCCGGCAATGGGCCTCCTCAAGAAACTCCTTCGCGTGCTCGCCGCGATCCTGATCGTTCCGGTGCTGCTGTTCGAGGAATGGGGCTGGGAGCCGCTTGCCCGGCTCATGGCGCAACTCGCCCGCCTGCCGCTCTGGGCCCGCATCGAGCAGGCCCTGCGCAACCTCTCGCCCTGGGGCGCGGTGCTGGCCTTCTTTGCGCCGGTGGTGATGCTGTTTCCGATCAAGCTCCTCGGTCTGCTGCTGCTCGCGCAAGGCCACGCGAAGAGCGCCCTGCTGCTGCTGCTCGCGGCCAAGCTGGCCGGCACCGCGATCCTCGCGCGGCTGTTCCAGCTCGTCGAGCCCGCTTTGATGGACATTCCCGCTTTCGCGCGCTGGTATCCGCGCTGGAAGGCCTGGAAGGACAAGCTCATGCTCGCGGTCCGGCAAAGCCTGCCGTGGCGCATCAGCCGCGCGATCGGGAACAGCGTGCGGCGCTCGTGGCGCAGTTTCCGGCGCGCGCGCTGATCGAAATTTTTACCCGGGTAGATTGACGCCTTTGTTTTTGCCCGGGTATTATTCGCGCCCATGTCTTCTTCCTCCGAATCCCGACTCACGGCCTTCGCCGGCTTCCGGCGCATCGCGTCCGGCCCGCGTGCCAAGGTCATCGCCCAGGTGCGCAAGCAATGCGCGCATTCCGGCCAGGCGCAGCCCTTCGTATTCGACGACAGCACCGGCGAACGGCTCGACATCGACCTTCGCGAAGGCGCCTCGCCGGCCCCGGCCGCCACGGCACAGGATCCCGCCGCGCGCGGCGTCGGCCGGCCCAGGCTCGGCGTGGTCGCGCGCGAAGTGACGCTGCTGCCGCGCCACTGGGAATGGCTCGGCCGCCAGCCCGGTGGCGCCTCGGTCGCCCTGCGGCGCCTGATCGACGAGGCACGCCACGTGCACGCGGATCGCGATGCGCAGCGCGCCGCGCGCGAAGCCACCTATCGCTTCATGAGCGCCATCGCCGGCGATCTGCCCTGCTTCGAGGAGGCGGCCCGCGCGCTCTTTGCCGGCGATCGTGCGCGTTTCGATGCCCACATCGCGACCTGGCCCGAAGACGTCCAGGCGCATCTGCACAAGCTCGCCGCCGCGGCCTGGAGTGCCGCGGCATGAGCGCGCCGATGCAGACCCGCACCGCCCCGCCGGCATCGGCAGCCGATCCGGTGCCCCCGCCGGCCGCGTTGCACGCCCATCCGCGCGCGGCGGCAATGGCCGCGCGGCCGCTGTGGAAGACCTTCCTGATCTTCCTGGCGCCGATGCTGCTCAGCAACATCCTGCAGTCGCTGTCGGGCACGCTCAACAACGTCTTTCTCGGGCAGATGATCGGCGTCGGCGCGCTGGCGGCGGTGTCGGGCTTCTTTCCGGTGATGTTCTTCTTCATCGCCTTCACGATCGGGCTCGGCGCCGGCGCTTCGGTGCTGATCGGCCAGGCCTGGGGCGCGCGCGAGCCGGACAAGGCGCGCGCCGTCGCCGGCACCACGCTGACGGTGGGCGTGCTGTTCGGCCTGTGCGTGGCGCTGTTCGGCGGCGCGTTCACCGAGCCGATGCTGCGCATGCTCGGCACGCCGCCCGACATCCTGGCCGATGCGACGCGCTACGCGCGGATCATCCTGATCGCGATGCCGGGCCTGTTCGTGTTCCTGCTCTCCACCGCGATGCTGCGCGGTGTCGGCGACACGGTCACGCCGCTCTACACGCTGATGATCTCGACCTTGATCGGCCTGGTCATCACGCCCTCGCTGATCCGCGGCTGGTTCGGCCTGCCGCAGATGGGCGTAGCGAGCGGCGCGTGCGCGACGGTCGTCTCCTTCGTGGTCGCGACGACCTGGCTGGCCTTCCACCTGCGGCGCAAGAAGAGCCCGCTCGCGCCCGATGCCGATTTCGTGCGGCATCTGCGGGTGCGCCCGGCGCTGCTCAAGGCGGTGCTCAAGGTCGGCGTGCCGACCGGCGTGCAGATGATCGTGGTGTCGCTGGCCGAGCTCGCGCTGCTCTCGTTCGTGAACACCTACGGCTCCGACGCGACCGCCGCGTACGGGGCGGTGAACCAGGTGGTCGCATACGTGCAGTTCCCTGCGATCTCGATCGCGATCACCGCCTCGATCCTCGGCGCGCAGGCCATCGGCGCGGGCCGCACCGACCGCCTCGGCGCGATCACGCGCACCGCGCTCTTGATGAACCTCGTGCTCACCGGCGCGCTGGTGGTGCTGGGCTATCTCTTCTCGCGTGCGCTGATGGGCTTCTTCATCACCAGCGACCCGGTGATCGAGGTCGCGCAGACGCTGCTGCACATCATGCTGTGGAGCACCGTGATCTTCGGCATGGGCTCGGCGCTGTCGGGGATCATGCGCGCCAGCGGCTCGGTGCTGGTGCCGACCAGCATCTCGATCTTCTGCATCGCCCTGATCGAGGTGCCGGTGGCCTGGTGGATGAGCCACCGCATCGGCCTCAACGGCATCTGGATCGCGTACCCGGTGGCCTTCACGGCGATGCTGACGATGCAGGCCTGCTATTACCGCTTCGTCTGGCGCAAGAAGACCATCCGGCGCTTGATCTGACGCGGCGGGCCAGTTCCGAAAAATACGGCGCTTACACTTTTTTCGCGACGACCCGCCTACAACTTGCGCCATTGGCCGCCGATAGGCAGAGCCATGGACACGCCAGATTCGAGACGATCGCCGGGATTGCTCCCCGAGCTCCCAAGAGAAAACATCCTGCAGGACGACGGGGTGCACATCCTCGTCTCGACCAAGGGCGTGGAAGGCTCGCGCAGCGACGGCATCCTTCTGCGCCGCTGTGCCTTCTCGGTCACCACGCCGCTGGGCTGCGAATTCCTCGGCCAATACCGGCACCTGTCGGACGGTCTCTGGCACGCGTCGATGCGCAGCAAGCGCCGCGACGACGGCTCCATCGGACCGCCGCAGGTGGGCATCTACACGACGGAACTCGATGCGATGGTCAATCTGTGGGCCAATCGCAGGTCTTTCGACCTCGGCCATCGGGCCTGATTCCGGAACTACTCGAACACCTCGTCCCCGGTCGGCTCGAAATGCGGCACCGCGTTCATGTTGTGCCGCAGGGTGGACAGCGCCCAGTACATGCGCCTTCTCGCCCGGCTCTGGTTGCCGAGCGGCCGATGGTCCGAGATGGTGTGCCACGGGTTGTACGAGAGGCGCTTCGCAAACTCCATCTGCGCCGGCGAATCGAACTTCTGCCGCGGCAGGCGCAGCGTGGCGACGCTGACGCGCGGCGAGAGCTTTTCCGGCCACAAGACGCCGGCGTTCTCGATCGGCATCAGGTGCGAGTCGGTCTGCATCTGGATGCGGACGTCGAGCTCCACATCGCCCGCCTCGAGCGAAGCGACCATCGCATTGCGCAGGTAGTCGTCGGGCGGCCGCAGCGGCAGGCGCGGGATGGGCGTGCGCCTGGTCGTCTTGGGCCACACCGAGTACTGCATGGCCTGCCCTTCGCCCATCAGGTAGGGCACGCAGCTGAAGTACGGCGCCTCGAAGGGGCTGCTCTGCGTCTTGATGAACAGCGATTGCATCACGAGGTCGAGGATGTGCGATTCGCGCAGGTTCACGAAGTAGAAGATCTGCGCGTTCTTCACGCTCTCGATCTGCAGCGCGGCATTGCAGCGCACATCCGGCGTGACGAAGGTCGGCGTGGAAACGGCGAACATGTCCAGCGTGTGCTGCTCCTCGTCCATCAGCTTCTCGCCGGGCACGCCCATGAGCTTGATGCCGATGCTCATGAAGCCCACGTCGTCGATGTCCGGCGTGATGTAGGGCCCCGGCCCCGAGAAGCGCACCCAGGCGCGGAAGGTCTGCGGCCTGGCGTAGATGCCGCGCTTCATGTGCTCGGGAATGTCGTCGTGCACGATGAACTCGCCGCGCACGATGCCTTGCGTCTTGGTGTTGCCGCCGCGCTCGAAGCCGCCGGGCTTCCACAGGTCGGTCATCTGCCGCGTGAAGCTCTTGACGATCGAATCGGTGAAGCTCTCCTCATCGGGCAGCAGTCTTTCCTCCGCGATGCCGAGCCCTTCGTTCACGCGCCGGCTGTTGATGAGCGCGGTGGCCAGGCGCGCGAGCGGATCGCGCAGCAAGGCATCGAAGGCCGGCCGAAAAAGGGGATCGAAGCGGCGCTCCAGGCGGATGAAGGCCAGGCCCGCATCGCTGACCACGTTGCGCCACAGCGAGCCGGTGTTGGCGCGCGGCGTCGGGCGGCTGGCGTTCGAGTTCATGGCTCTCCCTTTGCGATGTAGCGCAGCGCACGAAGCCCGGGCAGGAAGAAGTACGCGCCGCCCTGCACCGTCACGAATTGCGGCAGCCCGCAGACGCGCTGGTCGGGGCCGCCGGCCACCGGGATCGAGAAGCCGTCGGTCGCGGTGCCGTCGGCGCGCGGGAGGTGGTTGCCGATGAGCGGGTCGCTTTCGTCGCGCGATGCGTCGAAGCGGATGCCGGCGAGCCATGCCGATTGCACGAACTCGAACTGCCGCGCAATGTTCGCGTTGAGGCAGATGAAATGCAGGCCGGTGCCCTCCTCGGGCGTGTGTCCCGCGAGCGCATCGGACAGCGACACGCCGGGGCCGTATTCGCGCCCGCGCCTGAGCAGCCGGTGCAAGCGCGTCGAGGCGACGAGGTCGTCCGCGAGCGCCTTGGCATCGAAACCCAGCGTGCGCCTGGCCCACGAAATAAAGCCCGGCGGCCCCGCCGGCAGATCGGCATTGCGCGGATTGCTGCGGCGGATGTGCGCGCCGATCGGGCAGCGCAGGCCGCGGTCGTCGCCACGGTAGGTGAAGCGGTTGCGCGGATCGTCCTCGCCGTCGATGGCCTCGCTGGTGCGGCCCACCAGCGGCTCGCCGTCCATCGTGCGGCCGACCATTGCTTCGGCCAGCCGCTTGCGGTCCGCCGGATCGCCCTGCACCTGCGCATCGATGAAGCGCCAGAAGCCCGAGACGTCCTGTTCGAGTTGGCGCAGCACGAGGTAGCTGCCGTTGCGACCGAAATCGGCCTTGCCCGGCGCGTCTTCCGCGGGCGCGAGCATTGCGTCGGGATCGCGCGCGGCATCCAGCAGCGGCCGGTCGGTGTAGCCGCCATACTCGTTCGGATACCCGAGCAGGAATTCGCCGAGGCACGAGAGATTGGTGTAGTCCTCGCGCTCCTCGTCACGCGCCGCGCGTTCGCGCTGCCAGTCGAGCGTGGGTTCGGAGATGCCGTCCACGAAGCCGAAGGGCTCGACGCCGTCCATGTCTGAGGTGCCGAGGCAGGCGAGCTGCTCGAGGCCCTCTTCCGCGCCGGCCATCGCTTCGATGCCCCAGGCTTCGAGGCCGCCGGGCTCGGCATAGAGCATCACCATCACATGCGGGACCCTCTCCGGCGTCCCGCCCCATTGCCAGCGCGCGGGATCGTTCGGCCCGAGATCGCCGAGCCGGCGTGCGCGGCTCGCGTCGCTGCCCATGCCGACGATGAACTCGGCCGAGAAGCCTTCCACGATGTCGTCGGCCACGCCGAGTGCGCGCAGCCCGCTGCTCGTGAAGGCGATCTGCAGCGCGGTCGTGGGCGCCGGCTCCTGCGACACGGCACTGGTGACCGGCGCTCTCGCGAGCCATGCACGCGCGGCCCCGGCGTCGGTCACGCGCAGCAAAAGGAAGACCGCCTGCGTCATGCGCTTGTAGCCGAAGCGCACGATGCCCTGGATGTCCTCGTAGTCGACGGATCGCAAGGTCATGGGACAACCCTCGCGCAGAAGCGCTTCGGGATTCGCCTTCGGGCGGCCGGGCGGCTCATAGCAGCCCGAGCCATGCAAGCGCCTGTTCATCGCTCATCGATGCCATCTCGAAGCCTTGGCGGATGCGCTGGTTGCGGTTCAGGTCCGTGAGGGTGAGGCCGGGGTAGGCCTTGTACCAGACCTGCGTCGGCAGCTGGTGGCGGCGCTGGTAGTACTTGAAGCGCAGCTCGTGGCGCGCACCGCCCTTCACGAGCCAGTCGGTGCGCGGCCAGCCGAAGCCGTTGCTGAAGATCAGGTTCAGCCCCCACGCGGCCTTGTTGATGAAGTCGTCCATGTAGGCCTCGTGGCTGCCGTCGTAGTTGCTCGCGAACAGCACGCGTGACCTGTCGTCGAGGAAGACCCAGCGCGCGAAGTGGATCGTCTGCACGCGCGCGAGATGGCCGCGTCCGAAGACATGGCGGGCCGCGTAGTCGATGAGCAGCAGGACGAGCTGCGTCAGCCGGCGGCGGAACCATCCGGGCTTGACGCAGCCGAGCGCGGTGAAGCTGTTGGTGAGGTCGTGGTCTTCGAGCTTCTGCATCGCTTGCACCGCGGCGCGCTCGGGCCGTGGGCAGAATTCCGGGTCGCTCTTCTCGTGGCGGCGCAAGAGCACGATGGCGAATGGCGCGAGCACGACGACGAGCGGCAGCAGGACCAGCCCGATCAACGGGATGCCCACCGCGTGGACCAGGTTGCAGACCTGCCAGCCGAAGGGCGTGCGCTCTGCCGATGTGAGCGGCAGACGGCCTTCGAGCTGCTCCTGCTGCACGTAGGCCATCAGCGCACGCCGCGTGGCCTGCGGATCATCGCCCGCGCTGCCGTCGCGCGGCACCTGCGACGACAGTGCCCGTTGCAGCGCGCTGTTCTCGCGCACCTGCCTCGCGGTGCGGCCGATCCAGTTGACGTAGCCCGCGGACGTGGGCACCTGGCGCGCCCTGAGCCACGCGAGCAGATCGCTGTCCGCATCGAGGCCCGCGCAGTGCGAGAAGATGCGGCGCAGCCCATCGCCCGCCCGGCGGGCGAATTCCGCCAGCTGCGCCTCGGCCGCTCCGTCGCACTCGCCGAGGAACGCGAGATAGACCGGCACCTCTGGCCTTTGCAGATCGAAGACCTCGAAGTCGGAACCGGTGGCGTCCACCAGCACCGCGAAGCGCGCGAAGTGCAGGCGCTCGAACTCGCCGAAGGGCACGAGCGCATTCGCGGGGTCGGCGGTGCCCGGCATCAGGTTCATCGTGTCCAGCAACTCGCGCAGGTCGGACTCCCGGTCCGGCACGACGGCTGCCAGCACCATGAAGTGGGATTGAGGCGTCACCGCACCATCAGAACTTGAGGCAGAAGTCGATCAGCCGTTCCTTGCCCCAATACACCTTGCCCAGGTAGAAGTCGGGCGAGATGAGCCGGATCTCGTCGCGGATCCAGTGCGCGACCAGCGAGGTGGCGGAGTAGTCCAGAACGATGCACTCCTTGCCATCGAGCCAGCTCTCGCCCTTGCCGACCTTGGCCACGATGGCCTCGACGCCGAAGGGCGTGATCCTGTTCTTCAGCACGCCCTTCTCGGCATCGAACACTTTCCCCTGCCAGCCGAAGAAGTTGATGATCTTCGCGATCGATTCCGAATAGTGCGTGCCGGGCGCGATGATCGCGGTGCCGTCGGCTTCGCCGTTGGGGATGTCGCCCGCAGGGCTTTCCCGGAACAGGTCGTCGAGCTGCTGCTGCGACATGTCGAGCAGTTGCTGCACGTCATATGCCATACGCCTTCTCCTCGGGGGAAGCCCCTTTGTCGGCAAAGTGTCCGTCGATCGATGGGGGCCGTCAATTTGCCGAAAGACGTGTGCGGCCCGCCTCCTGCAAGAGCACGTCGGCCGCCTTCTCGGCGATCATGTAGACCGCCGCGACCACGAAGAAGCCCGGGATGCGCGGGAACACCGAGGCATCGACCACGCGCAGGCGCTTCACGCCGTGCACCCTGAAGGTGCTGTCCAGCACGCCGCCCTCTTCTTGCGCGCCGATGGGGCATGAGCACGAGGCGTGATGGCCCCATGCGGTGTCGCGCACATAGGCGGCCAGCGCTTCGTCGCTCTGTGCATCGGGGCCGGGCGCGATCTCCTCGGCGATCCATCCGCTCCTGATCAACGGCGCGGTCATGCGGCGCACGAAGCGGATGGCTTCGATCACCGCCTGCAGGTCTTCGCCGGCCGCGTCGCTGCCTTCCTCGAAGTAGTGGAAGTCGACCTGCGGCATGTCGCGCGAATCGGCCGAGCGCAGGAGCACGGTGCCCGCGCGGTTGTGCGTGTGCGCCTTGAGCACGGCCCAGGTGAGGCGGTCGTGGTCCTCGCTGATCCACTTCGAGAAGCCGCTGAAGTAGCCCTCGAAGCGCGCGAGCAGCGCCATGCAGAAAAGATCCGGCGGCCCTCCGCGCTGCTGCGCGGCCCGGGAGCGCTGCACCACGCCGAGCGCCGCGCCGTTCGATGCATACATGCCCGATTCGCCGTCGTTCCAGTGCCGCCACAGCGTGTCGTCGCGGTCGAAGCGCGCGCCTTCGAGCACTTCCCACCGTGCGCGCATGCGATGCGTGATCGCGACTTCGTAGCGGTCCTGCAGGTTGCGCCCGACGCCCGGCAGATCGACACGCACCCGGATGCCGTGCTCGGCGAGATGGTCCGCCGGTCCGATGCCCGAGAGCATCAGCAACTGCGGCGTGTTGAACGCGCCGCCGCACAGGATGACCTCGCGCTGCGCCCGGACCTCGCGCTGCTCGCCGTCCGACGCGCTCGGGTCCGCATGGGCGCGGTAGAGCCTCTCGCCCTTGCGGTACGCGACGCCGTAGACGCCGCCATCGGAATCGAACAGAAGCCGGGTGGCGAGCGCATCGAGCTCGATGTGCAGGCGGTCGGGATGCCGGTGCGCGACGTCGAGCAGCCGTTCGCGCACGCCCACGCGCCGGTGGTCCGAGGTGGCGAGCGGCGTGTAGCAGATGCCTTCGAAGCTCCTCCCCGCTGCACGCCGCGCGTTCGGATCGCCCATGCCGCCGCGCAGCCAGCGCAGCGTGCTGAGCAAGGGCGTGGGCAGGCTGCTCGTGAAAGTCCGCGCGGTATCGCGCAGCACGCGCACCAGTCCGTCGTCGCCGAGCACCGTCAGCGGAATGGCTTTCTCGGTGCAGAGCCAGCCCTGCCATCCATGACCGGTCGGGTCGAGCCCGAGATGCCGCAGCGCGCGCCACACCGGCCGGTGGCGGCAGTCCTCCACCCGCTGCGCATAGCGGCGCATGTGGGTGGCGCGCCAGGACAGATCGCCGGTGAGCTGCGCGATGTTGTCCCAGTCCGAGGCGTGCGGCAGCATGAAGATCATCGCGTTGTGCGCGGTGCATCCGCCCAGGCCCGCCGCGCGCGGGTAGAACACGCCCTGCCCCGGCGCGTACTTCCAGTCCCTGGCCTGCTGCGCTTCGTCGGCGTAGTGGCGCACATGGAAGTTCCAGCTCATCGCCGGGTTCTCGCAGGCGAAGGCATGGAAGGCCGGCACGTCGTAGTCGTCCGGCAGGCGGCGGTCGCCCGTGCGCGGATCGCCCCCGGCTTCGATGAGGAAGACGCGCATCCCCGCCTCTGCCAGGCGTGCCGCCAGCGTGCCCCCGCCCGCCCCCGATCCGACGATGACGTAGTCCCAGTCGGTCGGATCGGCTCCGTGCATGAGGCGCGGTCGGGTGGCGGTCAGAAGGTCTTGAGGAAAGCGATCAATGCGCGCTTGTCGTCGTCGCCGAGGACCGGTTCGCGGCCGAAGGACTTCTCGTCGGCGCTCAAGGTCTCCTGCTGGTTGAACTGTGCGGTGCCGAAATAGTGGCCGCGGTTCACCACGAAGTCGGGGCACTTGCTCAGCTCGAGCAACGGGCCGCGCACCGCCGCGAAGTGCTGGCGCAGCTCCTCGTCGGTCGCGCCCGCCGGCACGTTGGCGAGCGTGCGCTTGAGCTTGACGAGCAGTTCGCCGACCTCCTTCACGTGGCTGAGGTTCTCGTTGATGGCGTCGGCTTCGGCGCGCAGCCTGAGGTTGGCCAGCAGGTTCACCGGCACGCCCTTGGGAATGGGTCCGAGCACGATGTCGCCCTCGTCCTTGACCAGCCACGGTAGCCAGCGATGCAGCATGCCCTGCAGGGGTTGCGCCGCTTCGGGCACGAAACCGGCGGGGATGGTGACGGTGCTGCGCTCGGTCGTGCGGTCGATGATGCCGCCGGCCTTCGCGCCGAGCTCGGCGTCGGTCTTGCGCTTCTCGGGCCACAGCATTTGCTCGATCGAAGCGTCGAAGACCTTCATGCGCGCTTCGACGGACGGGTTGTTGTCCGGATCCGCGTCGCCGACCGTGTTGTTCAGGAGGAACGGCGCGGTCGACCACACGCTGATCAGCGAAGGCACGCGCGTGAAGCCGCGCCCGCCCGCCGGCATCAGGTAGGGCTTTTGCTCGCCGGTGAAGGGATCGACGATGGTGATCGTGCCCACCGACGGCAGGCTCTTGTAGGTCTCGGAAGAGAAGTTGTCCCAGATGTTGCCGCGCAGCGCATTGGTCGCGAGCGGGCTGCAGGCATTGGTGCGCAGCAGGGTCACCGGGATGCGCTGGTCGGTGGAGAGGTAGTTGCCCTCCAGGAAGTCCGGCGCCTGCACGATCTTGCGCATCTGCGCCTTGTAGTCGTCGGTCTGCGTCCAGCCCCAGTAGCGCTTGAAGCACTCGACGTAGCCCCCACCGGCGCAGCGCGCCGGCGTCAGCCCGAGCGATTCGGGCACCGGGGGCGCCTTGCTCGAATGGCAGCGCGCGCAGGTGTCGGCGAAGGCGAGCTTGCCGCGCTCCAGCGTGGCGGCATCGGCCAGGTACCTGTCGCCGCCGGGCGCGTCCTTGAGGCGGTCGGGCTTGGCGGCCTTGAGGAAGAAGCGCGCGGTGTCGAAGGTGCCCTGCTCGGTCGCCTGCCAGTAGCTCGAATTCTTCTGCGCCGACGCGATGAGGATCGGCGAGATCGTCTTGCCGCCGACCACGGGATTGAAGTGCAGCAGCCATTCCTCGCTGAAGAGCCCGATGTTCAGGTACACCCGATTGAGCGCACCCAGCAGGCCCACCGAGTCCGCGCCGTCCTTCAGCACGCGCGGCGTGCGCACCATGCCGTCGCCCTTCGAGAAGAACTCGGTCAACGGCCCTTCGCCGAGGAAGTCGTTGAACTGCCGGTTGTCCAGCTCGCCGCCCGCGAGCTTCTCGGTGCCGAGCCGCTTCGCCAGACCCATGCGCGCGCCGAACTCGTAGACCGCGTTCATGGTGCGCGGGTTGTTGATCATGTCGGTCGAGACCAGCGAGGTGTCCATCGTGCCCGGGCGGTAGGTGTGCGCGAGCTGGTACATGTAGTTGGTGCGGCCTTCGGGCTTGTTCGAGTTGTGGATGAAGAGCCGATCCACCCACATGTACTGCGCGCCCACCGACGAACTGAGGTTCTCGAACTTCGGGTTGTCCGGATCGGCCGGCGGCTTGACCGGGCTCGGGCCGAGATGGCAGAAGCCGCACGACATGCCGACGCGGTACGGCCGCACCAGGTCCTTGCGGTTGTAGTAGCTCGGGTCGGTGTAGTAGCGCTCGGCGTCCCATTCCTTGGCCGCCTTCTCGTCGAAGGCCGGGTTCGGAAAGAGCCTGAGGCCCGCGATGCCCGTGGCGTAGCCGTAGTACGAGCCGACGGGCTGCGTGGTGCCGTCGCCCAGCGGCTGGCCGCGCGAGCCGATCCTGACGCCCGGATACTTGCTCTCGTTCTCGAAGGGATCGGGTGCGCAGTCCTTGCTGCGCGCATCGAGCCACAGGCCGCGCCGGTTCTTGTCGGGGCCGGTCGCGTTCCCGAAGCAGGGTTCGTTGACGAGGCCGAAGTACTTCCAGCGGTTGGCGCGCGAATAGCCCTGGCTGGGATGCGAGCTGATGATCTTCAGCAGGTCGAAGGCGCCGAAGGTGTACTCGGTCATCAGGTTCCAGAAGCGGTCGTTGCCGCCGCTCCAGACCAGCCACATGTTGCGGCCGCGGATCTCTTCGGGCGAGAGCGCGACGCCGTTGTCCATGTCGTGGAAGTAATCCTCGTCGGCCTGTGGAAACGACTTGGCATCGCGCCCCGCCAGCCGGGCTTCGTCGAGAACCTCGCCGGGCTGCGGCCCCTTGGAACATGCCGCCAACACGGCGCAAACGAGAAGCGGCAGGAGACTTGCCGCGCGCCAGCCACTCTGGGTCATTGCTTTCCCTCCTGCGTCAGCGCCCGCGCGAGCGGGCGGCTGAGATGGCGCAGTGTGGAGGGGGGTGCGCGGCTTGCCTATCGGCCATGCGCGCTAACGCGAAGGGAGTATGCGGCGGCGGACCTTCAGGGCCGCGTCTTTCCGGTCTTGCGATAGCGCCCCGTCACCTCCGCCACCAGCGCCTCCTTCGGCAGCAGCTTGCTGCCGCCGACCCAGAGTTCGATCGGCTTGCCCTTGCCCTTGCCATTGCGGACGCGACGAACCGTCTGCCCGGGACTGTTGAACGCAGATGTCTTGCGGACCACCCCGTCGTCCTTGCCGGTGATCGTGAACTCGGTCGTGGCGCCATCGAACGGCGTCAGCATGGCCGGTGCGATCTGGCAGACCACCTTGCCCATCGCGACCAGATCGGTCGTGCCCCACATCGACCACCAGCGGCTGTCCCAGTCCTGCAGTTTCTTCACCGGTGCGCCGTGGCGGCTGAACGCGGAAAGGATGCTCGCCACGCCGTCGACCCATGCATACGCGAGACCATCGATCGCGTTGGTCAGAACGGTGATGGTGAAGCCCGTGGCCGGAAAGCGCGCCGTGCGCGAAATGAAGCCCTGCAGGCTGCCGGTGTGGCCGAACCACTCCTTCGGTCCCCGCTCGTTCATCATCGTGCCCAAGCCGTAGTGGAACTCCATGGTGTTGCACTCGTCGCGCCAGCGGCGGTGCATCATCTCGCGCCGGCTGGCCGGCGAGAGGATGCTCTGCCTGCTCTCGGGCGCAAGCTGGGCGAAGAAGCGCGCCACGTCCGAAGCGGTGGAGACGAAGCCGCCCGCGGGCGCGATTGCATTGCAGGCGTTGTCGCCCGGCACGACGAGCCGCTGCCCGTAGGGAAACTCGGTGGTGTGGCCCGAGGCCATCGGCGCGGACTTCGGCAACCGCGGCATGTCGGGGACGGTCTCCTTCAGGCCCGCGGCTTCGATCACGTGACGCGTGATCCAGTCCGCGTACGCCGTGCCGCTGAGCTCCTCGATCAGGATGCCGAGCAGGCCGTAGCCGTGGTTCGAATACTTCAACTGGACACCGGGGTCGAGCGGCTGCTTCTTCGCGAGCTCTTCGAGCAGTTCGGCGCGCGAGAGATAAGGCCGGCGATCGAGGAACTGCCCCGCGTCGGCACCATCACGCACCACGCCCGCGCCATGCGACAGCAGCTCGCCGATGCGCGCCTTGGCGAGATCCTTGTGCAGGCCGCCGACGTAGCGGCCGATCGGATCGTCGAGCCCGAGCTTGCCCTCTTCGCGCAGCAGCATCACGCCGCTGGCGGTGAAGGTCTTGGAGTGCGACGCGATGCGGAAGCGGTGCCTCGGCGTCATCGGCTTGCCGGTGCGCATGTCGGCGACGCCGATGCCGAACTCGGCGATCAACCTGTCGTTGTGGACGATGGCGATTGCGCAGCCGGGTTGGCGGTAGCGCTCGACCTGGAACTCGAGCCACTTGGGCACGTAGTCCAAAGCGGCTGTCATCCACGAGGGATTCTTGCTCTCGTTCTTCTTCATGGGCTCTCGGGTCTCCGATCAGAAAAAGGGGCCGGGAGTGTAGCCGGCTGGCGCGCGATCAGGAACCACGCGCTCATTGCACTCAGGAGCGCCAGCGCCGCGCAGATCCCCATCACCCACCGAAACCCCGACACGAAGGCCGCATTCACCGCATGCCGCAACGCCTTGCCGGTCGCCTCGTCGACACCCGGCGGAAGCGCCGCGCCCGCCAGCTGGCTTCGCTGCGATTCGAGAAAGGCCGTGGCTTGCGCGGATGCCCCGACGCCCTGCAGTCCCTCCCCCAACTGCCCACCGAACGCCCACGCCATCACCACCCCGAACACCGCGATCGCGAGCACCGACGCCGCACGCGAGACCGCGTTGTTCACGCCCGATGCGACGCCCGCCAGATCCGGCCCGACGGCATTCATCACCGTCGTCGTGAGCGGTGCGACGGTCACGGTCATGCCGAAGCCCAGCACCACCACGGCGGGAAGGAACGCCGTCCAGTAGTTGACCCCCACGCCCGGCACCGCGAACAGCGCGAAGCCGACGGCCGCGATGCTCGGCCCGATGACCAAGGGCCAACGCGGCCCGAATCGATCGACAAGCTGCCCCGCCCACCCCGACAGCGCGAACATGATGAGGATGAACGGCAGCAAGGCCGCGCCGGCCGCCGTGGCCGAATAGCCCTGCACCTGGATCAGATTGAGCGGAAAGAAATAGAGCCCGCCGCCCAGCGCCGCGTAGAGCAGCAGCGTCAGCAGGTTCGCCCCGCCGAAGTTGCCGATGCGCATCAACGAGAGCGGCAGCATCGGCGAACGCACGCGCAGCTCGACACCGACGAAGGCGATGCCGGCGGCGACGCCCGCGACCAGCGCGGCGAGCACGGTGCGCGAGCGCCAGCCCTGCGTCGGCGCCTCGATGAAGGCATACACGACGCCGCCCAGCGCCAGCGTCGCGAGCGCGGCGCCCCAGACATCGAGTCCGGAGGCCGACTCGCCGCCGCGGCTTTCGGGCACATGCCGCCACGCGATCAGCAACACCAGGGTGGCCATCGGCACGTTGACCAGGAAGGCCCAGAGCCACGAATAGCGATCGACGAGGAAACCGCCGAGCACCGGCCCGATCGCCGCAGTGATGCCGCTGAAGCCCGACCAGGTACCGATGGCGCGACCGCGCTCCTTCTCGGGAAACGATGCGCTGATCAGCGCGAGGCTGCCCGGCACGAGCATCGCGCCGCCGACTCCCTGCACCGCCCGCGCGAGGATGAGCTGCTGCACGTCGCGCGACAGTGCGCATGCGACCGACGCGATCGCGAACAGCGTCACGCCGGTCGCGAAGATCCTCCGGCGCCCGAAGCGGTCGCCCAGCACCCCGCCGACCAGCAGCAGCGCCGCAAGAAAGAGCGCATACGCCTCCACCACCCACTGCGCCTGGAAGGCGGTCGCATGCAGGTCCGACTGGATCGCGGGCAGCGCGACGTTCACCACCGTGCCGTCGATGAAGGCCATGCTGGAGCCGATGATCGCCGCGGCGAGCACCCAGGGCCGCGCGGACGGCGCACAGTCGGCGCTCTCGCAGCCGTGGCGGATCAGCGCCTCGTCGCCCGGTGGCTTGCCGATCTGGGTCATTGATAACCTCCGTGCTCCGCACTGCGGTGTGAGCCCCCTTCGGAACGGCCGGGCGTGGGCTCATGGAAGCCCTCCACGATGCAGTCGAAGGCCCGCCAGTATGAAGGCAAGCGGCGCGGGCCGTGCAAGGCGAGCGAATGGGGGGCATGCATCGATGCCCCTCGTGCTAGATTGCCCGCCGGCAGCGGCACCATGCCGCGCAAGCACGAGAGGGCCGCCATGGTTTCCCGGTTGTTGAAGTTCCTGAAGTGGACCGCGCTGGTGCTGGTCATCATGCTCATCACCGCGATCGCGCTGCGCACCTACGACGTGCAGCGCGGACCGCCGCTCGAGCGCTGGCACACCTTCGTCCCGCACGAGCTCTCGCAGGGCGAACTGCGCAAGGCCGATTGGGCCGCCTACATCGCCGCCGAGAACAAGGCCTTCGACGAGGTCCGCGCACAGGTCACCGACAAGCTGCCGCCCGAGGCGCAGCTGCCCGGCAACCGCTATTTCAAGGACAGCCCGATCTACCCGGGCCGGTTCGCGCAGGACTGGAACCGCTCCTACCTCCTCGAGCCCGAAGGCGCAGCGCGCGGCGCGGTCGTGCTGCTGCACGGGTTGACCGATTCGCCCTACAGCCTGCGGCACGTGGCGGGGCTGTACCGCGACCGCGGCTTCGTCGTCGTCGCGATCCGCATGCCCGGACACGGCACCGTCCCTTCAGGGCTCACGAAGGTCGACTGGGAAGACTGGTCGGAGGCCACGCGCCTCGCGGTGCGCGAAGCGCGCCGGCGCGCACCCGCGCCGCTGCCGCTGCATGTGGTGGGCTTCTCCAACGGCGGTGCGCTGGCGATGAAGTACGCGCTCGACGGGCTCGACGACCGGAACCTCGCGCGGCCCGATCGCGTGATCCTGATCGCGCCGATGATCGGCATCACCGAGCTCTCGCGCTTCGCGGGCGTGTTCGGCTGGCCGGCCATTTTTCCGGCGTTCGCGAAGGCGGCGTGGCTGGGCATCGTGCCCGAGTTCAACCCCTTCAAGTACAACTCGTTCCCGGTCAACGGGGCGCGGCAGTCGTCGCTGCTCACGCGCGACCTGCGCGCCCACATCGCGCGCGAGGAAAGCGCGGGCAACCTGGCGAGGCTGCCGCCGATCCTCACCTTCCAGTCGCTGATCGATTTCACCGTGAGCACGCGCGCGATCGTGACCGGGCTCTATGCGCGGCTGCCGGCCAACGGCAGCGAGCTGGTGCTCTTCGACCTGAACCGCAGCATCAAGTTCGGCCCCTTGCTGCGTTCGGGCAGCGACCTGCGGCTGGACCGGATCCTGCCGGCCGCGCCGAGAAACTTCCGCTCGACCATCATCACCAACACCGGGCCCGACAGCCGGCAGGTGCTGGAGCGCGTCACCGAAGCGGGTGCGACCAGCGAGAAGACGCGCACGCTGGACCTGGAGTTTCCGCTCGAGGTGTTCTCGCTGTCGCACCTCGCGCTGCCCTTCCCGATGAACGATTCGCTCTATGGCATGCGGCCGGACAACACCGACGAGTTCGGCGTCAACCTCGGCGCGCTGGCGATGCGCGGGGAGCGCGGTGCGCTGATCGTGAGCCTGGATTCGCTGTCGCGGCTGTCGTCGAATCCGTTCTACCCCTACATGGCGGAGCGGATCGGCGGGGTCATTCCAAAGGCGCAGCCCTGAACGTCCGCGACGCCCTGCTCACCACCTGCACCCGTCTTCGGAGACTGTTCCCGCCACCAAAGGGGCTATGGCGAACAACCCCAGGTGCGCAGCATGGGTCCGGCAGTCCGGGCGCACCGTGCGCCGGATGCCAGACGCCAGGGGCGCTTCCCTCTCTGTCGCTTCGCCGCGCCACCGTGGCTGAGTCCGCGAGGCCGACGACAAGGCCTGAAGACTCGCGCGATCCAAGGTCAGATTCAACGAACGCTCCGGCGCAGGTGACGAGGTTGATGGAAGCTCCGGCCGCACGCTGGAAGGCATCGCCTCGGCGGGAACCGTCATTGCGGACGGACTGCGAGTCACGAGGCCTCTCGCCGTCGCCCTCGATCGGGCCTTCGATGGCGGTACGGTCGAAGCGGGAGCGGATATCGGCGAGAGCGCAGGGCGTTCGGATCGAGGGGCCGCGACGATGAAGGCTTCAATCGCTCGAGGCGGCGGCACGTCGTGGCGCGGAGCCCTTGTCGTCGCGACGTTGCGTGTGCTCAGGAACGCCATGATGCCTACATGAAGCGTCACGGAAAGTGCCACGGCAAACCAGCGAGGATGGATCTGTCTGACGCATGAAAGCCTCACGCGCGGAAGGCTCATGTTCCGCAAACTCAATCCATCTCGCCAGGCGCATGCACGTATTCGAGCAGGTCGCCCGGCTGGCAGTCCAGGTAGTCGCAGATCGCCTCCAGCGTCGAGAAGCGAATGGCCCGCACCTTGCCTGACTTGAGCAGCGAGATGTTGGCCTCCGTGATTCCGACTGCGCGAGCGAGTTCGTTGGAGCGCACCTTGCGTTTGGCCAACAGGACGTCGAGGCGAACGATGATCGGCATTTCGCTTACACCGTGCCCGCCAGGTCTTCTTCCAGCTTGCGCGCTTCATCCATGACCCAGGCCAACACACGCAGCACGCCGCCGGTCACCAACGCCATGACGGAGCCCGAGCTCACACCAATGGCGATGAAACGCTCCCCCACGGGGTTGGAAGCGGTCAGGACCATCGCGAGCAGCGGCTGGACCAGGATGCTGGCCACCTCGAAACTGATCAAAGCCCAGGCCAGTGCCTGCAAGGTCTGGAACGCTGGAGCGCACGAACAATTGCCCGGTCGCGAAGAGCCGAAACAACTGCCGTAGCCGGAAGATGCCCCAGAGGATGGGAACCGCCATCAAGAGCATGAGCATGCCACCCGCCAAGCGATGCCAGCCGGTCAGACCACGCACCACGTCAGAGCGGCCGAGCCACTGGATGCCAAGCGTTTCCTCGCCAGCCGTCGCCCAGTAAATCCCGATCAGCACCGGCAGGGTTAGCAGCAGCGCTTGGCTGAACCACCCCAGGATCAGGCTGGCATTGCGGATCTTTCTCGTGTTGGTGTTTGGAGCAGTCATCATCATCCTTTTTTTTCTGAATGAAGATGATGATTTATCGATAAACAGAAACAAGGTCAATTCAAGAAGACATGACCGGTGAAGCCCGCCGTGTCGGTTTGAACGACGGGGGCCCGCTGCTCCTCCTCTTGGAAGCGCCGGTTTTTTAGAAGCCTCGCCGCGTCGGCCGATGTGCGCGCGGCCCCGAGGCAACTCCCATTCTCACAAACAGTTCTTGAAACGGTATTCTCGAACCCCTACCATAACAACGAGTTTCGATAAGGAGCAGCAATATGGGTCAATTCAATCGCATTACCCAACAGCCTGAAGTCATGGGTGGCAAGGCGTGCATTCGCGGAATGCGCGTCACGGTCGGCATGGTGGTGGGCCAGATCGGCGCAGGCCACAGCGTCGACGAAATCCTGACCGATTTCCCCTACCTGGAGCGCGACGACATCATGCAGGCGCTTCGCTACGCCGCATGGCGCGCGGATGAACGCGAGGTCACGCTGGCCATCTCATGAGGCTGCTGATCGATATGAACCTGTCGCCGCGCTGGGTCGATGTGCTGGCCGATGCGGGGATCGAGGCGACACACTGGTCGACGCTTGGCGCCTACAACGCGCCGGACTCGGAGATCATGGCCTATGCGAGCGCGAACAACTGCGTGGTGCTGACTCACGACCTGGATTTCGGCGCGATCCTCGCGGCCACCCACGGTGAGAAACCCAGCGTGGTGCAGATTCGCGCTGACGATGTCAGCCCGGACGCGATCGGCAAGCAGATCGTCATCGCGTTGCGGCAGATGGCCCCCGAGCTGGAGGAAGGCGCGTTGCTCACGGTCGATCCGAACCGCACGCGTTTGCGCCTGCTACCTTTGCAGCCCAGGGGATGAACGAACCATGCTGATCGGATATGCGCGTGTCTCGACGCAAGATCAGAACCTTGATCTACAAATCGCGGCTTTGAAGAAGGCCGGCTGCAAGAAGGTTTTCGACGACAAGATCAGCGGTAGTCGGCAGGAGCGGCCTGGCCTGGCCAAGGCACTGGAGATGCTGCGTGAAGGCGACACACTTGTCGTTTGGAAGCTGGATCGTCTTGGGCGGAGCGTCAAGCATCTGGTGGATCTCGTCACCGAGTTGGGCAATCAGAAGGTCCAGTTCAAGAGCCTCACCGATGCCATCGATACGGGCACGCCGTCCGGGCGCTTTTTCTTCCACGTGATGGCCAGCCTGGCCGAGATGGAGCGCGAACTGACAGTCGAGCGAACCCGCGCCGGGCTGGAAGTCGCCCGACGACTCGGCCGCACGGGCGGGCGCAAGCGACAAATGACCGACAGCAAGATCGAGTCAGCCAAGAAGTTGCTGGCCAACGGTGTGCCGCCCCGGGACGTAGCCAAGAACCTGGGTGTGTCCGTGCCCACTCTGTACCGTTGGGTACCAGCCTCGGAGCACGCTTAGCGTGCTTTGCGTCCTACGCATGCTTCGCGATCGGCTGCCGCGTGCGCAGCGTGCTGAACACGGCCGCTACCGCCGCGCAACAGGCCGCGATCGACAGCGCAATCACCTGCCCCTTGCCGTCGTGCGGCGGCCAGAAGCTGAAGATGCCGGCCAGGATCACCGCGCCGAGCGTCTGGCCCGTGAGCCGCGCCGTGCCCAGCATGCCGCTCGCCGCGCCGCTGCGATGCGGCGGCGGCGAGGTCACGATGGTGTGGTTGTTCGGCGACTGGAACAGCCCGAAGCCCAGTCCGCACAGCACCATGCGCCATGCGATGTCGGCATTGCCCGGATGCGCAGGCAAGGCGGCCAGCAGCACCAGTCCCGTAGCGAGCGTCGCGAGACCGATGCCTCCCAGCAGCCCATCCGGATACTTGCCGATCAGCCGCCCCGCGATCGGGGCCATGAAGACGATCGCGAGCGGCCAGGCGGTGATCAGCAGGCCGGCCTCGAAGTGCGAACGGCCGTAAGTCTCGAGCAGCAGGAACGGCAGCGCGATGAACGACAGCATCTGCGCGCAGAACGCGCCGACCGAGGTGCCCATCGACAGCGCGAACACCGGAATGCGCAGCAGATCGACCGGAAACAGCGGCAGCGCGAGCGACAACTGCCGCCGCAGATAGACGAAGCCCACCGCCACGCCGGCCAGCAGGATCGCCCACGCCCCGGCGCCGATGCCGATGCCCTGCCCCGGGTCCCCGCGCACGCCGAGCCGGTCGGCGCCGATGAAGATCAGCGAGAACATCAGCACGTTGAGCAGCACATCGACACCCGAGAAGCGCCGCCCCGAAGCCGCCTGCGCCTGGCTGACGGGCAGCGACTTCATGCCGAGCGTCAGCACCAGGATGCCCAGCGGCACGTTGAGCGCGAAGAGCCAGGGCCACGAAGCCACCGAAAGGATCGCCGCCGCCACCGACGGCCCGGCCACCGAAGCGGTCGCCACCACCATCGAATTGATCGCCATGCCGCGCCCGAGCTGCGAGCGCGGGTAGATGAGCCGTACCAGCGCCGAGTTGACGCTCATGATCCCCGCCGCGCCCAGGCCCTGGAGCGCCCGTGCCCCGATCAGCATCTCGAGCGAGTTCGCGAAAGTCGCCGCCAGCGAAGACACTGCGAACAGCGCCATGCCCACGAGGTACACGCGCCGGTAGCCGATCAGGTCGCCGAGCGATGCCAGCGGCAGCAGCATCACCAGCGTCGCGATCTGGTAGGCGTTGACCACCCAGATGGCGTGCGACGCATCGGACCGGAGTTCGCGCGCGATGCCCGGCAGCGCGAGGTTGACGATGGTGCCGTCGAGCACCGCCACCGCGATGCCGAGGATGATGACCACCATCGCATGCGCGCGCTGCGGCCACGGAAGCCCGTCGCGGGCGGCAACGGCGGATGCGGAAGCGGATGCTGTCGTGGCCGACACCGCTTCACCCCGCTGCATAGGTGGCCGGCCGGCGCCCGCCGAGGGTGATCCACGCCAGCGCCACGGCGATCAGCGCCCCGCCCGCCATGCCGGCGACCATCGGCAGCGGCCGGCCGTCGGTGAAGAGGCCCACCACCGCCATCACCACCGCGCCGGTGAGCATCTGCAGCGTGCCGAGCAGTGCCGAGGCGGTGCCGGCGATCGCGCCGTGCTGTTCGAGCGCGAGCACCGAGGTGGTCGGGATCACGAAGCCCATCAGCGCGCTCGCGATGAAGTACAGCACGATCAGCACTGCGAGCCGGTCGCCGCCGCCCAGGTAGTAGAGGAACATCGCCGTCATCACGACGCCGCAGGCGGTCACGCTGGTCTTGACCACGCGCACGATGCCGAAGCGCTCGCACAGCATGCCGTTGAGCTGCGCCGCGCCGAAGAAGGCCGCGGCGTTGACGCCGAAGGCCACGCTGTACAGCGTGGGCGACAGGCCGTAGTGGTCGATCATCACGAAGGAGGAATTCGCGAGGTAGGTGAAGAAGCCCGCCATCGCGAAAGCGCCGATGAAGACCAGCCCGAGGTAGTGCGCATCGCGCAGCAGGACGCCGTAGGCCTTGAGCGCACTGCCCATGCTGCTCTCCACGCGCTCCTTCGCGGGCCGCGTTTCCTTGAGCACCGAGGCGATGGTGGCAAGGCCGATCACCGCCGCCACCGACACCACCCAGAACACGCCGCGCCATCCGGTGAAAGCGATGACCGCGCTGCCGGCCAGCGGCGCCAGGATCGGCGACACGCTGAAGACCAGCATCAGGAGCGACATCAGCCGCGCCGCGTCGTTGCCCGTGTGCAGGTCGCGCACCACCGCGCGCGGGATCGCCATGCCGGCCGCTGCGCCGAGGCCCTGCACGAAACGCAGCGCGATCAGCATCTCGATGTCGGTCGCCATTGCGCAACCGATGCTCGCGAGCGCGAACAGCCCGAGCCCGAAATACAGCGGCGGCTTGCGCCCGACCATGTCCGACACCGGCCCGTACAGCAGTTGACCCACGCCGAGCGCGATGAAGAACACCGTGAGGCTCATCTGCACCGGCCCGATGGCGGCATCGAGGCTGCTGCCGATCTCGGGCAAGGCCGGGAGATACATGTCGATCGCGAACGGCCCGATGGCCGACAAGAGGCCCAGCACGAGCGCGATCCTGAAGAAGCGCGATGAAGTCATCCGGCGGATTGTCGCCAAGGTCTCGATGGGCCGTGCGATGCACGAAACGCCGGGTTGTGCTAGTCAGAACAGCGGTTCGGTATCGCTGTCCGGCCGCGCGCCCTCGATCGCCAGCATGCGCAGCTTCGATGCCGCGCCGCCATGGGCCGAGAAGCCGCCCCACTTGCCGCCGGCCGCGAGCACGCGATGGCACGGCACCACCGGCGCGAAGGGGTTGAGCCCGAGCGCCTGCCCGACGGCACGCGCGAGCCCCTTGTCGCCGAGTTCTTCCGCGATCTCGCCATAGGTGCGCGTGCGGCCGGGCGGGATGCGGCGCGCGATGGCGTAGACGCGCTGATGAAATTCGCTGATGCCTTCCTGATCCAGCTGGATCTCGGCCAGGTCCAGCGGTTCGCCGTCCAGCAGCGCGCGGATCGAGGCAATGGCGCGCTGCACCTCGGGCGGCGGTTCGCATTCGCCCCGCGCCGGAAAGCGCCGCGCCATGCGCGCCCGCGTGGCGTCCTCCGCCGATTCCGGCAACTGCACGCCGACGAGCCCGCGCGGCCCCCACGCGATGCCGCACGCGCCGATGGCGGTGGCGAACAACGCGAAGCCGGTCGGGTTCATGCCGCCGCCGAATGCTCAGGCCGCGCAGTTCGGAACCTGGCTCGCCTTCGCCGCCGACACGCTGCCGGCGATCGCATCGGCCAGCCTGGCCGTGACGCGCTGCGCACCCTGCGCCAGCGCATCGAAGCCTGCCCCCACGGGCTCGGAGATCGAGAGCTGGCAGCCGGTGGCCGGGCCTTCGTCGGTGCGGCGTACGGTCCAGGTGAAGCTGGCGTCGACCCGCTTGCCCTCGATCGCATCGAACTGTCCCAGTTGCACCGCGATGCGCGTCGCGGGCTGGCCGCGCTGGCGTCCGGTCTTGGTCACGTCGACCGCGCCGAGCCGGCTGGCGATGCCGCTGCCGAGCGCGTCGCGCAGTTCGTCCTCGAACGACGAGGACCAGCGATGCTGCTCGAGGATGTCGACCGCCGGGCTGTCGGGCGCGTCCTTCTTGCGGACCACGAACTGCGGCCTGGCGAAACGCTCGGGCATCGCGATCGGCGCCAGCTCGATGTAGTCGGGCGCACTGCCCGTCTTCACCGCGGCGGACCATGGCGGGCTCGCCTGCGCGAGGCTGTAGTACTGCGGCCCGCCCGCGCTGCCGCAGGCGGCCATCAGCCAGGCGGTCGCGAGCGCCGCGGCGGCGAGTCGGATGGGGTTCTTCGTCATTTCTGCTTGTCCTCCGGTTTGCCGCGCACGAGGGACTCGGGATGCCGCTCGAGGTAGTCGGTCAGCACGCGCAGCGAGCCCGCCGCGCGCGTGATCTCCTGCAGCGTCTGGCGCAGGTCCTGCTGCAGCGGCGAGTCGTCGGCGATGGTCTTCTCGGCCGTTCCGAGCGTGCGGCGCACGTCCTTCATCGCGGCGGCCATCTCGGGCGAGACGTTGTCGTGCAGGCCCTTGACCAGTTGCTCCGTGGTCACGAGCGTCCGGTTGAGCGAGGCCATCGCCTTGCGCAGGTCGCCGCTGATCTCGTCGAACGGCACCTTGTTGAGCTTGCGCGCGATGTCGGAGACCTGCGCCTGCAACTCGTCCAGGCTGTTGGGCGTGGTCGGCAGCTCCATCGGATTGCGCGTGATGTCGAGCTTGGCCGGCGGCGCATCAGGGAAGAAATCGATCGCCACGTAGACCTGCCCGGTCAGCAGGCTGCCGGTACGCAATTGCGCGCGCAGCCCCTTGCTGACGAGGAACTGCCAGCGGTCGAGCTGCGTGAAGCGCGGATCGGTCGGGGTCGCCGACCGGCGCCGCAGCCGGTCGGGGTAGATCTGGACCACCACCGGCATCTTGAACTCGCGCTCGTTGCGGTCGAATTCCACGCCGATCGACTTGACCTCCCCGATCACCACGCCGCGGAAATCCACCGCCGCACCCGGCGACAGCCCGCGCAGCGACTGGTTGAAATAGAGCAGCACCGTCTGCGAGGGGCCGTCGGGCTCCTTCATCGCCGAGGTCTCGTCGTCGGACAGCGTGAAGGCGGTGTTCTCCTGCGCCACCGGGCCGCTCACGTCGTCGGGCGACTGGAAGGCGATCCCGCCCAGCAGCACGGTGGCGAGCGACTGCGTGCGCACCTTGAGGCCGCCCGCGTTGAGTTCGACATCGAAGCCGCTGGCGTGCCAGAAGCGCGTGTTGACGCCGACGAACTTGTCGTAAGGCGCATTGATGAACACGCGCAGCGTGACGCCCCGCCCGTCGCCGTCGAGCTCGAAGGCCGCGATCTGGCCCACCTTGATGCGGCGGAAATACACCGGCGAGCCGATGTCGAGCGAACCCACGTCGCGCGCACGCAGCAGGAACTGGCGCCCCGATGCATCGCGCGTCACGATCGGCGGCGATTCGAGGCCGGTGAATTCGCCCGAGCTCTCTTCCGACATGCCCGCATCGGCGCCGATGTAGGCGCCCGACAGCAAGGTGCCGAGACCGGAGATCCCCGAGGTGTCGAGCCGTGGCCGCACCACCCAGAAATGCGTGTCCTTGGCGGTGAAGCCCGAGGCTTCCTTCTTGAGCTGCACCAGCACGCGCACATGCGAGCGGTCATGCGCAAGGCGGATGTTCTGCACCGTGCCGATCTGCACGTCCTTGTACTTGACCGCGGTCTTGCCGGCTTCGAGGCCTTCGGCGGTGCGGAAGGTCAGCACGACCTCGGGGCCCCGTTCCATCAGGATGCGCGCGACCAGCGTGATGCCGACCAGCGCCGCCACGATGGGGATCAGCCAGATCAGCGACGGCAGCCAGTTGCGTCGTTTCGCGACCGCCGGTGCGGCCAGCGGAGGTGTGGTCATGCGGTTTCTCCACTGTTTTTCATATCGTCGTCGGTCCGGCCCTCGGGGGCTGGCTCGTTTCGCACGTCCCAAGTGGAACGCGGGTCGAAGCTCAGCGATGCGAGCATGGTCAGCACCACCACCGCACCGAAGGCGGCGATGCCGAAGCCCGCGGTGATCTCGGCGAAGCCGTGGATGCGCACCAGCCCGGCGAGCAGCGCGACCACGAAGACGTCGAGCATCGACCAGCGCCCGATCGCTTCGAGGACGCGGTAGAGCTTGGCGCGCTCCAGTTGCCGCCAGTCGCTGCCGCGCTGCGACAGGTAGTTCAGCAGGGTCAGCGCCGTCAGCTTGAAGAGCGGCACCAGGAAACTCGCGACGAAGATCAGCGCCGCGAGCCCGTAGGCGCCCGAGACCCAGAAGTAGATCACGCCGCTCAGGATGGTGTCCTGCTGCGTGCCGAACAGGCTCTTGGTGATCATCACCGGCAGCATGTTCGCCGGCAGGTAGAGGATGGCCGCGGCGATCAGATAGGCCCAGGTGCGGTTGAAGGCGTCGGCCTTGCGGCTGTGCAGCCGGGTGGCGCAGCGTGCGCAGCGCTCGCCTTCCGAGGCGCCTTCCCACACGCTGCCGCAGTGGTGGCAGGCGAGGAGGCCGCGCTCTGCCGCGGTCTCGAAGGGGGCGGGTTCGTCGTTCATTCGTCTTGTCCCGGACGGGCCTCGAAGGCCACTTCCCAGAAGGCGCGCGGGTCGAACGAGATCACGGCCGTCAGCAGCACCGTCAGCACCCCGAAGGCCCAGAGGGCCGGCCCGGCGATGACGTGCGCCATGCTGCTCAGCTTGATGAATGCCACCAGCACGCCGAGCAGGAAGACCTCGACCATGCCCCAGGGCCGCAGCGACAGCAGCAGTTTCACCAGCACGCCGAAACCCGCCGGCCGGCGCTCGTAGGCCATCGGCACCAGCAGGTAGGCCAGGATGCACAGTTGCAGCAGCGGAAAGAGGATCGTCGTCGCCAGCACCAGCAGCGCGACCGGCGACATGCCCTCCGACGCGAGCGCCACCACGGCCCCGGCGAGCGTGGTCTCGCTCGAAAGGCCCTGCAACTCCATCTCGACGATCGGGAACAGGTTGGCGATCGCGAAGAGGATCAGGCTGGCCACGGTGAGCGGCAGGATGCGCGCGTGCTGGTCGCCGGGGTGCCGGTCGAGCTCGGTGCCGCAGCGCGGGCAGCGCGACACCTCGCGCGGGCGCAGGGCCACGCGGCGGCAGATGGCGTCGCAACCTTCGCAGACGATGGCGTCAGGGATTTCTTTCATGGCCTCGGCCGCCCATTGTCGGTGACCTTGGCGACAAGGAAATCAAGCAGGACCCGTACCCGCGCCGGAAGCCTCCTGGCCACCGGGAGAGACCGTATGGATCGGGGCCACCCGTGCGACCCGTACTGGAACGGCCAGTTCCCGGAACGCAGCCCGCTGCCGGTCCGACGCTCAGGCCTCGACCAGCACTTCGAAGCCGCCCCAGAACATGCGCTTGCCGTCGAAGGGCATGTTCTTCATGTCCATCATGTCGGCCAGGCGCGGGTCGCTCATGACCTTGGCGTTGACTTCGTCGCGATGGTCCCGCGAGTTGAAGACCACGTAGGCGAACACGACCGTCTCGTCGTCCTTCAACAGGACGCTCTGCGGGAACGAGGTGACTTCACCGGGCTTGACGTCATCGGCGATGCATTCGCGGTACTGCAGCGCCCCGTGCTCGCGCCAGATCGCGGCGGCCCGCGTCGCCAGCTCGCGGTACTTCTCGATATTGCCCTTGGGGACCGGGAGGACGTATCCATCGACGTAGGCCATGCAAGCATCTCCTTGTTGTGGATCGGCAGACGATACCGAAGCCTGGAGTCCAGTCTAAGCAGCCTGCCGCGCCACCCCAAGTCCCATTCGCCGGCGCGGGCATTCGCCGGCGCCGGCGACGGGCCATCACCCGGCGCGCAGCTGGGCGCGCAGGTTCGCGCCGATCTCCGGGCGCTCCAGGAACGGATCGGCCGGGTTGACGACGGCGACGATGTTCTCCATGCGGCTCTTCACGTTGCCCAGCGCCTTCGGGTGGCTGAAGACGTAGAACTGGTTCGCACTGATGGCCTCGAACACCTTCTGCGCGACTTCGGCCGCGGTGACCTTGCCGCTGCTCACCGCCTTGTCGCTCATCGCCTGACCGATGAGCTGGCTCCTGGTCGGCTTGCCGCTCGCGAGCGAATCGGGCCGGTTGCGCTCGCTCTGCGTGATGCCGGTGGGCACGAAGTACGGGCACAGCAGGCTCGCGCCGACCTGGTCGGTGACCAGCTTCAGGTCCTGGTAGAGCGTCTCCGTGAGGCTCACGACGGCAGCCTTCGCGGTGTTGTAGATGCCCATGTTGGGCGGCGTCAGCAGGCCGGCCATGCTCGAGGTGTTGACGATGTGGCCGCGGTACGAGGGGTCCTTGGCGGCGGCTTCGAGCATCATCGGCGTGAACAGGCGCACGCCGTGGATCACGCCCCAGAGGTCGACGCCCAGCACCCACTCCCAGTCGGCCACGGTGTTTTCCCACACCAGTCCGCCTGCCCCCACGCCCGCGTTGTTGAAGACGAAATGCGGCGCGCCGAAGCGCTCCTGCACGGCCTTGGCCAGATCCTCCATCTGCTTCGCATCGGCCACGTCGACCTTGCGCGCCATCACCTGCACGCCGGCCGCTTCCATCTCGGCGCGTGCCTTGTCGAGCGCGTCCTGCTGTACGTCGACCAGCACGAGGTTCATGCCGCGGGCGGCGCCGATGCGCGCGCACTCCAGGCCGAAGCCCGAACCGGCGCCGGTGAGAACCGCCGTGGTGCCCTTGAAATCCTGAATCATTTGCGCGTGTCCTTTCGTCTCTTGAGTGGTGTGCGAAACCGCTATTGAAATACGGAAAGCCGATCGGCGCAGTCGCAAAGGTGCCCGACGGGTCCACAATCGCGCCGGGCAGCACCCAGGAGGCACGCGATGGCGATCCCCGCTTCGGACATCCAGTTTGCCGGCTCGATCCCGGCGCTCTACGACGAATATCTCGTCCCGATGATCTTCGAGCCCTACGCGGCCGAACTCGCGGCGCGCGTCGCGGCGCTGGCCCCCTCGCGCGTGCTGGAGACCGCCGCCGGCACGGGCGTCGTCACGCGCGCCATGGCGCGCGCCCTGCCGGCCGGTGCCGAGCTGATCGCGACGGACCTGAACCAGCCCATGCTCGACCGCGCCGCCGCCACGGGCACGCCGCGGCCCGTGCACTGGCAGCAGGCCGACGCGATGCAGCTCCCCTTCGAGGACGCGAGCTTCGACGTGGTGGTCTGCCAGTTCGGCGCGATGTTCTTCCCCGACAGGGCCGCCGCGTATGCGCAAGCGCGCCGCGTGCTGCGGCCCGGCGGCGTGTTCCTCTTCGACGTCTGGGACCGCATCGAGGACAACGAATTCGCCGATGTCGCGACGCAGGCGCTTGCCGAACTGTTCCCCTCCGACCCGCCACGCTTCTTGGTGCGGGTGCCGCACGGTTACCACGATCGCCAGGTGATCGAGCGCGATCTCGCAAACGCGGGATTCGCTGCAAACCCCGGCTTCGAAACCGTCGCCGCACGCAGCCGCGCCGCATCGGCGCATGCAGCGGCGTTTGCCTATTGCGAGGGCACGCCGCTGCGCAACGAGATCGAAGCCCGCTCGGGCAGCTTCGCCGAAGCCACGGCCGTCTGCGAGGCCGCCATCGCCCGGCGCTTCGGCACCGGGCCGGTCGACAGCAAGATCCAGGCGCACATCGTCACCGCGCGCCGCTGATCGCGCTCAGCCCTCGACCTTTCGCAGCACGTAGCCGATGCGCGGGAAGTGCACGTGCACCGTGCCGAAGCGCTCGCCGGTGCGGCGCAGCGTGTAGTGCGTGCGCGTGGCGGCGATGAGCTCGCCGTCGGTCGGCTCCTGGCCGAAGCTCTCGGCGGCGATGGTGACGTGCGAGCCGAGCGGAATGCCGTGGTCGTCCTGGAAGGTGCTGTCCGACAGCAGCGTGTGCGGCGTCGAGGCCCTGGCGACTTCGAAGGCCTGGGGCTCGTCGAACATCTCCATCGTGCCGTGGCCGAGGCCGGCCATGCGGTCGAGCCAGTCCACCACCGCGGGCGTGAGCTGGAGGATCTCCGCCATCGACGGCGTGCGCTTGCGCGTGAACCACAGCGGGTGGTAGCAGGCGAAGTCCGCCACCGTCGGGTAGCCGCCGAGCAGGTAGTCGGTGTCGTCGAGCATGTCGGACAGCCGCCGCAGGTACGACTTGTAGGCCGACGTGGCATCGCCCGGTCGCAGGCGGACCATGTTGCCGCTCATGGCCTTGCGGTCCTCGCCGAAGGCCTTGGCGGCCTCGGGCGGCGCCTTGGCGAAGACATCCGCCGCTCCCTTGCCGCTGAAGCTGTAGGCCATCGAGGCCCAGAACAGGCTGCTGTCGGCCCACTGTGCGACCACCCGGGACAGCCCCTTGCCCGGCTCGGGATAGAGCGAAGGCAGCGGCGTGAGATGTTCGAGCACGTCGCAGATCAGCACCGTGTCGCAGTAGATGTCGGCGCCGATCTGCAGCACCGGAACGCGGCGGTAGCCGCCGGTGAGCGCCACGTAGTCGGGCTTGGGCATGATCTGCGGAACGATCACCGACTTCCAGCTGAGCTTCTTGAAGCCCATGATCAGCCGTACCTTCTCGCAGAAGGGCGACGTCGCGTAGTGATGGAGGATCAGGTCTGCCATGGAAATCCTTACCGTTGCGTTGAATTCAGTGCGGCTGCGCGCGGGCAATGATCGCATCGAAATCGACCGCCCGGCCCAGCGTGCCGAACACATGGCCCCAGTCCCCGCCGAGGCGCGATGCACAGAAGGCGCTCGTGACTTCGCCCGGTGCCGTCTGCGCCAGCAGGGCGCCCTGCACCGCCAGCGCCACATCCTGCGCCAGGCGGCGCGCTTCGGGTTCGGTCGCCATCGCTTCGATGCGCGCGGGCAAGGCATCGGCGAGGCGGTCGAGCGCCGCGTCGGTGCCGCGCGCGGGCGCGATCTCCTGCGCGATGGCGGCGACCGCATCGCCCTTGCGCAGGCCGCGCAGCAGATCGAGCGCCATGATGTTGCCGGCGCCCTCCCAGATGGAATTGAGCGGCATCTCGCGATAGATGCGCGCCATCACGCCTTCGCCGCCCTCCTCCACGTAGCCGTTGCCGCCGAGGCATTCCATCGCCTCCTGCGCCACGAGGCTGCCGCGCTTGCAGATCCAGAACTTCGCCACCGGCGTGAGCAGCCGCGCCATCAGGCGCTCGTGCTCGTCGTCCGGCCGGTCGAAGGCGCGTGCGAGGCGGATCGCCAGCGCGGTGGCCGCTTCGCTTTCGAGCGCCAGGTCGGCCAGCACGTTCTTCATCAGCGGCTGCTCGATGAGAGGCTTGCCGAAGGCGCTGCGCTGCGCGGTGTGGTTGAGCGCGAGGCTGACTGCCTGGCGCATCAGGCCGGTGGTGCCGAGTGCGCAATCGAGCCGCGTCATCGTGCCCATTTCGAGGATCTGCGGGACGCCGCGCCCTTCCTCGCCGACGAGCCAGGCGGTCGCGCCGCGGAACTCGACCTCGGAGCTCGCGTTGGCCTTGTTGCCGAGCTTGTCCTTGAGCCGCTGGATCTGGATCGCGTTGCGGCTGCCGTCACCCAGCACGCGCGGCAGGAAGAAGCACGACAGGCCTGCCGGCGCCTGCGCGAGGATCAGGAAGGCATCGCACATCGGCGCCGAGAAGAACCACTTGTGGCCGGTGATCTCGTAGCGCTCGCCCCACGCATCGCTGCCCGCGCGAACCGCGCGCGTGGTGTTGGCGCGCACGTCCGAGCCGCCCTGCTTCTCGGTCATGCCCATGCCCATGGTCACGCCGGGCTTGTCGGACCACGGCTGCAGGCTCGGGTCGTACCAGAGGCTCGCGAGCTTCGGCCCCCAGTCGGCATGGATGGCCGCATTGCCGCGCAGCGCCGGCGCGACCGCGTAGGTCATCGAGATCGGGCACAGGATCGACGGCTCGAGCTCGGTGAACAGCATGAAGCCGGCCGCGCGATGCACATGCGGCGAGGGCCCGGTGGCCGCCCAGGCCGTGCCGTGCAGGCCGGCCCCGACCGCGGTCGACATCAGCGCGTGGTAGCTCGGATGGAACTCCACCTCGTCGATGCGCCGCCCGAAGCGATCGTGCGTGTGCAGCACCGGCGTGTGGATGTTCGCGAGCCGCGCGTGCGTCTGCATCTCGGCCGAGCCGAGCGCCGCGCCCAGGTGGCCCAGCGCAGCGGTGTGCAACTGCGGCGCGTTGAACTTCAGCGCGCCCTGCAGCGGCCGGTTGGTTTCGAAGAGGTTGTAGCCGGTCAGCGGAGCCGGCTGGTTGAACACTTCGTGAGTCGTATCCATGGCCGGTCTCCGTGGCGTTGTCAGATCAGCTTGACGAGCTGCTTGCCGAAGTTGCGGCCCTTCAGCAGGCCGAGGAAGGCTTCGGGCGCGGCCTCGATGCCCTCAGCGACCGACTCGCGGGGGCGCAGCTTGCCGCTTGCCACCAGCGCGCCGAGCTCGGCCAGCGCCTCGGGCCACACTTCCATGTGCTCGCTGACGATGAAGCCTTCGAGCTTGATGCGGTTGATGAGGAACAGCGCCGGGTTCGCAAGCGGCAGCGGCTGGCCGTCGTAGCCCGCGATCATCCCGCACAGCGCGACGCGCGCGAAGGCGTTGGCGCGAAGCAGCACGGCATCGAAGATGTAGCCGCCGACGTTCTCGAAGTAGCCGTCGATGCCCCTCGGGCAGGCTTCCTTGAGCGCCGCGCTCATGCTCTTGACGTCGGGGTGCTGGCGGTAGTCGAT
Source organism: Variovorax sp. HW608 (assembly GCF_900090195.1). Lineage (NCBI taxonomy): Bacteria > Pseudomonadati > Pseudomonadota > Betaproteobacteria > Burkholderiales > Comamonadaceae > Variovorax > Variovorax sp. HW608. The sequence goes on from NZ_LT607803.1 coordinate 6,063,107, forward strand.
GCAGGCGTCGAAGCCGAGCTCGTCGGTCACGTACTTGCACTTTTCGGCACCGCCCGCGATGCCCACCACGCGGCAGCCGCGCGCCTTGGCGAGCGCGCCGAAAGCGCTGCCGACCGCCCCGCTCGCCGCGGTGATGACCAGCGTCTCGCCCGCCTTCGGGTTGATGATCTTCACCAGGCCGTACCAGGCGGTGACGCCGGGCATGCCGACCGCGCCGAGGTAGTGCGACAGCGGCACGTGCGTGGTGTCCACCTTGCGCAGCATGCCGGGCTGCGAGGCATCGACCACGCTGTATTCCTGCCAGCCGCCGAAGCCGACCACCTTGTCGCCCACCGCGAATTTCGGGTGCTTGCTTTCGACGATCTCGCCGACCGTGCCGCCCTGCATCACCTGCCCGAGCGGCTGCGGCTGCGCATAGCTCTTGGACTCGTTCATGCGGCCACGCATGTAGGGATCGAGGCTCATGTAGTGATGGCGGACCAGCACCTGGTTGTCCTTGAGCGGCGGCGTCTCGCTGGTCACGAGCTTGAAGTTGCTGGCGACGGCTTCGCCCTCGGGGCGGTTGTCGAGGATCTGTTGCTTGTTGGTGGGCATGGAAGTCTCCGTGTCGGAATCAGTCGGTCGAAGGCGGGCGCATCTCGTTGGCGCTCGCGGGTCCGGTCGGCAGCCGGCGCTTGACGTACTTGAAAGTGCCGGTCGCATGCGCGCAGATGCGCTCCTGCGCGTCGTAGATCCTGGCCTCGGTGAAGCCCATCGTGGCGGTGCGATGCAGCAGCTTGCCGCGCGCGACGAGCGGGCCGACCGAAGGGGCCATGAAAGTGGTCTTCATCTCGATCGTGACGACGCCGATTTCCGGCGTCTCGCTGCGCGCCGCGGCGGCCATGGCAATGTCGAGCATCGTCATCACCGCACCGCCGTGCGTCACGTCGAAGGTGTTCAGATGCTCGGGCTTCGCGGTGTAGCGCAGCTCGGACTCGCCGCCCTCGAACTTCGCGATCTCGAAGCCGAGATGGCGCGCAAAGGGAATCTGATCCGTATAGGACCGCAGGTTGATGCTGTTGCTGGAATCGTTCATCTCAAGCGCCAAGGACCACGCTCACGCCGCCATCCACGGCCAGCCACTGGCCGGTGATGTGCTTGCCGGCATCGCTCGCGTACAGCAGCGTGATGCCCTTGAGGTCCTCCTCGTCGCCGAGTCGGCCGAGCGGCGCGTGCGCCGCCATCTTCTCCTCGCCGATCGACTTGATCAGGCCGGCCGCCATCTTCGTCATGAAGAAGCCCGGGCAGATCGCGTTGACGTTGATGCCGTACTTGCCCCACTCCGCCGCCAGCGTGTGCGTGAAGCCGATCACCGCGCTCTTGGAGGTGTTGTAGGCGATGGTCTGCATCTCGGGCGGGTTGCCGTTCAGGCCCGCGATCGACGCGATGTTGATGATGCGGCCGCTCTTCTTCGGGATCATGTAGCTGCGCGCGACCTGCTGCGCGAGGATGAAGTAGCCGCGGACATTGAGGTTCATGACCTTGTCCCAGGCCTCGACCGGATGGTTTTCGGCCGGTGCGCCCCAGCTCGCGCCGGCGTTGTTGACCAGGATGTCGACCGCGCCCATGCGCTCCAGCGTCTCGTCGGCCAGGCGGCGCGTGTCTTCCTCCCTGGAGCAGTCGGCGGCGATCCAGCGCGCATCGATGCCGGCCGCCTGCAGCTCGGCCGCGGCCTGTTCGAGGTCCTCGGCCTTGCGCGAACTCAGCATGATCTTGGCGCCGGCCTCGCCGAGCGCATGGGCCATCTGCAGCCCGAGGCCGCGGGAGCCGCCGGTGACCAGCGCGACCTTGCCGCTCAGGTCGAACAATTTCTGGATGCTTCTTGCAGTCATGGTGTCTCCGGGGGATCAGTGGGTTTCGTAGTCGAGCACGGTGCGCGATTCGCGCAGGCCGCCGAGGACGGCCGAGACCGCGACGTGCACCGGATGCTCAAGATAGGCCTTGAGCGCCGCCTGGTCGTCGAAGGCCGAGACGAGCACGACGTCCACGTTGGCTTCGAGGCCCTCGGTGCGGACCGCCGCCTCGAACTCGCGCATGCCGGGTACCAGGCCCTTGCAGCTGTCGAGCTGGGCCTTGAATCTGGCCGCGTCGCCCGGGTTCTTGAGCTTCCACATGACGATGTGTTTGATCATGGCTGTTCCTTGGCGTTACTTGTTCGAGAGTCGCGAGCGGACATAGATCAGCACGAAGCCCACCGCGGCGACCACCGCACCGGGCACGGCCAGGGTCCAGCCGAGTGCCGGCTCCGCGCGCCCGGTCGCAATGCCGAGGATCAGGATGAGCAGGCCGCCGTAGATCAGGATCCATATCCATTTTTCCAGCGTGGCGTGCGCTTTGGTTTCGGTCATCAGAAAGCCTCCTCGGGCAATGTGGCGCAGGTCGGGTCGCGCGACTCGACGACATTGAGCCAGGCGCCGATCTTCGGCAGTTCGTAGTTGAAGAAAAAGTCCGTTGCGCCGACGCGGCCCGCGGTGGCCGGCAGCGACTTCGCGCCGTCGGCCTGCAAGGCGCGGTGCGCGACGTCGAGCCAGATCCAGGCCAGCACCACGTGGCCGAAGGCCTGCATGTACGGCACGGCGTTGGCCAGTGCCTCCTGCGGATTGCCGGTGGACCATGCGGCCTTCGTCGCGGCGGCCACACGTTGCAGCGCCGCGCCGAGGGCCTTGGCATGGCCGGCCAGCGCGGGCAGCGCGGCGGCGCGCTCGATGGTAGCCGCGATCCGGGCGCCCAGGAGCGTGAGGCCGCGTCCGTCTTCCATCAGCACCTTGCGTCCGAGCAGGTCGGTCGCCTGGATGCCGTGCGTGCCCTCGTGGATCATGTTCAGGCGGTTGTCGCGCCAGTACTGCTCGACCGGAAAATCCCGCGTGTAGCCATAGCCGCCATGGATCTGGATCGCGAGCGAATTGGCTTCGAGGCACCACTCGCTCGGCCAGCTCTTGGCGATCGGGGTCAACACCTCCAGCAGCAGCCGCGCATCATCGGCGGCTTCGGGCGTGCCGGTCTTCTGCTCGTCCACCAGCCGGGCGCAGTAGAGCTCCAGCGCGAGGGCGCCCTCGCAATACGCCTTCTGCGCGAGCAGCATGCGGCGCACGTCGCTGTGCTCGATGATGCGCACCTGCGGCTTCGCGGAATCCTTGCCCGCCGGCCCGACAGGACGACCCTGCGGGCGCGCCTTCGCGTACTCGAGCGAGGCGTGGTAGCCGGCCATGCCGAGCATCACCGCCGCGGTGCCGACGCCGATGCGCGCCTCGTTCATCATGTGGAACATGCAGTGCAGGCCCTTGCCGGGCTGGCCGACCAGGTAGCCGACCGCGCCGGCCTTGCCGCCCACCGGGTACTTGCCTTCGCCGAAGTTGAGCAGCGTGTTGGTGGTGCCGCGCCAGCCGAGCTTGTGGTTCAGGCCGGCCAGCGCCACGTCGTTGCGTTCGCCGGTGAGTTGCCCCTTCGTGTCGACCATGCGCTTGGGCACGATGAAAAGCGAAATGCCGCGCGTGCCCGGAATCAGCTTGCCGTTCTGGTCGGGGATCTTGGCGAGCACGATGTGCACGATGTTCTCGGTCAGCTCGTGGTCGCCCGAAGAGATCCACATTTTGTTGCCGGTAAGCCGAAAGCGCGGCCCGAGCGGATCGTCCTGGAAATCAGGGCCGTCGGGCACCGCCCGCGTCGCCACGTCGCTGAGGCTGGAGCCGGCCTGCGGCTCGGACAGGCACATGGTGCCCGCCCAGCGGCCCGAGAACTCGTTCTTGGCGAAGACCTCCTTCTGCATCTCGGTGCCGTGCACCATCAGCAGGTTGGCGTTGCCGCTCGTGAGCATGTTCGAGCCGATGCTGACCGAGGCCATGGCGAAGAAACTGTTGGCCGCTGCCTGCACGGTGTAGGGCAACTGCATGCCGCCGATGTCGTAGTCCTGCGCTGCGCTCATCATGCCGGACTCGACGAAGGCCTTGTGCGCATCGTGCGTGGCCTGCGGCAGGATCACCTTCTCGCCGTCGAAATGCGGCTCCTGGGTGTCGACGGTGCGGTTGAATGGCGCGTACTTCTCGCGCGCGATGCGCTCGCAGGTGTCGAGCACCGCGTCGAAGGTCTCGCGCGAATGGTCGGCAAACCGCTCGCGCTCGTTGAGCGACTCGGCATGGAGCCAGTCGTACAGTAGGAAATCAAGAGTAGGACGAAGGCTCATGGTTGGTTCTCAATGCAACGGCCCGAAGGCCGGATACCCCGCGGAACCGGCTCTGCCGGGCCGCTGGGGTTGCCCCCGGCAGGGGGTGGAGAGCGACACGAAGTGCGCGAGCCTGGGGGCGAGCTACAAGATTTCGAACACGCCGGCCGCACCCATGCCGCCGCCGATGCACATCGTCACGACCACCTTCTTTGCGCCGCGGCGCTTGCCTTCGATCAGCGCATGGCCGGTCAGGCGCTGGCCGCTCACGCCGTAGGGGTGGCCGACGGCGATCGCGCCGCCGTTGACGTTCAGGCGGTCGCCCGGGATGCCGAGCTTGTCGCGGCAGTAGATCACCTGCACCGCGAAGGCTTCGTTGAGTTCCCAGAGGTCGATGTCGCTGACCTTGAGGCCCAGCCGCTTGAGGACCTTCGGCACCGCGAACACCGGGCCGATGCCCATTTCGTCAGGCTCGCAGCCCGCGACCGCGAAGCCGAGGAAGCGGCCGAGGGGCTTGAGGCCCTTCTGCTCGGCGTACTTCTCGTCGACCACCACGCAGGCACCGCCGCCGTCGGAGAACTGGCTGGCGTTGCCCGCCGAGATCAGTCCGCCCGGCAGCGCCGAGCGGATGCCGCTGATGCCCTCCTTGGTGGTGCCGGGGCGGATGCCTTCGTCGTTCTCGACCGTGACTTCCTTGGTGCGCAGGCCCATCACCGGATCGGCGACGCCGGCCAGCACGGTGATCGGCGCGATCTCGGCCTTGAAGAGGCCGGCTTCGAGCGCCGCGCTGGCCTTCTGCTGGCTGGCGGCGCCGTACTCGTCCATCGCATCGCGGCCGATGTTGTAGCGCTTGGCGACCTGCTCCGCCGTCTGCAGCATGTTCCAGTAGATCTCGGGCTTGTGCTTGACCAGCCACGGATCGGCCAGCATGTGCTTGTTGGCTTCGTTCTGCACGCAGGAGATGCTCTCGACGCCGCCGGCGACGTAGACCTCGCCCTCGCCCGCGATGATGCGCTGGGCCGCGGTCGCGATGGTCTGCAGGCCCGACGAACAGAAGCGGTTGATGGTCATGCCCGAGGTGGTGATCGGCAGGCCGGCACGCAGCGCGATCTGGCGTGCGATGTTGGAGCCGGTCGCGCCTTCAGGCGTGGCGCAACCCATGATCACGTCATCCACTTCGGCCGGATCGATGCCGGCGCGCTGGACCGCATGCTGCACCGCGTGGCCGCCGAGCGTGGCGCCGTGCGTCATGTTGAAGGAGCCCTTCCAGCTCTTGGCGAGCGGCGTGCGGGCGGTGGAGACGATGACGGCGCTGGTCATGGTGTGGTCCTTTGAAGAAGAGGGATGTCGGTTACTGGGGCTGCGCGGCGTTGCGCAGCAGCTGCTGATAGAAATTGATCGCCTCGCCGTAGTTCGAGATGGCGAGACGCTCGTTGGTGCCGTGGAAGCGCGCCAGGTCCTCGCTCTTCGCGCGGTACGGCGAGAAGCGGTAGACCGAGTCACTGATGAGACTGAAGTGGCGCGAATCGGTGGCGGCGGTCATCAGGCCCGGGGCGACGATGGCGTCGGGAAACGTCTGCCGCACCGTGTGCTCGATCGCGCGATAGCCGTTGGCCTCGGTCGGCGAGACCGGCGACGGCTCCGAGTTGCCCGGGTAGCGCTTGACCTGGATCGCGTCGTTGCCGAGCGCCTTTTTCAGGTGCGCTTCGACGCTGTCGATGGTGTCGCCCGGCAGGATGCGGAAGTTCACGGCCGCCTCGGCGCGGCCCGGCAGGACGTTGTCCTTGTTGCCGGCGCGCACGATGGTCAGCGCGGTGGTCGTGCGCAGCATGGCGTTGCTGCTCGGGCTCTTCTCGAGCTGGCTTTCCACCAGCGGCCCGCTGAGCCACAGATTCGACAGCAGCACGCGGTTGAGGCCGCTCATCTCCGGCGCAAGGGTGCCGAACATCTGGCCCGCGATGCCCTTGATGCCACCCGGCATCGGCGTGGCTTCGAGCCGCGCGAGCGCCGCGCTCATCTGGCCGATCGCGCTGTGCGCTGGCGGCATCGACGAGTGGCCCGGCGCGGTGTCGAGCGACAGGAAAAAGGTCGCATAGCCCTTCTCCGCCAGGCCGATCAGCGCCGAAGGCTTCGACAGGCCCGGCAGCACGCCGTCGAGCACCAAGAGGCCTTCGTCGAGCACCCAGTCGAGCCGCACGCCGCGCGACTTGAGCAGCTCGGCGATCGGCAGCGCGCCACGCAGGCCGCTCACCTCCTCGTCGTCGCCCATCACGAGGTAGACCGTCTGCGTGGGCTTGAAGCCGCTCGCGACCAGCGCCTCGACGGCTTCCATCTGCGCGAACAGGTTGCCCTTGTCGTCGAGCGCACCGCGGCCCCAGATGAAGCCGTCCTCGATCACGCCGCCGAAGGGGTCGACCTTCCAGGCCTTCTCGGTGCCGGGCGCGATCGGCACCATGTCCTGGTGCGCCATCAGCGCAACGGGCCTGGCCTGCGGATCGGAGCCGGTCCAGGTGTAGAGCAGCGCGTGCTGCCCGATCACTTCCTTCTTGAGGGTGGCGTGGACCTTCGGGAACTGCTCGGCGAGGTAGGCATGCAGCTTGTCGAATTCCGCCGCGTTGCCGGCAGGATCGTCGAGGCTGGACACCGTGCGGAACCGGATCCCGCCCGCCAGCCGCCTGGCGGCGGCCTGCACATCGATCGCGAGCGGCGCCGCGGGCGTCACGGCAACCTGCCGTGACGGCGTGCGCCAGGTGTTGACCGCCATCGCCGCCACCCCTCCCGCGATCACCAGCACCAGCGCAAGGAACGCACGTTTCAGCATGGAACGGTCTCGCCTCCGCTCAGCTGAACGACTTGCCTTCGGCCACCAGCTTCTGGATCAACCCGGCGGGCTGCCAGAACTTCGCGTCGTCGTGCGGGTTCTTCGCGAAGCGCTTCATCGACTCGGCGACGTTGAAGAGGCCGACCTGCGACGCGTAGTGCATCGGGCCGCCGCGCCAGATCGGGAAGCCGTAGCCGGTCAGGTACACCATGTCGATGTCGCCCGCCTTCGACGCAATGCCGTCTTCGAGGATGTGCGCGCCTTCGTTGACGAGCGAATACACCAGGCGCTGCACGATCTCTTCGTCGGAGATCTTGCGCGGCGTGATGCCGAGTTCCTTGCGGTGGTCCTCGATCATCTTGTTGACCAGGTCCGACGGAATCGCATCGCGCTTGCCGGGCTGGTAGTCGTACCACCCTGCCCCGGTCTTCTGGCCGAAGCGGCCGAGTTCGCAGAGCTTGTCGGCCGTGCGGCTGTACTTCATGTCGGCGATCTCGGTCGCGCGGCGCTTGCGGATCGCCCAGCCGATGTCGTTGCCGGCCAGGTCGCCCATGCGGAACGGGCCCATCGCGAAGCCGAACTTCTCGATCGCCTTGTCGACTTGCTGCGGCGTCGCGCCTTCGTCGAGCAGGAAGCCCGCTTGCCGCGAGTACTGCTCGATCATGCGGTTGCCGATGAAGCCGTCGCAGACGCCCGAGACCACGGCCGTCTTCTTGATCTTCTTGGCGATGCCCATCACGGTGGCGAGCACGTCCTTGGCGGTTGCCTTGCCGCGCACCACTTCCAGGAGCTTCATCACATTGGCCGGGCTGAAGAAGTGCATGCCGACCACGTCCTGCGGACGCTTGGTGAAGGCCGCGATCTTGTCCACGTCGAGCGTGGAGGTGTTCGAGGCGAGGATCGCGCCGGGCTTGATCACGCGGTCGAGCTCGCTGAACACCTTTTCCTTGACGCCGAGTTCCTCGAAGACGGCCTCGATGACGAGGTCGACGTCCTTCAGGTCGTCGTAGGACAGCGTGGTCTTGAGCAGGGCCATGCGCTCTGCGTACTTGTCCTGCTTGAGCTTGCCCTTCTTGACCTGCGCCTCGTAGTTCTTCTTGATCGTCGCGATGCCGCGGTCGAGCGCTTCCTGCTTCATCTCGAGGATGGTGACCGGGATGCCGGCATTCAGGAAGTTCATCGAGATGCCGCCGCCCATGGTGCCGGCGCCGACCACGCCGACCGACTTGACCGCGCGCTGGGGCGTGTCGCCGGGCACGTCCGGAATGTGCGAGGCGGCGCGCTCGGCCATGAACAGGTGGCGCAGCGCGATCGATTCGGGCGTGAACATCAATGCGGTGAAGATGCGGCGCTCTTCGGCCATGCCCTCGTCGAACTTCATCTTCGTGGCGGCCTGCACCGCATCGACGCACTTGAGCGGCGCCGGATAGTTCTTCGACATGCCGCCGACCATGTTGCGCGCGAACTGGAAGTAGGCGTCGCCCTGTGGGTGCTTGCACGGCAGGTTGCGCACCAGCGGCAGGGCCTCGCCCGTCTTGCCGGCCACCGACTTCGCGAACTCGATGGCTTCGTCGAACAGCGACTCGGCCGATGCGGCCAGCTTGTCGAACAGCTTCTGGCCCGGCAGCGATGCGAGCATCTCGCTCTTGACCGGCTCGCCGCTCACGATCATGTTGAGCGCGGTCTCGACGCCGAGCACGCGCGGCAGGCGCTGGGTGCCGCCGGCGCCGGGGACGAGGCCCAGCTTGACCTCAGGCAGCGCGACATTGGCGCCCGGTGCAGCCACGCGGTAGTGGCAGCCGAGCGCCAGTTCGAGACCGCCGCCCATGCAGACGGAATGGATCGCGGCGACGATCGGCTTGGTCGAGGCTTCGAGCGCGAGGATCACGCTCAGCAGGTTGGGTTCCTGCAGCGCCTTGGGCGTGCCGAATTCCTTGATGTCCGCACCGCCCGAGAAGGCCTTGCCGGCGCCCGTGATGACGATCGCCTTCACCGCGGGATCGTCGATGGCCTTGGAGAGACCGTCCGTGATACCGATGCGCGTCGAGAAACCGAGGCCATTGACCGGGGGGTTGGTCATGGTGATCACGGCGACGTCGCCGAGCACTTTGTATTCAGCCGTCATGCTGCGTTCCTTTGGATTGGGAGAGGATCGAAAAAACGGGTTCGAAGACCTCGCCGCCATCGACGCCGAGGACTCCGCACTTAAAAAGCACGAGTGTTCTTTTTTCGTCGGATTCTAGGCGTTTCGGAAGGCGCCGCAATGGCGTTCAGTCGCTACCGGGACAAGCTGGAAGTCAGACTTCCAGCCATTCCTTTCGGGTGGCGGCATCGGCGCGCAATGAATCGGGCGTGCCGTCGAACACGATGCTGCCGTGGCCCATGACGAGCGCGCGGTCCGAGATCTGCATCGCAATGGTCAGCTTCTGCTCGATCAGCAGCACCGAGATGCCCTTGTCCTTGAGCGTGCGCAGGTACTGCCCCACCAGTTCGACGATCTTCGGCGCCAGGCCTTCGGTGGGCTCGTCGATGATGATCAGGTCCGGGTCGCCCATCAGCGTGCGGCACAGCGTCAGCATCTGCTGCTCGCCGCCCGAGAGCACGCCGGCCTCGGTGTGCTGGCGCTCCCTGAGGCGCGGGAACATGCCGTACATGTCGTCGAAGGACCAGCGGCTGCCCTTGCCCGATCCCTTCTGGCCGAGCAGCAGGTTCTGGTGCACCGTCAGTTTGGGAAAGATGTCACGGTTCTCCGGCACGTAGCCGATGCCGAGGTGCGCGATCTCGTAGGCCTTGCAGTGCAGGATGTCGCGCTCCTTCCAGCGGAGATGGCCTTCGGCATGCACGAGGCCCATGATCGCCTTCGCCGTGGTCGAGCGGCCGGAGCCGTTGCGTCCCAGCAGCGCCACGATTTCGCCGGGCCGCACGTCGAACGAAACACCGTGCAACACATGGCTCTTGCCGTAATAGGCGTGGATGTCTTGGAGTTTGAGCATGTCAGTGTCCAGCACCTTGCGCATCGGCGACTGCCGAACCCAAATAGGCCTCCTGCACGCGCGCATTGGCGCGCACCGCGGCCGGCGTGTCGAAGGCGATCACCTCGCCGTAGACCACCACCGCGATCTTGTCGGCGAGGCCGAACACCACGCCCATGTCGTGCTCGACGGTCAGCAGCGTCTTGCCGACCGTCACCTGCTTGATCAGGGCGATGAAGTGCGCCGTCTCGGTCTTGCTCATGCCCGCCGTCGGCTCGTCCAGCAGGATCACGCTGGCGCCGCCGGCGATGGTCACGCCGATCTCCAGCGCGCGCTGCTCCGCGTAGGTGAGGTTCACCGCCAGCACGTCGCGCTTCTTGTCGAGGCCGACCTGGTGGATCAGTTCCTCGGTGCGCGCGTTGGCATCGTCGAGCTTCGACAGGAAGCGCAGGAAGCTGTAGCGATAGCCGAGGCTCCACAGCACGCCGCAGCGCAGGTTCTCGAACACGCTGAGCTTCGGAAAGATGTTGGTGATCTGGAAGCTGCGCGACAGGCCGAGGCGATTGATCTCGTAGGGCCTCATCCCGTCGATGCGTTGCCCGTTGAGCAGGACCTCGCCGCTGGTGGGCGCGAGCCGGCCGCTGATCAGGTTGAACAGGGTCGACTTGCCGGCGCCGTTGGGTCCGATGATGGCGATGCGTTCGCCCGCCTGCACTGCGAGGTCGACGCCCCGGATGATGTCCGTCTTGCCGAAGCTCTTTCGCAGGCCCTTGAGTTCGAGTGCACGGCCCTTCATTATTTGCGTCTCGCTCATGTGGTCGCCCGTCGTTTGATTTCGGCTTCGATCTGCTCCTGCGCGTGGCCCCAGGCCTGGGCGAAGCGCCGGCGCATCCATTCCAGCAGGACCACGCCCACGAGGGCCACCGCCGCGGCGCCAAGCCAACTGCCGGCACTCCCGGTGTCGAGCACGAGTCCGGCAAACCGGACCTGTGGTCCCAGCGCCGCGTTCAATTGGATGTGATAGACCATTTCGACCAGTGCCGCGGCCCCCACGACCACCAGTGCGCCGGTGGCGACGAGCCCGGCGTAGAGCTTCCAGAAAGGCTTGAACAGGCCGAACTTCGCGACCCGCAGGTTCATCATGACCAGGCTGGCGACGCCGCCCGGCGCGAACATCACCATGAAGAGGAACACCAGGCCCAGATAGAGCAGCCAGGCCTTGGTGAGTTCGGACAGCATGACCGATGCGAACACCAGCAGCACCGCGCCGATGATCGGACCGAAGAAGAAACCGGCCCCGCCAAGGAAGGTGAACAGCAGATAGCCTCCGGAGCGCAGGCCGCTCAGGCTGTCGCTGGCATTCACGATCTCGAAGTTGATGGCCGACAGGCCGCCGCCGATTCCGGCGAAGAAGCCCGCGATGATGAAGGCGAAGTAGCGCACGCGCTGGGTGTTGTAGCCGATGAATTCGACCCGCTCCGGGTTGTCGCGCACCGCGTTCAGGATGCGCCCGAGCGGCGTGCCCGTGAAGGCGAACATCAGCGCCGTGCAAACGAAGCAGTAGGCCGCGATCAGGTAGTAGACCTGCAACTGCGGACCGAAGCTCAACCCGAAAAATGGCGTGCCGTACACCCGGTTGGTCGTGACGCCGCCCTCGCCGCCGAAGAATCCGGGGAACATCAGCGCCATGGACGCCACCAGTTCACCGATGCCCAGCGTGATCATGGCGAAGGTGGTGCCCGACTTCTTGGTCGTCACGAAGCCCAGGAGGACGGCGAAGAACATGCCGCCCAGGCCGCCGACCAGCGGGATCAGCACCAGCGGCACGGGCAGGCTTCCCTGGGTCGCCAGATTCATGGCGTGGATCGCGATGAAGGCGCCCATCCCGGTGTAGACGGCGTGCCCGAAGCTCAGCATTCCACCCTGTCCGAACAGGATGTTGTAGCTCAGGCAGATGATGACCAGGTAGCCCATCTGCGACAGCATCGTCAGCGCAAGGCCGCTGCGGAACAGCACTGGCGCCAGCAGCAGCAGCAGCGCGAACAGCGTCCAGATGACGATGCGCCCGATGTTCCAGGGCTTGAAGCGGTAGTACTGCGTTGTCATGCTTTGCGTTGCGCTCATCAATCCTCCCGCGTGCCGAGCAGGCCCTTGGGCCGGAAGATCAGGATCAGCACCAGGAACATGTACGGCAGGATGGGTGCGATCTGCGAAATCTTGAGGCTCAGCAGCTCGTACCCGAAGGTCTGGCTGCCGACGGTCATGCCCAGGGCCTGGAGCGCGCCGGCAAAGGACTGGTCCATGGCGACCGCGAAGGTCTGCACCACGCCGATGAGAAGGGAGGCGAGAAACGCCCCGGCGAGCGACCCCATGCCGCCCACCACGACCACCACGAAGATGATCGAGCCGACCGATGCCGCCATGGCCGGCTCGGTGACGTAGGTGTTGCCGCCGATCACGCCAGCCAGGGCCGCCAGCGCGGCGCCGCCCCCGAACACCAGCATGAAGACACGCGGCACGTTGTGACCGAGCGCTTCGACCATTTCAGGATGCTTGAGCGCGGCCTGGATGACCAGGCCGATGCGCGTGCGGGTCAGCAGCAGCCACACCGAGACGAGCATCAGCACCGCGATCAGCATGATGAAGGATCGGGACTTGGGAAACTGGGTTCCGTAGATGGTGAACAGCGGCCCTTCGAGCGCCGGCGGCAAGGCATAGGGGACCACCGAGCGCCCCCAGACCAGCTGCACGACTTCGAGGATCAGGTAGGAAAGACCGAAGGTCACGAGCAGCTCCGGCACATGCCCGAACTTGTGGACGCGCCGCAGGCTGTAGCGCTCGAATGCCGCGCCCAGCACGAAGACGATCAGGGGCGCCACGACGAGGGCCGGCCAGAAGCCGACGACAGTGGAGATCGAGTACGCGAAATAGGCGCCCAGCATGTAGAAGCTGGTGTGCGCAAAATTGAGCACACCCATCATGCTGAAGATCAGCGTGAGGCCGGAGCTCAGCATGAACAGCAACAAGCCATAGCTGAGGCCGTTCAACAGGGAGACGGTGAAGAATTCCATGGGATCTGGGTGAACGGTTCGGGGCGTCGCCGAATGCCCCAAATAGCGACGCCGGGGAGCGATGGGCATCATTCCCCGGCGTGCGGCTCCGGCAAGCGTGCTAGGAGGTCGAGGCGCCCGGACGCTTCATCTGGCACGAGGTCGGCGTGCTGGCGATGTAGGGCTCCAGGTACTTCACCGGCGCGAAGGTGAAGCCGGTCTTCTCGACGCTGTACTTGTTCTTGGCATCGACCTTCTGCCACTTGGAGATCCAGAGGCCCTGCTGCAACTGGTGATCGGTCTTGCGCATTTCGCTCTCACCGTTGAAGCCCTTGAACTTCAGGCCTTCCATCGCCGCAGCAACCTTGACCGGGTCGGTGGATTTCGCCTTGGCCATCGCGTTGCTCATCATCACCAGGGCGTTGTAGACCGAGAAGGTGTAGAGGTCATCGTTGAACTTCTGCTGGAACTCGTTCGTCAGGGTGCCCAGGCGACCCGGGTAGTTCGAGTGGTTGTAGGCGATCTGGTAGACCTCGAGATCCCCACCCGAAGCCAGCGCGGTCGGGGTGCCGGACACCCCGGCATAGTAGGCATAGACCGGCACCTTCAGGCCGGCGTCGTTCAGCGCCTTGATCAGGAGGGTCATGTCCTGGCCCCAGTTGCCGGTCACGATCGTGTCGGCGCCCGACTGCTTGATCTTGGCCACGTAGGGCGCGAAGTCCTTGACCTGGCCCAGGGGATGCAGGTCGTCGCCCACGATCTGGACGTCGGGCCGCTTGCGCGCCAGGCCCTCCTTGAAATACTTGGCGACCTGCTGGCCGTGCGAGTAGTTCTGGTTGATCAGGTAGACCTTCTTGACGGTGGGCTGGTCCTTCATGAAGGTAGTCAGCGCCTCCATCTTCATCGAGGTGTCGGCGTCGAGGCGGAAGTGCCAGTAGTTGCACTTGTCGTTGGTCAGGACCGGGTCGACCGCCGCGTAGTTCAGGTAGATGATTTCCTTGCCGGGATTGCGCTCGTTGGCCTTTCCGACCGCATCGGCCAGCGGCACGGCGACGTTCGAGCCGTTGCCCTGCGTGACATAGCGATAGCCCTGGTCGCTGGCGGCCTTGAGCAGGTTCAGCGCCTCCTGCGGAGAGCTCTTGCTGTCCATGCCCGTGATCTCGAACTTGACCCCGGCCGGGTTCTCTTCCGGCGTCAGGTGTTCGGCCACGAACTGCCAGCTCTTGAGCTGGTTCTGCCCCACGTTGGCGAAGGGGCCCGAAAGACCTTCGATCATGGCGATCCTGACGGTTTCTCCCTTCTGGGCAAAAGCCCCGGCGGCGCCCGACAGCATCAGGCTCGCGGCAAGGAATTTGAGTGCGAATTTCATGGAAGTCGTCTCCTGGGTCGGTGGTCGTTCAAACACGGGCTGAGGGTACAAGTCTTTGCATGTGCACCCCTCAGGGAATGCCCGTAACGGCGGACTCCAAGCCCCCTCAAACTATCACCCAGGCGACACGGACGCCACGAAATCCTACCGGCCGGTAGCTTGGCCGTCAGGTGCCCGGCAGCTTGTAGTCGCGCAACAGCTCGCGCAGCTTCGTCTTGAGGATCTTGCCGGTCGCGCCGATGGGGATCGCATCGACGAAGACGACGTCGTCCGGGATCTGCCACTTGGCCGTCTTGCCCTGATAGAAGGCCAGCAATTCGTCGCGCGTCACTTCGGCGCCGGGCTTCTTCACCACGACGATGATCGGCCGCTCGTCCCACTTGGGATGCTTCACGCCGATGCACGCCGCCATCGCGACCGCCGGATGGGCCACGGCGATGTTCTCGATGTCGATGGAGCTGATCCATTCGCCGCCGGACTTGATCACGTCCTTGCTGCGGTCGGTGATCTGCAGGAAGCCGTCGGCATCGATGGTGGCGACGTCGCCGGTCGGGAACCAGCCGCGCCCGTTCTCGTCGTCGACCAGCGGGTCGCCGCCCTCGCCCTTGAAATACTCCTTGACCACCCACGGGCCCTTGACCAGCAGGTCGCCGTAGGCCTTGCCGTCCCACGGCAGGTCCTTGCCGTCGCCGTCGATGATCTTCATGTCCACGCCGAAGATCGAGCGGCCCTGCTTCATGCGGATCGCGGTCTGCTGCTCGGGCGGCATCTCGAGGTGCTTGTTCTTCAGCGTGCACAGGGTGCCCAGCGGCGACATTTCGGTCATGCCCCACGCATGCAACACTTCGACACCGTACTGTTGCTGGAACGCATTGATCATCGCCGGCGGGCAGGCGGAGCCGCCGATCACCGTGCGCTTGAGCGTCCCGAAGCGCAGAGCGTTGGCCTGCAGGTGACCCAGCAGCATCTGCCAGACCGTCGGCACGCCGGCGGCGAAGCTCACCTTCTCGCCTTCGATCAACTCGTAGACCGACTTGCCGTCGAGCGCCGGACCGGGGAAGACAAGCTTGGCGCCGACCAGCGCGGCCGAGTACGGAATGCCCCAGGCATTGACGTGGAACATCGGCACCACCGGCAGCACCGAGTCGCGCGCCGACAGCGACATCACGTCGGGCAAGGCCGCCGCGTAGGCGTGCAGCAAGGTCGAGCGGTGACTGTACAGCGCCGCCTTGGGGTTGCCCGTGGTGCCGCTCGTGTAGCACATGCTGGAGGCCGAGTTCTCATCGAAGCTCGGCCAGGCGTAGTCGGTCGGGCGCTGGCTCATCCAGGCCTCGTAGCTCACCAGATTGGGGATGCCACTGTCGGCCGGCAGTTTGTCGGCGTCGCACAGCGCGATCCATTTCTTCACCGTGGTGCACTTGGCGTGCATCGCCTGCACCAGCGGCAGGAAGCTCATGTCGAAGCAGAGGATCTGGTCTTCGGCATGGTTGGCGATCCAGGCGATCTGGTCCGGATGCAGGCGCGGGTTGATGGTGTGCAGCACGCGGCCGGAGCCGCTCACGCCGTAATAGAGCTCCAGGTGGCGGTAGCCATTCCAGGCCAGCGTCGCGACCCGATCGCTGAAGAGCAGTTGTTCGTCGTCGAGCGCATTGGCCACCTGCCGCGAACGCGCGGCAATCCGGCGCCATGTGGTGCGGTGAATGTCGCCTTCCACTCTGCGAGAGACGATTTCGGCGTCGCCGTGATGGCGTTCGGCGAACTCGATCAGCGACGAGATCAAGAGCGGTTGGTCCTGCATCAAACCCAGCATCGATTGGCTCCTTCTTGAACGGGCTTTGTTGATTCGGCAGCAACGCAATGTAACCAGCGCGCGCCCTGCGGCCCGAGGTTCACCCAGGGGGGCGCGCCACACAATGACAGAAACCCGCAGTCGCGGCCGGTGGACCGCGGGTGCGGGACAATCCACCCATGAGCACGCTTGCAGAAGAAACCGAAGCCGTGGATCTCGGGCTGCGCTGGGCCCCGGGCTTCTCGGCGCTCGGGCCCGCGTTCTATACCGAACTGCGGCCGACGCCGCTGCCCGAGCCCTACTGGGTGGGCCGCAGCCTCGCGATGGCGAGGGAACTCGGCCTGGACCCCGATCAGCTGTCTTCGGACGACGCCCTGGCCGCTTTCACGGGCAATGCATCGGTCAGGGGTTCGCGGCCGCTTTCCTCGGTCTACAGCGGGCACCAGTTCGGGGTCTGGGCCGGCCAGCTCGGGGACGGCCGCGCGATCCTGCTGGGCGAAACGGCGGGCGGGCTCGAAGTGCAGCTCAAGGGCAGCGGGCTCACGCCCTACTCCCGCATGGGCGACGGCCGGGCGGTGCTGCGTTCGAGCATCCGTGAATTCCTGTGCAGCGAGGCGGTCAACGCCCTCGGCATCCCGACCACGCGCGCGCTGTGCGTCACCGGCTCCGATGCCCCCGTGCACCGGGAGGAGATCGAAACCGCCGCCGTGGTGACCCGGGTGGCGCCGAGCTTCATCCGCTTCGGCCATTTCGAACACTTCGCCGCCCGGGAGCGCGACGCGGAACTGCGCGCCCTGGCCGACTACGTGATCGACCGCTACTACCCCGCCTGCCGGACCACGGAGCGCTGGGGCGGCAACGCCTACGCCGCGCTGCTCGAAGCGGTGAGCGAGCGCACCGCGGCGCTGCTTGCGCAATGGCAGGCGGCCGGCTTCTGCCACGGGGTGATGAACACCGACAACATGAGCATCCTCGGGCTCACCATCGACTACGGGCCCTTCCAGTTCCTCGACGGCTTCGACCCGCGGCACATCTGCAACCACAGCGACACCTCCGGCCGCTATGCCTACAACCAGCAGCCGAACGTGGCGTACTGGAATCTCTTCTGCCTCGCCCAGGCGCTGCTGCCGCTGATCGGCGACCAGGAAATCGCGGTCGCGGCGCTGGAGTCGTACAAGACCGTCTTCCCTCATGAATACGAGGCCCGCATGCGGGCCAAGCTCGGCTTGACCGACCGGGCCGAATCGGACCGTTCCCTGATCGAGCGGCTGCTGAAGCTGCTGGCGCAGGAGAAGGTCGACTACCCGATCTTCTGGCGGCGGCTCTCGCGCGTGATGGCCGGCGACAATCCGGATTCGGTGCGCGACCTGTTCATCGACCGCGGCGGCTTCGACGGCTGGTTCCGCTCGTTCACCGAGCGCCATGCCGCGATTGCGCCCTCGAAGGCGGCCGACCTGATGCTCGCCAGCAATCCCAAGTTCGTGCTCAGGAACCATCTGGGCCAGCAAGCCATCGAAGCCGCACAGCGCAAGGACCACTCCGGCGTCGCCGCCTTGCTCAGGCTGCTCGAATCCCCATTTGAAGAGCACGCCGGCCACGACCAATGGGCCGGCTTCCCGCCCGACTGGGCTTCAACGATCGAAATCAGCTGTTCATCATGACCGCACCCACCCAGAAGACCGACGCCGAATGGAAAACGATCCTTGCCGAAAAAGGTGCCGAGCGCGGCGCCTTCGAGGTCACGCGCCATGCGGCCACCGAGCGCCCCTTCACCGGCAAATATGAAGCGCACTGGGAAGACGGCACCTACCACTGCATCTGCTGCGGCGCGAAGCTGTTCGAGTCGTCGACCAAGTTCGACGCCGGCTGCGGGTGGCCCAGCTTCTCGCAGGAAGCGGTGCCCGGCGCGATCCGCAACATCATCGACCGGTCGCACGGCATGGTTCGCACCGAAAATGTGTGCGCCAATTGCGGCGCGCACCTCGGCCACGTGTTTCCCGACGGACCGACCGAGACCGGCCTTCGCTACTGCATGAATTCGGCCGCGCTCGACTTCCAGAAGCGCTGAGCCACTACGAGCGACCGCGAGCGACTGAACGCCCCATCATGAAACTGATCCTCGACTTCTTCCCCATCCTGCTCTTCTTCGGGGCGTTCAAGCTCTACGACATCTACACCGCCACCGCCGTACTGATGGCCGGCACCGTCATCCAGATGGGCATCATCTGGCTGCGCGAGCGCAAGCTGCTGCCGATGCAGAAGGCCACCCTGGTGCTGATCCTGCTGTTCGGCTCGCTGACCCTCGCGCTGCACGACGACCGCTTCATCAAGTGGAAGCCGACGGTGCTGTACGGTGCGATGGCCGTGGCGCTCGCGGTGGCGCTGTGGGGCTTCAAGAAGAACTTCCTCAAGATGCTGCTGGGCACCCAGCTCGAACTGCCGACGCACATCTGGGGCCGGCTCAACGTGGCGTGGGTGGCGTATTGCGTCTTCATGGCCGCGCTCAACGGCTACGTGGCGGCGTATTTCAGCACCGAGGCGTGGGTCAACTTCAAGCTCTGGGGGTACGTCTTCCCGATCGTCTTCCTGGTGGTGCAGGGGCTGTACATCGCGCCCCACCTCAAATCCGACGAGCCCGCCGCATGAGCGCAGCGCCGGGCCGGCCCAAGCAAGCTCGCACCCCCTCGGGGGGCAGCGAGGACACGAAGTGCCGAGCGTGGGGGTACCCATGACGCCCCCCACCTCGCACGATCTCGAAGCGCGGCTGCGCGACGCACTCGACCCGACGATGCTCGAAGTCATCGACGAGAGCGCCGCGCACGCCGGCCATTCCGGCGCCAATGCCGAGGGCTATGGCACCCATTTCCGGGTCCGCATCGCCTCGCCGCTGTTCGCCGGGAAGTCCCGCGTGGCGTGCCATCGGCTTGTGTATGATGCGCTGCAGCTTTTCATCGCACAGGGTCTTCACGCGATTGCCATCGAGACGTTCTAAGCCGCTCTGATCGCACCCGGCCGTACACCTTGCGGCGAAAAACTCCCCTCCCTTTTCCATCCAGCGCTTTATTCAACCGCGCCCAAGGCGCGTCTACCTCCAGGATCGAGGCTCCCAACATGAAGAAACATATCCTGCAAGCCGTCGCAGCCGCCGTACTCGTTGGCGCGGTTCCCTTTGCCGCCTTTGCGCAGAACGCGGCCATCGTCAACGGCAAACCGGTTCCGAAGGCGCGCATGGAGGTGCTGGCTCAGCAGCTGGCGGCAGCCGGCCGCCCCGTCACGCCCGAGATGCAGGAGCAGCTGCGCGAGGAGGTCATCGCCCGCGAGGTCTTCATGCAGGAAGCGCAGAAGCAGGGCCTGGATGCCACCGAGGACTACAAGAACCAGCTCGAACTCGCCCGCCAGGCGATCCTGATCCGCCAGCTGTTCGAGAACTACCGCAAGACCAATGTCGTGTCGGACGCCGACGCCAAGGCTGAGTACGACAAGTTCGCCGCCGCCAACAGCGGCAAGGAATTCAAGGCCCGCCACATCCTGGTCGAAAACGAAGACCAGGCCAAGAAGATCATTGCCGACCTCAAGAAGGGCGCCAAGTTCGAGGACATCGCCAAGAAGCAGAGCAAGGACCCGGGTTCGGGCGCCAACGGCGGCGACCTCGACTGGGCATCGCCAGCGAGCTTCGTGCCCGAGTTCTCGGAAGCGATGGTCAAGCTCGGCAAGGGCGAGATGACGCAGACGCCGGTCAAGTCGCAATTCGGCTATCACATCATCCGCGTCGACGACATCCGCCAGGCGCAACTGCCGAAGTTCGAGGAAGTGAAGCCGCAGATCGTGCAGCAGCTGCAGCAGCAGCGTCTGCAGAAGTACCAGGAAGAACTGCGCGCGAAGGCGAAGGTCGAATAAGCGCGCGCTCGCGGACCCCGAAAGAAGAAGGAAGCGGCCTCCCCACGGAGGCCGTTTTTCTTGATGTCACCGCGCCACGATCCGGCAGGCGCGGGATCGGGCTTCGGTGTTGCCGTTGTCATCGATGAGCGTGTAGGCGACGGTCGCTTCGGTGCGCGCCGCGTCCGATGGCTCGATGTCGAGGTCGGCGTCGCCGTAAGGCGCGACCGTGACGGCCTCGGCCACCTCCTTCGCATCGTGCGTGAACTGCAGCTCGGCCAGGTTCGCGAAGTAAGGCGTGGGATTCTTCACCGTGAGGTGCGGATGCCCCGGCTCGTTGTCGAGCAGGAATTCGAGCTTGGAGGGGACTTCGCCGGGCGACACCGGCAAGTCCTGCGGCCGCACGAAGACCTTCATCTGCGTGCGGATCGCCACCGTGAGCGTCGCGGCATCCGGCGAACGGTCGACCTCGGTGGGAGGAATCTCGTAGAGATTCAGCCAGAACAGCGATTCGCGGTCCTTGGGGAGCGGCGCGCCCGAATACAGGAGGCGCAGGCTGATCTGGTCGTGCGGGTTCAGCCGGAAGATCGGCGGCAGGGGGATGATCGGCGCGCGCGAGTTCTCGGGCAGCGAGTCCAGCGCGCCGTCGTCCACCCAGACCTCCACCACCACCGGATAGTCGTTCAGGTTGATCAGTTGCAGGGAACGCTCGCCCGCGCCGGCCATGAAGACGACCCGGGTCGACTCGGCCACGACGCCGGCGAAGGCAGCCCGTCCGGCGAACAGTCCCAGCGCCAGCAGGAAGAGGATGCGAACGAACGGCATTCGAAGGATCGCCATGGGATCGACTCCTTTTACTGGACGCGAATCACGACCTGCGCGCGCGCATTGACCTTGCCCGGCGTGACGGTGCGGCCCGGGATCTTCTTGAGCGTCGCCTGCAGGTGCTTGGTGTAGCTGGTCACGCCGGCGGCGACGCCGGTCGATGAGGCGCCCTCCAGCACCGGATACCAGCCCGCTGCGTTGCCGGTGGCCGTGACCATCTCGTTGCCGAGGAAGTTGAGCGCCGTGCCGTCGCCGAATGCGAGCGCGACTCCCACGCCGGTGGCGACGCCGGAATCCACGCCGTAGCCGTCGGACAGCAGAAAGGTCGCGCCGCCGCTGGCGGTGGTCAAGCCCAGGCCCGCGGCGCTCTGGTAGTTGGCCGCCGGAACCAGGACGCCCATCGCGGTCTGCCCGGCCTTGACCCCGCTCGCGAGCGCAGTCAGCCCGGTATTGGCCGGTGCCCCAGTCTGGCATTCGAAGGTGATGTCGATCGGCATCTGCCGCGTGCCGCCGCCTTCGAGCTCCGCGACGGTCATCAACGGGAAGCGCACGTTCGGCGTCACGTTCGTCACCGCGCAGGTGGCCGACCGGTTCACCGTGAGGCGGTTGTACAGATTGACCGTGCCCGGCCAGGCGGTGTACCAGCCTTCGTAGTACGACAGCGAGTCGCGCCCATCCTGCAGATTGTTCGAGAACCCCGGCCCCTTGAACGCGATGTAGGCCGCGGGCTGCGAATAGCCGTAGTTGCCCGAACCGGTACTGCCGCCCGTGTTGCTGACGCGAACCAGCTCCACTCGCACGTCGCTGAAGTTCTTGGCCTTGACCAGGATCTTGCCCTGGCTGTCGTGGTCCAGGCCGGTCAGCGGCCTGGACTGCCAGTAGCGGCTGAAGTAGTTGCCGGTCTGGGTGTGCGTGACACGGATCACCATGCCCCGGAAGTAGGTCCGGTAAGCGGCCGGCAAGCCGAAGCTCGCGCCGTCTTCGTACATGCCGCCGAATTCGTTGTCGCCGTTGGTCGCGTAGAACTCGAACAGGCTGCCCGCGTCCGCCGCATCGCAGCGGAACAGCACCTGCTCGGCGGTGTACGGCTCGTTGCCCAGCGTGAGAATGCTGGCACTGCCGCTGGCCAGCAGGGTGCCGTCGGGCTGGAAGGTGCTGCTGTTGAGATTCACCGCCGAGACCGAAAGGCCGCTGGCGCCGGCGCCGTCGACCGAACCCGTCCAGGTGTTGTGCGTGCCATGGGCCGGGTCGACGTAGTAGATCGAGTTGCTCGGATAGCTGGTCGTCGGCGCATAGCTGATCCGGGTGCAGGTGGCCCATGCGGGCACGCAGAGGGTCAGCATCACGGCCAGGGTCCAGCGGGAAAGCCACCTGCGCATGCAAGCGGCGCAGGCAGTTGCGGGGATGGATGTCGGCGCCATGTTCGTCCTTTCAGGGCCCGCCCGGCCGGCATGTCGCTTCGAAGCGATGGAACAGTTCATCGGCCTTGGGGTCGATGCTGAAGGGGAAATCGCAGCGCTGCGACGGCGCATCGCCCCATTTGACCGTCAGCACGCCTTCGGCCTGGCCGACCCGCGCGTAGACCTGGCCGCCCTGCCCCACCATGCCGACGCTCGCGCCATCGCTTCCGATGACCGGCGCGCCCAGCGGCAGCGGCTTGCCGCTTTCGGTAGCGACTCGCGCCAGCAGCGCATAGCCGATGCGGGTGCTGAACTTCAGATGCACCGCCGCGCCCGCCGAAGGCGCGGTCCGTTGCAGGCTGCCGTCGAGTTCGGCGTTGCGGTTGATGCCTTGCGAATCGAGCCCGACGTCGTTGTAGCGATACGGGGCGAGCGAAGGAATGATCGCGAAGCCGGCATCGTCCACCCGCGCGCCCAGGCCGTTGCGCACGCCCGCGCCGCTGGCGCCCGGCGCTTCCACGACGCCGAAGGTCTCGCTCAGATAAGGGCCAGGCGTCAGCCCGCCGGCATGCGCGACCAGCGCGCCGCGTGCGCTGGCGCCCGCCTGCCAGAAGCCGGAGCCGCGCGAATAGCTGGCGCCGACGGTGGCGACGGACAGCCGCTTCTGCAGATTGCCGCTGACGCTCGTCGCCGCCGACGACGTCCCGCCGGACTCGGTACTGCCGTAGGCGTCGTATGTCGCGCTGACGCCGTAGCTCAGCGTCTGCGCCTCATCCGCGACGCCGGAGACCGACGTCTGGTAGCTCGTGCCGCCCCCGCTTGTGCGGACCACCGACCCCGATGCCGAAGCCGTGCGCGGCCCCGAGCCCAGGGGGATCGAGACGGTGAACATCACCACATTGACCAGTCTCGAATCGATCGCCAGCACGGCGGGCGGCGTGGTGTTCGGGAACGCCGTGTTGGTGCCGAAGAGCGCCCCGGTGCGTTGGCGCGTGACGTTGATGCCGTAGCTGACGGACCGGTACACGTTGCTGTAGCTGAACTGGAACTGCGTGTCGCGGTCCTTCAGCCCGCCGTGGTAGTCGCTCACGGATGCGCTGAGAAACAGCTGCCCATAGCTGCCCAGGCTTTGATTGAGGTTGGCGACGATCTGGTTGCGCAGCAGGTAGGTGGTCGACTGCAGGATGGTCAGGTTCGGCTGCTCGGCCAGCGAAGCAAGCGCATCGGACATCTCCCGATAGCCGCGCGAGTAGTTGTAGCCCGTCAGCGCGAAGCTGGTGCCCATCGGCTGGAACGCCTGGCTGTACGACAGACCGGCGCGCCAGCCGTTCAGGTTGCCATCGCCCAGGGGGTTCTTCGAAACCGCGTAGGTCGCGTCGCTTCCCAGTGCGCCGAACGACGTTCCCCAGACCACGCCGCCGAGCAGCGCCTGGTAGTCGCTCGCCGCGCGCGCGCCCATGTTGGCCGTCAGTTCGTTCGACAGTCCGTGCTGGTACACGCCCTCGCCGAACACGGCGCGGCTGCCCTCGATGTTGCGCACGCGCCCGATGGTCGCGGCGTAGCGCGAGGTGCCGGGCCGCATCGAGCCCGGGACCGCCGCGAAGGGCACCGTGAAGGTCGACACCCGGCCATCCGCTTCGGTGACCGTGACCTGCAGGTCGCCCTGGAAGCTCGTGGGGTACAGGTCCTCGATCGAGAACGGACCGGGCGCGACGGTCGTCTGGTAGATCTCGTTGCCCGCCTGGCGCACCGTCACGCGCGCGTTCGTCGATGCGACGCCGCGCACCACCGGCGCGAACCCGCGCTGGGAATCGGGCAGCATGCGCTCGTCGGTGGCGACCTGGACGCCCTCGAAGCCCACGGTGCCGAACAGGCGTCCGGTCGTGAAGCTCTGGCCGACGGTCAGCTCGCTGCCCCAGTCCGGCAAGGCGCGCTGCGCATAGGCGCGAATGGAGTTCCAGTGGCCTTCGCTGGTGTCGCGGCCCGCGAAATGGCTGTAGCTCGACTGCTGCCGGAACCGCCACATGCCGAGGTTGGCGCCGAAGTTCATGCCGAGGAACAGCGATTCGTTGGACGTGCCCTCGCTGCTGGCGCGGAAGTAGTTGGAGTCGTAGTTGAGGAAGCCGGCGGTGACGCCCGGATCGATGTCCGCCCGATCGACCGCGCCGCGGATCGTCCGCTTCATCAATGCCTGCGGGATCGACAGGTCCAGCCGCAGCCGGGACACATCGAAACTCGTCCGCGCGCCGGGAATGCGCTGGCCGAGGGGCCGGCAGGCCTGCGAGGCATCATCGGCAGCACTTTCCGCGGGCGGCGCGAAACTGGAGGGCAGCACGCCGGCGGCCACCAGGAACGAAGTCTCCAAGCAGGGCGCGACCTCGTTGCCCACGGCGCGGAATTCCACATCCTTGCGCGAACGGAACACGCCGTTGACGAAGACGTCGACCTGGTAGACGCCAGGGTCGACCGCGCTGACACGATTGAAGCGCTCGATGTCGCCCGCCCCGAGCGAAGAGCCCAAGA
Source organism: Variovorax sp. HW608 (assembly GCF_900090195.1). Lineage (NCBI taxonomy): Bacteria > Pseudomonadati > Pseudomonadota > Betaproteobacteria > Burkholderiales > Comamonadaceae > Variovorax > Variovorax sp. HW608. Next base: position 6,087,930 of record NZ_LT607803.1, read on the forward strand.
GGAAACGGCTGTCGAACCGGTAGGCCGGCGCAGCTTCAGGATCCGCGGCCCGGGCCGGTGCCGAGAACAGCGCTGTGCCGATGGCGGACCCGCAAATGAAGACCGGCAGCGCTCGCATGAGGAAGCCGGCCTTGTGTCCTAACGGCCCACGACGAGAGGCGCCTCGGCGTTGTTTTCGCCTCCGTAGTCGTTGACGAAGACGAACTTGACGTTCCATCCGCCGGCCGCGAGATCCTCATCGCTCTTGATGCGCCATTCGAATGTGGACCTGGGCGCCACCATGTCCGGCTGGAGGGCCACGCCGGCCCGGCCGGCCTTGACGAGCTGCGCACCGGTCAGGGACACATGGAAGGCCGAGTCGTTCGTTGCCACGATCTTCCATTCGCCGCCTTGGCGGCTGAGGCTGAACCTGAGCTTTTCCGCCGCGCGTTCGGGCTCTCCCGAGATACCGCTCGGGCGATAGAAAAGCTTCACCCGATTGCGCAGCAGCAGCAGCATCTTGTTGCGATCGGCGTCCGCCGAATTCAGCGCCGGGATCTGCACCGCATTGATGAAGAAAACGGATTCGCGATCCTGCGGCAGGTCCTTGCCGGTGAAGATGAGGCGGGCGGTCTGTCCCGCCTTGGGCTCGATGCGGAAAACCGGCGGCGTCACCACGAAGGGGGCGTTCGCCGTCTGCGGCGTGGAATTCGGATCGCCGCTGTCGACCCAGACCTGCACGACATTGGGAACATCGTCCTGGTTGGTGAACTGGATGCTGCGTTCCGTGGCACCGCCCGGATAGATGACGCGCGTGCCGGTCATCACCACGCTGCCCAGGGAAGACGAGGCCGCCAATCCGGCCACGAATAAGGACAGCAGCAAGCGAAGCCCGCGTCTCATACCGACATCCTCCTCGGCGCAATGCCGACCGCCGGCTGGCGATCGGCACCTTTTGCAGGCTAGCGCAAGTGCGCGTGAAATCGGTCTTCCCGCGTTGTCCTTGACAAGGCGCCCCGCGTCTGCAGGGCGACCCGGAGGCGGCCGCTTACGGGTAGGTGACCGCGTATTGAACTGCGCTGATCACGCTGCCCGGCGTTGCTGCGCCTTCCGCGAAATAACGCACCGCGAATTGATGCGAAGCCGTGGTTTCGTTCGCGGCCACGACCAGGCCCGGAGCCGAATGACCGCCGGTCAGATTGAAGGGCGTTCCGGCCTGCGGATCGAGCAATTGCAGGCTCACGTTCGAAGCGCTGCCCGTATTCGCGAGATTGCCGCTGCCGGTCACGGTGTTGGGCATGAACGTCGTGTTCATGGCCTGTGCCGAGGTGCTGGTCGAACAACCGCTCACGGACACGGTGAATTCGGTTTCACCGGCCGATTTGCCCAGGACGTCGAGTTGCGACTGGCTCACCGTCGGCAGCAGGACGACCGGATTGTTCGAATTGCCGTTCACCGCGACCGAGCAGGTCTGCGCGGCGACTTCGCCCTGGAAGGTGATAGTGTTCGCGCTTTGGGCGAAGGCGAAGAACGGGGTGGCGACGAGCGCTGCAAAGAGAACCGACTTTTTCATGAAAATACCTCCAAGTTGAAAAAACGTTTAAATCCGATGACTCGATTTTGATATTTCGAGCCATCAATCAAAAAGGAAAAAAATCCACAAATTGATTATTCTTGTCTTTGCGATATCTTTCCGCCTCGGTCTGGTTTGAAATCGATATTCATCGATCAACTCGACCATGACTCAACTGTAAACAATTGGCCGAATCGGATGAATAAGAATCTTCTCAAAATGAAGACGTTTCTCTAGATTGGATGAGAATATTCCCTGAGAAGAGGCGAAGCCGAGCCGCCGCGCGCCCTCGAGAGGCGGCGGCCGAGGATGGCTGCGGAGCAGGAACGCATGACCCTGCAGTCGCCCCGAAGGGCGACCGCAGGGCCTGCTCAGTCGCTGGGAGAGGGGACGCCGATGGGTGGCGTCAGCCGACCCACTTGCGCGCGTTGCGCCAGATGCGCATCCACGGGCTGAGTTCGTTCTTGTCGCCCGAAGTCCAGCTCATCTGGATGTTGCGGAAGACGCGCTCCGGATGCGGCATCAGCGCGGTGAAGCGGCCGTCGGGGGTGGTCACCGAAGTCAGGCCGCCGGCGCTGCCGTTCGGGTTGAACGGGTAGCGTTCGGTCGGCTGGCCGTGGTTGTCGACGTAGCGCATCGCCGCGATGGCCTTGGCCGGGTCGCCACGATGCCGGAAGTTGGCATAGCCCTCGCCATGCGCGACCGCGATCGGCAGGCGGCTGCCGGCCATGCCGGCGAAGAACAGGCTCGGCGAATCCAGCACCTCGACCATCGACAGGCGGGCCTCGAAGCGCTCGCTCTGGTTGGTGGTGAAGCGCGGCCAGGCTTCAGCGCCCGGAATGATGTCGGCCAGCTCGGCGAACATCTGGCAGCCGTTGCACACGCCGAGGCCGAAGGTGTCGCTGCGCCCGAAGAAGCCCTTGAACTGCTCGGCCAGACGCGGGTTGAAGGTGATGCTGCGCGCCCAGCCGATGCCGGCACCCAGCGTGTCGCCGTAGCTGAAACCGCCGCAGGCGACCACGCCCTTGAAGTTCGCGAGGTCCGCCCTGCCCGTCTGCAGGTCGGTCATGTGGACGTCGAAGGCCTCGAAGCCCGCTTCGGTGAAGGCATAGGCCATCTCGACGTGCGAATTGACGCCCTGCTCGCGCAGGATCGCGACCTTGGGCCTCGCGAGCTTCAGGAACGGCGCCGCGACGTTCTCGATAACGCCGCCGGCCAGGTGCACGTGCATCCCCGGGTCCTGCGGATCACCCGCGGCCGCGTGTTCGGCATCGGCGCAGTCGGGGTTGTCGCGCTCGCGGCAGATCTTCCAGCTCACCGAATCCCAGACCTGGTGCAGGTCGCTGAGGCGCGCGCTGAAGACCGACCTGGCATCGCGCCACACCTCGACCTTGCCCTTGCCCGCGTCCATCGACGCGCTTTCGGGGCGGGTCTTGCCGACGAAGTGGCTGTGGGTGCTCAGGCCATGCGCGCGCAGGGTCTGCATCACGTCGTTGCGATCGGCGGTGCGTACTTGCAGCAGCATGCCCAGTTCTTCGTTGAAGAGCGCCTTGAGCGTGAGTTCCTCACGGCGTGCGCTGACCTGGCCGGCCCAGTTCTTGGCATCGCCGTATTCGGCGCGGCTGTCGCTGATGCCGTCGCCCTCGGTGACCAGCAGGTCGACGTTGAGCGCAACGCCGACGTGGCCCGCGAAAGCCATCTCGCACGCGGCCGCGAACAGGCCGCCGTCGCTGCGGTCATGCAGCGCGAGGATCTTGCCTTCGGCGCGCAGCGCATTGACCGCATTCACCAGCTTCACGAGGTCCTGCGGATCATCGAGATCGGGCACCGCATCGCCGCTCTGCTCCAGCGTCTGCGCCAGGATGCTGCCGGCCATGCGGTGCTTGCCGCGGCCGAGGTCGACGAGCACCAGCGTGGTATCGGGCTCGGCGGCGTCGAGCTGCGGCGTGAGCGTGCCGCGCACGTCCGCCAGCGTGGCGAAGGCGCTGACGATCAGGCTGACCGGCGAGGTCACCTTCTTGTCGGCGTTGCCGTCCTTCCATTGCGTGCGCATCGACAGCGAATCCTTGCCGACCGGGATCGAAATGCCGAGCGCCGGGCAGAGTTCGAGGCCCACCGCCTTGACGGTTTCATAGAGCGCCGCGTCTTCCCCGGGCTCCCCGCAGGCAGCCATCCAGTTGGCCGACAGCTTGACTCTCGACAGCTCGATCGGCGCGGCCAGCAGGTTCGTGATCGCCTCGGCCACCGCCATGCGGCCGGAAGCCGGCGCGTCGAGCGCGGCCAGCGGCGTGCGCTCGCCCATGCTCATCGCCTCGCCGGCGAAGCCCTTGTAGTCGGCCAGCGTGACCGCGCAATCGGCCACCGGCACCTGCCAGGGACCGACCATCTGGTCGCGGTGGCTCAGCCCGCCTACGGTGCGGTCGCCGATGGTGACCAGGAAGCGCTTCGATGCCACGGTCGGGTGCGAGAGCACGTCGATCGCGGCCTTCTGCAGATCGACACCGGTCAGGTCCAGCGGCTTGAAGCGGCGCGCGACCGACTTCACGTCGCGCAGCATCTTCGGCGGCTTGCCGAGCAGCACCTCCATCGGCATGTCGACCGGCTGGTCTTCGGCGCCCTCGTCGGCCAAGAGGAGCTGGCGCTCCTCGGTAGCGACGCCGACGACCGCGAACGGGCAGCGCTCGCGCTCGCAGAAGGCGCGGAACTGGTCGAGCGATCCGGGCGCGATCGCGAGCACGTAGCGCTCCTGGCTCTCGTTGCACCAGATTTCCTTGGGCGCCATGCCCGATTCCTCGAGCGGCACCGCACGCAGGTCGAAGCGCGCGCCGCGGCCGGCGTCGTTGGTGAGCTCAGGGAAGGCATTGCTCAGCCCGCCCGCGCCGACGTCATGGATCGCGAGGATCGGGTTGGCCTCGCCCTGCTGCCAGCAGTGGTTGATGACCTCCTGCGCGCGGCGCTCGATCTCGGGGTTGCCGCGCTGGACGGAGTCGAAGTCGAGTTCCGCCAGGTTCGCACCAGTGGCCATCGAACTGGCCGCGCTGCCGCCCATGCCGATGCGCATGCCGGGTCCGCCGAGCTGGATCAGCAAGGCGCCGGCCGGAAACCGGATCTTCTTGGTCTGCGCCGCGTCGATGCTGCCGAGGCCGCCGGCGATCATGATCGGCTTGTGATAGCCGCGCTGCACGGTATCGATGTCGCTCGCCGCGGTCTCTTCGTATTCGCGGAAGTAGCCGAGCAGGTTCGGCCGGCCGAATTCGTTGTTGAAGGCGGCGCCGCCGAGCGGCCCCTCGGTCATGATCTGCAGCGGGCTGGCGATGTGTTCGGGCTTGCCGTAGCTGCCCTCCTTCGGCCAGAGCCTGGAGACGGTGAAGCCGGTCAGGCCCGCCTTGGGACGCGAACCGCGCCCGGTCGCGCCTTCGTCACGGATTTCGCCGCCCGCGCCGGTCGATGCGCCGGGGAACGGCGAGATCGCGGTCGGATGGTTGTGGGTCTCGACCTTCATCAGCACATGGTGGGTCGCGTCGCTCTTGCCGTAGCTGGCCGCGCCGGCCGCCGCCACGAAGCGCTCGACCGGATGGCCTTCCATGATCGAGGCGTTGTCCGCGTAGGCGACGATGGTGTGCTGCGGGTTCTGGCGCTCGGTGTGCCGGATCATCGAGAACAGGCTTTGCGGCTGCGGCTGGCCGTCGATGATGAAGTCGGCGTTGAAGATCTTGTGGCGGCAGTGCTCGCTGTTGGCCTGGGCGAACATCATGAGCTCGACATCGCTCGGGTTGCGCCCGAGGCGGGTGAAGGCGTCGACGAGGTAGTCGATCTCGTCCTCGGCCAGCGCCAGGCCGAAGGTCTTGTTGGCCTCGACCAGCGCGGCGCGGCCGCCGCCCTGCACATCGACGTGGGCCATCGGCTGCGGCGGCAGCTCGGCGAAGAGGCCGGCCGCCTCGTCGAGCCGGGGCAGCACGGACTCGGTCATCCGGTCATGCAAGAGGCCGGCGACAGCAGCGAACTGTTCGGCATCGAGCGCGGCGGACTTGCCGAGGGCCTTGTCCAAGAGCGGCGCCTTCAAGGTCAGGTGGTATTCGGTGACGCGCTCGACCCGGTGCAGGGCCAGCCCGCAGTTGTGGGCGATGTCGGTCGCCTTCGATGCCCAGGGCGACACGGTGCCCAGGCGCGGCGTGACGACGACGGTCGCGCCGGTCTTCGCCGGGGCGACGAAGGGTTCGCCGTAGCCCAGGAGCGCCGAAAACTGCTCGCGGGCCGGCGCATCCAGCGCCTTGTCGGTGCTGACCAGATGCACGAAGCGGGCGCTGATGCCCTCGATGCGGGGTTCCAGCGCCTGCAGCTTGGGCAGCAGTTGCCGGGCCCGGAAGTCGCTGAGCGCGCTGCCGCCCTCGAAGAAGGTCACCACATGGGCGGGATGGGAAGACGGGTTCACGGGCAACGTCACGTTCGGCTTGGCCGGCTGGCCGGATTGAGGATGAAGAATGCGTAGAAGGCGGCAGCCGCTGACTGGGGCCATCCGCGTGAACCCTGAATTTTAGGCCACCGCCGGGCCGCTCCCAAGGTGGCCGCAGCCCCTCGGGGGCCGCGAGGACACAAAGTGCCGAGCCTGGGGCAGTGTTAAGGTGTCAATGGGATAATTCCGCCCCATGAGCATTACCTACAAAGACGCCGAAGGCGTGGCCGGCATGCGCGTGGCGTGCCGCCTCGCGTCCGAAGTGCTGGATTACCTGACCCCCCACATCAAGCCCGGCGTCACCACCAACGAGATCGACAAGCTCGCGCACGACTACATCACGCAGGTCCAGGGCGCGATCCCGGCGCCGCTGAACTACATGGGCGCCAGCAGCGTTCCCTACCCGAAGTCGATCTGCACCTCGGTCAACCACGTGGTCTGCCACGGCATCCCGAACGACAAGGCGCTCAAGAAGGGCGACATCGTCAACCTCGACATCACCGTCATCAAGGACGGCTGGCACGGCGACACCAGCCGCATGTTCGTGGTCGGCGACGCGTCGATCGCGGCCAAGCGGCTGTGCACGATGACTTACGAGGCCATGTGGCACGGCATCATGAAGGTCAAGCCCGGCGCCCATCTCGGCGACATCGGGCATGCGATCCAGCGCTTTGCCGAGGGCAACGGCTTCTCGGTGGTACGCGAGTTCTGCGGCCACGGCATCGGCCTCGGTTTCCATGAAGAGCCGCAGGTGCTGCACTACGGCCGCCCCGGCACGCTGGAAGAGCTCAAGCCCGGCATGACCTTCACCATCGAGCCCATGATCAACGCCGGCAAGCGCGACATCAAGGAAGACGCCAAGGGCGGCCAGTACGACGGCTGGACGATCGTCACCCGCGACCACTCGCTGTCTGCCCAGTGGGAACACACCGTGCTGGTCACCGAGACCGGCTGGGAGGTGCTCACGCTGTCGGCCGGAAGCCCGCCGCCCCCCGCCTTCGTGACCGACGCGGCTTGAAACCGCGCGTGCTCTTCAGGGGAGCCATGATGGACATCCCGTCGCTGCGCGACGCCTATCGCACGCACAAGCTGGCGTTGTTCGACCAGCTGCGCAGCGCCCGCGCCCCGACGCGCAGCGTCCACACCGTGCTGCGCCAGCTCGCGGCGCTGGCGGACGAAACCCTCACCGCGCTGTGGACCGATGCGGATTTCGGCAACCAGCTGGCGCTCGTGGCGGTCGGCGGCTTCGGGCGGGGCGAGCTCTTCCCCTACTCCGACGTCGACGTGCTGCTGCTGCTCCCGGAGGGCGAGCCGCCGATCGACCCCACGCGGATCGAAGCCTTCATCGGCCACTGCTGGGACGCGGGCCTCGAGATCGGCTCCAGCGTTCGCACGGTGTCCGAATGCCTGGCCGAGGCGGCGAAGGACGTCACGGTCCAGACCTCCCTGCTCGAATCGCGCCTGATCGTCGGCGACAAGAAGCTCTACGCCGGTTTCCGCAAGCGCTTCCTGGCCGCCATCGACCCGCTGGCCTTCTTCACGGCCAAGACGCAGGAGATGCGGCACCGGCACCAGAAGTACGAGAACACGCCCTACGCGCTCGAACCCAACTGCAAGGAATCGCCCGGCGGCCTGCGCGATCTGCAGATCATCCTCTGGGCGGCCAAGGCGGCCGGCTTCGGCGGCCGCTGGGACGACCTGGCCAGGAACGGCCTCGCCACCACCTTCGAGGTGCAGCAGATCAAGCGCAACGAGGCCCTGCTGAGCCTGATCCGCGCCCGCCTGCACGTGACCGCGAACCGCCGCGAGGACCGGCTGGTGTTCGACCTGCAGACCGCCGTCGCGGCCACCTTCGGCTACGTCGGCGAGTCGCAGCGCAAGGCCAGCGAGGCGCTGATGCGGCGCTACTACTGGGCCGCCAAGGCGGTCTCGCAGCTCAACCAGATCCTGCTGCTCAACATCGCCGACCGGCTGCAGCCGCAGGCCGACCAGCCGACGCCGATCAACGAGCGCTTCTTCGAAAAGGGCGGAATGATCGAGGTCGCGAGCGACGACCTCTACCTCCGGGAGCCGCACGCGATCCTCGAGACCTTCCTGCTCTACCAGAAGACCATCGGCGTCACGGGCCTGTCGGCGCGCACGCTGCGCGCGCTCTACAACGCGCGCCACGTGATGGACAGCAAGTTCCGCAACGACCCGGAGAACCACAAGACCTTCATGCGCATGCTGCTGCAGCCGCGCGGCATCACGCATGCGCTGCGGCTCATGAACCAGACCTCGGTGCTGGGGCGCTACCTGCGCGTGTTCCGCAGCATCGTGGGGCAGATGCAGCACGACCTGTTCCACGTCTACACGGTCGACCAGCACATCCTGATGGTGCTGCGCAACGTGCGGCGCTTCTTCATCGCCGAGCATGCGCACGAATACCCCTTCTGCTCGCAGCTCGCGGCGGGCTGGGACAAGCCCTGGGTCCTCTACATCGCGGCGCTCTTCCACGACATCGCCAAGGGCCGCGGCGGCGACCATTCGACGCTCGGCGCGCGCGACGTGCGGCGCTTCTGCCGCCAGCACGAGATCGCGCGCGAAGACGCCAAGCTGATCGAATTCCTGGTCGCCGAGCATCTCGTGATGAGCCAGGTCGCGCAGAAGCAGGACCTCGGCGATCCGGAAGTGATCGGCGCTTTCGCGAAGCGCGTGGGCAACGAGCGCTACCTCACGGCCCTGTACCTGCTCACCGTGGCCGACATCCGCGGTACCTCGCCGCGGGTCTGGAATGCTTGGAAGGGCAAGCTGCTCGAGGACCTCTACCGCTTCACCCTGCGCGCCCTCGGCGGCCGCATGCCCGACCCGGGCGCCGAGGTCGAGGCCCGCAAGCGCGACGCGATCGCGCAGCTCGCCCTGCACGCCGAGCCGCTCGATGCGCACAAGGGGCTGTGGGACACGCTCGACGTGAGTTACTTCATGCGCCACGATCCCTCGGAGATCGCCTGGCACGCGCGGCAGCTCTCCTACCACGTGCCGCCGGCCGGCGTTCCGGTCGACCTGCACCGGCCGCCGATCGTGCGCGCGCGGATTTCGCCGGTGGGCGAAGGCCTGCAGGTGGCGGTCTACACGCCCGACCAGCCGGACCTGTTCGTGCGCATCTGCGGCTATTTCGACCAGGCGTCGTTCAGCATCCTCGACGCCAAGGTGTACACGACGAGCAACGGCTTCGCGCTCGACACCTTCCAGGTCATCACCACGTTCATCCCAGAGCACTACCGCGACCTCATCAACATGGTCGAGGCCGGCCTCGCCAAGGCCCTGCGCGAAGCCGGGCCGCTGCCCACGCCGAGCAAGGGCCGGGTGTCGCGCCGGGTGCGCAGCTTTCCGATCAAGCCGCGCGTCAGCCTGTTGCCGGACGAGAAGGCGCAGCGCTGGCTGCTCAGCATCTCCGCTAGCGACCGCGCGGGGCTGCTCTATTCGGTGGCGCGCGTGCTGGCGCGGCACCATCTGAACCTGCAACTCGCCAAGGTCACGACGCTCGGCGAGCGGGTGGAAGATACCTTCCTGATCAGCGGGCCCGAACTGCAGGGACAGCGCGCCCAGGCGGCGATCGAAACCGAGCTGCTCGACGCACTCGCGGCCTGAGGCTCAGGGCGCGCTCGCGAGGCGGCGCTCGAGCCACACGCTGTAGCGCGACAGGCCGAAGCACAGCACCCAGTAGACCAGCGCGATGAACAGATAGCCCTCGAGGTAGAACGGCCGCCAGGTCGGATCGCCGCCGAGCGCGAGGCCCAGGGCGCCGGTCAGCTCGAACAGCCCGACGACCGTGACCAGCGAGGTGTCCTTCAGCGTGCCGACCACGTTGTTGGTCAGCGCCGGGACCACCAGCCGCAGGGCTTGCGGCAGCACGATGTCGCGCTGCACCGGCCAGCGGCCGAAGCCGAGCGCCATGGCGACTTCGGTCTGGCCGCGCGGCACGGCCTGCAGGCCGCCGCGGATGATCTCGGCCAGATAGGCCGCGACGAACAGCGCCAGGCCGGCCAGCACACGCAGCAGCACATCGGGCTGCCAGCCCGCCGGCCACAGCAGCGGCAGCAGGAACGAAGCCATGAACAGCACCGAGATCAGCGGCACGCCGCGCACCAGCTCGATGTAGGTGGCGCAGAGCGTGCGCACCACCGGCCACTGCGAACGCCGGCCCAGTGCCAGCGCCAGGGACAGTGGAAACGCGAGCGCCAGCCCGACGACCGCGAGCCCGATGGTCAGGGGCAAGCCACCCCAGCGGTTCGTCGGCACCCCCTCCAGGCCCAGCACGCCGCCGCGCATCAGCACCAGGAACAGCGCGAGCGAAACCAGCCACACGGGCAGTAGCCACCAGCGCCAGGTGCGCGGCCACGCGCTCAGCATCGTGGTCAGCGACAGCACGATGACCGCCACGGCCGGCCGCCATTGGTCTTCGTAGGGATAGCGGCCGAAGAGGATCGGCCGCCATTTCTCGGCGATCACGCCCCAGCACGCGCCGTGCTGCAACGCGCGGCAGGCCTCTGCATCCGGGCGGAACACTGCGTGAACCACCGCCCATTCGACCAGGTAGTGCCCGGCCCATGCGAAGAGCAGCACGAGCACGACGGTAAATACCGCCCGAAGAGGCGATCCCCACAGCTCCTTGCGCCATTCGATGGGAGAACGCGCCGCGCCGATCAACGCCATCCCCTCAGCGCGACGCGCGCGTTGTAGCGGTTCATCGCGGCGGAAATGACGAGCGAAAGCGCGAGATACACCGCCATGATCACCGCGATGCACTCGAAGGCGCGGCCGGTCGAGTTGAGCGATGTGTTGGCGACCGACACCAGCTCCGGATAGCCCACCGCCACGGCCAACGAGGAATTCTTCGTCAGGCTCAGCAGCTGGTTCGTGAGCGCCGGCACGATCACGCGCAGCGCCTGCGGCAGCACCACGATGCGAAGCTGCTGCACCGGCGAAAGGCCCAGCGCCTGTGCCGCGAGCTTCTGGCCCTGCGACACCGAGATGATCCCCGCGCGCACGATTTCCGCGACGAAAGCCGCCGTATAGAGCCCGAGCGCGATGACCACCGCAAGGTACTCCGGACTCAGCGCCGCACCGCCGCTGACGTTGAAGCTGCCGCGTTCCGGCCACTCGAAATGGCTCGGCCAGAAGGCGCCCTCGTCCGGAACCGGCCACGGCATCGACAGACCGCCCTTGCTGAGCCAGAAACCGTCGATCAGCTCGATCGGCTCGGTCGAATCCGGCAGCAGCTGCGTGAGCGCAAAGTAAAGCATCAGCAGCTGCACCAGCAGCGGCACGTTGCGCACCACCTGGACATAGAGCCCGCACAGCCCGCGCACCAGCACATGCGGCGCCAGCCGGCCGATGCCCAGCAAGGTCCCCAGGACGACCGCCATCACCGCGGCCGGGATCGATGCGCGGATGGTGTTGATCAACCCGGCGAGGAACGCCCGCCAGAACGGCTGGCCCGCGCTGAACTCCAGCCAGCCTTCGGAGATCTCGAAGCCGGCCGGTTGCAGCAGGAAGTCGAAGCCCGATCGCACGCCGCGCGCGCGCAGCACTTCCAGGGCATGGTTCACCAGCCAGAAGACGCCGCCGACGATCGCCGCGATCAGCAGCGCCTGCACGATCCAGGCGACCCAGACGGCGCGAAATGAAACCACCCCCGTTGCTTGCTCACTTCGTGTAGCCGCCTCCCCCCTCGAGGGGGCGCACCCGGCGGCCCGGCGAAGCCGGTTCCACGGGCGCCCTGGGCTTGGCCGCGTCGGTTTCACAGGACGCGGGTACGGCGGCTCGCCATGGACTGCCGGCTCACCTGACCGGCAGTCCGTACATCTGCCCGCCCTTGTTCCAGAGGTTGTTCGTTCCGCGCGGCAGCTTCAGCACGGACTTCGGCCCGACGTTGCGTTCGAAGACCTCGCCATAGTTGCCCACCGCCTTGATCGCGCGGTACGACCAGTCCTTGTCCAGGCCGAGCAGCTTGCCGAGGTCGTCGCCGGTGCCGACCAGGCGCATCTGCGCCGGGTCCTTGCTGTTGGCCTTGAGGTCGTCGATGTTGGCCTGCGTGACGCCGAACTCCTCGGCCTCGATGAGCGCATTCGGCACCCACTTGACGATGGCGAACCACTCGTCGTCGCCGCGGCGCACCAGCGGCGCCAGCGGTTCCTTGGAGATCAGCTCGGGCAGGATGACGTAGTCGTCGGGGTTCGGCGCCTCCTTGTTGCGCAGGCCCGCGAGCGCGGAAGTGTCGGTCGTGAAGGCCTGGCAGCGGCCGGCGAAGAAGGCCTTGAAAGAGGCTTCGAAGCTCTCGAACACCACCGTCTTCACCGGGATGTTCTGCGCCTTGAAGTAGTCGGCGACGTTCTTCTCGTTGGTGGTGCCAGCCTGCGTGCAGATGGTGGCGTTCTTGAGCTGCTTGGCGCTCGTCACCTTGATCTTCTTCGGCACCAGGAAGCCCTGGCCGTCGAAGTAGGTGATGGTCGTGAAATGGAAGCCGAGCGACGCATCGCGCGTGAGCGTCCAGGTCGTGTTGCGCGCCAGGATGTCGATCTCGCCGGCCTGCAGCGCCGAGAAGCGCTGCTGCGAGTTGAGCGGCACGAACTCCACCTTCTTGCCGTCCCCCAGCACCGCCGCCGCGACCGCGCGGCAGGTGTCGACGTCGAGGCCCGACCAGTTGCCCTCTGTGTCGGGGGCGGAGAAACCGGCGACGCCGTTGGTCACCCCGCACTTGACGCTGCCGCGCTGCTTCACCGCATCGAGCGTCTTGCCGGCAAAGGCCGGTGCGGCGGCGAAGGCCAGGACGGCGGCCAGGGAAGCCAGCGCAGGACGGAAAGCTTTGTTCATTCGGAACCCCTCTTGGTTGGTCTTGTCGGAATTGACGGCAGCGGGCAGTTTACGAGGGCTCGCGGACATCTGCCAAAGAACCGCGGGTTGGCAGCACATGCATTTAGCGCGCGCCGGCATCGACCACAATCTGACCTTTCTTTCAACTCACTCGAAGAAGAGGATGACTCCACCATGGTTCGTTCCGATGACACCGGCAAGTTCGTTCTGCGCGTCGCGCTCGGCGTCCTGGTCCTGCTGCACGGTATTTCCAAGCTCAGAGGGGGCGGCGTTGGCTGGATCGAGAACATGCTGAGTTCGCACGGCGTTCCCGGCGCCGTGGCCTATCTGGTCTATGTGGGAGAGATCCTTGCGCCGGTCCTGCTGATCGCCGGCATCTACACGCGCCTGGCCGGATGGATCGTCGCCATCAACATGCTCTTCGCGCTCTGGCTGGTCCACACGGGCCGTCTGTGGGAAATCGGCAAGACCGGCGGCTGGGTCCTCGAACTCGAGGGCATGTTCCTCTTCGGCGCGATCGCCATCGCCTTCCTCGGCGCGGGCCGCTTCAGCGTCGGCGGCACCGGCGGCCGCTACAACTGATCTTCAGTCGTCCTCGGCGGCATCGAGGCCCGGAAACAGGACCTCGGTGAAGCCGAAGCGCGAGAAATCGCGCACCCGCATCGGATAGAGCTTGCCCAGCAGGTGGTCCACCTCATGCTGGACCACGCGGGCATGGAAGCCGCTCACGCTGCGGTCGACCGGATCGCCGTAAGGATCGAAGCCGGTGTAGCGGATGTTGGCGAAGCGCGGCACCACGCCGCGCAGGCCCGGCACCGAGAGGCAGCCCTCCCAGCCCTCTTCCTCCTCGGCGCCGATCGGCGTGACCACGGGATTCACGAGCACCGTGCGCGGCACGACCGGTGCGTCCGGATAACGTGGGTTGACCGCGTCGGTCCCGAAGATCACGACCTGCAGATCGACGCCGATCTGCGGCGCGGCCAGTCCAGCGCCGCTTGCCGCCTGCATGGTCTCGAACATGTCCCGCACCAGGAGGTGAAGTTCGTCGGTGTCGAATTCGGCGACCGGCTGCGCGACGCGCAACAGCCGGGGGTCGCCCATTTTCAGGATTTCACGGATGGCCATCGGGACATTATCGTGAGGCCATCGGATTCAGCAGTCAGACGCGGCCTCTTCGCGCCCAGCCCCCACCGCCCCGGTACCCGCCGTAATAGCCCGCATGGCCCCAGTACGGAGAGCCGTGCCAGTAGCCGCCGTGATACGGGTGCCCGTAATAGCCATGCCCGTAGTAGCCGTAGACGCCGCTGAGATAGATCGACGGCCCCCAGTAGTAGGGGTAGTAGTACGGATAGGAATAGGGGTAGCCGTAAGCCGGCTGCGAATACGCCACGCCGCCGCTGTAGTACGGATCCGACGGCACTGCCACACAGCCGCCCAGCACGATCGCACCGCTGGCCGCGAGGCCTGCCGCAAGAAGACGAACTCCGCTCATGACGCACTCCTGGTCGATACGCTTCTCTCTGTTCAACGCCGGCCGGCAACCCGTGTTGACAGCGCCCGCGCCGGGCCATGTAAAGATGGCCCCGTCAGGGTTTGAGCGGGCCGCTCAGAGTCCGTTCCTCAGGATTTCCAGCATGCCCGCCTCGTCGATCACCGCCACGCCCAGGTCGCGCGCCTTGTCGAGCTTGCTGCCGGCCTCGGCGCCGGCGACCACGTAGTCGGTCTTCTTGCTGACCGAGCCGGCAACTTTCGCGCCCGCGCCCTCGAGCATGTCCTTGGCCTCATCGCGGCTCAGGGTTTGAAGCTGGCCCGTCAGCACGAAGGTCTTGCCCGCAAGCGGCTTGGGCGCGCGCGCTTCCGGTTCGCTTTCCTCCCAGTGCACACCGGCGGCGCGAAGCTGTTCGACCACCTCGCGGTTGTGCGGCTGGTCGAAGAAGGTGCGCACGCTCTGCGCGACCACCGGGCCGACGTCGTTGACTTCGAGCAGCTGCTCCCCGGTCGCATCCATGATCGCGTCGAGCTTGCCGAAATGCCGCGCGAGGTCCTTCGCGGTGCTTTCGCCGATGTGCCGGATCCCGAGGCCGAAGAGGAAGCGCGGCAAGGTGGTCTTCTTCGAGGACTCCAGCGCATCGATGAGGTTCTTGGCCGATTTCTCGGCCATGCGCTCGAGCCCGGCGAGCGTCACGAGGCCGAGCTTGTAGAGATCGGGCAGCGTCCGGATCAGGTTGCCGTCGACCATCTGCTCCACCAGCTTGTCGCCGAGGCCTTCGATGTCCAGGGCACGCCGCTGCGCGTAGTGCAGGATCGCCTCCTTGCGCTGTGCTCCGCAGAAGAGTCCGCCGGTGCAGCGGTAGTCGACCTCGCCCTCTTCCCGCACCGCATCGGAATCGCAGACCGGGCACTTGTGCGGCATCGTGAAGACGGGGCCGCGCTCGCTGTCGGGCCGCTGCGCGCTCTCGGGCACCACGCCGACCACTTCGGGAATCACGTCGCCGGCACGCCGGACGATCACCGTGTCGCCCACGCGCACGTCCTTGCGCCGGGCTTCGTCCTCGTTGTGCAGCGTGGCGTTGGTCACCGTCACGCCGCCGACGAACACGGGTGCGAGCTTGGCGACCGGCGTGAGCTTGCCGGTGCGGCCCACCTGCACCTCGATCCCGAGCACCTGCGTGAGCTGCTCCTGCGCCGGATACTTGTGCGCGACCGCCCAGCGCGGCTCGCGCGAAACGAAGCCGAGCTGCCGCTGCGCCTCGAGGCTGTCGACCTTGTAGACCACGCCGTCGATGTCGTAGGGCAAGGCATCGCGCTGGCGGCCGATGGTTTCGTGGAAGGCGATCAGCTCGACCGCGCCGCGCGCACGCGCAGTCTGCTGCGCCACCGGAAAGCCCCAGGCGCCGAACTGCTGCAGCCAGTCGAACTGCGTCGCGTACGCCGGTCCGCCCTGCTCCGGCGGCGTCACTTCGCCGAACCCATAGGCGAAGAAGCTCAAGGGCCGGTCGGCGGCAATCGCCGGGTCGAGCTGGCGAACCGCGCCCGCAGCCGCATTGCGCGGATTGACGAACACCTTCTCGTTCTTCTGGCCATCGGCGATCTTCTGGCGCTGACGCTCGTTGAGCGCCTCGAAATCGTCGCGTCGCATGTAGATCTCGCCGCGCACTTCCACCACCGGTGGAATCTTCGAAGCCTCGCCATGCAGCCGCAGCGGGATCTGCTGCACCGTGCGGATGTTCTGCGTCACGTCTTCGCCGATCTCGCCGTCGCCGCGGGTCGCGGCCTGCACCAGCACGCCGTTCTCGTAGCGCAGGTTGATCGCCAGCCCGTCGAACTTGAGCTCACACACGTATTCGACCTGGGCCCCGTCCTCGGCGAGGTCCAGCTCCCTGCGCACGCGCGCATCGAAGGCGCTGGCGCCGGCCGGCGTGATGTCGGTTTCGGTGCGGATCGAAAGCATCGGCACCTTGTGACGCACCTTGGTGAAGCCTTCGAGCGGCTTGCCCCCGACGCGCTGGGTCGGCGAATCGGGCGTGCGCAGATCCGGGTATTCGGCTTCGAGCGCCTGCAGGCGCTGGAACAGCCTGTCGTACTCCGCATCCGGGATTTCCGGCGCGTCGAGAACGTAGTAGAGGTGAGCGTGGCGATGGAGCTGCTCGCTCAATGCGGCGGCTTCGCGGGCCGCGTCGTCGCGCGTGGTCATGCGGATCTCCCGAAGAGCGGCAATCAACTGAACAGGCGGCGTGCCAGCGGCGAACCCGCCGACAGGTCGCGCGCGTCAAGGGTGTCGTAGAGCTGCTCGAGGTCGACGCCGATCGCGTCCATGACCTCGCCCTGCAGCGGCTGGCCGTCACTGTCGGTCACGATGCCGTCCATGTCGTGCGCCAGGGCCGCGGCGGCATCCCGCATGCGCTCGAACGGCCTTTCCTCGCGGTCGACCTGCGGCACATCGAGGCTGATCGAGAGCTGGCGGATCGCCGACTGCGCGGGATCGTCGGCCAGCGCGGCCTGGGTGTCGAACGCGAGGCCGAGGATCGGCGGCAGGCCCAGCTCGGCCGCGGGCAGCACCATGCGGCCGGGGATCATGCCCGGCACGAAGCCGAGACGCGAGGCGTTCTGTTGCACGTAACCGGGGCTCCATGCCGCATGGCGAGCGCGCAGCACGAAGCTCAGTTGCGCATCGTGCGAGCTGGCGAACTGGTCGAGCTCGCGCGCACGGGCGACTTCGTCGAGCATTTCTGGAAACTCCAGTGCGCCGTTCACCGCATCCGCAAAGGCCTGCGCCTTGACGACGAATTCCGAATACTCGATCTCGTTGAGCGCACCGGTGCGGTTGGCGAGCTGCACCCCGACCTGGAACGCGCTGTAACGCTGGCCCTGCACTGCAGGCTCCCACGCGCCCGTGTGCTCGTTGAGGCCTTCGATCGCCACCGGCTTGCTGCCGGCCCGGCGCGTGGCCGGCATCGCGGCAATCGCTGCATCGCCGGAAGCCAGTCCTTCGAGCGAGATCGGCGCGATCACGTCGATCAGCGGATCGAGGCCGCCGCGGCGGTCGACCGATGGCACGGGCAACGCGCTCGGCGCGGGCAAGGCCGGGTCGAACAAGGGTTCGTGCCGCTCGGCGCCGGCGACCTGATGCGGATCGACGTGAAGCACCGGCTCGCGGTCTACCTGTGGCGAGTCGACGTCCGCCTCGGGAGCTTGCGCGCTGCGCGCGTCGGGCTGACGCGGCGCGTTGCGGTGCGAGGTCCATGCGTTGTAGCCGATCACCGCGGCCAGGGTCAGTCCGCCGAGGATGGCGAGTGCGACGGTCAGGCTGCTCACTGGATTCCCCTCGCGCAGCGGCGCTTCGGGATTCGCCTTGGGGCGGCCCGGCGGCTCATGCAGCCTCGGCCATCGAGACGGCCGATTCCATGTCCACCGCGACGATGCGCGACACGCCCTGCTCCTGCATCGTCACGCCGATCAGCTGCTCGGCCATTTCCATGGCGATCTTGTTGTGGCTGATGAAGAGGAACTGGGTTTCGCGGCTCATGGAGGTCACGAGTTTGGCGTAGCGCTCGGTGTTGGCGTCGTCGAGCGGCGCGTCCACTTCGTCCAGCAGGCAGAACGGCGCCGGGTTGAGCTGGAAGATCGCGAACACCAGCGCGATGGCGGTGAGCGCCTTCTCGCCGCCCGAGAGCAGGTGGATGGTCTGGTTCTTCTTGCCCGGCGGCTGCGCCATGACCTGCACGCCGGAGTCGAGGATCTCGTCGCCGGTCATCATGAGCTTGGCGTTGCCGCCGCCGAACAGCTCCGGGAACATGCGGCTGAAGTGGTCGTTGACCGTCTTGAAGGTGCCCCCCAGCAGCTCGCGCGTTTCGCCGTCGATCTTGCGGATCGCGTCTTCGAGCGTGCCGATGGCCTCGTTGAGGTCGGCCGACTGCGAGTCGAGGAAGGTCTTGCGCTCGCGCGCCACCGCGAGCTCGTCGAGCGCCGCGAGGTTGACCGCGCCGAGCCCGGCCACTTCGCGGTTGAGCCGGTCGATCTCGCCCTGCAGGCCCGTGAGGCGCACCTTGTCGGTCTCGATCGACTGGGCGATCGCTTCGAGGTCGGCATGGGCATCGGCCAGCAGCTGCTGGTACTGCTCGAAGCCCAGGCGCGCAGCCTGTTCCTTGAGCTGGAATTCGGTGATGCGCTGGCGCAGCGGGTCGAGCTCGCGTTCGAGTTGGAGGCGGCGCTCGTCGCTCGCGCGCAGCTTGAGCGTGAGGTCGTCGTACTGGCTGCGTGCCGCGCCGAGCGCGGACTCGCGTTCGAGCTTGACCGACAGGGCGTCCTGCAGGCCGGCTTGCGCTGCGGCATCCGACAGGCGCCCCAGTTCGGCGCGCGCGCGTTCGTCTTCATCGGCGAGCGACGTGGTCTGCTGCGCGGCCGTCTCGATGGCGCGGCTGAGTTCGCCGCGGCGCGCTTCGAGCGATCGCTGCGCGAAGGTGGCCTCCTGTGCCTGGCGCTCAAGGCTGCGGTGCTGTTCGCGGCTGGCGGCGAGCACACGTGCGGCTTCGATCACGCGCTCGTCGAGCTGCGCATGGCGCTCCTGGCTGTCGGCGAGCTGCATGTCGAGCTCTTCGAAGCGCCCTTCGGCGGCGATGCGGCGCTCCTGCAGTTCCTCGAGCTGGGCCGTGACCTCGCCGAGGTCGTTGGAGAGCTGCTCGCTGCGCGCGCGGGTCTGTTCGGCGAGCTGCGTGAGGCGCAGCGTCTCGACCTGGAGTTCGTGCGCGCGCGACTGCGTGTCGGCCGCTTCGCGGCGCGCGGTGACGAGCCGTTGCGCCGCGTCGGCATAGGCCGACTCGGCGCGCGCGAGCGCGCTGCGCGACTCTTCCGCGATCAGGGTCTGGGCGCGCAGCTGGCGCTCCAGGTTTTCCATTTCCTGCTGGCGTGCGAGCAGGCCGGCCTGCTCGGAATCCTCCGCATAGAAGCTCACGCTGTGCGCGGTGACCGCGTGGCCGCTCTTGACGTAGATCACCTGGCCGGCCTTGAGCTGCTCGCGCTGCGCCAGCGCCTCTTCGAGCGTCTGCGCGGTGAAGCAGCCGTAGAGCCATTCTTCGAGCAGCGCCTGCTGGCCGGCGTCACTGAGGCGAAGCAGCGCGGAAAGCCGGGGCAAGGCGCCCTCGCCTGACGGTGCGGCGGCCGACGGCGGGCTGTAGAACGCGAGCTTGGCCGGCGGCGCGTCGTTGCCGAAAGCGCGCACCATGTCGAGGCGGCTGACTTCGAGCGCACCCAGGCGTTCGCGCAGCGCCGCTTCGAGGGCGTTCTCCCAGCCCTGCTCGATGTGGATCCGGCTCCACAGCCCTTGCAGGCTTTCAAGGCCGTGCTTGGCGAGCCACGGCGCGAGCTTGCCGTCGGTCTTGACCTTTTCCTGCAGCGCCTTCAGGGCTTCGAGCCGCGCCGCGAGTTCGGCATGCCGCGCGCCCTCGGTGTTCACCGTCTGCTGGCGGTTGCGGCGGTCCTCGTCGAGCTGGGGCACCGAATCCTGCAGCTCGTGCAGCCGCGCTTCCGCCTCGGCGGAAGCTTCCTGCGCGGCCGCCAGTTGCTCCTGCATGTCCTGCAGGCGCGCCTCGTCGGGCGCGGCGAGCGCGTTCTGGTCGCTGCGCAGGCGCTCGGCGCGCTGGTTGAGCTGGCGGCTCTGTTCCTCGATGTTGCGCTGATCGGCCGCCAGCACCTGGATCTGCTGCTGCACCTGCGCGACCGCGGCGCGCTGCGCATTGGCCTCGTTTTGCGCGCGCTGCTGCGCGTCTTCCAGTTCGGGCATGCGCGCGTCGTGCTCTTCGAGCTGGGCGGCAAGCAGTTCGGCCTGCTCTTCGGCGTTCACGCCTTGGCCGGCCAGGGTTTCGATCTCGGTTTCGGCGTCTTCGCGGCGCGCATTCCATTGCGCGATCTGCTCGCGCAGCTGCACGAGGCGCTGCTCGACACGCTGACGGCCTTCGACCACGAAGCGGATCTCGCCTTCGAGGCGGCCCACTTCGGCGCTGGCCTCATACAGCTTGCCCTGCGCCTGGTTGACCTGGTCGCCTGACGCGTAGTGGGCCTGGCGGATGGTTTCGAGCTCGGCCTCGATGTGGCGCAGATCGGCGGTGCGCGATTCGAGGTCGTTGATCGCCTTTTCCGCATCGAGCTTGATGCGGGTCTGGTCCGATTCGCTTTCGGTGCGCTTCAGGAACCAGAGCTGATGCTGCTTGCGCGTGGCGTCGGCCTGCAGCGTGTTGTAGCGCGCCGCGACCTCGGCCTGCTTCTCGAGCTTTTCGAGGTTGCTGCCGAGCTCGCGCAGGATGTCTTCGACGCGGGTCAGGTTCTCGCGCGTGTCGCCCAGGCGGTTCTCGGTCTCGCGGCGGCGTTCCTTGTACTTGGAGACACCGGCGGCCTCTTCGAGGAACAGGCGCAGTTCCTCGGGCTTGGATTCGATGATCCGGCTGATCGTGCCCTGCCCGATGATCGCGTAGGCGCGCGGGCCGAGGCCGGTGCCGAGGAACACGTCCTGCACGTCGCGCCGGCGCACCGGCTGGTTGTTGATGTAGTAGCTCGAATTGCCGTCCCGCGTCAGCACCCGCTTGACCGCGATCTCGGCGAACTGCGACCACTGGCCGCCGGCGCGATGGTCGGCGTTGTCGAATACCAGTTCCACGCTCGAACGGCTCGCCTGCTTGCGCGTGGTGGTGCCGTTGAAGATGACGTCCTGCATCGACTCGCCGCGCAATTCGGAGGCGCGCGATTCGCCGAGCACCCAGCGCACGGCGTCCATGATGTTCGACTTGCCGCAGCCGTTGGGCCCGACGACCCCGACCAGCTGGCCGGGAAGCAGGAAATTGGTGGGTTCGGCGAACGACTTGAAGCCCGATAGCTTGATGGAGTTGAGACGCACGACAGGTCGGCCCTATGCCAAGGTGTTGATTTGTAAGGGAATTTTCACTGGCCGTCACCCACGGGGATCGGCCGCCACCCGAGGCCGGGATGATAACGTGCGGACCATGCGTGCCCCGTGCCGTTTCTGCCTCGATGTCCCTCTTCGTTTCCCTCTCGTTCGACGTCTTGCATGGCTGCCCGGAATCTGCACGGCCGCTCTGTTCATGGCGGGCTGCACCTCGACGCAGCGCGCGGAGCCCTATGAGAGCCTGCTCAAGCAGGCCAACGGCAACACCTGGGAGCAGACCATGCTCGACGGCGTGAACGCCGAGAACAGCTACCGGGCGGCGCGCAATTTCGAGATTTCGCTCTGGCTCATCAGCTCCAAGGCGGGCCCGGATGGATAACCGCTGCTGCTGGCGACTGAAATCAGCGACCGGGGCCGCAACCTGCTGGTCGATCGCGAACTGTCGAAGGTGGTCGCGCGACTGGACCTGCTGGCGGCGCAGGCGGACGAGAAATACCGGCGCGCCGCGCTGGATTTCAGCCAGAACTGGCTTCTCGGAAACCTCGGTCCGTTCTTTTCTATGGTGCCGAAGTAGCCGGTCGCACCGGAGGGGCGGACCACGGGGGCGCGTCGTTGACAACGACCGTCACGCGTCCTTCATCGTCGATGGCGGCAATGCTCAGTCTGCCCGCGGCTTGCCTGTCGGGTCGATCGCGATCGAGGGCAGCGCCCTCCTTCAACAGCCGGAACTCCATCTCGCCGAACGGCGCGAGCATGTCGCCGAGCGCGGAAAACTCCCCATCCTCTTCGGTCATGCCGAGGCGGTCGATGGTCGCGAAGTAAGGGGTCGGATTGCGGCACTGGACGATGACCAGTTCGGCTTGCCTGGACGGCCTGCAGTCGAGCCTCTGGATCCACTCTGCCGATCCGCCCACCAGTCGTGGGGGGCGAAAGAAGATCTTCTGCCGGATCCGCACCGACACCTCCATCACATGGTCGCGGGCGGCGCCGTCGTCCGGATGGGGCGGAATCATCTGGGCATTGAGCCAGAAGACCGACTCGCGATCGCTCGGCAACGGCTGCCGGGTGTAGACAACCCTCAACGCCCGGGCCTCGTTCGGCTGCAGCCTCATCAGCGGCGGAAGAACCACGAAGGGCACATCGATCGTCGCCGGATCCGCGGTCGGATCACCCGCATCCACCCAGGTCTGCACGAGCACCGGATAGACATTCTCGTTGTGGATCTGCAGCGAGGCTTCGCGCGCGGTGCCGGGGAACACGAGCCGGGTGGCGCTGACGAACAGTCCGGCCCCTGTCTCGGCGCGCGCTCCCGCAGCCGTCGGACAGGCCACCAGCAGGACGCAGGCGATGCGCAGCGCGGCCGCTGCCCGGCGGCAACGGCTGGTCAAAGGTGTTCGAAGCGCCACCGACTCCACCTCACAACGCCGTCTCGATCGGCCGGGCAGCCTGCGCCGACGGCGCCACCGGTCGACAGACCGCGCGGGTCCGGATCAATGCCTGGCCCAGGTCCTGACCCGCGATGTCGTAGGCGGCCTCGCACTTCGCGCCGCCCGGCCCCAACGCGACGAAGAGCACGCCGGTCGCCGCCTTGACCCGCGCGTAGAGGTGACCTCCCTGGCCCACCACGCCGACCTCGTGGCCCTGGGCGTCCGACACCGGCGCGCCGACCGGCAGCCGCTTGCCATCCTCCAGCTCGACATCGACCAGCACCGGATAGCCGGTGCGCGTCTTGAACTGGATCCGCGCGATCGCACCGGCGTAGGGAGCGACGCGTTTTTGCGTTTCCTCGAGCTCGACGTTGTCTGGCGCGCCGGCGGGGTCCAGGCTCACCGTGTTGTAGCGATAGGGGGCCAGCGCCGGAATGATGCCGAAGCCAGCGCGGTTCAGGACCACGCCCGCGGCATTCGTCAGTTTGGCTCCCCCGGCCCCCTCGGCCTCCACGATGCCGAAGGTATCGCCGACATAGGGGCCCAGGAGCACGCCGCCTCGGTGAGCGACCACTGCCCCGCGGGCGTAGGCCGAGAACGCCGAGGAATCGGTCCCGTGGGAGTAGCCGGCGCCGAACGCCCCCATCGAGGTGTTGCGCCCGAGGTTCACGCCCGCGCGGGTCACGCGCTGACCGCTGTCCCTCGAGACATTCGCACCATACGAGTATTCGTTGTGCGCGCCGGCCGTCCCCGTCAGGTTCGACTGGACGACCGTTCCCTGATCGCCGTAGCGGCTCACACTGGACGTCAGCGAGGCGCTGCGGCGGCCCAGATCCAGGGGCACCGAAATCGACAGCATCGCGACGTTCTGCGCCTGGGGCCTGCCGTAGATCGCGGCCTGGGACTGCCGGGAAAGGCTGACGCTGTAGCCCACCCGGCCCAGCGTATTCTGGTAGCCGAGCTGGAACTGGGTTCCCGGACGATAGTGGTCGTAGTAGTCCTGCCTGATGGCGCTTGCAAAGACCGATCCGGAGCGCCCCAGCGGCTGGCTGACCAGCAGGTCGAATCGATTCCTCTGCTTGAAGGTGTTCGAGCGGACGCGGTTTCCCTGATCGTCGATGTAGTACGGCGCCGCGCCGCCCCCGAGCGTATCGGCCAGCGACCGGTAGCCCGAGGTCGAATGGCGGTAACCGGCCAGGGTCAGGCTGGTTCCCGTCGCCGCGAACGCCGTGTTGTAGGAACTCTTGAACTGCCAGCCGTTCGATGGGGCGTCGCGGACGCCCGCGTGTGCAAAGCTGGCGCCGACGCCGAAGGCGCCCAGGTCCGTCGCGAGGACAGCGCCCGCAGCCATCGCCGCATAGTTATTGCCGGCCAGCTGCGCGCCGCCGTTGAGAGTCAATCGATTGCTGATCCCGCGCTCGTAGGTCGCTTCCGCGAATCCCACGTTCTCGACACCCGAATAGGCGACCTTGGTTCTGCCGGCCGTGACCGCATAGCGCGACAGACCGGGCCGCAGCGAAGCGGCGACCGCAGAAAAAGGAACCACGAAGCTGCGCACGCTGCCGTCGGCTTCAGTCACCTCGACCGTCAAGTCCCCCGAGTTCTGCGTCGGGTACAGGTCGTCGAAAGCGAACTCGCCCGGGGGCACCGAGCTTTCATAGACGATCGTTGACGCCTGCCGGATCACCACCCGCGCATTGCTGTAGGCCATGCCGCGCACGACCGGCGCGTAACCCTGCCGATTGGGCGACAGCATGCGTTCATCGCTCGCCAGACGGACACCGCGGAAGCTGAGCGCATCGAAGAGCGTCCCGCTGGTCGAGGTCTCTCCCAGCGTCAGTTCGGAGCGCCACGCCGGCAATGCGCGGCGAAGGAATGTATTGCCGTAGGTGAATGCGGTTCCGCCCGCCGGCGTGTGGCGCAGGGTCGAAGAATTGCGCAGTTGCCAAAGGCCGAGGTTCAGGCCGTTTTGCAGGTTGAAGTAGGTCGAATTGAGCGAACGATTCGCCCCGCGGTAGGAATTGTTGTAGTAGCTGCCGGAATAGTTGACGAATCCGGCGGTCTCGCCGCTGTCCCAGGCCGACTCGGGAACGAAGCCCCGTGGCGTGCGGCGCAGCGACACCTGCGGAAAGACCAGGTCGAGTCGCATGCGGGACGAGTCGAAGGATTCGGTCGCGCCCCTGACGGCGTCCTCGACCGATCTGCAGCTTTGGTCCTGCCAAGGCGTGGCGATCGCATCCTCGAGCACGTTCGCATCGACGATCAGTTCCCGGTTCAGGCACGCCCTGACCCGATCTCCCGCGAGGACGAAGGCCAGCTCGACGTTTTTCAGGAAGGAGCCGTTGATGTAGAGGTCGACTTCATACCGCCCGGGCGGAACGTTGCCCTCTTTCGTGAAGATGGAAAGATCCACGTTCGCCGCGCTGCCGCCGCGCAGAAAGGCGCTGTTGAACCTGACCGGGGAAACGGCGGCCTCATTGGCGGCGGCATGCTGGGCCTCGGCGGCGAGCGCTGCCAGGATCAGGCAGGCTCGGGCGATGGTCGTGCGGCGACGGCTCATGGGTTCGTTCCCCCATCCGGCGCAAGGACTGCGACGGCCTTCCGATGGGTCCTCGGATTGCCGGAATCGTCGATCAGGGAGAACTCGAGGCTCGGCGCCGCCATGGAGGCGCGGCCCCCTGCCAGGCGCCAGCTCAGGGACGAGAACGGCGCGAGCGTCACGGCGCCGCCGAAGTCGACCGGAAGCGATTCATCACCGACCCGGAGATGGGCCGCCTCCACGAAGTTGGCGTAGAACCCCGTCGGGTTTTCGGCTGTGAGCCGCCAGTCCTTCCCGCTGCGAGTCAGCGTGAACACGAGGCGATCCCTGAGATCGTGGACCTCGCCCTTCACGGTGGCCGGGCGGTAGAGAAGCTTGACCTGGTTGAGGAAGGAGATGCTGATCTGCGCGCCGCCAACGTCGGGACCGGCCGGGCTTTCCGGAGGAACCTGAAGAAAGTTGAACCAGTACAGCGACTCCCTGTCCGCCGGCAAATCGACGTCGCCGCTGAACATCAGCCGGACGGACTGCTGGGCGCCCCCATCGAGTCGGAACAACGGCGGCAGCACGACGAACGGCGCCGGCGCGGCCTTCTCCGCAGGAAGGCTGCCATCGTCGGCCCAGGCCTGGATCAGATGAGGGGTCTTGTCCTGGTTGGCGAGTCTGACCGAGACGAAGCTCTTCTCGGAAGGGTAGATGACCCGCGTTCCATACATCACGACCCCTGCGTGAGCCTGAACCTCGACCAGGAACAGGATCAGGAACGCCAGCAGCAGGATTCCCGTGCCGGGAAATTTTGGCTTCAGTGCAGACATCGGGATTCGCTTTGCGTCATGGAGAAAAGAAGGAATGCGAGGGCGCCACGAGGACATCGGGGCGATGTCCTCGTGGCGCTGCGTGACTTACTGAGTACGCAATGCGTAGACGGCGGTCGTCTTGATCTTTCCGGTCACGACATTCGCGACGTCCTTCACGAAGTAATGCGCCGTCATCGGAATGCTTGCCGCGTTGCTGACGGTCGACACATAGGTCACCGGGTCGGCCGCGCCGACCTCGACTTGCGTCGTGGGATCCGTTCCGTCCATGACCTGGATCTGGACGGCATTGCTGCCGTAGGTGGTCAGGTCGTTCAGGTTGAAGTTGGCCGCGTCGTAGGTGCTCGAGTCCAGCACCGCGCCGACCTTTGACACGCTCGCCGGGCAGTTCACCACCTGGATCGAGAACGGAACGCTCAGTGCTGAGTACCGACCGGGGCCGCTGGCGATCAGGGCGCTCTTGGCGACCTGATCGAGCGTGACGGTGTAGTTGCCACCGGTCACGACAGGGTCGCAGGTCGTCTCGACCACTTCACCGTTGAAGGTGATGGTGTTGCTCTGGGCCTGCGCCAGTCCCCCCATCGCGGCCAGGCAGGACGCGGCAATGGCTAGCGCCAATTTCTTCGACATGATTTTTCCTTTCGAACGGTTTCAATAAACAGAGCGGACGGACGGCCGTCTTCGATCAGACGTGCCGCACATCCACTCCTCCACCACCCCGCGAAGGTCGTTCGCGGCGAGATGTCGGGTGCCGGTCGAGCCATGCCGCTGGCACGCGCCAGGGCGTCTCGATCGGAGTGATTTGGGGGCTAGGGCTGGTTGACCAGCACGTTGACCGTGGCAGTCACACCACCTGTGGTCACATCGTTGGCCGCCGTGTCCGGAAGCAATTCGAGGCGCGCCTCGAACGGTTCCGCGTATTCGGTGTACCCCGCGGTCGCCGAACTGCCGCTGCTGAGGTAATTGGCCTTGTACCAACCCTGGTCCTGTGTCTGCGATCGCGCCAGATAGCAGTTCGAGTTGTTCTGCGTGGCCGTGCTGACCCCGGAGCAGCCGGAGTTCTGAACCCAGTAGCGGCTTCCCGACTCGCCTTGGCGTCGATAGACGATGCCGACCCCCTGGGCCGCATTCGCCACTGCGTCGGACTTCAGGTACCGGTAGTTGGTGGCGACCAGATTGCCCCGCTGCTGCGGCTCGAATCCGATGCGCAGACTGCTCACCGGAGAATTGGCGGAAGTGCACTCGTACGTGACCGTGAACCCCGACCAGGGCGCACTGCCGGCGGCCACGGTCGCCTTCGCGTGGGAGCCCAGGTCGACCGTGCGAGGCACGCTCGACACGCCGCAGGCGGCGCTGGGCGTCGGCTGGTAATTGCCGAACTTGATATAGCCGTAGGTGGAATCGGTGCTGCCGCCACCGTAGTCGGTGTGGGCGATGCCGATTCGGCCGATGTAGCCGTCGCTGACCACGGCGAACTTGTTGTCGTCGTAAGGGGAGCGGACCATGACCAGCCGCACGCTCGGAAAGTGCTTGGCCATCACGACATAGGGATAGGTGAGCTTGTCGGCGCGGGTGGACGACTCGTAGCCGCCGGAGGTCGGAAAGACGACCGCCGTGTTGCTCGCCGCGCCGGAGTCATTGAAGACCAACTCACGCTGCGAACCGTCGGCCATCACCCCATACAGCTTCCACCCCACCGTCGTGTACATGGTCGAATTCGACGGATAGACGTACTGCACGTAGTAGTAGCGGGTTCCGCCGACATCGAACCCCCCGAACTGATAGGTATCGTCCAGGCGCAAGGCGGCCGACACCTTCGAGGCGCTGGCCGTGTCGGTGCATTTCGCGACGACCGCATTGGCGTTCCCGCCCAACAGATAGGTCATGGGGTAGGTCTGATCGAACAGCACCGTCCCCACCGGCATGAACTTCTGCGGATAGACAGTGATGCTCGACGGTCCGATCGGCTGGCCCTGCGCGAAAGACCACAGGCCGTCGCCGGACCCTGTCCCGGTCTCGACGCAAATCGCTCGCGCGCCGGCGCTTCCCAGGGCGCATGCGATCGCGACAAAGAGGAAGCCGAGGCCCCGGGTAAACGAATATCCGCGGCGCCCTCGCGCAGCCGCTGCCGACATACCGGCCAATTCCATCCAAACCATCCCTTGATATCTCTCTATTCACGACCGCGCGCGTCAGCGTCGCGCTTCGGGTCAGCCCCGGCTGAAATACGCTCTCCACGTGCTTGTCGACGCACTGCACTCGCAGTGAATTCGAATGCTGTCGATCGTAGGAATCCGGGGTCGATGCGTCTGCGAGAATCGTCTGAAAAATGCCTTTGCCGCACCTTTGGCACTCAAGGCTCACGCAACCACTCCTCGAAGGACCTCATGAGCTCTCTCAACTTCATCGGCGGCGAAAAGGGCGGTGTCGGCAAATCGGTGACGGCGCGGCTGCTGGCGCAGTACTTCATCGATCACAGCCGGCCTTTCGTGGGCTTCGACACCGATCGCTCGCACAGCTCCTTCACCCGCTTCTATGAAGGCTTTGCCTCGCCGGTGGTGGTGGACAGCTTCGAGGGGCTCGACACCGTGGTGAACGGCTTCGAGGACAAGCCGCAGCAGAACGTGATCGTCGACCTCGCCGCGCAGACGCTCGCGCCGCTCGCGCGCTGGATCAAGGAATCGGACCTCTTCGACGTCTTCGCCGAACTCGGCGTGGCGGTGAACTTCTGGCACGTGCTCGACGACGGCAAGGATTCCACCGACCTGCTCGGCATCCTGACCGACACCTTCGGCAACCGGCCGAACTACGTCGTGGTGCAGAACTACGGCCGCGGCAGCGACTTCGGCCTGCTGCTGGGATCGCAATCGCTGGCCAAGGCGACCGCGCACGGCGCGCGCGTGATCACGCTGCCGCGCCTGCACGACGCCAGCATGCGCAAGATCGACGCGCGCAACACCAGTTTCTGGAAGGCGGTCAACGACCGCGAAAGCCCGCACGCGCTGGGCCTGCTGGAACGCCAGCGCGTAAAAACCTGGCTGGCCACGGCCTACGGGGCGTTCGACACGCTGCCGCTTTAAAGCCTGTCGCAATCTCACAACGCGACGCCGAATTCGCGGTGTCAATTCCGCAGGATTGTGGATCGATCTCGCAGGATCGATTCAGCGACCCGCAATTTGCTCTGATGGAATAACACCAACTTCCCAAAAGGAGGTTGGCCGGGCCCGGCAAAAAACCGGTGCCCTATGTTTAACCTTGGAGCAATTTGCAATGAAAAAAACTCTGGTCGCCCTGGCTGCCCTCGCCGCCGTCAGCACCGCCTCGGCTCAATCGTCTGTCACACTTTTCGGCGTTCTGGATGCCTCGATCAGCGGCTATTCCACCAAGGCGGAAGACAAGCGCTACCCCACCCTGACGAACCGCGACTTTTTGAGTTGCGTGATAAGTCTGGAGCGGATCGGCCTATCGAGAGTAGCCGGTCGTTAAAAGAAGGGCCGGTCGGCGGCCCACATTCCCCGGAGCAAGACGAATCGACGCTCATCCGGGCGACTTTCGGACTCGTCTGATTCCAAGGTCTAGGCCACGCTTCTATTCTTCGGTCGCTTGACGCTTTCTCCCGGAAGGCGCCACGTCGTGGGGGCCGGCGCGTCTGCGAGTTACGGCGGGTCCGTCAACGTGCTGCTACGGCAGCAGCCCTAGAGGCAAGACGCGTCCTTCGCCTCTACCTTTATTCAACTCTTTTCGGGAAACCCGCATCGGAGCAATGAATGCTCCGACGGCTTTGTTTTTGCTATGAAATCTCTTCTTAACTGCGCCGCGGTCTTGATGCTCGCAGCGTGCGGCGGCGGCAGCGAGGCTGGCAATTCGTCTTTTGGGTCCTTTGACCAAAAGAACGTTGGCAGTGCGTTTTCAAAGGATCCCGCTCCGGATATTCAATGCAGCGTTGTGCTCTATGGTGACAGCATCATGCGGGGCGAGCCGTTGGTTCAGGAGGGTCCTCAGCGCCGCATACAGCGTGCACGACCCTCATGGAACGTCGAATTGCGCGCCGTGGCAGGGCAAACGGGCTATGAGGGCGCGCAATTGGCAATGAGTGACCCACGTCCCACGCCGGCCGTCGTAGTACTGCAATGGGGCGTCAATGACGCAACCCACCGCATCAGGGACTTTTCCCTCATGCGCGCGCTGATCGACAAGGTTCGCGAAGAGGGCAGTAGGCCGCTCCTGACAGGTCCGTCGCCCACTACCAACGACATTCCCAGTTGGCTGACCGTCAACACCATGCTCTATGCCGTGGCACAGGATAGTGGAACGCCCTGGGCGAATTGGGGCGCGGAACCGCTCCCGACACTGGATGGAATCCATCCTACTCAAGCCAGCTCTGACAAACTTGTTGATAAGCTGATCGACGTGCTGGATGCGGAGTGCGGAGCGATCTCGCGCTCATGACTCCAGGAGTGTGCGAAGCAGCCGAAGTGGCGCGCATTCGGCGCGCGGCGTGCACGTAATTCAGACCGAGCGCATCTTCCCATCGGATCAGCCTACTTACGTTGTTTTGACGATTTTCGCAGCCTGACTCCTAGCAGGCGCCCGTCGCCAAGGGCCGATCTTGGCCCTTACGTGCGCGGCGAAATCGAAAACTCTTGTCTTGAGATCGAAAACCGGAGCGCCGCGATCAGCGGTTTCCGCGACGGAACATCAGGACCAGCAGCAGCACCGCGAAGACGCTGAACGCGATGAACGACCAGTTGGCGATCGACAGGCCGAGGAAGGTCCAGTCGATCTTGGTGCAGTCCCCCGCACCGCGGAAGATCATCGGGACTGCGCGCTGGAGCGGGAACATCTCGATCATTCCGTAGATGTCGCGCCCGCAGGACACGACTTCCGGCGGATGCCACTGCAGCCAGCTCTGGCGCGCGGCCGTATAGGCGCCGCCGACGGCCATGATGAGCCCGAGCAGCGCGCCGGTCACCTGCAGAGCCCGGCGGCGGCTCGCGGCCGCCAGCCCGGCGAACAGGGCGACGAGCACCAGCGCATAGCGCTGCACGATGCACATCGGGCAAGGCTCGAGCCCCACCACGTGCTGCAGGTACATGCCGAACGCCAGCATGGCGATGCATGCGGCACAGATCAAAGCGAGAGCGCGCCGCGGCGCGCCGAAATACCAATCGATCAAGGTGATACCCAGTCCTCTACGAACACCCGGGCCTTGCGCGGCTTGGCGACGACCGTGTCGCCTTCGCGAAGTCCCAGTTCCCGGAACTGTTGCGCAGGGAGTTGCGCCTCGATGATGGTTCCGGAGCCCGGATTATCAGGATTCGATTCGACCGGTTCGAGTTCCAGCCGCGCGATCGGTCCGACCACGATCGCCCGCGTCAAGGTCGAGACGATGCCCGAGGCGCCCTGCTTGTACGGCACCACATCGAGGTCGTGCGGGCGTACATAGGCCAGCGCCTTGCCGTCGCGCAGGTCGCGGTGCTCGGGCGAATCGATGCGAAAGCCCTCGACATGCACCTCGCCCTCGTGGGCGCGGCCATGGAACAGGTTCACATCGCCGAGGAAGCCGTAGACGAACGGACTCGCGGGGTGGTCCCACACGTCCTGCGGCGAACCCGTCTGCTCCACCTTGCCGCTGTTCATCAGCACCACGCGGTCGGCGACTTCGAGCGCCTCCTCCTGATCGTGCGTGACGAAGATGCTGGTGACGTGGAGTTCGTCATGCAGGCGCCGCAGCCAGCGGCGCAGCTCCTTGCGCACCTTGGCGTCGAGCGCGCCGAAGGGCTCGTCGAGCAGCAGCACCTTGGGCTCCACCGCGAGCGCACGGGCGAGCGCGATGCGCTGGCGCTGGCCGCCCGAAAGCTGCGAGGGATAGCGGTCCGCGAGCCAGTCGAGCTGCACCAGCTTCAGCAGATCGGTCACCTTGGCCTTGATCTGCGCCTCGCTGGGTCGGAGGCTGCGCGGCTTGACGCGCAGGCCGAAAGCCACGTTCTCGAATACGCTCATGTGCCGGAACAGCGCATAGTGCTGGAACACGAAGCCGACCTGGCGCTCGCGCACATGCACGTCCGTGGTGTCCTCGCCCGAGAACAGGATGCTGCCGGCGTCCGCCGTTTCGAGCCCGGCGATGATGCGCAGCAGCGTGGTCTTGCCGCAGCCCGAGGGGCCGAGCAGCGCGATCAGTTCGCCCGATGACACATCGAGGCTCACGTCGCGCAAGGCATGGAAGTCGCCGAAGCGCTTGCTGACGTTGCGGATCTCGATGCTCATGGTTTCACCGCCGGGCCGCCCCAAGGCGAAACGCGCCCCCTCGGGGGGCAACGAAGACACGAAGTGCAAAGTTTGGGGGTCATGATTCTCTCTTTCAGGTCGCTGCCGGCGTCGGGCGCTCAGGGGGCAGGTCGGCAATCGCCTTCATCTCGCGTTCGTGGCGCCATTCGACGAAGGACTTGATCACCAGCGTGACCAGCGCCAGGATGGCCAGCAGCGAGGCCACCGCGAAGGCAGCGACGGACTGGTATTCGTTGTAGAGCACTTCGACGTGCAGCGGCATGGTGTTGGTCTGGCCGCGGATGTGGCCCGACACCACCGACACCGCGCCGAACTCGCCCATCGACCGCGCATTGCAGAGAATGACGCCGTAGATCAGGCCCCACTTGATGTTGGGCAAGGTCACGCGCCAGAAGGTCTGCCAGCCGGTCGCGCCGAGCACGATCGCAGCCTGCTCTTCGTCGGTGCCCTGCGCCTGCATCAGCGGGATCAGCTCGCGCGCGATGAACGGGAAGGTCACGAACACCGTCGCGAGCACGATGCCCGGCACCGCGAAGATGATCTTGATGTCGTGCTCGGAAAGCCAGGGCCCGAACCAGCCCTGCGCGCCGAACACCAGCACGTAGATCAGGCCGGCGACCACCGGCGAGACCGCGAACGGCAGGTCGACCAGCGTGGTCAGCAATGCCTTGCCACGGAACTCGAACTTGGCGATCGCCCATGCGGCGCAGATGCCGAAGACGAGGTTCAGCGGCACCGCGATCGCGGCGGTCAGCAGGGTCAGGCGGATCGCGCTCCAGGCATCGGGCTCCTGGAGCGCCTCGAGGTAGGCGCCGAAACCCTTGCGCAGCGCCTCGGTCGCGACTGCGGCGAGCGGCAGGAACAGGAACAGCAGCATGAAGAGCAGCGCGACCGCGGTCAGCGTCCAGCGCACCCAGGCCGATTCGGTCGTGCCGGCCTGCGCGCGGCGCACGGTCTTCGCGCTCATGCCGGCGCTCCCGAGCGGCGGCGCTGCCATGCCTGCAGCGCATTGATGACCAGCAGCATCACGAACGAGATCACCAGCATCACCAGCGCCACCGCCGTCGCACCGGCGAAGTCGTACTGCTCGAGCTTGCCGATGATGATGAGCGGCGTGATCTCGGAAATCATCGGCATGTTGCCGGCGATGAAGATCACCGAGCCGTATTCGCCGATCGCGCGGGCGAAAGCCATCGCGAAGCCGGTGAGCAGCGCCGGCATGATCGACGGCAGGATCACTTTCGTGAAGGTCTGCAGGCGCGTCGCGCCGAGGCTGGTGGCGGCTTCCTCGAGTTCCTTTTCGGTGTCCTCGAGCACCGGCTGCACCGTCCGCACGACGAAAGGCAGGCCGATGAAGATCAGCGCGATCACCACGCCGGCCGGCGTGAAGGCGAGCTTGATGCCCAGCGGCTCGAGGTACTGGCCGAGCCAGCCGTTGCCTGCCAGCAGCGCCGTGAGCGAGATGCCGGCCACCGCGGTGGGCAGCGCGAAAGGCAGATCGACCAGCGCGTCGACGATGCGCTTGCCCGGAAACTTGTAGCGCACCAGCACCCAGGCCACGAGCAGCCCGAACACGAGGTTGACCAGCGCCGCGATGAACGAGGCGCCGAAGGTCAGCCGATAGGAGGCCATCACGCGCGGCGCCGTGACCGCCGCCCAGAACTGGTCCCAGGTCAAGGCGAAGGTCCTGAAGACCAGCGCCGAGAGCGGGATCAGCACGATCAGGCCGAGGTACAGCAGCGAATAGCCGAGCGTCAGGTGAAAGCCCGGCAGCACGCGCCGCGACACGCCCGTGCCGCCTGCACGCGCGAGGGGCGCCGCCGAAGACGGCAGCGCCGAGGAAACTGCACCACTCATCGTGCCCCCACGCTCCGCACTGTCGTGTCGTCGCTGCCCCCCGAGGGGGCGTTCGCTTGCTCGAAGCGGTTCAGCGCGGCGCTCATCTATTGACGCCAGGCGTATAGATCTTGTCGAACTGCCCGCCGTCGTTGAAGTGCACCTTCTGCGCTTCACCGAGGCTGCCGAACAGTTCCTGCACCGTGAAGAGTTGCAGCGGCTTGAAGGTCGCGGCGTTTCTCTTGAGCACGGCTTCCGAGCGCGGGCGCAGCGCATGCTTGGCTGCGATTTCCTGCGCCTCGTCGGAATAGAGGTAGTCGAGGTACGCCTTCGCGAGTTCGCCCGAACCGCGCTTGTTGACCGTGCGCTCGACGATGGCCACCGGGTTCTCGGCCAGGATGCTGATCGAGGGATAGACGGCATCGACCTTGCCCGCGCCGAACTCGCGATCGATCGAGACCACCTCGGATTCGAAGGTGATCAGCACGTCGCCGATATTGCGCTGCAGGAAGGCGGTGGTCGCATCGCGGCCGCCGCGCGCGAGCACCGGCACGTTCTTGAACAGCTTGCCGACGAACTCGGCCGCCTGGGCGTCGCTGCCGCCCTTCTTCTTCACGTAGCCCCATGCCGCGAGGTAGGCGTAGCGGCCGTTGCCGCCGGTCTTCGGGTTGACGATCACCACCTGCACGCCGGGCTTGATCAGGTCGTCCCAGTCCTTGATGCCCTTCGGGTTGCCGTTGCGGGTCAGGAACAGCATGGTCGAAGTGGTCGGCGCCGCGTTGTACGGGAAGCGCTTGGGCCAGTCCTTGGCCACCACGCCGGCATTGGCGAGGAAATCGATGTCGGTGCTGGTGTTCATCGTGACCACGTCGGCGTCGAGGCCGTCGGCCACGGCACGCGCCTGCGCGCTGGAACCGGCATGCGACTGGTCGATCTTGACGTCCTTGCCGGTGGTCTTCTTGTAGTGCGCCACGAAGGCGGCGTTGTAGTCCTTGTAGAACTCGCGCGCCACGTCGTAGGACACGTTGAGCAGGGTCGTCGGCTGCGCGGACGCGATGCCAGCCGCGGCCAGCGCGAACGCGCCGATGAGTGTCTTGATTCTTGAAGTCATAGGGTTGCCAGAGGTTCGAGATTCTTGCCGCCGTTCAGCAGAGGGAACGGCTCGTCCGTCAACGATTGCAGCAGCGCGAGGCCGAGGGGCCAGTCGCCATGCCCGGATTCGATGTTGATGTGGCCGGCATTCTGCATCCGAACGAACTCGCTACCCCAGGCGCGGGCATAGGCGCCGGCCAGGCGCACCGGGCAGTAGGGGTCGTTGCTGCTCGCCACCACGATGCTGCGAAAAGGCAGCTTCGCGTACGGAACCGGCGCGAAATCGGAAAGCACGGCGCGGCGCTCGGGATCGGCGGGCGCGACCAGCAGCGCGCCGCTGATGCGTGCCGCGGCTGCTTCGGACAGGTGCACGGTCGCGATGCAGCCGAGGCTGTGCGCGACGATCACCACCGGCTGCGGACTTTCCGCCACGAGCTTTTCGAGCGAGGCCACCCAGGCCTCGCGGCGCGGGGTGAGCCAGTCGTCCTGCGTGACGCGGACCGTGCTCTGCATCCGTTCCGCCCACAGGCTCTGCCAGTGGCCCGGACCGGAATCGCGCCAGCCCGGCACGATGACGATGGTCGGCTTCGGCGCGTGGGCCATGGTTCCTCTTGCGTGCTCTCGGTGGATTGGGAACCGGCGATTCTCCGAAGCCTTGCTTCGAAGACAAACGAATATCTACTTGTTTGAATATGACGTTTTACGCATAAGAACTCGGGTGACGCCTCAGATGACGTAGTCGTGCGGCTCTTCGCGATCGAGGTTGTCGACCAGGAAATCGATGAGTTGCCGCACCGCCGGCACCAGTGCCCGCCGCGCCGGGAACATCGCATGGGTGATGCCCGGCGCCGGCCCCCAGCCCGGCAGGACCTTCACCAGCCGGCCGTCCTTGAGTTCGGCGCGGCACATGTAGTCGGGCAGCACCGAGGCGCCGGTGCCCTGCACCACCGCGAACTTCAGCGTCAGCAGGTCGTCCGCCACGTAGCGCGGCACATGGGTGTGGACCACCACCTTGCCGCCCGGGCCCTCGAGCCGCCAGTTGGCCCGGCCGTCGCCCGTGGACATCGAGACGGTGTCGAGCTTGCCCAGATCCGCCGGCGTCTGCACCGGCCCCTGCCGCCGCAGCAGATCGGGACTCGCGACCAGGATGCCGCGGCTGATGCCGAAGGTCTTCGCGACCAGCGTCGCGCTGTCCTCGATCTCGGGCCGCACGCGCAGCGCGAGATCGACGCCCTCCTCGATCGGATCGACCGGCCGGTTCAACACCCGCATCTCGATGCGTACTGCCGGAAAGCGCTCCATGAAGCGCGGCAGCAGCGGCCCGACGCTGCCCTGCGCCAGCGTGACCGGACAGCTCAGCCGCACCGTGCCGCGCGGCTCCGTCTGCACCTGGACCACCGCCTCCGAAGCGGCCTGCGCCGCATCGCGCATCGCCGCGCAGTGCTTCAGGAAGATCTCGCCGGCCGGCGTCAGCGACAGACGCCGGGTGCTGCGCTGCATCAGTTGCACGCCCAGTTGCGCCTCCAGGTCCGCGACGCGACGCGACAGCCGCGACTTGGGAATGCCGAGTGCGCGGCTGGCCGCTGCGAATCCGCCGCGCTCGGCCACTTCGGCGAAGAACACCATGTCGTTCAGGTCCTGCATCACATTGATTGTCCTATCAGTGGAACGAATTAAGCCATTTTTACCGACTTATCAATGAATCGCCACAAAAATAGAATTCTTCCCACGCCGACCGATTTCCGTGCCGGCCCTGTTCAAGAAAGACCATCGATCATGAAACTGTTGCACGTCGACTCCAGCGTCCTGGGCACCAACTCCGTCTCGCGCCAACTCACGGCCGAGATCGTGGCCGAATGGCGCAAGAACCACCCCCACACCAAGGTCGAGTACCTCGACCTCGCGGTGGACACGCCCAACCACTTCACCGCCGACGCACTCGGCATCAAGGTCGGCGTGCAGGCCAACCCGACCGAAGCCCAGCGTCGTGAGAACGAAGTCTCCGAGCGCCTGGTGAGCCAGTTCCTCGCCTCCGACGTGATCGTCGTCGGCGCGCCGCTCTACAACTTCTCGGTGCCGACCCAGCTCAAGGCCTGGATCGACCGCCTCGCCCAGGCCGGCCGCACCTTCAAGTACACCGACAAGGGCCCGGTCGGCCTGGCCGGCGGCAAGACGGTGATCGTCGCCTCGACCCGCGGCGGCATGTACTCGACCAGCGAAGGCGGCCAGGCCATGGAACACCAGGAGAGCTACCTGAAGGTGGTCTTCGGCTTCTTCGGCATCACCGACGTGCGCTTCGTGCGCGCCGAGGGCATCGCCATGGGCGACGCGGCCAAGACGGCCGCGATCACTGCCGCACGCACCGACATCGCGACGGCCGTCACCGAAGCCGCGAACCAGGATCGGGCCACGCTGGCTGCCTGATCCCGGCTGACTCAAAGAAAAGGGCGGGTGCGCACGGCGCACCCGCCCTTTTCTTCATTCGTCGTCGCTCAGTTCGAGTGATCCTTGACCCACGCCACGTATTTGTCGACCCAGCCCTGCAGGAACTGCCTGCTGCCTTCGGCCACATGGCCCTTGTCGTCGAAAAGCCCTTCCTTGTTCTGCAGGAAGACCTCCGGCTGGCCGAGCGTCGGCATGTCCAGATAGGCCAGCACCCCGCGCAACTGCTGCTGGGCGACCGCCGTGCCGATCTGGCCGACCGAGATGCCGATCACGCCCGCCGGCTTGCCGGCCCAGGCGCTTTGCCCGTAGGGGCGCGATGCGTTGTCGATCGCGTTCTTGAGCACGCCCGGGATGGCACGGTTGTATTCCGGCGTCACGAACAGCACGCCGTCGGCGGCCGCGATCTCGGTCTTGAGCCGCTTGACCTCGGGCGCCTGGTTGCCGTCCTGGTCCTGGTTGTAGAGCGGCAGGTCATCGATGCGGACATGCTCGAAGGTGAAGTCCGACGGCGCGAGATGCGCGATGGCGAGCGCGAGCTTGTGATTGAACGAATCCTTGCGCAGGCTGCCGACGACGACGGCGATCTTCTTCTGGGCCATGAAAACTCCTTGAGAGGGGTTGAAGGAAGTCGTGATCGTGCATTGTGCGACTCAGGCCGCGGTCTTGCGCAGCGGCGCGTTCTGCAGGCTCGCCTGTGACACATTGGCACCCGGCGGCACGTCGTCGGTGATCCACACGTTGCCGCCGATGATCGCGCCCTTGCCCAGGGTCACGCGGCCGAGGATGGTGGCACCGGCGTAGATGACGACGTCGTCCTCCACGATCGGATGCCGCGCCCCGCCCTTCTGCAGGTTGCCCTCGCCATCGATCGGAAAGCGCTTCGCGCCGAGCGTCACCGCCTGGTAGATCCGCACCCGCTTGCCGATGACCGCGGTTTCGCCGATCACGACGCCGGTGCCGTGATCGATGAAGAAGCCCGCGTCGATCTGCGCGCCCGGGTGGATGTCGATGCCCGTCTGGCCGTGCGCGAGCTCGGCCACGATGCGCGCGAGCAGCGGCAATTGCAGCCGGTAGAGGCGATGCGCGAGCCGGTGATGGATCATCGCCAGGATGCCCGGATAGCACAGCAGCACTTCGTCCACGCTGCGCGCCGCGGGGTCGCCCTGGTAGGCGGCGATCACGTCGCCGTCGAGCAGGCGGCGGATGCCCGGCAGCGCGGCCGCGAATTCGCGCACGGCGCTCGTCGCCTGCTCATCGATGTCCTCGGTCGGGCGCGGCTGGTGGCGCGAGGTGTAGAGGAGCTCCAGGCGTGCCTGCGTCCACAGCGCCTGCAGGGCCGCATCCAGCGTGTAGCCGACATAGAAGTCCTCGCTTTCGCGGCGCAGTTCGGGCGGGCCCAGCCGCATCGGGAACAGCGCCCCTTTGAGCGACTCGACGATGGCCGCCAAAGCTTCGCGCGACGGAAACTCCCGGCTGCCCGGCTCGCGCGATCGCTTTTGCGCATCGCGCCATTCGTCGCGCGCCGCGTGCAGGTCGGCGACGATGTCACCCACATCGAATAAAGACATGCGTTCCTCCGGTCGTGGGGTCCCACGATGCACCATCGTGCAAAACCCCACCTCGGGCGGGTTTCTACACGAAACCCGCCCGGACCGGCGGCGATACCGGGCGGCCTACCAGCTCGCGAGCACCGAGCCCTTGAACTCGTTCTGCACGAAGGTCCGCACCTCGTCGGAGTGATAGGCCTTCACCAGCTTGGCGACCCACGGCTTGTCCTTGTCCTGCTCGCGCACCGCGATCAGGTTGACGTAGGGGCTCTTCGCGCTCTCGCGCGCGATCGCGTCCTTGCCGGGGTTGAGGCCGGCCGAGAGCGCGTAGTTGGTGTTGATCGCGGAAGCATCGAGATCGTCGAGCGTGCGCGGCAGTTGCGCGGCATCGACTTCGACGAACCTGATCTTCTTCGGGTTGTCGATCACGTCGAGCGGCGTGGCCTTGAGGCCGGCTTCGGGCTTGAGCTTGATCAGGCCCTGGTCCTGCAGCACCAGCAGCACGCGGCCGCCGTTGGTCGGGTCGTTCGGGATGCCGAAGCGCGCGCCTTCCTTCAGGTCCTTCAGGCTCCGGACCTTCTTCGAATAGATGCCGATCGGGAAGTTGACCGTGTAGCCGACGTCGACGATCTTGTAGTTGCGGTCCTTCACCTGCTGGTCGAGGTAGGGCTTGTGCTGGTAGCTGTTGGCGTCGAGGTCGCCGGCCGCCAATGCCGCATTGGGCTGCACGTAGTCGCTGAACTCGACGATCTGGATCTTCAGGCCGTCCTTCTCGGCGACCTTGCGCACCTGCTCGAAGATCTGCGCATGCGGGCCGGCGGTCACGCCGACCTTGATCGGCTTGTCCTCAGCGAAGGCCGGCGCGGTGGAGAAGCCGGCGGCAATGGCGAGTGCGACGACGGATTGAAGAAGCTTGCGCTTGTTGTGGTTCATATCGATTCCTGGTCAAAAAAACTACTTGTGGCTGAGCCTGCGCACCAGCCAGTCGCCGCCGCTTTGCACGGCCTGCACGAAGAGGATCAGCACCAGCACCACCGCCAGCATCACTTCGGGCAGGAAGCGCTGGTAGCCATAGCGGATGCCGAGGTCGCCCAGTCCGCCGCCGCCGATGGCGCCGGCCATCGCCGAATAGCCGGTGAGGCTCACGAAGGTGATCGTCACGCCGGCCACGATGCCGGGCAGCGCCTCGGGAAGAAGCACCTTCCAGATGATCTGCGGCGTGCTCGCGCCCATCGCCTGCGCGGCCTCGACGAGCCCGCGGTCGACTTCGCGCAGCGAGGTCTCGACGAGCCGCGCGACGAAGGGCGCGGCCGCGAGGCTGAGCGGCACCACGGCCGCCGCGGTGCCGATCGACGAACCCGTCAGCAGGCGCGTGAGCGGGATGATCGCCACCAGCAGGATGATGAAAGGCGTGGAACGCACCGCGTTGACGATCGCACCCACGATGCGATTGACCGGCCGGTTCTCCAGCACCCCGCCGTCGTCGGTGAGATGCAGGTACACGCCCAGCGGCACGCCGACCGCAGCGCCGACCAGGCCGGAGATGCCGACCATCACGATGGTTTCCCACAGCGAGGTGGCGAAGAGGCCCAGCATCGGCCCGGTGAAGACGTCAAACATGCGCCACCTCCTGCACCAGCACCCCCGCACCACGCAGGTGCGCGACAGCGGCAGCCAGCGATTCGCGCGCACCCCGCGCCAGCACCGCGAGCGAGCCGAACGGCCGGCCCTGGATCTCGTCGACCTGCCCATGCACGATCGACAGATCGATGCCGAAGCGGCGAATCACCTGCGACAGCAGCGGCTGGTCGGCTGAGTCCTCGCCCGCGAAGGCGAGGCGCAGCAGCTGCGATTCCTCTGCATGCCCGCCGTCCTGCATCAGCGCACGGATGCGCGCGAGAACGCTCTCGGGCAGTTGCTGCGGCGCGATGTCCTCGAGCAGGCTGCGCGTCGTCTCATGCTGCGGCCGTGTGAAGACATCGAGCACCGCGCCCTGCTCCACGATGCGGCC
Source organism: Variovorax sp. HW608 (assembly GCF_900090195.1). Lineage (NCBI taxonomy): Bacteria > Pseudomonadati > Pseudomonadota > Betaproteobacteria > Burkholderiales > Comamonadaceae > Variovorax > Variovorax sp. HW608. The sequence continues at coordinate 6,129,185 of NZ_LT607803.1, forward strand.
GTGGTCGATCACCGCGACCTGCTGCGCGAGCTGCTTGATGACCTGCATCTCGTGCGTGATGAGCACCACCGTGAGGCCGAACTCGCGATTGATCTGCTGCAGCAGTGCGAGGATCGCGCGCGTGGTCTCGGGATCGAGCGCTGAGGTCGCCTCATCCGACAGCAGCACCTTCGGCCGGTTCGCCAGCGCCCGCGCGATGCCCACGCGCTGCTTCTGGCCGCCGCTGATCTGCGCCGGATGGCGATCCCGCAGGCTCGCGAGGCCGACCAGGTCCAGCAGCGGTTCCACACGCGCCTTGATCTGCGCCGGCCGCAGGCCCGCGAGCTCCAGCGGCAGCGCCACGTTGTCGTACACCGTGCGCGACGACAGCAGGTTGAAGTGCTGGAAGATCATGCCGATGCCCTGCCGCGCGGCGCGCAGCTCGGCATCATCGAGCGCGGTGAGTTCGCGGCCGTCCACGCGAACGCTGCCGCGCGCCGGCCGGTTGAGAAGATTGATGGTGCGCACCAGCGAGCTCTTGCCCGCGCCGCTGCGCCCGATCACGCCGAACACTTCGCCCGGCGCTACGTCGAGGTCGATGCCCTTGAGTGCCTCGACCGGCCCTTGCGGGCCGTCGTAGATCTGATGGATGCCCTTGAGTTCGATCATCCGCATCAGAGCTTGGCGATCGACACTTCGGTCGACTTCACCAGCGCGACCACATCGGAGCCGACCTTGAGCTGCAGCTCGTCGACGGAACGGGTCGTGATGACCGAGGTCACGATGCCCCACGCGGTCTCGACATCGACTTCGGAGACGACGTCGCCGCGGATGATTTCGCGGACCTTGCCCTTGAACTGGTTGCGGACGTTGATGGCTTGGATGGACATGATGAAACTCCTTTTTGGGTTGGGAAAGGGATGCCGGGTCAGACCGCCCAGCGCAATGCATGGGCCGGACCATCGGCCCAGCGTGTGTCGTTGGCGGGCTCTGCCGCATCCGGCTTCTGCAGGACGCGATCGAGGATGCGTTTCTCGATCGCTGCGAAAGCCGGGTCGCCCTGCGAGCGTGGCCGTGCAAGTGCGATGTTCTCGTCCAGCGCGATGCGGCCGTTCTCGATGAGGATCACGCGATCCGCGAGCGCCACCGCCTCCTGCACGTCATGCGTGACCAGCAGCGCGGTGAAGCGATGGCGCTGCCAGAGGCTCTCGATCAGGCGATGCATCTCGATGCGCGTCAACGCATCGAGCGCGCCGAGCGGCTCGTCGAGCAGCAGCAGCCGCGGGTGATGCACCAGCGCACGTGCCAGCGCCACGCGCTGGCGCTGGCCGCCCGAAAGGCGTGCCGGCCACTCGTCCCTGCGCTCGGCGAGCCCGACCTGTGCGAGCACTTCGGCGCCGCGCGCCCGGGTCTCGGCCGGCAGGCCCAGCGTCACGTTGTCGAGCACACGCCGCCACGGCAAGAGGCGCGCCTCCTGGAACATGATCCGCGTGTCGTCGTGCAGCCCCTCGACCGCCTTGCCGTCGGTGTAGAGCGCGCCTTCGCTCGCTTGCTCCAGACCCGCGACGAGGCGCAGCAAGGTGCTCTTGCCGCAGCCGCTGCGGCCCACGATCGCGATGAACTGGCCCGGTTCGACCGTCAGTTGCGTGTTGCGCAGCACCTCGCGTTCGCCGTAGCGCTTGGACAGGCCGCGGATTTCGAGCCGCACGCCGCCCGGCGCTTCGGCATCCCGCGGCGTGGTCTGGGGAATGGCACTCATGGATTTCTTCTCCTCTTCACTTCGCGGCCTGATAGCCCGGATGCCAGCGCAGCCACCAGCGCTCCAGCGCCCGGGCGAACAGGTCGGCCAGCTTGCCGAGCAGCGCATAGAGCAGGATGCCCACGAGCACGATGTCGGTCTGGAGGAACTCGCGTGCGTTCATCGTCAGATATCCGATGCCCGACTGCGCGGAGATGGTCTCGGCCACGATCAGGATCACCCACATCAGGCCGAGCGAGAAACGCAGGCCGACGAGGATCGACGAGGTCGCGCCCGGCAGGATCACTTCCTTGTAGAGCTGCCAGCGCGTGAGCCCGTAGGTGCGGCCCATTTCGATCAGTTGCGGATCGACGTTGCGGATGCCGTGGAAGGTGTTCAGGTAGATCGGGAAGAACACCGACACCGAGATCAAAAAGAGCTTGGCCGATTCGTCGATGCCGAACCACAGGATCACCAGCGGGATCAGCGCCAGCGCCGGGACGTTGCGCACCATCTGGATGCTCGAATCCAAGAGCGTCTCGAAGAAGCGGATCGAGCCGGTGAGCAGGCCCAGCACCAGCCCGAGCCCGCCGCCGATCGCGAGGCCAGCGAGCGCGCGTGTTGCGCTCACTTTCACGTGCGTCCACAACTCGCCGGACACCGAGAGATTCCACGCAGCCTTCACCACGTCGATGGGTGCCGGCAGCACCCGGGTCGAGAGCCAGCCGAACGACGAGGCGATCTGCCACGCCACGATCAGGCCCACCGGCACGAGCCACGGCACGAGGCGCTTCGCCACCGATACGCCGAAGGCCTTCGCGCCGTTCAGCGATGGCACTTGTGTCGGCAGCGGCCGTGCTTGCACTTGTTCTGTCATTGGAGTCCTTGGTGTGGAGTGCCGCTCAGCTCTGCGACAAGAGGCGCGAAGGCGCATCGAGATTCGCGACCACTTCACCGAAGGGCCCGGTCAGGGCCTGCGCCGGAACGCCTGCGCGCTGCTTGCGCGGCAGCAGCGGGAACACGAGCTCGGCAAAGCGGTACGACTCCTCCAGATGCGGATAGCCCGAGAGGATGAAGCTCTCGATGCCCAGCGATGCGTATTCCTCGATGCGCGCGGCGACGGTCTTCGGATCACCCACCAGCGCGGTGCCCGCACCGCCGCGAACCAGGCCCACGCCGGCCCACAGGTTCGGGCTGATTTCCAGATCCGCGCGGCTGCGCTTCGCGCCGCCCGCATGCAGCGCGGCCATGCGGCGCTGGCCTTCGGAATCCATGCGCGCGAACGCAGCCTGCGCGCGGACCACGGTGGCGTCGTCCACGCGGCTGATCAGCGATTCGGCCGCGCGCCAGGCTTCGTCCTCGGTCTCGCGCACGATCACGTGTAGGCGGATGCCGAACTTCACCGTGCGGCCCCCACCGCCGCCGGGCCGCCCCAAGGCGGTGGCCGCCCCCTCGGGGGGCAGCGAAGCGTGGGGGTCCACGTACTTTGCTGCCCTTCCGCGAACATCGGCGATCTTCTTCGCCACCTCGGCCGGCGTTTCGCCCCAGGTCAGGTACGCATCGACCTGCTCGGCGGCGAGCTCATGCGCCGCTTCCGACGAGCCGCCGAACCACACCGGCGGATACGGCTTCTGCGTGGGCGGAAACAGCAGCTTTGCGCCTTTCACGCTCAGGTGCCTGCCGTCGTAGTCGAAGCTCTGCCCTTCGTGGCTGCGCGCGATGATCTCGCGCCAGATGCGGATGAACTCGGCCGATTGCTCGTAGCGCGCAGCGTGGGCCAGGGAGACGCCGTCGCCTTCGAGCTCGGCCTGATCGCCGCCGGTCACGAGATTCACCAGCACGCGGCCGCCGGACAGCCGATCGAAGGTCGCAGCCATGCGCGCCGCCAGGCTCGGCTGATGCAGCCCGGGCCGCACCGCGACCAGGAACTTGAGCCGCTTCGTCGCGCCGATCAGGCTCGCGGCGACGACCCATGGGTCTTCGCATGAACGGCCGGTCGGGATCAGCACGCCTTCGTAGCCCAGCTGATCGGCGGCGCCGGCAATCTGCTGCAGATAGGCCAGATCGACCGGGCGCGCGCCTTCGGTCGTGCCGAGATAGCGGCTGTCGCCGTGCGTGGGGAGGAACCAGAAGATGTTCATGACTTTTATCCTGTTGTTCGTCGTCAGGGCTTGGCGGACGCCAGGCGGGTGTCGGGATGCCAGACGATGCGCGCGACCTCGACCGGCTTCGGAATGAGTCCGAGCTTGTGAAAGGCATCGGCGACGCGCTGCTGGTCGCTCACCGTCCCTGGCTGGATCGAACCGACAGGCGATGGCGGCCGGCGTTGAAGAAACAGGCTCACGATGCCGGCGTCGAGACCGCTGAAGTCGGCGATCAGCTTGATCGCGGCGGCGCGCTCCTGCTGCACGAGGCGATCGGCGCGCGTCAGTTCCTCGAACAGCGCGGCGATCACGGCCGCATGCTTTTCCGCGAACGGCCGCGACGCGAGATAGAAGGAGCTGTTGCCCGACAGGCCGCGGCCGGTGGTCAGCGCACGCGGCTGGATCGCGAGTTCGGTCGCGGCGTAGAACGGGTCCCAGATCGCCCATGCATCGACGCTGCCGCGCTCGAAGGCGGCGCGCGCATCGGCCGGCGCGAGGTAGACGGGCTGGATATCGCTCCATTGCAGGCCCGCCTTCTCCACCGCGCGCACCAGCAGGTAGTGCGCGCTCGATCCCTTCTGCAAGGCCACCTTGCGACCCTTGAGGTCGGCCAGCGATTTCAGCGGCGAATCCTTCAGCACCAGCACCGCGGAGCTGTCGGGCTTGGGCGGCTCGGCGCCGACATAGACGAGGTCCTTGCCGGCAGCTTGCGCGAACACTGGCGGCGAATCGCCTGTGAGGCCGAACTCGAGACTGCCGACCGACAGCGCCTCCAGCAGTTGCGGCCCGGCCGGAAACTCGATCCACCCGATCTTCGCGTTCGGGAAGCGCTTTTCCAGCCAGCCGGACTGCTTCACGATCACCAGATTCGCGGCGGACTTCTGGTAGCCGATCCGCAGTTGCTGAAGCGGCTCGGATGACGACGAGGAACCGGCGGGCTGGGCCAGCGCCACGGCCCCCCCGAGCCCCCAGCTCGAAGCCGTGACCACGAGCAGTTGCAGCAAACGGCGGCGCGCGTTCGATTCGCCCGGAACGATCGACGACGTGCTCATGACGTGGCAGCGATGAAGCCGGTGATGAGCGCAACCGCAACGACCACCAGCGCGCTGATGGCCAGGTCCGCGACGCCCCACCACGCGGAGCGCGGCGGCATCAGGGTGTTCGGGGTCAAAGGAGGCATGGGCTTCTTTCTTGGAGGCGTAGGTCGCCCCTGAGACCGCATCGCGGCCATATGAATCGGGACGGAGAGTTGGATGGAGATGGCGCCGCATCGGGCGCCGCGCAGACGGATGACCGTCAGACGCTACATCGCACCCGCTCGAAAGCCACGGGCTCGAAGCCCCAGGTCGGCGGCAGCTTGAGACCTTCGCTGGCGAGCGTCTCGACCGCGTCGTCCAGCCGCTGCGAGAGATCGGCCTGGAGTTGATAGGCGCCTTCGGGCTGCAAGGTCACCTGCCCGTCGGTCGCATAGACACCCGGCAGGATGTGCCGTGCCGCGAGCGACTGCAGCACCGGCCGCAGCGCATAGTCGAGCGCCAGCATGTGATGCGGGCTGCCGCCGGTGGCCAGCGGCAGCACCGTCTTGCCCTTGAGCGCCGATTGCGGCAGCAGGTCGAGGAACACCTTGAGGACGCCGCTGTAGGCGGCCTTGTAGACCGGCGTCGCGATCACGATCACATCGGCACGATGCACCTGCTCGGCCGCCTGCTGCACGGTCGGGTGCGAGGCCTCGCCGAGCAGCAGCGCATGCGCTGCGAGTTCGCGGATCGCAAGGCGATCCACGGGCACCTTGCGCAGCGCCAGCCGTGCGGCCACCGCATCGAGCAACACCGCCGAGCGGGACGGCGCGGAGGGACTGCCGGCGATCAGGAGAACAGACACGATCAAATCACTTTCAGCCTGGGGGCGAACTACTTGTTCAGGTAGATCTGGTCGAACGAGCCGCCATCGGCGAAGTGCGCCTTGTCCGCCTTGGCCCAGCCGCCGAAGGCTTCGTCAATCGTGAACAGCGTGAGCTTGGGGAACTGCGTCGCGTACTTGGCCTTGGCCTTCTCCGAGGTCGGGCGGTAGTAGTTGCGCCCGGCGATGTCCTGGCCCTCGTCCGAGTACAGGTACTTCAGGTATTCCTCGGCGACGGCGCGCGTGCCCTTCTTGTCGACCACCTTGTCGACCACGGCCACGGTGGGTTCCGCGAGGATACTGACCGACGGCACGACGATCTCGAACTTGTCGGGGCCGAATTCCTTCAGCGCGAGGAAGGCCTCGTTCTCCCAGGCCAGCAGCACATCGCCCACGCCGCGCTGCACGAAGGTGATGGTCGAACCGCGCGCACCGGTGTCGAGCACCGGGACGTTCTTGTAGAGCTTGCCCACGAACGCCTTGGCCTTGTCGTCGCCGCCGTACTTGCGCTTGCCGAATTCCCAGGCCGCGAGGTAGTTCCAGCGGGCACCGCCGGAGGTCTTCGGGTTCGGGGTGATGACCTGCACGCCGGGCTTCACCAGGTCGTCCCAGTCCTTCAGGCCTTTCGGGTTGCCCTTCTTCACGAGGAAGACGATGGTCGAGGTGTAGGGCGCCGAGTTGTGCGGCAGGCGCTTCTGCCAGTCGGGCTTGACCAGCCCGCCGTGCGTGACGAGCGCATCGGTGTCACCGGCAAGCCCCAGCGTCGCGACGTCGGCGTCGATGCCGTCGATGATCGAGCGCGCCTGCTTCCCCGAACCGCCGTGCGACTGCTTGATCGTCACGTCCTGCCCGGTCTTGGCCTTCCAGTACTTGGCGAAGGCCTGGTTGTAGTCCACATACAGCTCGCGGGTCGGGTCGTAGGACACGTTCAGCAGCGTCACGCCGCCTTGGGCGAACGACGGCAACGCCGTCAGGGCGATGCCCGCCGCGGCGGCGGCACCGAGGGAAAGCTTGATAAAGTCGCGGCGAAGGCTCATGGTCTTGTGCTCGTAATTGGCATAAAGCAGATGCCACGCATTCTGAATACGGCATAAGAAAACCGGAACGACCGAGTTTTCAGTTCTAAATAGCGAAATCAACTAAAGGCATCCAAATGGCACGCATGGTCCAGTGCATCAAGCTCGGCAAAGAAGCCGAAGGTCTCGACATCCCGCCCTATCCCGGCGAACTCGGCAAACGCATCTGGGAGAACGTGAGCAAGGAGGCCTGGGCCGCCTGGCTCAAGCAGCAGACCATGCTGGTCAATGAAAACCGCCTGAACCTCGCGGACGCCCGCGCGCGCCAGTACCTGGCCCGCCAGATGGAAAAGCACTTCTTCGGCGACGGCGCCGACGTCGCGCAGGGGTACGTTCCCCCTTCCAACTGATCCACGCGCGCGCATGGCCGAACCGGTCGAATGGCGCGCGGACGGCGTCCCGCGCAGCGCGCGCTTCGATGACATCTACCACTCCGAAAGCGGCGCCGCCGCGCAGGCCCGGCATGTGTTCCTGGGCGGCTGCGGCCTGCCCGCGGCCTGGGCCGGGCGGCCGCAATGGCGGATTCTCGAAACCGGCTTCGGCTTCGGACTCAATTTCCTGACAACCTGGCAGGCCTGGCGCGCGGACCCGGAGCGCTGCCGTCTGCTGCATTTCGTCTCGATCGAGGCCTATCCGGTCTCGCGCGAGGACCTGCTGCGCGCCGCCGCCGGTTCGCCGGAAGTGCTTGGGCTGGCCGAGGAACTGGCGGCGCAATGGCACGGCCTGCTGCCGGGATTCCATCGCCTGTGGCTCGACCAGGGTCAGGTGCTGCTGACCCTGTGCATCGGCGACGTGCAGCCGATGCTGCGCGCGCAGCGCTTCGAGGCGGACAGCATCTACCTCGACGGCTTCAGTCCGCAGCGCAATCCGCAGATGTGGTCGGCCGAGACGCTCAAGGCGGTGTCGCGCTTCGCGCACCGAGGCACGCGGCTCGCGACCTGGACCATCGCGCGCGCGGTGCGCGATGCGCTGGCGCAATACGGGTTCAAGGTCGCGAAGACACCGGGCCTGCCGCCCAAGCGGGACTGCCTGCAGGGCGTGTACGAGCCCGCCTGGGAACCCCGCCGCCCATCGCCCTCGCGCGAGGAGCTCGCAGTGCCCGGCCATTGCGCCGTGATCGGCGCCGGTCTTGCCGGCGCGGCCGTCGCGTCGAGCCTCGCGCGGCGCGGATGGACGGTGACGGTGCTCGACGCCTCGGACCAGCCCGCCACCGGCGCCTCGGGCCTGCCGGTGGGCGTGCTCGCGCCGCATGTGTCGCCGGACGATGCCCTGCTCTCGCGTCTCACGCGCGCCGGGATACGCGCGCTGTGGCCGCAGCTCGAGCAATGGCTGGCGCAAGGCCGCGACTGGGCCGCCACCGGTGTGGTCGAACGCCGTGCGCCGGGCGATGCGCGCCTGCCCCCCGGCTGGACGGCCCAGGGTCCCAACGAATCGTGGCGCGCGACGGCGCAAGAGCTTCTCGCGCTCGGCCTGCCGACCGATGCCGCCGCGATCCGGCACCTGCGGGCCGGATGGGTGCGCCCTGCCCGGCTGGTGCAGGCCTGGCTGGCGCAGCCGGGCATCCGTGTCGAAACCGGGCGCCGCGTGACCCGCATCGAATCGCCCGGCGACGGCGGGCCCCGCTGGACGCTGCGCGGCGAGAACGGCGAGACCTTCGCCGGGGCCGACCGGGTCGTCATCGCCGCGGGCTTCGACAGCCGCGCGTTCGCGCCGCACCTGCCCTTGCAGCCCGTGCGCGGCCAAGTCGCGTGGGGCGTGGCGCCGCACGGATCGAGGCTTCCCATCGTGCCGATCAATGGCGACGGCCATCTGATCGCGCATGTGCCGGGCGAAGGCGGCGAACTGTGGCTCACGGGCGCGACCTTCGACCGCGACAGCCATGACAGTGCGCTGCGGCCCGAGGAGAACGAGGTCAATCTCGAAAAGCTGGGCCGCCTTCATCCCGACGCGGCCGCGCAACTGCGGGCCGACTTCGCGAACGGCCAGGTGCGCGCATGGGCCGGCGTGCGCTGCGCGTCCGGGGACCGGCGTCCGCTGGTCGGCCCGTTGCGGCCGGAAGCGGAAGACGGCATCTGGATCTGCACCGCGCTGGGTTCGCGCGGCATGAGCTTCGCCGCGCTTTGCGCCGAGCTGCTGGCCGCACGCTGGCACGGCGAACCGTTGCCGCTGCCGGCCAGGCTCGCGAGTGCGCTGGACACGCGGCGCGTGTGGGCGAAGAGCAGCGCTCAGATGTTGGCGAGCGCCATGTAGTCGAGCACCGTCGTTCCGCCGAGCGTGGCGAACGGCAGCAGCAGCGCCTTGAGCAGAGGCTGCTGCCAGAACGGCGCGAAGGCGCCCTCGTGCAGGTCCTCGATGCGGCTCTGGAGCAGCTCGAGCTGTTTAACGGTGGGTGCCGGATCGGGATCGCTGCTCGGCGGAGCGCCGCTCACGCGCAGGATCTCGTTCTTCACCTGTTCGAGCGCATGCTTGCGCGAGTCCTCTGCAGCGAGGCGCAGCGCCACTGCGCATCCCAGCGCCACGGCGGCACCGATGGCGGCCGGCACCACGGTGCCGACAGACAAAGTCCAATGGTCGAACACTGCACTTCTCGAAAGCAGCCAGAGCGAGATGACGATGAAGGGATAGTAGATGAGCCGCGTCACCGAGCGGGTGCGGCGCGCGACGAACTGCAGGTCGATCCAGTTCTCCAGGTAGGCGCGGGGCATTCCCATCTGGGCCTCGAAGCGCCGCAGCGTGGCCTCGGGCCAGTTGGCGGCGTATTCGTGCAGCCGGCGCAGGCGCAGCAGGCCACGAACGAAGCGGACGCAGAGCACCGTGGCATCCACCACGAAGAACACCAGGAAATACATCATCAGCAGCGCCGGAATCCTGAGCGACTCGTGCACGAGAAGCGACATCCCGCCTCGCTGCGGAACGAAGCGGACCTCACCGATCGCCAGAATCAACAGCGAGCTGAGCGCGGCGGCGATGAGCACGCACGACGCGGTGCGCACCAGCCGCGCGAGCAGACGGTTCTGCACGATGTGGCGCCCCCAGAAGTCCACCGCGTCGGGCGTCATTCCAGCGACATCGCCGGTGTGCTCGTGCAACGGCGGAATGAAGCGCATCGAAAACACCTGCCCCAGCTTGCGCCACGCACGCAGACGCCGGTCGGCACGGTCCTGCGTCGTCTTCAGCTCCTGGCGCGCGACGCCGGCGTCGAAGTGGGCGGCAATCTCTTCCAGGTTGGCATTGAGCGTCGCCCAGCCCCTGTACAGGAGGTAGAAGCACAGCAGCAGCGTGAAGATCCGGATCGCTTCGGTCGGCCACAGGCTGATCCCTTCGATCGCCAGCATCGGCTTGCCGCCATCGGTGAGCCATTCGGCGAAGGGCTCCCAGTTCACCGCCATCCACAACGGAAGGGCCACCTGGACGACGAGAAGGATCAGGACCGCGACAGCCCAGCGCCGAGGACGCGCCGCCAGGTTGTCGCGGCTCGCCATGGTGCGCGTCAGCCGGTTCCTGGCGCCCTCGCTCACGAACAACGGCGGCACCCACAGCAGCAGCATCAGCGCCATGAAGATCAGGAACATCACCGGCACGCCCGGCGCAGGGTAGGCACGGGACCCCGCTGGATGAATGTCGTCGCACTCGCTCCACGCCACGCCCCGGCACCCTTTCCGGTTGGAGCCGTAGGACGGACTGCCCGTGAAGTCGTAGGCGCCGGTGCGGCCGATCTCGAAGATCCTCGGCGTTTCGAACCACGCGCGGATTCTCTTCTGCGACATCGGCTCCCGTTCGCCGTCCGCGCTCTCGTCGAGTTGCAGCTTGCGGCGCGCATCGTCCATGGCAAGCCGTGTCGAGAGGAATGCCGACACCTGGTAGCTGTCACGGAACGGTGGCGCGCCCCCCTGCAGCCGGTCCATCAATCGCAGCCCGAAGTTGGAAGCGACGATCAGATTGCGCGTCCAGTTCTGCTCGCGCGGATGCATGAGGCGCGCATCCATGTCGGTCGTGAAGAAGATGGCATTCGGAAACTCCGGCCGCAGCGCCTGGAGCACCAGCAGCTTGTCGTGCACGTCATTGCCCAGCACGCCGATGGCGCGAAAGCCCTGCTTGTCACCGCCCGCACTGCGCAGCAGTTCGTCCTTCATCCGCATCTGGACGGCGAGCCTGCGCAGGTAGTCGAACTGGCCCTGCCCTTCGGCCACTTCGATGAAGGTGCCGTCCTTGCGGCGCCCCGGATCCTTTTCGGGCTGGCTCTGCTTCTGCGTGCCGCCGTTCGCCGCACCGCTGTCGGCGGCCGCCGGCAACTGGCCGTCGAGTCCGCGCACGTAACTGAAGCGCTCGACGCAGAAGCCCGGCTCGTCCTGCTTGGCCCGGAATTCGCGCAGCAGGCTGCGGCCGTAGAGCGTGTCCCACTCGGCGACGATCGCGATACGGCTGGGCACGTCCTCTTCAATGCCGGGAGCCATTCGGCACAGGTCCTGGTAGCGGAGCACGTCGGGGTTGTCGCCCTGGGCCCTGGGAATCCTTCGCGGATCCAATCCACGCAGCTTCAATTCGGCGATCAGCGCGTCGGCGAGAGCGCCGTCGTTGCCGATGGTTCTCACCAGGGCGATGTGGCGGCTGGCGAAGAACTTCGACACCGCGCCGTCGCCGCGCTCCTTCAGGTCGTTCCGGCCCTCGAGCAGCACCTCGTCCGGTACCGTCGCGTAGAGCGAATAAAAGCGCATCGCCGCGTGCACCGGCTGGCTCGCGAAGTCCGGATCGCCGACCTCGTCGATCATCGCCTTGAGGCCGTCCGAGCCGTTGGGGCCGAGCACCCGCCAACTCGCACCGGCATCGACGAACGGCCTCGCGAGCTGTGCCATGTGCTCGAGCGGCCTCGTCGCGAAAGCCTCGGTCTGCAGCCACATCACGAGCACCGGCGATTGCAGACTGCTGCGCGACAGGTCCTGCGGGGCCACGACATCGGAAGCGGGCTGGAACCATTCGTAGGGGATGGGCTCGGGCGACGGCTTCTCGACTCTCGCGCCAGCCGCTTCCGGCGGCGTGAAGTAACCCAGGTGCTCGGTGTCCACCGGCGAGAGGCGGCTGGCATTGAGCCCGGCGAGCACCGCATAACGCCCACGCCTGCGGCTCTCGACGTTCTCCGAATAGGGGCCGCCGGGCAGCATCACGGCCAGCACCTGCACCTGCCGGTCCTCGCCGGGCGGAAAGCGGCGCCGAACGTCGGCCACGTCCTTCGCGAGTTCCTCGGCGGTGCGCAGCCTGTCCTCGCCTTCGAGCCTGCCCTGCCCGTTCTTGCGCAGGTCGGTGCGGTAGCGCGCAACCGCGCCGAAGGGGTCCTGCCAGAGCCTCGCATCGATGTCCTGCTTGGCGTAGTGCTGTTCGAGGCGCGGTTCGTTGACCGGGAGCCGCGTGGTCTCCAGCGGCACCTCGCGAACGAACAGCACCCCTGCGGCCAGCAGCACGATGGCCACGATGCCGTTGCTCGGCAGGCTGGACCCGGACTTCGACTCCTTGTCCATCAAGCCCTCCTGGTCTCGGCGCGAAAGCACGTCACGACCATTTCACAATGGTTTTCCCCGCGGGGCATCCCCAAGCCGGTCGATGAAACCCGTTCGTGGGCACTCGCAAGAGGGAGAATCGGCCCATGCCCATCCACTACGACATCACCCACACCACGGTCTACCGCTACAGGAAGCCGGTCCGCTTCGGCCTGCACCGGGTGATGTTCCGGCCGCGCGAGAGCCACGACCTGCGCGTGCTCGCCACCGACCTGCAGGTGAGCCCGGACGCGAACATCCGGATGATCCAGGACCCGCACTCCAACTCCGTGGCGCTGGTGCAGCCGATCGGCGAGGCCACGGAGCTGCGCATCGTCTGCCGCTTCACGATCGAGCGCGAGCCCGGCAGCGTGGATCAGCTCGCGCTCGATCCTTCGGCCGAGGTGCTGCCTTTCGCCTATTCGGTGCAGGACCGCATCGACCTCGAACATTACCTGCGGCCGCACCACGACGATCCGGAGGGCCGGCTCATCCGCTGGGCGCATCAGTTTCTCTATGCCGACGAAACCAACGGGACGCGCGAGGTGCTCGCGCGCATGAACGCCTTCATCGGCCAGAACCTCAGCTACGCGGCGCGCGACGAGGAAGGCACGCAGACGCCGCTGCAGACCCTGGAACTCGGCAGCGGGAGCTGCCGCGACTACGCGCTCTTGATGATGGAAGCCGCGCGCCGCCTCGGCGTGGCGACGCGCTTCGTCACCGGCTACCTGTACGACGCGGCGCTCGAACTTGGCGGCGAAACCACGGGGGACGCGGTGACCGGCGCCGGCACCACGCATGCGTGGCTGCATGCCTATCTGCCGGGCGCGGGCTGGGTCGCCTACGACCCCACCAACAATCTCACGGGCAGCGGGGAGTTGATCCGCGTCGCGGTCGCGCGCGATCCCTCGCTGGCCGCGCCGATCTCGGGCACCTGGTACGGCGATGCCGAAGCCTACGAAGGCCTCGACGCCTCCGTCGTGGTGCGCAGATTGCGGGGCTGAGTCAGGCCACCCGGTTCACGCAGGCTTCAGGGAAAGGCGCGGGGCCGTTCGCTCACGTTCACGCCGGGCTGCGGCGCTTCCTTGTCCGCGACATCGACCCAGCCGCCACCGAGCGAGCGGTAGAGCGCCGCCGATTGCAGCAGCACGCTGCCCTGTTGCTGGGCCAGTTGCAGCCGTGCGCTGAACAGCGCGCGATCGGCATCGAGCACTTCGAGGTAACTGGTGTAGCCACCCTCGAAGCGCCTGCGCGCGAGCCGCGCGTAGTTGTCGAGCGCAGCCACCTGCATCAGTTGCGCGTCGATCGCGGTGCGAGACGTGGTGATGCCCGAGAGCGCGTTCTCCGTTTCGCTGAACGCGGCTTGCACCGCCTTGCGGTACTGCGCAACCGACTGCCGCTGCGCCGCTTCGGCGCTCGTGACCTGGCCCGCGATCGCGCCGGCGGTGAAGATCGGCATCGTGATGTCCGCGCCATAGGTCCACATGCGCGACGGCCCCTGCCACAGATCGGACAAGGACCGGCTCGCCTGCCCGAAGGCGCCGGTGAGCGAGATCGTCGGGAAGTACGCCGCCTTCGCCGCACCGATGCGGGCATTGGCCGCGATCATCGATTGCTCGGCCTGCCGGATGTCCGGCCGCCGCTCCAGCAGATCGGACGGCAGGCCCGCGGGCACCGGCGGCAGCATGAGCTGGTCGATCGGCTTGCCGCGCGCGATCGGGCCCGGGTTGCGGCCGACCAGGTTCGCCAGCGCGTTCTCCAGTTGAACGATCGACTGCTCCAGCAACGGGATCGCACGCAGCGCCGTCGCGTACTCCGATCGCGCCTGGCTGACCTCGACCTCGGACACCACGCCGCCCTTGAAGCGCCGCTCGAAGAGGTTCAGCGCATCGAGGCGCAGACCCAGCGTCTCGCGCGACACCTCCAGCTCGCGGTCCTGCTCGCGCAGGTTGATGTAGCCGGAAGTGATCGCGGTCACGACCGAGAGCACCGTGCCGCGGCGGAAGGCCTCGCTGGCCTCCAGCTCGGCGGTCGCGGCTTCGGTCAGGCGGCGCGTGCGACCGAAGAGATCGATCTCCCAACTCAAGAGCAGGCTCGCCTGCACCGCGTTGTACGGATTGATCGACGGCGCGGGGGTGATGGTCTGCTCGCTCGCGCGGGTGCGGCTGCCGCTCACCTGCGCGCCGACCTGCGGAAAGAGCTGCGAGCGCGTGGTGCCGAGGACGCCGTAGAACTGCTCCACGCGCGCGGCGGCGGCGACCAGGTCCTGGTTGTTGCGCAGCCCCTCGCTGATCAGCGCGTCGAGCGCCGGATCGTTGAACTGCTGCCACCACGCCGATTCGATCGCGGCCGCATCGACCGCGCCCATGGGCGTGGCACTGCGGTATTGCGTCGGGACGTCGAGCTCGGGCCGCTTGTAGTCCGGCCCGAGCATGCAGCCGCCGAGCGGCAGGCCCAGGAACAGCGCGGACACCAGGGCCACCGCGCCGCGACAAGTCGCATCAGTGCGGCGCATCGACGGCTCCCTGTCCGGTCGCTTCCGGACCCTCGCCCTTCGCATGTTCGGCCTTCTTGCCGCTCATGCGATCGCTGAACGCTTCCAGGCCCCAGAAGAACATCGGGATGAAGAAGATCGCGATCACCGTCGCGCCCAGCATGCCGCCGATCACGCCGGTGCCGAGCGACTGCCGGCTCGCCGCCGAAGCGCCGCTGGCGATCGCGAGCGGAATGCAACCCAGGATGAAGGCCAGCGAGGTCATGATGATCGGCCGCAGGCGCAGCTTGGCCGCGCCGACCGCCGCGTCGTAGGGCGAGAGGCCCTCCTTGTGCCGCAGCTCGACCGCGAACTCGAAGATCAGGATCGCGTTCTTCGCCGCCAGCGCGATCAGCACCGTGAGGCCGATCTGGAAGTACACGTCGTTCTGGATGCCGCGCATCCAGATCGCCGCAATGGCGCCGAACAGCGCGAACGGCACCGCCAGCAGCACGCCGAAGGGCAGCGACCATTTCTCGTACTGCGCCGCGAGGATCAGGAACACCATCACCAGCGCGAAGGCGAACACCAGCCCGGCCGTCGAGCCGGCCTTGCGCTCTTCGTAGGCTTCGCCCGACCACGCGAACGAGAAGCCCGCGGGCAATACCTCGTGCGCCACCTCCTCCATCGCCGCCAACGCCTGTCCCGAGCTGTAGCCGATGCCTGCGTCGCCCGTGACCTTGGCCGCGACGAAGTTGTTGAAGCGCGTGACGATGTCGGCGCCGGTCACGTAGCGCGTGCTCGCGACCGCCTTGAGCGGCACCATCTTGCCGTCCTTGTTGCGCACGTACATGTTCTGCAGGTCCTCGGGCTTGGTGCGGAAGTCCGGCTCGGCCTGCAGGATCACCTGGAACAGCCGGCTGTTCTTCGGGAACTGGCTCACGTAGAGCGAGCCGAACAGCGTCTGCAAGGTGGAATACACATCCTCCGTCGGCACGCCGAGGCTTTCCGCCTTGTCGCGATCGACATCCACCATCAACTGGCGCGAGCGCGTGTTGATGGTCGAATTGAGGCCTCGCAGCTCGGGCCGCTGCCTTGCCTTGGCGATGAAGTCGCGCGTCACCTGCTCCACCCGCTGCAGCGGCGCATCGCCCTCGCTCTGGATCCAGAACTCGAAGCCGCCGGTCGTGCCCAGGCCCGGGATCGACGGCGGGTTGACCGGCACCAGGACGGCTTCCTTGAAGGTCGAGAATTCCGCGCTGGCCTGCCGGATCAGCGCGTCCGCCCGGTCGTCCGGCGACTGCCGCTCGGCGAAGCTCTTGAGCGACACGAAGAGCACGCCCGCATTGGACTTGTTCTGCGAATCGATCAGGCTGAAGCCCGGCACCGTCGCCACCGCCTTCACGCCCGGCTGCTTGCTGAACCACTGCTGCGCGCGGTCGGTGATGGCCTCGGTGCGGTCCAGGCTGGCGGCGTCCGGCATGATGACGGCGGTGAAGATGTAGCCCTGGTCTTCCACCGGCAGGAAGGTGGTCGGCACCTTCCTGAACAGGCCCATCATGATCACCACCATGCCGGCGATCAGCAGCACCGAGACGAGCACGCGCTTGATCGCCAGCTTGGTGGTCGATGTGTAGCCTTCGGTCACGCGTTCGAAGCTGCGGTTGAACCAGCCGAAGAAGCCCTTCTTCTCGTGCTCGCCTTCTTTCGGCGGCTTCAGCAGCAGCGCGGCGAGCGCGGGCGACAGGGTCAGCGCCACGAGACCCGAAAGCACCACCGACACCGCGATCGTGATCGCGAACTGCTTGTAGAGCTGCCCGGTGATGCCCGAGAGGAACGCGACCGGGATGAACACCGCGCACAGCACCAGCACGATGGCGACCACCGGGCCGCTCACCTCGTCCATCGCTCGCTTGGCCGCGTCCTTGGGCGACAGGCCGAACTCGCTCATGTTGCGCTCGACGTTCTCGACCACCACGATCGCGTCGTCCACCACGATGCCGATCGCGAGCACCATGCCGAACAAGGTGAGCATGTTGATCGAGAAGCCCATCGCGGTCATGCCGATGAAGGCGCCGAGGATGGAGACCGGCACCGCCAGGATCGGCACCAGCGTCGCGCGGAAGCTCTGCAGGAAGATGAACACCACGATCACCACCAGCACCACCGCCTCGAAGAAGGTGTGGATCACTTCGTTGATCGATTCCTGCACGAACTCGGTCGTGTCCAGCGCGATGTCGTAGTCCAGCCCGCTCGGGAAGGACTTCTTCAGTTCGGCCATCAGCGCACGCGTGTCCTTGGCGACCTGCAGCGCATTGGCGCCGGGCTGCTGGTAGATCGCGATCAGCGTGGCGGTCTTGCCGTTGTACTTGGAGCGGATCGAGTAGTCCTTGGAACCGAGCTCGGCGCGGCCGATGTCCTTCACGCGCACGATGGCGCCGGTGCCCTGCTGGGAGGCGCGCAGGATGATGTTGTCGAACTGCGTGGGCTCGGTCATGCGGCCCGAGGTCGCCACCGGAATGGTCTGCTGCACCGGCGTCACCGTCGGCGACGCGCCGAGCCGCCCGGCGGCGTACTGCTGGTTCTGCGCGGCGACGGCGTTCTGCACGTCGGTCGCCGTCATGCCCAGGCTCGCCATGCGGTCGGGCTTGAGCCACAGGCGCATCGCGTAGTCGGGCGAGCCGAAGATCGAGCTCTGGTTGGCGCCGGGAATGCGCTTGATCGCATCCAGCACGTTGATGTTCGCGTAGTTCGCGACGAAGGTCGGGTCCTGGCTGTTGTCGGGCGAATAGATCGCCACGATCAGCATGAAGGCCTGCGACTTCTTCTGCACGCTCACGCCCTGCTGGCTCACCGCCGACGGCAGCTGCGGCAGCGCGAGGTTCACGCGGTTCTGCACGTCCACCTGCGCGAGCGAGGGGTCGGTGCCGATCTCGAAGTAGACCGACAGCGTCATGTTCCCGGTCGAGCTCGACGTGGAATTCATGTACATCATGTGGTCCGCGCCGTTGACCTGCTGCTCGATCGGCGCGGCCACGTTCTCAGCCACGACCGACGAGCTCGCGCCCGGATAGGTGGCGCTGACCGAGATCTGCGGCGGCGTGATGTCCGGGAACTGCGCGATCGGCAGGTTCAGCATCGCGACCACCCCGGCGATGACCAGGATGATCGAGATGACGGACGCGAAGATCGGGCGGTCGATGAAGAAGTGCGCGAACTTCATCGTGCCCCCGCCAGGATGACATCGACACGGCGCGCCATCGCGGGCGGATCGCCGCCGACGATGTTGGCCGGCGCCTGCATCTCGATCCGGTCGGCCGGCACGTTGGCCGCCAGCAGCGCATCGCGCACCGATTCCGCGCGCCGCTTGGCCAGCGCCGCGTTGATCTTCGGGTCGCCGCTCGAATCCACGTAGCCGTGCAGCACGACGCGCAGGTCAGGCTTGGCCTTGAGCGCCGCGATGATCGCGACCAGCCGCACCTGGCCGGTCGCATCGAGCGCGGTGCGGCCGCGATCGAAGTAGACGGCATCGCCGTTGGCGACCGCAGGGCCGGAAGCGGATGCCGAGGCTGCGGACGCTTCCGCGGCGGCCTTTGCAGCACCGCCCGCCGGCCCCGCGCCCGAGTTCGGCATCACCGAGGAAGCGGCCGCCACCCCGCCCGCCGGCGTCGGTCCGACCGGCCGTCCCACGGCCTTGCCCTCCGGCAGCGGCTCCGGCGGCACCTCCTTGACCTTCACCGGTGCGCCCGGCGCGAGCCGCATGAAACCGTCGACCACCACGCGCTCGCCGTCCTTGAGCCCGGCGGTCACCAGCCATTGGTCGCCCATCCAGTCGCCGACGCTCACCGGCCGCTGGGTGGCCTTGCCTTCGGCATCGACCACCCAGACGTACTCGCCGCGCGGGCCTTCCTGCACCGCGCGCTGCGGCACGATGATCGAATCGGGCCGCATGAAGCCGTGGACCTTCACGCGCACGAACTGCCCGGGTCGCAGCTCGCCCTTCGGGTTGGGCAGCTCGGCCCGCAGCAGGAAGGTGCCGGTCTCCTGGCTGAAGGAAGCATCCGCGAAGGTGATGCGCCCTTGCGCGGGAAAGCTCGAGCCATCGGCCAGCACCAGCTCCACCGCGTAGTCGTCGCGCGGCGCCTTCAGCAGCTTGCCTTTGGCGATCTCGTCCTGCAGGCGCAGCGATTCGTTTTCCGAGAGGCTGAAGTTCACCCGCATCGGATCGAGCTTCGCCACGTAGGTGAGCAGGCTGTTCTCGGCGTTCACGTAGGCGCCGTCCTGGACCTTGGCGAACGAGGACTGGCCGGCGACCGGCGAACTGATCGTGGTGTAGCCGAGGTTCAACTGCGCGTCGGTCACCTTGGCGGCGGCGGCCTCGACCGCGGCGGAGGCGGCCTGCTCGGTGCCGGTGGCGTCGTCGAGGTCCTTGACCGCCAGGGCGTTGTCGGCGACCAGGGGCTTCACGCGCGCGAGGTTCGCGCGTGCGGTGGCAAGCCGCGCCTGCTGCTGCGCGAGCTCGGCCTTCGCGGCCTTCAGGCTGGCCTCGAAGGGCTTCACGTCCATCCTGAAGAGGACCTGGCCGGGCTCGACGAAGGTGCCTTCGGTGTAGACCCTTTTCTCCAGGAAGCCGTTGACGCGGGCCCGGATCTCGACCTGCTGGGAGCTTTCGGTCTGGCCGACGAACTCGTAGTTGACGGGCACCGTCTGCGCCTTGACGCTGACTGCGGAGACTTCGGTCGGCGGCGGCGCGGCCTTTTCAGGCTCCGACTTCGAACAGGCGGACAGGAGCACCGCGGCACATACCAGCGGGAGCAGTCCGCGAACCACGGGCGCGGCGCCAGTCCGGGAAGGGCCTGCACGTCGTGCTCGCAAGGCCATGTCGCTCGACAAACCCATAGACCATCCTCCTCGCCCACGCCGATCGCGCACGACGACCGAGCCGATGCGGGCTGTAGTGAACCGCTAATGTCGCTTCAAAGCATCGCGCAGGCAATGGCCCCTTGGTGCAATCCCGGAGGGCGCCGGCGGGCCCGACGCGGGACTGTCACGAGAGCCCGCTACCACTTTTCGTGCCTCGCCGCACGCACGACGATGATCAAGCGTCCGGCTTGAGTCGGGCCCACCGCTCGCATAGGATGGCCCGGCCGTCGCGCTGGCCCGCGCATTGCCTGGCTGTTCACGACGGCGCGATCCCCTGGAGGAACCGCTTGAAAACACTTCCGATTGACCTTGCGCTGCAAGGCGGTGGCGCCCACGGCGCGTTCACCTGGGGCGTGCTCGATCGACTGCTCGAGGAGCCGTGGCTGCGCATCGAAGGCATCTCCGGCACCTCGGCCGGCGCGATGAACGCCGCGGTGCTGGCGTGCGGCCATGCGCGCGGCGGCCCCGAGGGCGCGCGCGAATCGCTCGAGGAGTTCTGGCGCGGTGTTTCGGAAGCGGCCCGGTTCAGCCCCTTCCGCCGCGGCTGGATCGAAATGATGACCGGCCGCTGGACGCTGGACAACTCGCCGGCCTTCCTGGCCGCGGAACTCGCGATGCGCGTCTGGTCGCCGTACAACCTCAACCCACAAGGCATGAACCCGCTGCGCGGCATCCTGCGGGAACTGATCGACTTCGAGCGCCTGGCTTCATCGCCGATCAAGCTCTTCGTGACCGCCACCAATGTGCGCACCGGCCGGGGTCGCCTGTTCCGCAATGCCGAGATCAGCCCCGATGTGCTGCTCGCCTCGGCCTGCCTGCCGTCGATGTTCCATGCGGTGGAGATCGACGGCGACCCCTACTGGGACGGCGGCTACGCAGGCAACCCGACGATGACGCCGCTGATCCGCGAATGCTCGTCGAGCGACACCCTGCTGGTGCAGATCAATCCGGTGGAACGCCCGGGCGTTCCGCGCAGCGCGCAGGAGATCAACAACCGCCTCAACGAGATCTCGTTCAACTCGCCGCTCCTGAAGGAACTGCGCATGATCGCGATGCTGCATCAGGTGGCGGACCCGGGTCACGGCGAGGGCGCGGCATGGGCGCGCATGCGCATCCACCGCATCGCGACCGACGCGATGCTCGAACTCGGCTATTCATCGAAGCTGATCGCGGAATGGGCCTTCCTTTGCAAGCTGCGCGACGAGGGTCGCCGCGTGGCCAGCGAGTTCCTCGCGTCGCACTCGGGCGATATCGGCAAGCGCTCGACGTTCGATCTGGACGCACTGCTCGAAGGGGTTTGAACGCATGGGACTCGCAGGAATCTTCGTCGGCCTCGGCCTGCTGATCTGGCTTTCGTACCGGGGCTGGAGCGTGCTGGTGCTCGCGCCGCTCGCGGCGCTCATCGCGGCCCTGTTCGCCGGCGAACCGCTGCTCGCGCACTGGACGCAGACCTTCATGGGCTCCGCGGCCGGCTTCCTGGCGAGCTTCTTCCCGCTGTTCCTGCTCGGTGCGATCTTCGGCAAGCTCATGGACGACAGCGGCTCGGTGCAGACCATCGCGCGCTTCATGACCGACAAGCTCGGCCCGCAGCGCGCGATGCTCGCGGTGGTGCTGGCCGGCGCGATGGTGACCTACGGCGGCGTCAGCCTCTTCGTCGCCTTCTTCGTCCTCGCGCCGATGGCGCAGGCGCTGTTCCGCGCGGCCAACGTGCCCGCGCGGCTGATGCCCGCCGCGATCGCGCTCGGCACCTCGACCTTCACCATGTCCGCGCTGCCGGGCACGCCGGCGATCCAGAACGCGATCCCGATGCCCTTCTTCGGCACCACCGCCTTCGCGGCGCCGGGGCTGGGGGTGATCGCCGCCGCGATCATGCTGGGCTTCGGCATGTGGTGGCTGCGCCGCGCCGAGAACGCCGCGCGCAAGGCCGGCGAAGGCTTCGGCACCGTCACGGTGGACAAGCACGTGGACGCCTCCGCCAACCCGGTGGTGCGCGAGCGCGCGAGCACCTCGGGCAGCTTCGATCCCGCCGAGGCCACGCGCGGCGGCCACAGCGACAGGGAGCCCGGCGTCTTCGTCGCGCTGCTGCCGCTCGCCGTGGTCGTTCTGGTCAACCTGCTGATGGCGCTGGTGGTGCTGCCGCGCCTGGACACCGGCTACCTCGCCGATCCACGCTTCGGCGGCATCTCGATCGCCAACGTGGGCGGCGTCTGGGCGGTGCTGGTGGCGCTGATGGCGGCGATCGTGGTGCTGATCGCGTGCAACTGGAGCCGGCTGCCTTCGCTGCGCGAGACGATCGACGCGGGCGCCAATGCCTCGGTGCTGCCGGTGGTGTCGGTGGCCAGCCTCGTGGGCTTCGGCGCGGTGGTGGCCGCGATGCCGGCTTTCGAGATGGTGCGCGAATGGGTGCTGGGCATCGGCGGCGGGCCGCTGGTGTCGCTGGCGCTGTCCACCAACATCCTCGCGGCGCTCACCGGCTCGGCCTCGGGCGGGCTGACGATCGCGCTCGACGCGCTGGGCGCCACCTACATGCAGCTGGCCGCGACGATCGGGCTCGATCCGGCGCTGATGCACCGCGTCGCGGTGATCGGCGCGGGCACCCTCGACAGCCTGCCGCACAACGGCGCGGTGGTGACGCTGCTCGCCGTCTGCGGCACGGGCCACAAGGAGAGCTACTTCGACATCGTGATGGTGGGCATCGTCAGCGCGCTGCTGGCGCTGGTCGCGGTGATCCTGCTGGGTTCCACCTTCGGCTCGTTCTGAGTCTCCCGGCAGCTCAGGCCACGCGGGCGCGCCGGACCACCTTTTCAGACAGCGCCGCGACGCACCTCGCGTATTCGGCCTCGGCCTGCTTCTGGGCCTCGCACAGGCGCGCGAGCGTCTGGATCTCCACCGACCCCGGCGGCAATGCGTCGCCGCCGCAAAGCCAGTCGCCCAGTGCCTCGATGAGTTCGCCACGCGCGGCTTCCACCGCGAGGCGACTCGCGACAACGGCCTGATGGAGTTGGGTCAGCTTGCCTCTTCGTCCCTGCCGCACATGTCCTCCTGAAGTTGTGGATCATCTTCAGACTACTTATGTATTACCTGTGAACCTGTAGGTCCATACCGCGAAGGCGGTAGACATTTGGCCGGATGAGGCGGTCGGCGTTGCAAGCGAGGCTGCCGATCGCCTGTACGACCCGGCGCACAAGGCGGCGATTTCGTAGGAATGCGGGCACGGGGAAATCAGTGTCGGCGTCGTTGCCTGCGCTGATGGCGCCTACGGCCGAAAACCTTCGGCTGGTCTACCTTGAACACAAAAGGAGCTTGCCATGTCACTCGCAATGCCAACACCCGATTTCGAGCCCTCCGAGGCGCGTCTCGCGCTTCACCTGGCGACCTTCCCTACGCAGCAGGCCACGCCCGAAGCTGCCGGCGAGCCGCATCCCGGCGAGGACGAGGCCGACCGCCCCGGCGACCACCCGAAGCTCGCCCTGCGCCAGCTGAGCCTGGTCTTCGGCGAACGCCGCTGAGTTGCGCTGCCACGCGCTCGTGGAGCGTGCATGACCCCATGACCGGATGCCATACGCACCTTCTGCGCCATCGCCCTGCCGATCGGCAGAGAGCCTTCGCCCGAACGCGGCAGCCCTCTGCCGACTCGCCAGTGCCAATGGCGGATGTGTAAAAAAGTAAACAGGTGTCTCATGGAGTCACAGCGCCGCGCCCCTGCGCCGCGCTCGACACACCTGCAACACCTGGGGCGACGACCATGTACCACGGTGAACGTTTCAATGGCTACAGCCACTTGTGCGGCTTTCTCCTGGCATCGGCCGGGGCGGCGCTGCTGATCTCGAAGACGGTCACCGGGGACGATCCCGCCAAGACGGCCAGCGCGCTGGTCTTCGGCATCTCGATGATGCTGCTCTACGCCGCCTCGACCATCTTCCACAGCACGCGCGGGCGGATGAAGCGCTTCTGGCAGCGCGTGGACCACTGCGCGATCTACCTGCTCATCGGCGGCAGCTACACGCCGTTCGCGCTGGTCACGCTGCAGGGTCCCTGGGGCTGGGCGCTGCTGGCCGGAATCTGGGCCGCCGCGATCGTCGGCATCGGCCGCGAGTTGCGGCCGGATCCGGCGAAGCCTTCCCTGCTGATCTACCTGGGAATGGGTTGGCTCGGCGCACTGGTGCTCGGACCGCTCATCGAGCGGCTCGACGGCGCCGCCGTCGCATGGGTGCTGACGGGCGCCGTGCTCTATTCGGCAGGGACGATCTTCTATGCCAACCCGCGTGGCTGGCGTCATGCGCACGGCACCTGGCACCTGTTCGTGATCGGCGGCACGCTGAGCCACTACGTCGCCGTCACGCAGTTCGTGCTCCAGTGACGGCAGGCCGGCGTCCTTTCAGCCGCCGAAGGTGTAGCGCACGCCGAGCCATGCGGTGCGCGGCGCGCCGGGCGCAAGGAAGGTCGCACGCACCAGCGGAAAGTCGCCGTTGGCGTTCGCCGGGAAGGGCCGCGCGACGAAGGCGCCGCCGGGCCCGAATGCGTTGGCGCCGAGTTGGCCGCCGGTCACGTACTTGCGGTCGAACAGGTTGTTGATCTGCACGAAGACCTTCATCCCCGGGCGCGGCCGGTAGTCGGCGCCGAGGTTGAACACCGCGTAGCCGCCGGTGCGCCCGTCGCCCGTGTAGTAGATGCCGTCAGGCATGTGCAGGCCGTTCTCGTTGCCCCGCACGTTCGCGCCGCTCGAGGCCACCATGTCGAGGTCGAAGCGCCATTGCGCGTGCGGCTCCCAGCTCGCCGCCAGCTTGAGCGTGCGGCGCGGGAGCAGCGGGATGGGGTCGCCCGGCCGGATCGCGATCGTGCCGTCGGTGCCGGGCGCACCCGCGAGCGCCGAGCTGTTGCTGCTGTTGCCCGAGCCGTTGATGACTTCGGCGCTGCGGAAGGTGGCGTCGAGCAGGGAGAGGTTGGCGCCGACGGTCCAGTCGCGGGCGGGCTGCGCCGCCAGCCCCGCCTCGATGCCCTGGCGGCGGGTCCTGCCGAAGTTCTTGAAGTAGCCGAAGCCGCTCGCGTTGTCCGAGACGAAGAGCAGGTCATCCTGATTGTCCGAGCGGAAGAGGCCGAAGTTCCATGAGACCGCCCGCTGCCAGTTGCCGCGCAGGCCGGCCTCGAAGGTGGTGGTCACGACCTGCTTGAGCGGCGGGTCGCCGGCGAAGGAATTCGGCAGCTTGCAGGGCGTCGCCGGATCGGCGCAGCCGAGCTCGATCGCGGTCGGTGCGCGGCTGCCCTGATTGACGCCGGCATAGAGCGTGAGCGCCTCGCTCGCCGCGAAGGTCAGGCCGATCGCGGGATTGAAGCGGCTGAAGCTGTGGTCGCCCGTGAGCGATCCCGGCGCGGGGCCGGGCGTGACCCAGTCGACGTTGTCGACCGAGCTGTGGTTGTAGCGTCCGGATAGCGTGAGATGCGTGGCAGCGCTGATCTCGATGAGGTCGCTCGCATAGACGCTCCAGGTGCGCGAGCGGCTCGACAGGCCCACGCGCGCATCCAAGGGGTTCTCGGTGTTCTGCGTACCGTCGGCGAAGGCACCGGGCCCGAAGAGCGGCGTGATCGAGCGGTCGGGGTTGATGAAGCCGAACTGCGCGCTCTGGTCGAAGCCGACGCGGCTGGCGTCGTAGGCGGCACCCAGCACGAGCTGATGGCCGATGCCGGCCGTCTCCATGAGCGCCGAGAACTGGCCCGCGAGGCCCTGGTTGTGCTGCTCGATCCGGGTGCGATTGTAGAGCCCGTTGCAGGTCTCGTTGGGCGCGTCGTTCGTGAGCACGTTGGCGATGCAGCGCCAGCGCGGGAATGGCGTGTTGGCCTGTGTCTCGCCGCTGGTCGGGAAGCCGGTGAAGCCGGCGCCCGCGAGGGCCGCGCGCTCGGCCGCATCGGGCTGGTAGAGCGCCTGGCCGAGCGAATCGGCGTTGACGTCGCCGTTCAGCGTGCTGGCCTTGATCTCGCGCCAGTAGGCGTTGCCCGTGAAGCGCAGCGTGTCGCTCAAGTCGTGGCTGGCGGCAAGGTTCACGAAGATCGAGCGGTTCTGCGTCTGGTCCGGCAGCGTGTAGATGCTCTTCCAGTCGCGCTGCAGCGCGTGCTGCTCCAGGAGGCCGTTGCCCGTGAGGTCGTTGTCGGCATAGGCGGTCGTCAGCGACACCTCGGTGTCGCGCGAGCGCTTGCCGACCTTGGCGAAGAGCTGGCGCAGATCGCTCGGGGAGGCCGTGCGCCAGCCGTCCTCGTGGAAGCGGTTGCCTGCGAGATACCAGTTGAGGCCGTCGTCGCGGCTGCCGCCGGTCTCGAACTCGGCGGCCACGCGGCCGTAGCTGCCCCCGAGCAGTTGCACGGAGGTGCCGGGGCTGGTGAAGCCATCCTTCGTGCGCACCGACAGCGCCCCGCCCAGCGTGTTGAGGCCGAACAGCGGGTTGCTGCCGGGCATCAGCACCACGCTCTGGATCACGCTGTGCGGGATCAGGTCCCAGCTCACGACGTCGCCGAAGGGCTGGTTCAGGCGCACGCCGTCGAGGTACACCGACAGGCCCTGCGGCGTGCCTAGCAGCGGCGAGGCGGTGAAGCCGCGGTAGTTGATGTCGACCTGGAAGGGATTGCCCTGGATCTCGTTGACGGTCACGCCGTTCATGCGGCGCGAGAGAAAGCCCGCCAGGTCCAGCGCATGCGCGCGATCGATGTCCTCGCCGGTGGCGCTCTGCACGTTGGCCGGTACCTGGTCCTTGGGCACGTCCAGGCCCGGCAGCGGCGTGGGCGCGACGACCGTGACGGTCGGCAGCTCGCGCTCTTCCTGCTGCTGCTCCTGGGCCGTGGCCGGCCCGGCGCGCAGGAGCGCGACCGAAGCCGTCGCCAGCAGCGCGAACGCGGGCAGGCGCGGCATGCGGGGGACGCCGAAGCGACATTGCATGTGTCTCCTCCTCCGCAAAAAAATCCCCGACCACGCTCCTAGAATCCGCCGGGTTTCGAGTGCGGCCCAGCCGCGCGGGCCGGCCGTTCCTGCGCCGGCCACCTTATCCGGAATAAGCAACTGACCGCCCGCAAACCCGCATGGGGGCTGGCGAATAAGCTTATCCGCATAAGGCGCGAACCAAAAAATAGTTTGTTTCCATAAGGCGCGCTTCTAAAGTTGCGGCCTCGTTGACCGGGGCCGGTGGACGCACTGCCTTTCAACAACTGACACACGATGTACCAATACACAGATTTCGACCGCCAGTTCGTGCACCTGCGCGCGGCGCAATTCCGCGACCAACTCGAACGCTGGCAGACGGGCAGGCTGTCCGAGGATGAATTCCGTCCCCTGCGGCTGCAGAACGGCTGGTATGTGCAGCGCTACGCGCCGATGCTGCGCGTCGCCGTGCCGTACGGCGAGCTGTCGAGCAAGCAGCTGCGCGTGCTCGCAAAGATCGCCCGCGAATACGACGAGCCGGAGGCCGAGGTCTACAAGAACGCGGTCGCCACGCAGGGCAAGCTCGGCTCGCACAAGCTGCCGACGCACTACGCGCACTTCACCACCCGCACGAACGTGCAATACAACTGGATTCCGCTTTCCAAGTCGGCGGACGTGATGGACCTGCTCGCCTCGGTCGACATGCACGGCATCCAGACCAGCGGCAATTGCATCCGCAACATCACGAGCGACGAGCGCGCCGGCATCGCGATCGACGAGGTGGCCGACCCGCGCCCCTACGCCGAAATCATGCGCCAGTGGAGCACGCTGCACCCCGAATTCGCCTTCCTGCCGCGCAAGTTCAAGATCGCGATCAGCGGCGCCGCCGAAGACCGCGCCGCGACCGGCTGGCATGACGTGGGCCTGCACCTCGTCAAGAACGACCGGGGCGAGCTCGGCTTTCGCGTCCAGGTCGGCGGCGGCATGGGCCGCACGCCGATCATCGGCACCGTGCTGCGCGAGTTCCTGCCGTGGAACCAGATCATGAATTACCTCGAAGCGGTGATCCGGGTCTACAACCGCTATGGCCGCCGCGACAACATCTACAAGGCGCGCATCAAGATCCTCGTGAAGGCCGAAGGCCAGGTCTACATCGACGACGTCGAGGCCGAGTACAAGCAGATCATCGAGCACGACGGCGCCCCGCACACCATCTCGCAGGCCGAGTTCGACCGCGTGAACGCCTCCTTCGTGCCGCCGACGCTCGCGACCCGCGTGTTCCGCAGCGCCGAGGAAACCGACGCCGAGCTGCGCGCCCAGGCGGCCGACGACGTGATGTTCGCGCGCTGGCTGGCCCGCAACGTCGCACCGCACAAGAACCCGGCGCTGCGCGCGGTGACGCTGTCCTTCAAGCGCCGCCTGCAGGCGCCCGGCGATGCATCGGCCGCGCAGCTCGAAACCGTCGCGACCTTGGCCGACCGCTTCAGCGCCGGCGAAGCCCGCGTGACGCACGACCAGAACGTGCTGCTGCCCTGGGTGCATGCCGAAGACCTGCACGCCCTGTGGCTTGCGGCCCGCGAGGCCGGCTTCGCGAGTGCCAACGTGCACCTGCTGACCGACATGATCGCCTGCCCCGGCGGCGACTTCTGCGCACTGGCCAACGCCCGCTCGATTCCGATCGCCGAAGCGATCACCGAGCGCTACCAGGACCTCGACGAGCTCGACGATCTCGGCGAGATCGACCTGCACATCAGCGGCTGCATCAACTCGTGCGGCCACCACCACAGCGGCCACATCGGCATCCTCGGCGTCGACAAGGACGGCAAGGAGTGGTACCAGGTCACGCTCGGCGGCTCGGACGGCTCCCAACTCAGCGGTCCGGCGCAGCCCGGCAAGGTGGTCGGCCCGTCGTTCTCGGCGGCCGAAGTGCCCGGCGTGATCGAAGCAGTGCTCAACACCTACCGCGACACCCGCGAATCCGGCGAAAGCTTCATCGACGCGCTGCGCCGCGTGGGCATCGAGCCCTTCAAGACCGCGGCCAACGGCGCACGCTTCAAGGTCGAGGAGGCCGCAGCATGAACAAGACCCTCAGGATCCTTGCCGCCGAAGACCACGTCGACAACGGCGAACCGAACGTGCTGCAACTGCCGAACGACGCCGATCCGCTGGCGATCGAGGTCTGCCTCGACGACGTGGAGCGCATCGACCTCGACTTCCCGAAGTTCACCGATGGCCGCGCCTACAGCCAGGCGTTCCTGCTGCGCCGCCGCCTTGGCTTCAAGGGCGATATCCGCGCCACCGGCGACGTGCTGATCGACCAGCTGGTGCAGATGCAGCGCATGGGTTTCTCCAGCGCCGTGCTGAGGGAAGGCGTGGACGCCACGGCTGCCCAGCGCCAGTTCGACCGCTTCGCCGCCTACTACCAGGGCGACGCGGTGCAGACCGCGCCCTTGTTCAAACGCGGCTGAGCGTGCCGCCGTCGCCCCGTCCCACTGGAATCCCCGCCCCATGAATATCGACCTCGAAGAACTCAACGCCAGGCTCGGCCGCAACGCCGAAGGCCTGGTGGACTGGGCCATCGGCCTGGGCCAGCCCGCGATCATCACCACCAACTTCCGCCCCTTCGAGGCGGTGATCCTGCACATGGTCACGCGCGTGAAACCCGACGTGCCCGTGGTCTGGATGGACAACGGCTACAACACCGAGGCCACCTACCGCTTCGCCGACGAGCTGACCCGGCTCTTGAAGCTCGATCTGCGCATCTTCGTGCCGCGGCGTTCGCGGGCGCATCGGGAAGCCGTCGACGGCCCGACGCCGGCGCTGGACGATCCGCGCCATGCCGCCTTCACCGAGGAAGTGAAGCTGGAGCCCTTTGCCCGTGCGCTGCGCGAGACGGCACCCAAGGTCTGGTTCACCGCGCTGCGCGCCACCGACACGGCCGTGCGCGCACAGATGGACCCGGTCAGCATCAATCCCGATGGCCTGATCAAGGTCGCCCCGCTCCTGCACTGGTCGTCCAAGGACCTGTACGACTACTGCCAGACGCACGGCCTGCCCAACAACTTCGACTACGTGGATCCCACCAAGGGCGAGGACAACCGTGAATGCGGTCTGCACCTCTCGCACTGAAGTCCCCAGCCCCTACAGATCCATTTCTTCAGCCCCCGATTCCATGAACGCCCGCACCGAACCCGACCTGCTGCTGCCGAGCGCGGAGACCCTGAGCCGCCTGTCCAACACGCAACTCGATGCGCTGGAAGAAGAGACCATCTTCATCCTGCGCGAAGTCGCGGCCTCCTTCGAACGGCCGACGCTGCTGTTCTCCGGCGGCAAGGATTCGCTGGTGCTGCTCAAGTGCGCGGAGAAGGCCTTCGGCGTCGGCCGAATCCCGTATCCGCTCCTGATGATCGACACGGGCCACAACTTCCCTGAAGTGACCCAGTTCCGCGATGCGCGCGCCAGGGAGCTCGGTGCCGAACTGATCGTGCGCAACGTCGAGGATTCGATGGCGCGCGGCACGGTGCGCCTCGCGCACCCGGGCGAATCGCGCAACGTGCACCAGTCGGTCACGCTGCTCGAAGCCATCGAGGAATTCCGCTTCGACGCGCTGATCGGCGGCGCGCGCCGCGACGAGGAAAAGGCCCGCGCCAAGGAGCGCATCTTTTCGCACCGCGACAGCTTCGGCCAGTGGCAGCCCAAGGACCAGCGGCCCGAACTGTGGACGCTGTTCAACACCCGCCTGGCACCGGGCGAGCACTTCCGCGTCTTCCCGATCTCGAACTGGACCGAGCTCGACGTCTGGCAATACATCGAGCGCGAGCACA
Organism: Variovorax sp. HW608; assembly: GCF_900090195.1. NCBI lineage: Bacteria > Pseudomonadati > Pseudomonadota > Betaproteobacteria > Burkholderiales > Comamonadaceae > Variovorax > Variovorax sp. HW608. The sequence continues at coordinate 6,159,676 of NZ_LT607803.1, forward strand.
TCGCCCTGCCCTCGATCTACTACACCCACAAGCGCGAAGTGGTCGAGCGCCGCGGCCTGCTGGTGCCGGTGACCGAACTCACGCCGCCGCGCGACGGCGAACAGATCGAGGTGCGCGACGTTCGCTTCCGCACCGTGGGCGACATCACCTGCACCTGCCCGGTGGAAAGCCTCGCGGCCGATGCGGCCGACGTGGTGGTCGAGACGCTGGCCGCCGAAGTGAGCGAGCGCGGCGCCACGCGCATGGACGACAAGACGTCCGAAGCCTCGATGGAAAAGCGCAAGAAGGACGGGTACTTCTAACTCGCCCCCAGGCTTGCTCACTTCGTGTAGCCGCCCACCCCCGACCGGGGGCAACACCAGCGGCCCGGCAAAGCCGGTTCCGCGGTGTTTCTGGGATGGGGTCCGTTGGTATTTTTAGGTTGCTATGAACATGACTGCTGTTGCTTCTTCTCAATCGACTGCCGCCGAAACCGGCGCCGCGCTGCGCTTCATCACCTGCGGCAGCGTGGACGACGGCAAGAGCACGCTGATCGGCCGCCTGCTGGTCGACAGCAAGACCGTGCTGCAAGACCAGTTGGCCGGCGTGCAGCGCGGCGGCGAGGTCGATCTGGCGCTGCTCACCGACGGCCTGTCGGCCGAACGCGAGCAAGGCATCACGATCGACGTGGCCTATCGCTATTTCTCGACTGCGCACCGCAAGTTCGTGATCGGCGACGCGCCGGGCCACGAGCAGTACACCCGCAACATGGTCACTGCCGCTTCGAGCGCCGATGCCGCCGTGGTGCTGGTCGACGCGACCAAGCTGGCCTGGGCCGCCGAAGTCGGCGACGGCGAGGTCGTGAAGCGCGAACTGCTGCCGCAGACCCGCCGCCACACCCTGCTGTGCCACCTGCTGCGCGTGCAGTCGATCGTGTTCGCGGTCAACAAGCTCGATGCGATCGACGATGCCGAACTGGCCTTCGAGCGCATCTCCTCCGCGCTCTCGGACTTTGCCGAAGCCGCCGGCGTGCAGGTCGCCGCGACCGTGCCGATCTCGGCGCTCAAGGGCTGGAACGTGGCTTCGCGCCATGCGAACTGGGCGGGCTATGAGGGCCCCAGCCTGCTCGAGTTGCTCGAGACCCTGCCCGTCACCGCGCAGGACGAAGCCGTGCCCTTCGCCTTCCCGGTCCAGTGGGTCGAGAAGTTCTCGTCCTCGGCCGACACCTCGCGCGGCCGCCGCGCGTTCTGGGGCCGCGTCGCCAGCGGCCACGTCGAGCCCGGCCAGCGCGTCACGGTGCTGCCCGGCAACCAGACCGCCACCGTCGCGCAGGTGCTGAGCCACACGCGCCAGCCCAAGACCGTGCATGCGGGCCACAGCGCCGGCATCGTGCTCGACCGCGAACTCGACGTCTCGCGCGGCGACTGGCTGCTGGAACCCGGCGCCTTCGAGCCGCAGCGCGAGATCACCGCGACCATCGCATGGCTCGACGACGAGCCGCTGGTGCCGGGCCGCGTCTATTGGGCGCTGCAGGGGCATCGCTGGGTCAAGGCCAAGGTGGCGCGCATCGTGGATCGCGTCAACATCACGACGCTCGAATCCGAGCCGGCCGACCACCTCGAGGCCAATGCGATCGGCGACGTCGTGCTCAGCCTGCAGCAGCCGCTCGCGGTGCTGCCGTTCACGCAATCGCGCGCGCTCGGCTCGCTGATCCTGGTCGACACCGCCTCGCATCGCACTTCCGCGGCCGTGCTCGTGCAGCCTGCTGTCACAAGCGCCTAAAATTCGGGGTTTCCCCGATCCAACTCTCGTTCTGCCTCACCATGACCCACGTCGTCTCCGAAGCCTGCATCCGCTGCAAATACACCGACTGCGTCGACGTGTGCCCGGTCGATTGCTTCCGCGAGGGGCCCAACATGCTGGTGATCGATCCGGACGAGTGCATCGATTGCGCGGTGTGCATCCCCGAATGCCCGGTCAACGCGATCTACGCCGAGGAAGACCTCCCGGCCGACCAGCTCGCCTTCATCAAGCTCAATGCCGAACTGGCCGTGGCCGACGGCTGGAAGAGCATCACCAAGCGCAAGCCGGCGCTGCCCGACGCTGAAGAGTGGAAGGACAAGACCGGCAAGATCTCGGAGCTGGTGCGCTGAGCACGACACCCGCCCCGATCGAAACCGACGCGCTGATCATCGGCGCCGGCCCGGTCGGGCTGTTCCAGGCCTTCCAGCTCGGCCTGCTCGAAATCTCCAGCCATATCGTCGACGCACTGCCCCGCGCTGGCGGACAGTGCGTCGAGCTGTATGGCGACAAGCCGATCTACGACATTCCCGGCAGGCCGAAGACCACCGGCCGCGGCCTCGTGGAATCGTTGTTGCAGCAGATCGCGCCCTTCAAACCGCGATTCCACCTCGGAGAGCAGGTCGCAACCCTGGTGCGGCAGGCCGACGGCCGATTGCTGCTGACGACGCACCGCGGCACGGCGTTCCTGGCCAGGACGGTGTTCATCGCGGCCGGCGTCGGCGCCTTCGTGCCCAAGCGGATCGCCATCGACGGCATCGAGCGGCTGGACGGGACGAAGCTCTTCTACCACCCCGACCTCGATGCGCTCGGCCGCTTCGCCGGCCAGACGGTCGTGGTCAACGGCGGTGACGATGCGGCGGTCGACACCGCGCTGGCGCTCGCGCCGATCGCGAAGCAGGTCACGCTCGTGCACCGGCGCGATGTCTTCCAGGCCGATGACGACGCCACCCTCGCCACGCTGCGCCAGCGCATCGCCGAGGGGGCCATCCGGCTCGCCATCGGCCAGCCCTGCGCCTTCGACGATACGGGGCTGACGCTGGTCACGCAGGAGGCGCAGAACCTCGTGCTGCCCTTCGATGCGCTCATCGGGTGCCTCGGCATTTCCCCGCGCCTCGGGCCGATCGCCAACTGGGGCCTGGAACTGGTGCGCAAGCAGATCCCCGTCGATACCGAAAAGTACGAGACCCGCGAGCGCGGCATCTTTGCGGTCGGCGACATCAACACCTACCCGGGCAAGGTCAAGCTCATCGTCTGCGGCTTCCACGAAGCCACGCTGGCCGCGTGGGGCGCGACGGCCGTCGTCTTTCCCGACAAGTCGATCCCGCTGCAGTACACGACCACGAGCACCCGCCTGCACGAGCTGCTCGGCGTGAAGCACTGATGGCGCTCGCCGAGTCGATCGCGGTCGGCGGTTCATGGCTCTGCGTCGCCGTGATGGGCTGGGTGGCATGGCGGCACCCTGCGCAGCGCGCCTACGTCATGGCCACCCTCTGCGCCGCAGCCGTGGCGTCCGTCCTGGCGCACTCGCCGCGCACGCATGCCTGCGTCATGTTCACCATCGCGCTGATCTTCTGCATGCGCCCGGCGCTGCGCGTCGCGGGCATCGTCCTGCTGGCGATCGGGCTGGTGACGGGATGGGCGCGCATCTACGTCGGCGTGCACTACCCGTTCGACGTCGTGGCCGGCTTCCTCCTGGCGGCGGCGCTCGCCGGTGTGTTCTGGCTGCTCCTGAAGTTCAAGGAGCGCGTGATCGTGCCGATGATCGGGCGTGACGACGCCAAGTCCGCCAGCCGCCACAGGCCTACAATCCATCCTGCTTCGCCAGACTGAAGCAACGCTGGGGGTGCCGGCCCGCCGTTTCACAAACGGTGAGTCGGCTGAGAGAGTCCCTTTGAACCTGACTGAGGTAATCCTCGCGCAGGGAAGCTGGTCCGGCGGCCGCACGTTTTCTCACGTGCCGGAACCGTCGCCGTGGCCTCGCCCACCTGCCAAACAATTTGCACTGGAGCAAATGGATGGCAAACACCAACAGCACCGAGGCGCCTTTCGGCGCCAATGAGGCGCTCACGCCGCTTCGCGAGGCCGGGCGCGTTTTCCGTTGGCACGACCACATGGCACTGTGGTTCAGCCTCGGCGTCGGCCTCCTGGTCATGCAGGTCGGCGCATTCCTCGTTCCTGCGGTCGGCACGCGCGATGCGGCGCTGGCGATCGTGCTGGGCTCGTGCATCGGCGCGGGCCTGCTGGCCTGGACGGCCCGCATCGGCTGCGAAAGCGGGCTGGCGAGCGCTGGCCTCATGCATGCCACCTATGGGAGCGCATTCGCCCGGTTGCCCGTGATCCTGAACATCGTGCAGCTGATCGGCTGGACCACCTTCGAGATCGTGATCATGCGCGAGGGCACGCAGGCCATCGGCAAGCAGGCGTTCGGCTGGTCACTGGACGGCGCCGCGGGCACGGTCGTCACCACGCTGATCTGGGGTGCGGTCCTGCTCGCCCTGCTTGCGGGCTCGATGGTGAGGCTGGTGCGGCGCTTCGTCAGCCGCTTCGGATTGCCGCTGGTGATCCTGTCGCTGGTGTGGCTGAGCTGGCAGTTCGCCGCCCGGCTTCATGCCAAGGGCTTCGAGGCGTTCTGGTCGCGGCCCGGCGACGCAAGCATGGGCATGTTCGGCGCGCTCGATCTGGTGATCGCGATGCCCGTGTCCTGGCTGCCGCTGGTGGCCGACTACGCCCGCCATGGCAAGCGCAGCACCGGCGGCCTGGGCGGCGCATTCAGCGGCACCTGGCTCGGCTACACGGTGGCGAACATCTGGTGCTATGCGCTCGGCGTGATGGTCGTCAGCGTGGCGGAGCCGGGCACCGACATGCTCGCCGCATTGCTGCTGGCGCAGGGCGGCCTGGTGGCGCTGGGGCTGATCCTCGTCGACGAGCTGGACAACGCCTACGGCGACGTCTATTCGGGCTCCGTCTGTTCGCACAGCCTGTTCCCGCAATGGAGCATCCGCCGCTGGGGCCTGATGCTCGCGGCGATGTGCATCGCCCTGGCGCTGGTGCTGCCGATGCACTCGCTGGAGCCCTTCCTGCTGCTCCTGAGCTCGGTCTTCGTGCCGCTCTACGGCGTGATCCTCGGGCGCCTCGGCGTCGGCGTGAGCGTCAGTGCGATCGATGCGCGCCGCGTGGACATCCTGGCGGCGGCGATCTGGATCGGCGGCATCGCGATCTATCACGCGTGCGCCGCGTGGGCGCCCCAGTGGGGCTCCGCGCTGCCGACGCTCGCGGTCACCTTCGTGCTGGCCTGGATCACGCGCCCGTCGACGGCAGGCGGAACGTCGGCACTGGCGCAAACCCGTGGTTGAGAGGGCCATGTCCGCTTCCGACCTTGACGTCCGCACCCGCCTCGATGGCGGCGACGACGTAGTTGCGCGAACGTTCGACCGCCTGCGCCAGGTCATAGCCGAGCGCCAGATGCGACGCGATGGCGGAAGACAAGGTGCAGCCGGTGCCGTGCAGATTGCGGCTCGCGATGCGCGCCGAAGCCAGCTGCAGCCGATCGCCGTTGGCCTGCGCGAGCAGATCGACCACGTCCTCCCCGGGCAGATGACCGCCCTTGAGCAGAACGGCGCTTGCGCCGAGGGCGAGCAGTTCGCTCGCCGCATCGTCCAGCGCATCGGCGCCGTCGATCGCATGGCCGATCAGGAGCGCGGCCTCGTCGAGGTTGGGCGTGACCACCGCCGCGCGCGGGAACAGTTCGCGCACCAGCACCTGCACCGTTTCGGCGGCGATGAGCCGGTCGCCGCTCGTGGCGACCATCACCGGGTCGAGCACCACGTTGGGCAGCTTGTAATGATCGATCGCCCAGGCAACGACTTCGACGATCTCGGGCGCGTGCAGCATGCCGAGCTTGACCGCATCGACGCCGATGTCCTCGACCACGGCCTGGATCTGCGCCTTGAGGAACTCCGGCGGAACGCTGTGGATGCCGGACACGCCCAGCGTGTTCTGCGCGGTCAGCGCCGTGATGGCCGTCATGCCGTAGCAGCCGAGGGCCGCAAAGGTCTTCAGGTCCGCCTGGATGCCGGCGCCACCGCCGCTGTCGGAGCCCGCGATCGAGAGCACACGGGCATAGCGGGAGAATGCATGGGTCATGTTGAAAATTATCGGGCACGCCGTACGTGCCGCGCGAGGGGCAGATGACGAGCCGGACCGATTTTCCTTTCCAGAGCGCTGCGATTCTCGGCGCCGGCCTGATGGGGCGGCTGCTTGCCGTGACGCTCGCACAGGCCGGCTGCCGGGTGGATGTCTACGAGGCCGGCGATCCGGAGGCGAACGGCGCAGCGGCGCGCGTGGCTGCCGCAATGCTGGCGCCTCTGGCCGAGTCCGCAGTGGCACCGCCGTCGGTGGTCCGAATGGGGCACTACGCGCTGTCGCGCTGGCCCGTGCTGATCGCATCGCTTCACAAGCCGGTGTTCTTCCAGCGCGAAGGCACGCTCGTCCTCTGGCATCGCCAGGACGCGTCCGAGGCCGCACGACTGGCGCGCGTGCTCGCGGGCACGACCGACGCCGTCCCCGAACTGCCCGCCATGCAAAGGCTCGACGCAGCCGCCATCGACGCGCTGGAACCCGCGCTGGGCCGCCGGTTCGCGCAAGGCCTCTGGCTGCCGGACGAAGGCCAGCTCGACAACCGCGAGCTGCTCGCGGCGCTGCTCGCCACCTTGCAGGCCATGCCGCAAGTCCGCCTGCATTGGAACTCCCCTCGCGCGCTCGACGCCTTCAGCCCCGGCGAGCCGGGGCAACCCGATCGCGTCATCGACTGCCGTGGCCTCGGCGCGCGCCCGGACTGGAGCACCCTGCGCGGGGTGCGCGGCGAAGTCATCCGCGTGCATGCGCCGGAGGTCCTGCTGCGGCGGCCCACGCGGCTGGTGCATCCGCGCTACCCGATCTACATCGCGCCGAAGCCCGGGAGCGTGTTCGTGATCGGTGCGACCGAGATCGAGTCCGACGACATGTCGCCCGCGAGCGTGCGCTCGACGCTCGAACTGCTGAGCGCGGCCTACGCGGTGCACAGCGGGTTTGCCGAAGCGCGCATCATCGAGATCACGACGCAGTGCCGCCCCACCCTGCCCGACAACCTGCCCGCCATTCGGCAGCCGAGGCCCGGCGTCATGCAGATCAACGGCCTCTACCGGCACGGTTTCATGATTGCGCCGGCGGTGCTCGACGTGGCGGTGGAACTGCTGGCGACCGGGCATTCCACGCTCGCGAGCCGGTTCGAGCTGGCGCCCGGCCTGGAAGAAGCCCTCCGATGAACATCCTGATCAACGACATCCCTCACACGCTGCCGCCGCAAGCGAAGCTCGCCGACGCGCTGCGCCTCGTCAACGCCACGCCGCCTTTCGCCGCGGCGGTGAATCGCCAGTTCGTGCCGCGCTCCAGCTACGAATCGCACGCGCTCAAGACCGACGATCGCATCGAAGTGATCCGCCCCGTCACGGGCGGCTGAAAAAAGCCATGACACATCCCTCCGACAACGACCCGCTCGTCCTCTACGGGCAGCGCTTCCAGAGCCGCCTTCTGCTCGGCACCGCGCGCTATCCCTCGCCCGATGTGCTCGAGGCTGCCGTGCGCCGCGCGAAGCCCGCGATGCTCACCGCCTCGCTGCGCCGCCAGACCGCGACGCCGAAGGGATCGGGCGGCGACAACGGCTTCTGGGAGCTGCTGAAGCGCCTCGACGTGCCGGTCCTCCCCAACACCGCCGGCTGCCACAGCGTGCAGGAAGCGATCGCGACGGCCCAGATGGCGCGCGAGCTTTTCGACACGCCGTGGATCAAGCTCGAACTGATCGGCGACGACTACACCTTGCAGCCGGACACGCTGAACCTCGTCGATGCCGCCTCGCAATTGATCCGTGACGGCTTCCAGGTGCTGCCCTACTGCACCGAGGACCTCGTGCTGTGCCAGCGGCTGGTCGACGTCGGCTGCCAGGCGGTGATGCCCTGGGCGGCGCCGATCGGCACCGGACGCGGCCCGGTCAACCCCTACGCACTGCAGGTGCTGCGCGAGCGACTCGATGTTCCGTTGCTCGTCGATGCGGGACTCGGCCTGCCCTCGCATGCATGCCAGGTCATGGAATGGGGCTACGACGGCGTGCTGCTCAATACCGCCGTCGCGCTCGCGCAGGACCCCGTCGCGATGGCGGGCGCGTTCGCCGACGCCGTGCAGGCCGGCCGCGGCGCGTACCGCGCGGGCGCCATGGCGGCACAGGAATCCGCGCAACCGAGCACGCCGGTGCTGGGCACGCCGTTCTGGCATCACGCCTCCACGCAATGAAGACATCGAACGCGATGACCGCACCCAACACACCCGAGGCGATTGCGCGATCCATCGTCGCGGCGCACGCTTCGCGCTTCGGCAGGACCGACTTCGAGGCCGCCTCTTTCTCATCGGACGATGCGGTCTATCGGGGCGCCAAGCAGGCTTGCGCGAGGCTCGGATTCATCGACGTCGACGCCGAATGCCTCGCTCGTGCATGGCGGGCGCAAACGGTGCGCACCGGATCGTTCGACCCCGGTGCATGGCCCGAGCATCCGGTCGACTTCGGCATGCGGCCGTTTCCTCCGGGTGCCCGTCCCGATGCGTTTCCGTCCTGCCCCGAGAAGCTCGGCCTTTATGCAGTGCTGCCGGACGCGCACTGGGTCGGCCGCATTGCGCGCGCCGGTGTTCCCACCGTTCAACTGCGATTCAAGTCGAACGATGCCGATGCGATTGCGCGCGAAGTGAACGCCGCGGTCCTGGCCGTCCAGGGCACCGGCAGCCTGCTCTTCATCAACGACCACTGGCGCGCAGCGATCGCAGCGCGGGCCTATGGCCTGCACCTCGGCCAGGAAGATCTCGACGCGCTGACCCCGGAGGTGCTGAAGACCCTCCGGGACTCGGGCATCCGCCTCGGCGTCAGCACGCACGGCTACGCCGAAATGGTCCGTGCGGATGCGGTGAGCCCGAGCTACATCGCGATGGGCGCGATCTACCCCACCACGCTCAAGCAGATGGCGACCGCGCCGCAGGGCGTTGCGCGGCTCGCGGCCTATGCCCGCCTGATGCGCGGCTATCCGCAGGTGGGCATCGGCGGCGTCGATGCCGCGCGCATGCCCGAAGTGCTGGCCACCGGCGTCGGTTCGGTCGCAGTGGTTCGTGCGCTGGTCGCCGCGCCGGACCCCGAAGCGGCAGCGGTTAGACTCATGGGCTTCGTCGCTGACCCGGCAACCGCACGATGAAAAGATTTCAAAAGATTTGAGTGCGATCGGGACGGCCAAAAAAAGACGCTATAATTTAAGTCTTGTTCCTCGATAGCTCAGTCGGTAGAGCGCCGGACTGTTAATCCGTAGGTCCCTGGTTCGAGCCCAGGTCGAGGAGCCACTACAAACCCTTGTGGGTACTTGATGCCCCGCTATCCAAAAGATGGCGGGGCATTTCAGTTTTTGGGCAGCTTATTTGGCAACTGCCAAATATCCAGTCCTGCCTCTATGCTCGTCCAGCGCCGAAAATCAGCGCATTCGGCTGCTTTTTCCTTCGGCCTCCTCACCTTGTCTCTTGGAAGCGCCCAGCCCGGGCGCGGGCTTGTCATCCTCTGCGAGCCGGATGTGCCCGCCTGCGGCTGCACCGTGCCGCGCGGCGAGCGATGCGATAGCGTTCTCGACCATGATCCATGACAACATCGGCGGCGACTGCTCATTCTTAGGAGCGGGCCTCGAACTCCAAACCCTACGGGGGGTCGCGGCGCGCCGTGCGAAGCGGTCTGTGTGGGTGCAGCGCATGCACCTGTCGCCACAGCCGTTCACTTCTTCGGTGAGATGGGAGACGAGGTAGCTGTTGCGCTACTCGGCTTCGATGCGATCGAACTCCTGCGCGTGGCCGCGGATGGTTTTCGCCAGCATGCGCGCTTCGGCCGGCGTGAGCTCCAGACAGTGGTCACCGATCTCGACCTTGGTCGCACCGCCCGGGAGCATCGTGACACTCACGGCCCGCGGTGGCGCAAACGTGGGCGCCGGCATGAACACGCCCGCCTTCACGCGCCAGATCTCGCCACGATCGACCAGCACGGCAAGCCGATCATCGAGCACGCTGCGCTTCAAGCCAGTGGCCACTTCGAGCGTCTCGCGCGTCGCGATCTTCTGCGCCGCGTGCTGTTCGTTCACCGCGTCCAACACGATCTGCGACGAATTCTTCTTCATCCCCTGCCCCTTCCTCATCACACCCTTTTGCCCATCACGACCGTTGGCGTCGACACCGCGATTCTTGAGCAGGGCCGCGCGCCGTATCGGGCTTTCCGCGGCGGCAGCGACTCGCCGAGCACTCCAGCCATATCGTCACCTCCGCGTGCAATTCTTGGTTGCACAGTCTATGGACCGGCTTCTCGGTGGGCGGCTGAGAACTTTCTGAAAGTTGGCCGCGGCTTCGCACTCGAGTGGTGCGTGGGATCGGGCGCTCAGCCGCAGTCACCCCGGCGCCACGTCGCGAGCGCGGCGAGCCGCATCTGGGCAGCTCAGGCGGCTTTTCTTTCGTTTCGCGAGCGAAGAGTGCATCGGTGCTTGAAGTCCCTCCATTCTCCTCCTATAAGACTTGCTCTGGATACGTGAAGGAGCGGATATGTCTGTCGATCTCAGCCACTTCAAACCCCTCGATCCCGGGCGGATCAATACGCTGGACCCCGTCGAGCTGCAGTACTGGTGCAGGGAACTTCATTGCACCGAAGCGCAATTGCACGACGCCATCACCCACGTCGGCGATCACGTCACTGCGGTGCGCGATCGGCTCGGCTCCAAGAAATGAGCTTGCGGGCAGCGACAGCCGTCTGGCGCTTTATTTCTTACTCTCGGACACGATCCGCTGCAGTTCCTCTTCCGCGTTGGCGAGATCGAGCCTCAGCTGCATGATCACGTTCTTCTGGCGCATCACGCGCGCCTCGTGCGTGTCCTTGGAGGCGATTTCATCGCAACGCGCGCGCAGCGCGTCCAGTGATTCCTGCAGCTGCCGGCGGCGCAGCATCTGCCCCCTGGAGCGCGCATCCCGCATGTCTTTCTCGAGGGCCGCCTGCCGGGCGTAGCAGTCGGCTTCAGTTTTTTTCGAAGGCTCGGACTGTGCGTTCGCCGGCATCGAGACGAGCAGGCCAACCGCCAAGGAAGCAAGGCACAGGTGCAGTTTCATGGGTCGGACCGGGTCATGGGATGCGACATGTTGCACCAAGTCACCGCTTCGAGGAAAGCGCCTCAGCCCGCCGTGACCGACATTCCGCGCCGGTACGGCTGTGGCGTGACATAGGCCCCCAGGAAGCCGACGACACGCTCGGCGGTGACGCGGCCGATCCCCCTGAACGACGCGACCTCGCCGCGAGAAGCCGCAGCCCGCAATGCACCGAGCGTATGGATCCCACAGGCACTCAGGGAATCGACGGAAGTGCCCAGCCACGGACGCAATTGCGCAATCGGCGTTTCCGGTGCCGTCGGAACCGACAGTTCCTTGGTTGCGACGAGCCCGTGCCTCCACAGTTCGATGGGCGCCGCCGAGCCCGCGAACGGACGGTCCGTCAGCATCAGCAAATCGTAGATCTCGCGCGCCTCGCGCTTTCCATAGTTCTCGCACAGCAAGGCCAGCGGAAGGCGGCGCAATTCACCCACCACCTCATGACCATTGGCCAACGCACGGCTCAAGGTCGACGAACGCAGGCCAAGGGCCGACACCGGCGCCGAGTCTTCGAGGTTGCGCAGGGCAAGCGCACGCGCCTCGTAGGGCAACGCGAGCACGGCCTTGCTCTGCTCGCGCGCACGTTCTTCCGTGTTCGGATTCGGAAGGAAATCCAGCCCGACGCGCGCCAGGATCTCGCGCAGGCGCCCGACCGTCTTGGCGCCGATGGCCTCTTCCTGCAAGAGCTCCTGCTCGCTGATGGCGGAGAGGTCCTCGATGCAGAAAATGCTCAGATCTCTCAGCGCTTCGCGTGCACTCGCGCGCACTGAAATTTCGTCGATCGGCGTCTCGGGCTTCAGCTGAACCGGCGTATCCAGCCTCTGCGGTCCCTTCGGTCGCCAGTTGAAGGTGGAGAACGCGAACGGCGAATCGACGGGAACCACGCGCTCTCGGAGCGCGATGGCGTGCTGGCGCTTCGCTTCGACGATCGCGGCACGCAATGCGCCAAGGCATGCCAGCAGTTCTCCGTCTGGCAGTTGCGCCAGATCGTCAACGGATCGGATGGTTCGATGCGACATGGGGACCTCTACTGCATCGCGTACCCGCTGACCGGCCTGCGCGAAACGGCTCGACTCGTCCCGCCCTGATTCTCGACACGGAAATCCAGTCGCATGCTTCCCTCGCTATGCTTGCCGCGACATTACGGCAATGGCCAGTATTGAGAGTCACTCATCCGTTGTCCATAACGAAGAAGAATGATCGCTATGCGCGCATTGAATTTTCTTGCTTCACAACCCTGTTTGTGGACTGTGCCCGGTCGGGCTCAAGACTCTTCATCACCTGCTCACGAAACCACATGTGTGCGGCATGGCGATGCGTCCGGTCGTGCCAGGACAGATAGATCTCGAGGGGTGGCACCTCGATCGGCATCTGAATCTCGATCAGGTCCATGTGCGAACGGAAGCGCGTCAGCAAGGACTCGGGAAGCAGAGCCACCATGTCGGAGTTTTCGAGGAGCTGAGGCGCCGTCAGGTAGTTCGGCGTCACGTAGCGCCGGTTGCGCCTGAGGCCGTACTTCTCGAGCGCCGCATCGACGAAATCGCCGAAGCAAGTCACCGTGTTCGGAATGATCACGAGGTGCTCGAGCGCGGCGAACTCCTCCATGCTGAGCTTCCTGCCTGCCGCCCGATGGCCCGCTCGGGCTGCGCAGACGATCCTGTCCTTGAGCAGCGGGCGATGACGCAGATCGCGAAGGATCGACGGCAGGATGCCGATGGCAAAGTCCACCTCGCCGCTTTCAAGCACCTTGGTGAACTGGGATGGATGGACCGGGTGCCGAACCGAAACGCCGATCCCGGGGAATGCGGCGCCGAGGTGCTGCAGCAGGCGCTCCATGAAGATGCACTCCATGAAGTCCGACGCGACCATTCGGAATTCATGCCGCTCCCTGGGATCGAAGGCGACTGCGTTGTCGAGCAGCCGGTCCATTTCCTGGAGGATTCGATCGGCGAATTCGCGAAGCTGGATTGCCTTGGCGGTGGGAATGAGCCCGCTTCCGCCTTTGACGAGAATCGGGTCGTTCGTCACGGTGCGCAACTGGCTCATTGCGCGACTCATTGCGGGCTGGCTGATCGACACCGCATCGGCAGCGCGTGAAACATGCGAATGGTCGACCAGTGCGACCAGGCACTTGAGGAGGTGGAAGTTCAGTTCGCCGGTGTCGTTGCGCTTTTGTTGCATGTGCTTTCTTTGGCGTCGACGCGAAAATCGCTCGCCAAAAGTATGCACCAACCTCCGATCCCGGCTGCGGCGCTTCAGGACTCGGGTTTGACGCCGAGCTTGATGAGATCTATTTCGTCCAGCCGCCCCGCAATGGTGACCAGTCGCAGCGCTTGCGCATCGTCGATGGGCTGCCGACCATCTCGTCCTTTACTCGTTGGCGCTGACGCGCCTAGCCTCCGATCTTCCGAAGTATGCCGCCTGGTGGATCAGTGCCCCATTAGAGAGATTCCCGACACCGCCCCGCTCTCGTAACTTCGGTGCATGCAACAGATCGGCACACTTGCAACCAGATTTCGGATCGCGTTTTCCTCGCCGTTCGCGCATCGGTCGCGAGAGGCAGCCTGCACTCGCGCTTCAGGGCCCTTGATGGTTCTGCGCGGCGTTTCGCAAAGGGAGACCATCCGGTCGCGTGCCGCCAAGGTGATTGCAGTGACCGCGCTCGATTTCGGCATCGGCACCAGCTAGCCCCCACGCTCCCTCACTTCGTGTAGTCGCTGCCCCCCAAGGGGGCCGCAGGCCACCTTGGGGCGGCCCGGCACCGGCCTGATTCCAATCACAGGTGGGTGGTGGTGAACATGCAGGAATCGGGCCCCTCGCCGGGCGACGACGCAGCATCCTCCGTGGGTCCACCGCTCTCTCCAAGACTCACCGGATTGACCGGTTTGCCGAACGGCGCAAGCCCTTGAAGGACGCGAAGGGCCGATGCGCCCTGGATCAGGGCTTGCGAGTAATCGGGCAGCCCCTGGGTCGAGGAATCGATGGGGCGATAACCCAGGCACTCCTCGGAGTCGGCCTGTACCGCCTCCATCAGAACCCAATGAAATTCATTGGGCTCCAGTTCGAGAACAGTCAGGGCAAGATCGCGGAGTGCCATAGGGAAATCTCTTATTCAGTTGTTTCAATAATTGTTACAGCTGTAAGAAAGATCGGCCAAGGCACTATTGCACATCGGACCCCAACGCGGTTCGCGAACCGGAACTAAGTCTCAAAGGACCCCGGCTCGCGAACCACCGCGATCAGCCCAGGCGGACCGGCACGAAGATCCTGTCGCCGTCGCGCAGGATGAGCAAAGCCACCGACCTGTCGGACTTCGCCACCACTTGGCGGACTTGCTCAATGTTCTTCGCAGGCGTGCCGTTGATTGCCAGCAGCACGTCGCCCGTCTGGACGCCCGCCAACGCGGCGGGACCGCCCACATTCACGATCAGCAAGCCGCCGTCGACCGACGCTTCGCGCTGCTCCTCGGGCTGGAGCGGACGCAGTGCAAGACCCAGCTTGCCCTGCGACGCGCCGTCTTCGTTCTTGGCGACCGTGGCGGTCTTCTCGGCGGCATCGCCCAGTTTCGCGGTGAGTTCCTCACGCGAGCCCTGGCGCCACACTTCGAGCGTGACCTTGCTGCCCGGCTTCTTCTGGCCAATGAGGGCCGGAAGATCGCCCGACGCCACGATCGGATCGCCGTCGACCTTGCGGATCACGTCGCCCGAGCGCAGGCCGGCCTGATCGGCAGGGCTGCCCTTCTCCACGTTCGAGACCAGCGCGCCTTCGGGCTTGTCGAGCTTGAACGAGTCGGCGAAGGTCTGATTGACCTCCTGCACCGCAACGCCGAGGCGCGCATGGCTGGCCTTGCCGGTGGCGACGATCTGGTCCTTGATCTGGATCGCGACGTCGATCGGGATCGCGAACGACACACCCTGGTAGCCGCCGCTGCGGCTGTAGATCTGCGAGTTGATGCCGACCACCTCGCCGCGCGTGTTGATCAGCGGACCACCCGAGTTGCCGGGGTTCACCGCCACGTCGGTCTGGATGAACGGCACATAGCTGTCGTCCGGCAGCGTGCGGCCCTTGGCGCTGACGACGCCGGCGGTCACGGTGTTCTCGAAGCCGAAGGGCGAACCGATCGCGAGCACCCATTCGCCAACCTTCAGATCCTTGGTCTTGCCCATGGACAGCGTCGGCAGGTTCTTGGCATCGATCTTGATGACCGCCACGTCGGTCTTCGGATCGGAGCCCAGCACCTTGGCGCGGAATTCACGGCGGTCGGTCAGCTTGACGGTCACTTCCGTCGCATCCTTCACGACGTGCGCATTGGTCAGGATGATGCCGTCCGGGCTGACGATGAAGCCGGAGCCCTGGCCACGCACCGGCACCTCGCGCTGCTGCGGCTGCTGCTTGCCACGCGGCATGCCCTGCCCCTGGAAGCGGCGGAAGAAGTCGTACATCGGATCGTCCGGGTCCATGCCGGGGGCGCCCTGCGGGCCTTCTGCGGTCTTGGTCGTTCCGACGACGCTGATGTTGACCACCGCCGGGCCCGTCTGGGCCGTGACGGCGGAGAAATCGGGCATGGCGACCAGCGGTGCCGACGCCGTGGTGGCGGCGGCCGCAGCAGGTTGGGCGGAAGAGACCGCGTTCGCGCTGGTGTAGGCACCGGTGGCGGCTGCGCCGATCACGCCGGCGGCCGCCAGCGAAAGGACGAGCGCGCGGGGTGAAGTCAGGCTTTTCTTCATTTGGGATCCTTTCGAGGGTTTGCAATTCAACGAAAGGAATGTCGTGGCTCCCGCTTAAGCCCGACTTAAACACGCGCGCCTGCGCGATATACCCCGACGGCGATTCAGGCCGAGGGCGGAAAGCGCACCGCCACGCGCAACCCGCCCAGCGACGCCGAGCGCTCGAGCCTGACCGTGGCGCCGTGCAGATCAGCGATGGATTTCACGATGGACAGTCCGAGCCCGCTGCCTGGCGCCTGCGGTTCGCCGGATCGATAGAAGCGATCCAGCACCCGTTCGCGCTCGTCCTCCGCGATGCCCGGACCGCTGTCGTCCACGCTCAGTTCGACAGCGTCCGGGACTGCGGCGATGTTCACGTCCACCCGCCCGCCCTCCGGCGTGTACTTGATGGCGTTGTCGAGCAGGTTGCGCAGAAGCATCCGGAGCGCCTCTGCCTGCCCCGCCACCCTGACCGGATCGGCCTGCACGACGCCGACGTCGATGCGCCGCGCCTGGGCGGCGGCGATCGCATCCGAAATCGCGAGCCGCGCCAGTTCGGGCAGGCTGACCGCTTCCCGTTCGGCACCCGAAGCGGCACTCGCTTCGTGGCGCGCGAGGGCGAGCATCTGCTCGACGAGCCGGGTCGCGCGATCGATGCCCGCGGCGAGGCGCGCCACCGCAAGCTCACGGGTCGGATCGTCCGTCGCTCGCTGCAATCCCTGCACCTGGAGCTTCAGCGCGGCCAGGGGCGAGCGCAGTTCGTGCGCCGCATCGGCGACGAAATGTTTCTGTGCCTCGAAGGCCTTCCGCACGCGATCGAACAGCAGGTTGAGCTCATGGACCAGCGGCCGGACTTCCTCCGGAAGATCCCCTTCGCTCAGCGGCGAGAGGTCGTCGGCCTGCCGCTGTGCCACCTGGCGCCGCACCCGCGCCACCGGCGCGAGCGAGAAGCTGACGACCCACCAGACCACCAGCATGAGCGGCGGCGCCGCCAGCGCGATCGGCCAGATGGTGCGCAGCGCGAGCGCCCCGGCCATGCGCCGGCGCGCAGCCATGTCCTGCGCAACCTGGATCACGAGCGGACCGGCCTGCATCGAAAACACCCGGTAGGTCGTGCTGCGTGCCTGGGCGTTCGAGAAACCGAGCACCGCGCGCTGCGGCAACGCGGCGTGCGATGCGGACTGGAAGATGAGAAGGCCGTCCGCCGTCCAGACCTGCACGATGAATTCGAAGTTCTCCTCGGCCGCGCCGAGGTTGCCGAGCCCGCCCACCGTCGCGCTCGGCGGCAACCCTGCGCGCAGCGAAAGCGCCATCTGCTGCATGTGGTGGTCGAAGATGTCGTCGGCTTCCGCCAGCACCGTGCGGTAGGCCACGAAAGCCTGGATGCCGGCGGCCACGACGACCGCGGCCAGGAGAATCCACAGCAGACGCGCACGAAGGGATCTCATCGGCCGGTCATTCCTTGGGGACCATGTAGCCGACGCCCCGGACGTTGCGGATCAGGTCGGCGCCGAGCTTCTTGCGCAGGCCGTGGACGTAGACCTCCACCGCGTTGCTGCTGATCTCGTCTTTCCAGCTGTAGAGCTTTTCCTCGAGCTGCGCCCGCGACAGCACCATGCCCGGCCGGGCGATCAACGGTTCGAGCACCGCCCATTCGCGCGCCGAAAGCGTCACCGGCTGGCCGCGCACCGAGACTTCGCGCGTGGCCGGATTGACGGTGACGCCCATGTGCTCATAGACCGGCTCGGCCCGGCCCGATGCACGGCGCAGCAAGGCGCGGATGCGGGCGAGCAGTTCGTCGAGGTCGTAGGGCTTGAGCACATAGTCGTCCGCGCCGGCGTCGAGCCCTTCGATGCGCTGCTGCACCGAATCGCGCGCGGTGGCGATCAGCACCGGCATCCGCTGCTTGCGGGCCCGCAGCGCGCGCAGCACATCCAGCCCGTCGCGGCGCGGCACGCCCAGGTCCAGGACCACGAGGTCGTATTGCTGGGATCGCAGCGCGCTGTCGGCCATCTCGCCGTCCTTGACCCAGTCGACGGCGTACTGCTCGGCCCGCAGGAGGTCGAGCACGGTCTCGCCGATCATCACGTCGTCTTCAAGCAGCAGCAGTCGCATGGCTCGTCGGTCCTTCCGGCCCAGTGGGAGATCGTAGCGGCGATCACGGGCGGCTACAGAAGCACCCGGACCTCGCGGGCCGCCTCGAACAGAAGCGGGAGCATCTCGCGCCGCAGCACCTCTTCCTTGTGGTGACCGCCGGAAAGCACCACGTTGAGCGCGGCGACGGTGCGCCCCCGCATGTCGCGCAACGGCACCGCGAGCGCCTGCACGCCGACTTCGTGCTCTTCGCTGGCGAAGCAGAAATCGTCCTTGCGCGCCTTTGCGATCCGTTGCCGCAACACGCTCGTCTTCGTGATCGTGTGCGGTGTCAGGCGCGGCAGCGTGCGACCTTTCAGCCACTGCGAGAGCTCGGCGGTACTCAGTCCGGCGAGCAGGACGCGCCCGGTCGAGGTCGCGTGCGCCGGCAGCCGGGCGCCGAGGTGCAGCCCATAGGCCAGCACGCGCGTGGGCGCGCCATAGCTGCCGCTGCGGGCGACGATGACCACTTCCTCGCCGTCGAGCACCACGGCGGAGAACGACTCCTGGGTCTGCGCCGCCAGCCGGTTCAGCGTCGGCTGCAGCGCACGCGGCAGCCGCGACGACGCGAGATAGCTGCCTGAAAAGCGCAGCACCTTGGGCGACATCCAGAAATAGCTGCCATCGGTTTCCAGGTAGCCGAGATGCGCCAGCGTCAACAGATGGCGCCGGGCCGCCGCGCGCGTCAGTCCGGCGCGCTCGGCGGCCAGCGTGGCGTTGAGCCGCTGGCGTTCGGTGTCGAAGCTCTCGAGCACGGCCATTCCCTTGGCGATGCCTTCGATGAAGTCGGGTTTTGCGATGGTCACGGGCGAAAAAGGTTGCGCGATCATCGCGCAAGCATGCCCATGATCGCACAGAGCCTGCACGTGCGCCGGCCGAGCCCCCCAGCGCCGGCCCTACGCTTGCGCTCCCTCATCTGGAGACAACCATGCGAACACAAGTGGCCATCATCGGGGCCGGACCGGCCGGCCTGCTGCTCGGGCAACTGCTGCACAAGGCCGGCATCGACAACGTCATCGTGGAGCGGCAGTCGGCCGACTACGTGCTCGGCCGCATCCGCGCCGGGGTGCTCGAACAGGTCTCGATGGACCTGCTCGAGCGCGCGGGGGTCGATGCCCGCGCCCACGCCGAGGGGCTGCCGCACGAGGGCATCGAGCTGCTGTTCAAGGGCACCCGCCACCGCATCGACATGCATGGCCTGACCGGCGGAAAGCAGGTGATGGTCTACGGCCAGACCGAAGTCACGCGCGATCTCATGGACGCGCGGCAAGCCGAAGGCCTCACCACCATCTACGGCGCGGCCTCGGTCAGCCTGCACGACTTCGACACCGCCAGACCCCGCGTGCGCTACGAGAAGGACGGCGCCACGCACGAGATCGAATGCGACTTCATCGCCGGCTGCGACGGCTACCATGGCGCGAGCCGCGCCAGCGTGCCCCCGCAATCGATCCACACCTACGAAAAGGTCTACCCCTTCGGCTGGCTCGGCGTGCTGGCGGACGTGCCGCCCGTTTCCCACGAACTGATCTACGCCAATACCTCGCGCGGCTTTGCCCTGTGCAGCATGCGCAGCGCCACGCGCAGCCGCTACTACGTGCAGGTGCCGACCGAGGAGCGTGTCGAGAACTGGAGCGACGAAGCATTCTGGAACGACCTGCGCGGCGGCTGGACCCCGAAGCGCGCGAGCACCTCGTCGCCGGCCCTTCGCTCGAAAAGAGCATCGCGCCGCTGCGCAGCTTCGTGGCCGAGCCGATGCGCTTCGGCAGCCTGTTCCTGGCCGGCGATGCGGCGCACATCGTGCCGCCGACCGGCGCCAAGGGGCTCAACCTCGCGACGGCGGACGTCGGCTACCTGTCGCGCGCATTCGAGATCTTCTATGCCGAGAAATCGGCCTCGGCACTCGACCGCTATTCCGACCTGTGCCTGCGCCGGGTCTGGAAGGCCGAGCGCTTCTCGTGGTGGTTCACATCCCTGATGCACCGCTTTCCCGAGACCGGCGAGTTCGGGCAGAAGATCCAGGAAGCCGAGCTCGACTACCTGGTTCATTCGCGCGCAGCCTCGACCTCGCTCGCCGAGAACTACGTCGGCCTGCCGCTCGAAGATTTCTGAGCGGCCCGGCCAGCGCCCATCAGGCGGCTGAAGCGATCAGCTGCCAGAGCCGGCCGGGCGTCAGCGGCATGTGAAGGCGCGGCGCAAGTGCAGCCAGGCCGTTGCGCGCCAGCGCGTCCGCCACCGCGTTCACGATCGCCGGCGTGGCGCCGATGGTGCCGAGCTCGCCGACGCCCTTCACCCCCAGCGGGTTGTTCTTGCAGGGCGTCGACTCGTCCATTTCCATGCGGAACATGGTGGCGATGATGTCGGCGCGCGGCGCCGCGTAGTCCATCAGGCTGCCGGTCAGGGGCTGGCCGGTCTGCGGGTCGTAGACGACCTGCTCGTACAGCGCCTGCCCGATGCCCTGCACCGCGCCGCCCTCGAGCTGGCCGCGCACGATCAGGGGGTTGACCACGCGGCCCACGTCGTTGACCGACGCATAGGTCATCACCCCCACGTCGCCCGTCGCCGGATCGACTTCAACCTCGGTGATGTGGCAGCCGTTGGGCCAGGTCGGACCGGACACCGTGCTGGTCGAATCCACGAAGATCTCCCGCTCGGGCTGCCGGCCGGCCAGCGTGAAAAGATCGAGCTCCAGATCGGTTCCGGCGACCTTGAAGAGGCCGGCGTCGTACTGGACGTCGGCCGGGGAAACCTCGAGCTCCTGGGCCGCAAGTTCCCGCGCCTTGTCGATGGTCCTTTCGGCGCCGACGCGCACCGCCGAACCGCCGGTGAAGAGCGACCGGGAACCGGCGCTTCCGAATCCGTCGCCGCGGTCGGTGTCGCCCAGCACGATGCGGATCTTCTCGATCGGCACGCCGAAGGCATCGACCACCAGTTGCGCGAGCGTGGTCGCGATGCCCTGCCCCATGGCGTTCACCGCCGAGAACACCTCGATGACGCCATCGGCCTGCACCGACACCGTCACCCGCTCCTCGAAGACGTTGCCGCCCGTCCATTCGAGGAAGGTCGCGATGCCCAGCCCGCGCAGGCGGCCCGCGCGCTTCGTCTCGGCGGCGCGCGCCTCGAAGCCGCCCCAGTCAGCGAGCTCGAGCGCCTGGTTCATCACCGACTCGAACTGGCCCGTGTCGTAGGTCTGGTGCATGGGGTTCGTGTAGGGCATCTGCTCGGGCCGGATGAAATTGCGGCGGCGCAGCTCCACGCGGTCGATGCCGGTCTGGCGCGCGGCCTCGTCCATCAGGCGCTCCATGTTGTAGATCGCCTCCGGGCGTCCCGCACCACGGTAGGCGCCGGTCGGCGCCGTGTGGGTCAGCACCGCCTTGAAGTGGAAATCGATGGCCTGGATGTCGTAGACGCTGGTCTGGACCCAGGGGCCGATCAGGAGCTGGATCGCCACCCCCGTGCCGGTCGCATAGGCGCCGACGTTCGCATGCGTCTTGATGCGCAGGCCGAGGATCTTTCCGTTGGCGTCGAGCGCCAGTTCGGCGTGCGCCTCGATGTCGCGGCCGTGCGACGTGGCGAGGAATTCCTCGCTCCGGTCCGCGATCCACTTGACCGGCCGCCGGAGCTGGTGCGCCGCGAAAGCCACGGCGATGTCTTCGGGATAGGCGCCCGTCTTCATGCCGAAGCCGCCGCCGACATCGCCGACGACCACGCGCACCTTTTCCTTGGGCAGGCCGATGGCGGCGCACACGGAATCGCGCACGCCCGAGGGCATCTGGGTGCTCATCCGGATCGTGATGCGGTCCGTCGCGGGATCGAAGTCGGCGAGCACCGAACGCGGCTCGATCGTGAGCGCCACGACGCGCTGGTTGACGATGTCGAGGGCGACCACGTGGCTGGCCTTGGCGAAGGCCGCGGCGGTGGCTTCCGCGCTGCCATGCCTCATTTCCGCGGCGATGTTGCCGGTCGCGGCGTCGCAGACGAGCGGCGCACCGTCGGCAACGGCGCCCTTGATGTCGACGACCATCGGAAGCTCTTCATAGTCGACCATCACCGCTTCGGCGGCATCGCGTGCCTGCCGCGCGCTTTCCGCCACCACGATCGCCACCGGCTCGCCGACGAAGCGCACCCTGTCGAGCGCGAGGGCACGGCGCTCGGGCGTCGCGCAATCCGCGCCGTCCGCGCGCTTGAACCCGGCTGCGCCAGGCATCGGCTGGACGCCGGCCTTCGCCAGATCGGCGCCGGTGAAGATGCCCAGCACGCCGGGCATCGCCGCCGCCGAATCGCGGTCGATCGAGACCAGCTTCGCATGGGGATAAGGAGATCGCACGAAGCTGAGCCAAGCCTGGCCCGGCACCGAAACATCGTCGGTGTAGCGGCCGGCGCCGGCCAGCAGGGCTTCGTCCTCGAGTCGCTTGACTGCCTGGCCGCTTCCGAAGCGCATGGGGTTCGTTTCAGTTGTCACCGTCGTCCTTTGTGTTGGGTCGTGGGAATTGTCTGGGCCACGAACGACTATAGGGTCTTCGGGTACTTTCGGCTCGATGCGCCCCCGTGCACTCCAAAGCGTGCAAATATTCCACCATGCAACTTCCCTGGCTCGAGCCCAACGACCCGCTTCCCGACGCTGCCATGGCGTGGGGGGACGCCGATCCCGTGCCCGGCCTGCTGGCCGCCGGCGGAGCGCTCGACGTCGCCAATCTGCTGCAGGCCTACGCCAATGGCATCTTCCCCTGGTTCAGTGAAGGCCAACCGATCCTCTGGTGGAGCCCCGACCCGCGCATGGTCCTAGAAGTCGAGCGATTCCGCCTGCATCGTTCGCTGCGCAAGACCCTCACCCGCTTCGCTGATGACCCGCGCTGCGAAATCCGCATAGACCATGCCTTCGAGGCGGTGATTTCCCATTGCTCGCAATCGCCCCGCCCCGGCCAGTCCGGCACCTGGATCCTGCCCGACATGGTGCGCGCCTACACCGCGCTGCATCGGGCCGGTCATGCCCACAGCGTCGAAACCTGGATCGACGGCGAACTGGTCGGCGGCCTTTATTGCGTGGCGATCGGGCGCGCGGTCTTCGGTGAATCGATGTTCGCGCGGCACACGGACGCCTCCAAGATCGGGCTGGCCGCGCTCGTCT
The DNA here is from genome assembly GCF_900090195.1 of Variovorax sp. HW608. Classification (NCBI taxonomy): domain Bacteria; kingdom Pseudomonadati; phylum Pseudomonadota; class Betaproteobacteria; order Burkholderiales; family Comamonadaceae; genus Variovorax; species Variovorax sp. HW608. The sequence goes on from NZ_LT607803.1 coordinate 6,182,656, forward strand.
GCTTCTGCCGGCAGCATGGGATCTCGATGATCGACTGCCAGCAGAACACGACCCATCTCGCCAGCCTCGGCGCGCGCGAAATGCCGCGCGCGAGCTTCGTGTCGCACGTGGCCCACGCCCGCCGGATCACCGGCCCTGCGTGGCGCTTCGAGCCCGTATACTGGGATCAACTCCTTTCCGCGCGAACTTTCTTGAAGACGTGACGCACCTCAAGGACCTCCCGCTCCACACGCTGCAGTTCTACGCGACGGCACCCTATCCGTGCAGCTATCTGCCGGACCGCCAGGCGCGATCACAGGTCGCCACGCCGAGCCACCTGATCCACAACGACGCCTATTCGGACCTGGTGCTGAGCGGCTTCCGCCGCAGCGGCATGTTCACCTACCGGCCCTATTGCGACGGATGCAACGCATGCGTTCCGCTGCGCGTGCTGGTCAACGCCTTCACGCCCAGCCGCAGCCAGCGCCGCGCGCTGACGCGGCATTCGAATCTCCAGGCACGGGTGCTCAAGCTCTGCTTCGTGCCCGAGCACTACCAGCTCTACCTGCGCTATCAGAACGGCCGCCATTCCGGCGGGGGCATGGATCACGACAGCATCGACCAGTACACGCAGTTCCTGTTGCAAAGCCGCGTCAACTCCCGGCTCGTGGAGTTTCGCGAGACGGCGCCGGACGGCAGTGCGGGTGCGCTCAAGATGGTGTCGATCCTCGACGTCCTCAACGACGGGCTGTCCGCCGTCTATACCTTCTACGAGCCGGAGACCGGGGCGAGCTACGGCAACTACAGCGTGCTCTGGCAGATCGAGCAGGCCCGCAAGCTCGGGCTGCCCCATGTCTATCTGGGCTACTGGATCGAGGGCAGCGCCAAGATGAACTACAAGGCGCGGTACACGCCGCACGAAGTGCTCATCAATGGTCAATGGCAGTTACCGCCGAGCCATTTCACCAAGTAAAATCGCGACCGGCCTCGAACCGCGTTGCAAATGAAAAAGCTCCAATCTGACGTTCCCGCCACCCCCGTGATCCAGGTCATCGAGCGCATGTTCGCGCTCATCGACGTCCTCGCCTCCCGGGAAGAAGCGATTTCGCTCAAGGAGATCAGCGAGAAGACGGGGCTGCACCCGTCCACGACCCACCGCATCCTCAACGACCTGGCGGTCGGCCGCTTCGTCGATCGCCCGGAAGCCGGGAGCTATCGGCTCGGTATGCGACTCTTGGAGCTCGGCAACCTCGTCAAAGGCCGCCTGAACGTCCGCGACGCGGCCATGGCACCGATGCGGGAGCTGCACAAGCTCACGCAGCAACCGGTGAACCTCAGCATGCGGCAGGGCGACGAGATCGTCTACATCGAGCGTGCCTACAGCGAGCGCTCCGGCATGCAGGTGGTCCGCGCCATCGGCGGCCGGGCGCCCTTGCACCTGACCTCGACCGGCAAGCTCTTTCTCGCGGTGGACGAGCCCCAGCGCGTGCGCAGCTACGCGACCCGCACCGGCCTTGCCGGCCACACGCGCAACAGCATCACGCAGTTGCCTGTTCTCGAACGGGAGCTGTCGAAGGCGCGCCAGTACGGCATCGCGCGAGACAACGAGGAACTCGAGCTCGGCGTGCGCTGCATGGCGGCCGGCATCTACGACGACCAGGGGAAGCTGGTGGCCGGGCTGTCGATCTCGGCCCCCGCCGACCGGCTGGACGACGGCTGGCTGCCCAAGCTGCAGGCCACCGCGAACGAGATTTCCAGCGCGCTGGGTTACAAGGCGAGCCAGCCCGGTTCAGCCTGAAAGCCGAAGGGCCGCCACCCGGATGGATGAAGCGGCCCCGTCAAGAAGGGTCGAAACAGTTTCAGGTCGCGCTGGTCGATGCCACGCGCTGCTGCGCGGCCTTGTTGATCATGTGATTGGCTTCCACCCAGCGGCGAACGCGCTCGGCATCGCCAATGCGGCTCAGCTTCCCGGCCGAGTCGAGGAACACCATGATCAGCTTGCGGCCGGCGATCTTCGCCTGCATCACGAGGCACTGGCCTGCTTCGGTGATGTAGCCGGTCTTCTGGACGCCGATGTCCCAATCCGGGTTCTTCACGAGACGGTTGGTCGTGTTGAACTGCAGCACGCGATTGCCGACTTCCACTTGATACTCGGGCGAGGTCGAAAGCTCACGTACCGTGGCATCCGCGGAAGCCGCATTCACCAGCAGCGCCAGATCCTGCGCGCTCGACTGGTTGCGGCTCGACAGGCCGGTCGGCTCGACGTAGCGCGTGTCCTTCATGCCGAGCATCTTCGCCTTCGCATTCATGACGCTCACGAAGGTCTCCAGACCGCCGGGGTAGGTGCGGCCGAGCGCATGTGCGGCGCGGTTTTCGCTGGACATCAGCGCCAGGTGGAGCAGCTCGCCGCGCGGCAGGGTCGTCCCGACGCCGAGTCGCGAGCCGCTTCGCTTCTCGGTGTCGACGTCATCCTGCGTAATGGTGATCAGCTCGTCGGAAGGCAGTTGCGCTTCGCTGATGAGCAGGCCGGTCATGAGCTTGGTCAGCGAGGCGATGGGAAGGACCGCATGGTCGTTCTTGCTCAGCAGCACTTCGTGGGTGTCCTGGTCGATGACCAGCGCGACGCTGGACTTCAGATCCAGCGCATCCGGGGTCGCGTGCAGACCAGCCATCTGGCCGAACGAAAGATGCGCGGGTTCTGCCACACGCACGACCGATCGGCGCTGCACGGCCACGACGGTCCGGCCATTCTTCTGGCGCACCGATGCGACGACGTTCCGGCCACCGCTGACGACCTTTTCATTGTTGTCCGCAGCAGCCTTCCGCTTGGAAGACGCAGTCTCACGGGTCGGCACCGTTGCGGTCTTGCGCTTCCCGTCCACCGTGGCCGTCTTCTTGGCCACCGGTTCTTTCTTTGCGGCTTGGGCGGCAGGCAACAAAAACGCCGTGGCGCACAGCGCGACGGCGAGCAGGCGAAACGCGGGAAGGAACCGCTGGCATGAAACTCGATTTGAACGGGCTTCGGGCATTACAAACTCTCCAGCGGACGAATTAGGTGTCACAGTGTATCCAAATCAAAAAAGGCACGCAATATCAGTTACTTGCATCCTCTTCTTCATTCGAAAACAAGGAGCACTTTCCTATTCAACCTTGTGCCGCCACTCTCTCAGCTTGGCTCTGTAACTTGTTGAGCGCACTCAAATAAGCCTTGGCCGACGCCACCACGATGTCGGGGTCCGCCCCGACACCATTGACGACCCGGCCTGCATTTTGCAGGCGCACGGTCACTTCTCCCTGACTTTCCGTCGATCCGCTGATCGCATTGACCGAATAGAGCACCATCTCGGCCCCGCTCTTGACGTGGGCCTCGATCGCTTTCAGCGAAGCATCGACCGGACCATTGCCATCCGACTCCCCGGTGACCTCCTTGCCGTTCACGGTGAACACGATGCGGGCCTGAGGCCGCTCGCCTGTTTCACTATGTTGCGACAGGGAAACAAAACCGAACTGTTCACCAACGTGCGAGTGATCCTCGTCGCTGACCAGCGCGAGGATGTCTTCGTCAAAAATCTCACTTTTTCGATCGGCGAGTTCCTTGAAGCGCGCAAACGCGGCGTTGATCTCCGCTTCGCTCTCCATCGCCACGCCCAGTTCCTGGAGGCGCTGCTTGAACGCATTGCGGCCGCTGAGCTTGCCCAGGACGATCTTGTTGGCGGTCCAGCCCACGTCCTCGGCGCGCATGATCTCGTAGGTGTCGCGGGCCTTGAGGACGCCGTCCTGGTGGATGCCCGAAGCGTGCGCGAAGGCATTGGCCCCCACCACCGCCTTGTTCGGCTGGACGACGAAACCGGTCGTCTGGCTGACCATGCGGCTCGCCGCCACGATGTGCCGGGTGTCGATGCCGAGATCGAGGCCGAAATAGTCCTTGCGGGTCTTGACCGCCATCACGACCTCTTCGAGCGAGCAATTGCCGGCGCGCTCGCCCAGGCCGTTGATGGTGCACTCGACCTGCCGGGCGCCGCCGATCTTCACGCCGGCGAGCGAATTGGCGACCGCCATGCCGAGGTCGTTGTGGCAGTGGACGGACCAGATCGCCTTGTCGCTGTTCGGGATCCGCTCCCGCAGCATCTTGATGAAGTTGCCGTAGAGCTCGGGGATCGCATAGCCGACGGTGTCGGGCACGTTGATCGTGGTGGCGCCCTCGTTGATCACCGCCTCCAGCACGCGGCAGAGGAAATCGGGGTCGCTTCGGTAGCCATCCTCGGGGCTGAATTCGACATCGGCGATCAGGTTGCGCGCAAAGCGCACCGACAGCCTCGCCTGCTCGAACACCTCATCGGGGGTCATGCGCAGCTTCTTCTCCATGTGCAGCGGCGAGGTTGCGATGAAAGTGTGGATCCGGCCGCGGGCCGCGCCCTTGAGCGCCTCCGCAGCGCGCGAGATATCGCGGTCGTTGGCGCGCGACAGGCCGCACACGGTCGATTCCTTGATGGCATGGGCGATGGCCACCACGGCGTCGAAGTCGCCATTGGAACTGGCGGGAAATCCGGCTTCGATCACGTCGACCCGGAGGCGCTCGAGCTGGCGCGCGATGCGCAGCTTCTCGTCCTTGGTCATGGAAGCCCCGGGCGACTGTTCGCCGTCGCGCAGCGTGGTGTCGAAAATGATCAGTTTGTCGGCCATCGTGGATCTCCTTTGTTCCGTATCGCCGCCCGGCAGCACGCGCTGCCGGGCGAAGGCCGCACCGCGGCCCTTTCGCCGCATTACGCGGGTTCAGCCACCGATTGTGCGCTGGCTGCGACCTGCACCCGAGCCCTCGTCAATCCCGAGAAGATGGCCTTGAGCGAAGCGGCGATGATGTTGGCGTCCATCCCGACGCCGAACAGCGTCTTCGACTCGTCGACGCGCAGCTCGAGGTAGGCCACCGCCTGGGCGTCGGCGCCGGAGCCGATCGCGTGCTGGTGGTAGTCGATGACGCGGATCGAGTGGCCGGTAGCTTGCGCCAGCGCATGGATGAAGGCGTCGATCGGGCCGTTGCCACGACCTTCGATGCGGCGCACTTCGCCGTCCCACGGCAAGTCCGCGCGCAGGATCACCGAGGCGTCAGGCCCCTCGCCCTGCTCTTCGAGCACGCGGTGCTGCGGGCCGGCCGCATCGCGGATGCGGTACTCGCCCTCGAAAAGGGCCCAGAGATCGGCAGCCGTGAGCTCCTTGCCTGCCACGTCCATCACGCGCTGGACGATCTGGCTGAATTCCATCTGCAGGCGCCGGGGCAGTTCCAGCCCGTATTCGCTCTCGAGAAGGTACGCGATGCCGCCCTTGCCCGACTGGCTGTTGACGCGAATCACGGCCTCGTAGGTGCGCCCTACGTCCTTGGGATCGATCGGCAGGTAGGGCATGTCCCAGATGTCGCCTTCCTTGCGCGCCGCGAACGCCTTCTTGATCGCATCCTGGTGCGAACCCGAGAAGGAGGTGTAGACCAGATCGCCCACGTAGGGGTGGCGCGGATGCACCGGCAACTGGTTGCAGTGCTCCACGGTGGCGCGGATTTCATCGATGTTCGAGAAATCGAGCTCGGGCGACACGCCCTGCGTATAGAGATTGAGCGCGACGTTCACGAGGTCGAGATTGCCCGTGCGTTCGCCGTTGCCGAAGAGGCAGCCTTCGATGCGATCGGCGCCCGCCATGAGCGCGAACTCACCGGCCGCGGTGCCGGTGCCCCGATCGTTGTGCGGATGGACCGACAGGACGATCGAGTCGCGGCGCGCGAGATGGCGGTGCATCCACTCGATCATGTCCGCGAAGATGTTGGGGGTCGAATGCTCGACCGTCGAGGGCAGGTTGATGATGCACTTCTTCTCCGGGGTCGGCGCCCACTGCTCGGTCACCGCGTCGACCACACGCTTGGAAAACGCGAGGTCCGTGCCCGAAAACATCTCCGGCGAATACTGGAACGTCCACTGCGTATGAGGCTGCCTTGCGGCGAGTTCGTTGAACATGCGCGCATGCGCGGTCGCGAGTTCGACGATCTGGTCCTCGTCCATGCCGAGCACCACGCGGCGCATGACCGGCGCCACGGCGTTGTACAGGTGGACGATCGCGCGCGGCGCACCCTGCAAGGCCTCGAAGGTGCGCTCGATCAGATGGTCGCGGGCCTGCGTGAGCACCTGGATGGTCACGTCGTCGGGGATGCGGTCTTCCTCGATGAGCTTGCGCACGAAGTCGAATTCGATCTGCGAGGCGGAGGGAAATCCGACCTCGATCTCCTTGAAGCCGATCTCAACCAGCATCTCGAACATCCGCATCTTGCGGGCGATGTCCATGGGCTCCACCAGCGCCTGGTTGCCGTCGCGCAGGTCGGTCGACAGCCAGATCGGGGCGCGGGTCAGCACGGCGTCCGGCCAGCTGCGATCCTTGAGGCCGACCGGCGCAAACGCACGGTACTTGAGGTTGGGTTGCTTCAACATCTGATATTTCTCGCTGTGGTTGGATCAACCAGCAACCCCAAAGACAAACGGCCCGTTGCTGGTGCGAACGGGCCGTTGTGAGGATCTTGCGCGCGCGCTACCTTCTCCGCCCGTGGGGGATGAGTAGTAGGGCCAGCGAAATCTTGTTCATGGAAGGCTGGAATGTAGCACAGCCGTGGCTACTTGTGCAGACCGCGCTCGTCGGGTTCATCGGTCGAGATGCTGATGACGCTCACCTGCTGCCCCTTCGCCTTGCGCCACCCGTAGACGACATAGCCGCTCAAGCCATAGGCCACGAACACGCCGAAGAGGACCGTCGGCGGATGGATGTTGACGACGGCGATCCCGAGCGCGATCAGAACGATCACGGCAAAGGGCACGCTCTTTTTCATCTGCACGTCCTTGAAGCTGTAGAACGGCGCATTGGTCACCATCGAAAGTCCGGCGTACAGCGTGAAGCCGAAAGTGACCCACGTGATCTGCTGCCACGAGAGATACAGCACCTCGCCGCCGCGCTTGCCCCATTCGGTCACCAGCCAGATGAACCCCGCGACCAGCGCCGCCGCGGCAGGCGACGGCAAGCCCTGGAACCAGCGCTTGTCGACGACACCCGTGTTGACGTTGAACCGGGCCAGTCGCAACGCGGCGCATGCGCAGTAGACGAAAGCGGCGATCCAACCCCAGCGACCGAGCCCTTTCAACGACCACTCGTAGGCGATCAACGCCGGGGCCGCACCGAAGGACACCATGTCGGACAGCGAATCCATCTGCTCTCCGAACGCGCTCTGCGTGTTGGTGAGGCGCGCGACGCGGCCGTCGAGGCTGTCGAGGATCATGGCGGCGAAGACGCCCAGCGCAGCCAGATCGAAGCGCGCATTCATCGCCATCACGATGGCGTAGAAGCCCCCGAACAAGGCCGCCAGCGTGAACAGGTTCGGCAGGATGTAGATGCCCTTCCGGCGCTTCTTGGGCGCCAGCTCGTCCGGCATCGTGTCGTCATGCATGCAGCCGGCCTCCAGCGCATGCCTTGGCAGCGCAAATGACTGTCGGATTCAGGACAAATGAGGGGGTCGATCGCATCGCTCGCAGTGTAGTTCAGGCGCCACGGCGCCCAGAAAGAAAAGGGCCACCGGAGGTGGCCCTGAACATGCTCGGGAAGTAGCCGATCAGTTGCGGGTCTGGTCGACGAGCTTGTTCTTCTTGATCCACGGCATCATCGCGCGCAGCTTCTCGCCGACCACTTCGATCTGGTGCTCGGCGTTGAGGCGGCGGCGGCTGATGAGCGTCGGCGCACCGGCGGCGTTTTCCAGCACGAAGCTCTTGGCGTATTCGCCGGTCTGGATGTCCTTGAGAACCTGCTTCATGACCTTCTTGGTTTCCTCGGTCACGACGCGCGGACCCGTCACGTACTCGCCGTACTCGGCGTTGTTCGAGATCGAGTAGTTCATGTTGGCGATGCCGCCTTCATAGATCAGGTCGACGATCAGCTTGAGTTCGTGCAGGCACTCGAAGTAGGCCATTTCGGGGGCATAGCCCGCTTCGACCAGCGTCTCGAAACCCGCCTTGATCAGCTCGACCGTACCGCCGCACAGGACGGCCTGCTCGCCGAACAGGTCGGTTTCGGTTTCTTCGCGGAAGTTGGTCTCGATGATGCCGGCCTTGCCGCCGCCGTTGGCGGTTGCGTACGACAGCGCGAGGTCACGCGCCTTGCCGCTCTTGTCCGCGTGGACGGCGATCAGGTGCGGCACGCCGCCACCTTGCGTGTAGGTGCTGCGCACGGTGTGGCCGGGCGCCTTGGGCGCGACCATCCACACGTCGAGATCGGCGCGCGGCTGAACGAAGCCGTAGTGCACGTTGAAGCCGTGCGCGAAGACGAGCGAAGCGCCTTCCTTGATATGCGGCGCGACATCGTTCTTGTAGACATTGGCGATCTGCTCGTCCGGCAGGAGGATCATGACCACGTCGGCCGCCTTGACGGCCTCGGCGACCTCGGCCACCTTGAGACCGGCCTTCTCGACCTTCGACCACGAGGCGCCGCCCTTGCGCAGGCCGACGATGACCTTCACGCCGCTGTCGTTCAGGTTCTGCGCGTGCGCATGGCCCTGGCTGCCGTAGCCGATGATTGCCACGGTCTTGCCCTTGATCAGGCTGAGATCGGCGTCCTTGTCGTAGTAGACCTTCATGAGATTTCTCCTTCGTTGATTCGGTGGGTGTGGAACTGGGGTTGTCAGACGCGCAGGATGCGCTCGCCGCGGCCGATGCCGCTGGCGCCGGTACGGACGGTCTCGAGGATCGCGCCACGATCGATGGCCTCGAGGAATGCGTCGTTCTTTCCGTGATCGCCGGTGAGCTCGATGGTGTAGCTCTTGTCGGTCACGTCGATGATGCGGCCGCGGAAGATCTCGGCCATCCGCATCATCTCCTCGCGCTCCTTGCCGACGGCACGCACCTTCACCATCATGAGCTCGCGCTCGGTGTAGGCGCCTTCGGTGAGATCGACGACCTTGACGACCTCGATCAGGCGGTTGAGGTGCTTGGTGATCTGCTCGATGACGTCGTCGGAACCCGCCGTGACGATGGTCATCCGGGAAAGACTCGGATCCTCGGTGGGCGCGACGGTCAGCGACTCGATGTTGTAGCCGCGGGCGGAAAACAGCGCGACGACGCGGGAAAGTGCACCGGGCTCGTTCTCGAGCAGCACGGCAATGATGTGTTTCATGGCGATGGGACTCCTCTTTTCGCCGCCCTCCCCCGCACACGGTAATGCGCGGGCTTGGCGGGCAATAGATTCGTCGGATTAAAAGTTGAAACCCGGTCCTCCGGACCGGGGACTTGGGTTGCTGGGTTTACAGGTCTTCGGAGCCGAGCAGCATCTCGGTGATGCCCATGCCCGCCTTGACCATCGGGAACACGTTCTCGGTGGGGTCGGTGCGGAAGTCCATGAACACCGTGCGGTCCTTGAGCTTGCGCGCTTCGCGCAGCGCCGGCTCCACATCCTGCGGGCGCTCGATCAGCATGCCGACATGGCCATAGGCTTCGGCGAGCTTGACGAAGTTGGGCAGCGCGTCCATGTAGCTGTGGCTGTAGCGGCCGGAATACTCGATCTCCTGCCATTGCCGCACCATGCCGAGGTAGCGGTTGTTCAGCGAGCAGATCTTGATCGGCGTGTTGTACTGCAGGCAGGTCGACAGCTCCTGGATGCACATCTGCACCGAGCCTTCGCCGGTGACGCAGAAGACTTCCGAATCCGGCTTGGCGAGCTTGATGCCCATCGCGTATGGAATGCCGACCCCCATCGTGCCCAGCCCGCCCGAGTTGATCCAGCGGCGCGGTTCATCGAAACGGTAGTACTGCGCCGCCCACATCTGGTGCTGGCCGACGTCCGACGTGATGTACGTGTCGGTGCCCTTGGTCATGTTCCAGAGGGTCTCGATCACGTGCTGCGGCTTGATCACGTCCTTGTTGCCGCGGTCGTACTTCAGGCAATCCTTGCTGCGCCAGCCTTCGATGGTGTCCCACCAGCTCGCGAGCGCGGCGGCGTCGGGGCGCGTGGTGCTTTCCCGGATCATCGAGATCAGCTCCGTGAGCACGTCCTTGACGTCGCCGACGATCGGGATGTCGACCTTCACCCGCTTCGAGATGCTCGACGGGTCGATGTCGATGTGGATGATCTTGCGTTCGTTCTGCGCGAAGTGCTTGGGGTTGCCGATCACGCGGTCATCGAAGCGCGCGCCGACGGCCAGCAGCACGTCGCAGTTCTGCATCGCGTTGTTGGCCTCGATGGTGCCGTGCATGCCGAGCATGCCGAGGAACTTGCGGTCGGTCGCCGGATAGGCGCCCAGGCCCATCAGCGTGTTCGTGACCGGATAGCCCAGCATATCGACCAGCGTGCGCAGCTCGTTCGTCGCATTGCCGAGCAGCACGCCGCCGCCGGTATAGATGTAGGGGCGCTTGGCGCTCAGCAGCAGCTGCAGCGCCTTGCGGATCTGTCCGCCGTGGCCCTTGCGCACCGGGTTGTACGAGCGCATCTCCACCTTCTCGGGATAGCCGCTGTAGGCGACCTTCTTGAAGGAAACATCCTTCGGCACGTCCACAACCACGGGGCCGGGGCGGCCGCTGCGCGCGATATGGAAGGCCTTCTTCATCGTCAGGGCCAGATCCTTCGGGTCCTTGACGAGGAAGTTGTGCTTGACGATGGGCCGGGTGATGCCGACCGTGTCGCATTCCTGGAAGGCATCCAGGCCGATCGCCGCCGTGGGCACCTGGCCGGAGATGATGACCATCGGGATGCTGTCCATGTAGGCAGTCGCGATCCCGGTCACGGCATTCGTGAGGCCCGGTCCGGACGTCACGAGCGCCACGCCCACGTCGCCGGTGGCACGGGCGTAGCCGTCGGCCGCATGCACGGCGGCCTGCTCGTGGCGAACCAGCACGTGCTGGATGGTGTCCTGCTTGTAGAAAGCGTCGTAGATGTAGAGAACCGCGCCGCCCGGGTAGCCCCAGACGTACTTGACGCCTTCTGCCTGAAGTGCCTTGACCAGCACCTCGGCGCCCATGAGTTCTTGCGTTTGACTGCCGGTGACGGCTGCTGCGGAAGCAAGTTCCGCCTTTGACATTTCCATGATCAACCTTTGCGATTTTCGGGAACGAAAAACCTTGGGTGCCCCTTCGCCAGCTCTTTTGAAGCCGCGTCGGGACTTGAGGCCACAACCATGGGTGGATTTGTCATACCACCGGATCGTGACCCGTTTGCCTTTTGACTTGCAGCGCGGATTATGACACCGGAAGCCGCCGCGAAGGCCGTGACACAGTCGATAAAGCCTCGCAGGGCATAATCCGCGGCGAAAAAGTCACCCTTGTCCCCGAGACACTTCCCACGCGGCGCCCCCGGCGCCGGACTCGCTTGGCCACTGAGAAAGAACTATCCGATTTCCTGAAGAGCGTCGAACGACGCGCCTTCAAGCGGTCCGTCTACCACGTCCGGGACGAAGAAGCGGCGCTGGACATCGTGCAGGACAGCATGATGAAGCTGGCCGAGCACTACGGCGACAAGCCGGCCAACGAGCTGCCGCTGCTGTTCCAGCGCATCCTGTCGAACTGCACCCTCGACTGGTTCCGGCGCCAGAAGACCCGCAAGGCGCTCTTCTCCAACCTGAGCGATTTCGAGAATCTGGACGACGACGGTGATTTCGACCTTCTCGAGCACATCCACCTTTCGGCGGAAGGCCAGGAATCCGAGAGCGCCGAAGACACGACGAGGCGGGCGCAGATTTTTCGCGAAATCGAGGAACAAATTGCCGCCCTGCCGGGTCGTCAACGCGAGGCCTTCTTGATGCGTTACTGGGAGGAAATGGATGTCGCAGAGACGGCGGCCGCCATGGGATGTTCCGAAGGGAGCGTCAAGACCCACTGCTCGCGCGCCGTCCACGCCTTGAGCAAGGCGCTCAAAGCCAAGGGAATTTCGCTATGAACACAACGCAATCTGCCTCTTCCGCCGCCCTCGAGGAGCGGTTTGGTCGCCTGCTGGCCGCGCGGCTGACGGCCGGCAACGTCGAGTTGCCGCACGAGGTCAGCGAGCGCTTGCGAGCTGCGCGAGTGCAGGCGGTCGCTCGTCGCAAGGTCGCCCAGCAGCTTCGCCCGACGCCCGTGGTGCTGTCGCGTGGCAGAGCAGCGACCCTGGGCGCGAGCTGGTGGACGCGGATCGGCTCGGTGATCCCCCTGGTCGCGCTGGCCGCGGGACTGGTCGCGATCAGCGTGATGCAGGAAGACAACCGCACCAACGAGCTTGCCGCGATCGACTCGGCCCTGCTGACCGACGACCTCCCGCCTGCGGCCTACACCGATCCGGGATTCGCGCAGTTCCTGAAGACATCGGACGACTCGTCCGAACGCTGATCTTCCGGCATCCGAATGCGTCAACGCCCCTCCTCCCGTGCTGAAGCGCCCGGTCTCGCGCGCGCTCGTCCGCGGGCGGCTGCCGTCTGGTTGAGCGCCGGCCTCGCCGTCGGGGCCGCTGGTCTCGCCGCGTCGTCGGTGCAGGCCCAGTCGGTGAAGAGTTCGGCGTCGCCGCAAACCACCCCTGCCAAGCCGGCGGCCGCCTCCAGGCCGCTGTGGCACGAGCTCACGGCGCGGCAGCAGAAGGCCCTGCAACCGCTCGCCCCCTACTGGGACGATTTGGCGGAATCCCACAAGCGCAAGTGGCTGGCGCTTTCCCGCGACTACGCCAAGATGACGCCGGAGGAGCAGGAGGTGCTCCACAGCCGCATGACCGAATGGTCGGGCCTGACCAACCAGCAACGCGCCCAGGCGCGTGCCAACTTCGCCACCGTCAAGCAAGTCCCCGTCGACGAGCGGAAGGCCAAGTGGGAGGCCTACCAGGCGCTCAGCGAGGAGGAAAAGAGCAAGCTCGCGGAACGCGCCAAGAGCGCGAAGGCGCCCGGCGCTGCATCGACTATCCGCCCCGTTCCCGAACAAAAGCTGGTGCCCATTCCCGCCGCCGGGCAGGACGGCCAGCGCACACCGAGGATCCAGCTCGCGCCGCCGCCGGCCCCGGCCCCCGTCGCGGCCGCGCGTCCGGCGCCGGCTCCTGCGCCTGCGCCTGCTCCAGCCCCCGCGCCGAGCCTTCCGCCGGTCAGCGCGGAAGCACAGTTCCCGCCGCCCAACGCGACGGACGTCGCGCCGAGGGCTTCGGAACCACAACCGGCTTCGGCGCCCTGAGCCAGGTGCCGATGCCTTCCGCGCCTTCCGGCAACTCCGGTTCTCTTCGTCCGCCCGCCGACGACACGCTAGCTGCGCCCCTGATGGCGCCCGGACTGTGGCGCCGCATGGCCTGCTGGCTCTACGAGGGCATGCTGCTTTTCGCCGTCGTATTCATCGCCGGCTGGCTTTTCAGCACCCTGGGCCAGATGCGAAGCGGCATGGATTCGCGGCGGCATCTGCTTCAGGCGTTTCTGTTCGTCGTCTTCGGCGTCTATTTCGTCTGGTTCTGGGCCCATGGGCAGACGCTGGCGATGAAGACCTGGGGCATCCGGGTCGTCGACCGGCATGGCCGCGCACTGACCCAGGGTCGGGCGCTGCTGCGCTATCTGCTGAGCTGGGTCTGGTTCCTGCCGCCGCTGGCGGCAATCTCGCCGTTCGGGCTCGGTGCGGGCGAATCGGTGGTGCTGGTCCTTGGCTGGGTCGCCGTGTGGGCGCTGCTGGCGCGTTTTCAGCCCGAGCGCCAGTTCTGGCATGACGTGTGGGCCGGCACCCGGCTGGTCGTGTCGAAGCCGCTCAGCAGACGATGAGCAGCACCGGGCCCATCGCCAACCCCCAGAAGGCTCGGCGTGGGCTGATACTAAGTTGCGTTCAAAGATATAGAAGTTATCCAATCGAAACCGGTCATCGATCGGGTTCTCTCGTGATCTGATTCGAGCGCCACCAGCCCTGTCGTGAGGGCGCGTTCGACGGCGTCGAGGTTGGCGAAGACATGGTTGGCAAAGCAGTCCTCGCGAATCGCCTCCCACAGATGCTCGGCCGGGTTGAGTTCGGGGCTGTACGGAGGCAGGTAGATCAGTCGCATGTGATCCGGGACCGCGAGTTGACCTGCCAGATGCCAGCCCGCCTGGTCCATGACCATCACGATGAATTCCTCGACATGGCGCTGGGCGACCTCGGCCAGGAATAGCGACATGGTCTCGGCGTTCACCCAGGGCAGCACGAGGCTGTCCATCACGCCGTCGTGTGGGCTGACGGCACTGAAGGCATAGATGTACTTGCGCTCCAGGCGAGCGCCGACGACAGGTCGAATGCGGTGTGGCGCCCAGCAGCGACGCGGCGTGCCCAGCAATCCGAATCGCCCCTCGTCCTGGAACATCAGCCGCACCGCGCGACCTTGTTCAGCCTGGCGCACGACCTCTTGGCGTACCTGGCGGCGGAGTTTTTTTAAAGGCGGCCTGTGCCGCGACGTCCGCCTTGGGATGCCGGGGCCGGGGCACGACCTTGCGCCAGCCGTGACGGTCGAGCAGCCGATAGATCGTCGAGGGCGCCACCGCCTTGCCGAGTTGCTTCTGGTAGGCCTGCTGGATCTCAGCTACCGTCAACATCCCGCCTGCCTGTGCGCGTTCGACGAAGGGTGCCAGCAACTCCTGCTCCTGTTCGGCGCTCAAATGCTGGTGGTGTCTGCCACCGCGGCCTCGAAGATCGAAGATGGCATCACCTTCCTTGGCCCATCGAGAGTGCATCACATGCACGGTGGTGGTTGACCAACCCAGCAACTGTGCAATCTGCGCGGCCGAGCTGCCCAGCGTGGCCCTGATCAGCACGCACTGGATGCGCTGGTACTGCGCATGGCTGTCGGCTTGCTTGAGCCGTTCTGCCAAGCGCATCACGGTCGCCTTATCCCCAACGATCAGACTCTTCATCCACGACTCCTTGAAGTACGTGGACAGACATGATATCTAATCTATTGAACGCAAATTGGTATGATCCGGGTCGGCAGCGCGGCGTTGCTGCTGCCGCTTCTCCTGTGCGGCGGCGTCTGGTCGCCGCCCTGTGGCAACGCTTTGCCACATAGCCGACGCCCGGCCGCGGCATGATCGGGGGATGACTCCTTCTTTTTCGATTTGTGTGTATTGCGGCTCCCGGCTCGGCGAGCACGCTGAATTCGTCCAGGTGGCGCAGGCGGTCGGCCGGTGGATCGGCGAACGCGGCGGGCAACTGGTCTACGGCGGCGGCCGCACCGGCCTGATGGGAACCATCGCCGAAGCCACCCGCGCGGCCGGCGGCCGCGTGGTCGGCATCATTCCGAAGGCGCTGGTCGACAAGGAACTCGCCAATCGCCAGAGCGACGAACTCCACGTCGTCGACACCATGCACGAGCGCAAAGCCATGATGGGCGAACGCGCCGACGCCTTCCTGGCCCTTCCGGGCGGCATCGGCACCCTGGAGGAACTGTTCGAGATCTGGACCTGGCGCCAGCTCGGCTACCACGACAAGCCGGTCGGCATCCTGAACGTCGGGGGCTACTACGACGCCCTGCTCGGCTTCCTGGCGCACAGCGTGCGCGAAGGCTTCATGGGCGAGTGGCAGATGGAACTCGTGCGCTCCGGCAACGAGGCACCCGCCTTGCTCCAAGCCCTCATCGAGGAAGCCGGCCGCCACCCCCGAGGCGACAAGCTGGCCGAAGTCCTCTAGATCGGGGGCGGGTTCAAACCGCCGCTTCGTCTTCTTCGCCGGTTCGGATGCGAACGACCCGCTCGACATTCGTCACGAAGATCTTGCCGTCGCCGATCTTGCCGGTGCGCGCCGCGCTGACGATCGCGTCGACACAACGGTCGACGTCGTTCTCGTTGACCACGACCTCGACCTTCATCTTCGGCAGGAAGTCCACGACATACTCGGCACCCCGGTAGAGTTCGGTGTGGCCCTTCTGGCGGCCGAAGCCCTTGACTTCGGTCACGGTGAGGCCGGTGACGCCCACCTCGGCCAGGGCCTCGCGCACATCATCGAGCTTGAACGGTTTGAGGATGGCTGTGATTTGCTTCATACGGTCTTTCATTCAAAGCGGGGAAAGGCCGAACGATTATGTCATCCGCATTTCGGAAAACCGGGCGCGCAAGCCCTCAAGCCACACACGATCGCAGGGGCTGTTACCCTCGCCCAGCCATGCGCACCGCTTCTGCCTTCGCCAACCTCTTCGACTCGGTCATCCCTTGAGCGAACCGGTCATCCGCATCCACCGCTCGGTCGCCGAGATCGACGCCGCCGCCTGGGACGGGCTGCTCGCCGCGCAGGCCGCGCCGTCCCCCTTCATGCGCCACGCCTATCTGAACGCGCTCGACGCCAGCGGCAGCGCATCGCCGGACACCGGCTGGGCGCCGCACTTCGTGACGCTGTGGCAGGACCAACGGCTCATGGCCGCCTGTCCGCTCTATGTCAAGGACCATTCCTACGGCGAATACGTCTTCGACTGGGCCTGGGCCAATGCCTACCAGCAGCACGGACTGCACTACTACCCCAAGGCGGTCGTCGCGGTGCCGTTCACCCCCGTACCCGGAACGCGCGTGCTCGCTCGCGATGCGCAAAGCCGTGCGCTGCTGGTGCGCGCACTGGTCGCCTGGTGCGAACAGGCGGAGGTTTCTTCGCTGCACCTGCTCTTCGGCGCCGACGACGACGTCGCGGCCTGCGAGGATGCCGGGCTCATGCTTCGCCACACGGTCCAGTTCCACTGGACCAACGAGAACTGGAGCGATTTCGACGCCTTCCTCGCCGGCCTCGCGCACGACAAGCGCAAGAAGATCCGCCAGGAACGCCGAAAGGTTCAGGGCGCGGGCGTGCGCTTCCGCTGGGCGCGCGGCGCGGACATCTCCAATGCGGACTGGGATTTCTTCTACCGCTGCTACGCGCGCACCTACCGCGAGCACGGCAATCCGCCGTACCTGAACCGCGATTTCTTCCACCGCATGGCGGCGACGATGCCGGAAGCGTGGCTGCTCTTCATTGCCGAGCGCGCGGGCAAGCCGATCGCATCGAGCCTGATTGCGCTTTCAGCCGGCGTGGCCGGCGACAACGCCTCCGACCACCCGCTGCTGGCCTACGGCCGCTACTGGGGCGCGGTCGAGCGCGTGGACTGCCTGCATTTCGAGGCCTGCTACTACCAGCCCCTGCAGTGGTGCATCGAACACGGCGTGCAGCGCTTCGAGGGTGGTGCGCAAGGCGAGCACAAGATGGCGCGCGCCCTGATGCCGGTCAAGACCACCAGCGCCCATTGGCTCGCCCATCCCGCATTTGCGGATGCGGTCGAGCGTTTCCTCGCGCGCGAAGACGCCGGCATCCAGAACTACATGGACCACCTCGGGGAACGCAGCCCCTTCCGCCACGAGGACTGATATTGAAAGCTCAGCGCTGCGCGCCCAGTCCGATCGGCGCCGGCACCGCGTTGACGATGCGCCTGAAGAGCGCCTCGTAGTCGGGCTCGGGTTCGCAGCCCGTCAACGGGTCGCGATTCGCGTTGAACGCCTCGTCGAGCTCTGCCCAGTCATCCTCGGTGAGCACCTTCTCGGCAAGCGGAAGGATCTCCCTTTCTTCCAGCGCCATATGTGACAGGTAGAACTCGACGTAGCGCTCGACGGCCTGCTCGAAGGCCTTGCGGCGCGGCTCGCCGATCATCTCGAAGGCGAGGAGCGCATGCTCCACCTCGCGAATCTTGCGCTCGCCGCGCGCGTGATCGTCATCCAGCCGGTCGAGCAGCTCGCGCGAGATCGGCGTGCGCGCGCGCAGCTTCGGGAACAAGAGCTCGGATTCCTTGCGGTGATGCCGCTTCTCGGGAAATTCGTCGACGTAGAAGAGCATCGCGCGCAGCGCCGCGAAGTCGGGCAGCGTGCGCTTCGCGCGATGCTCTGCCAGCAAGAGAACGATGGACCGCAGCATGGCCGAAAGGGCCGAGTGTTCATCGCGAATGATCCGCAGGGAAGCGTGTGTCATGCCTGTCTCCGTGATTGAAGGCAGCTTCGCACCCGACGTGCGTTGCGGCCTTGAGGCAGATCAAATGCGCGCACGAGCGGCGCGCATCCGACAACTCACTTGACGAGCTTCAGCGTGCCTTTCATCAGCGCCGAGTGGCCCGGGAACGAGCAGATGTACATGTAGCTCTGGTCTGCCTTGAGCTTGCTGGTGTCGAAAGTCACCGACGTCGATTCGCCGCCGCCGACGACCGGCGTGAAGGCGATCACGCGCGAATCACCGGCTTTGAGGTAGTTCTTGTCGAGACCGGCCGCGATGCCATCGGCTGCGACGCCCTGCGCATCGGTCGGGGTCGTCAGTACCCAGTTGTGGCCCATGGCCGCCTTCGGCAGCTTGCCGGCGTGCTTGAGCTTCACCGTGAACTGCTTGCAGCTCTGCGGCACGTCGATGCTGCTCTTGTTGAACTGCATCGCGTCATTGCCCTCGATCTCCACATCGCAGGTGGCGGCCGATGCCGAGCCGAGCAATACGAGCCAGAGCGCCGCGGCGCACGTTGTTTTCATCTTCATCTTCATCTTTTCATTCTCCTTTTGAAAATCGAGTTTGCGCGCAAACGGCCGGGTCCGGGAACGCCGTTCAGCGGCACCAGAGTTCGATCTGCCGGCCGAGATCGGTCCACAGCGCGTGGAAGGCGACGGCCGCCAGCAGCGCACCGGCGACCCGGCTCCCCCACTCCTTGCGCGCCACGTCCGCTCCGGCGCCGAGCCGTTGCCAGAGCCAGGGTGCGGCGGCCAGCGAGACGCCGCTCCCGGCTGCGAAACCGGCCATCACCATCGCACCCTGGACGGGGCCATCGGCCAGCGCCGCCAGCATCAGCGCAGAATACAGCAGGCCGCACGGCATCAGGACCCAGAGCGCACCCGCCGCCAGCACGCCTGCCGGCGATCCGGTCAGCGGCCGAAGCCGCGCCTGCAGCGTGCGCCCGGCCCGATGGGCCCAGACCGGCTGGCGGCCGAGCACGGCGAGCGACAGCCCCCACACGAGCACCGCGACATGCAGCAGCACCCAGAACGGCCGCATGGCCGCGATACGGTCGCTGGTGAATCCGATGCCCTGCATGGCCACCGCGGCGATCGCGCCGGCTGCGGCGTAGCTCAGCATGCGTCCTGCGTGGAATGCCAGCGTCGCCCCCTGCCCGTGCATGCCCAGGCCGGTCAGCGCAGCGGCACCGCCTTCGGGCGCTCGCACGATCCGGATGACGCCAGCGCAGGCCGCGCCGCACATCGCGACGCAGTGCGGCCCGCCGGCCAGCCCCATGAGGAGCCCCGCTCCGAGCAATCCGGTCTGCATCCTTCAGACGATCCGCGAGAAGCGCGACCGGTTGCGATCGGCCTGCAGGTAGCGATCGAACGCCATCGCGATGGCGCGCACGAAGAACCAGCCGGTGGGCGTGACTTCGAGGTCGCGCTCGCTCACGCGCACCAGTCCCTGCGCGGCCAGCGGTCCGAGCGCGGCGAGCTCGTGCGCGAAATGGTCCTTGAAATCGATCAGGTGCGCGAGGCTGATGGTCTCGAAGTCCACTTGGCCCTGGCACATGATGGCCATGATCACCGCCCGGCGAAGCACATCGTCCCGTGTGAGCGCCAGACCGCGCACCACCGGAATGCGGCCCTGGTCGACCAGGTCGTAGTACTCCTCGAGCGTCTTGGCGTTCTGGCTGTAGGTCGCGCCGACGCGCCCGATGGCCGAAACGCCCAGCGCCACCAGGTCGCAGTCCGGCTGTGTGCTGTAGCCCTGGAAATTGCGATGCAGGCGGCCCTGCCGCTTGGCGATCGCGAGCGGGTCGTCCGGCAGCGCGAAATGGTCCATGCCGATGTAGACGTAGCCGGCGGCGGTGAAGGCGGCGATCGCCCGCGACAGCATCTCGACCTTGGTCTTCGCGTCCGGCAGATCCTCTGCCGCGATGCGCCGCTGCGGCTTGAAGCGCTCCGGCAGATGCGCATAGGCATAGAGCGCGATCCGGTCCGGCCGCAGGTCGCACACCTGCGCGAGCGTGCGGTCGAAAGAGGCCCGGCTCTGCTTGGGCAGCCCGTAGATGAGATCGATGTTGATCGAGCGGAATCCCAGCGAACGCGCGCTCGCCATCAGGTCGAAGACCTCGGCCGCGGGCTGGATGCGGTGCACCGCCTTCTGCACGTCCGGGTCGAAATCCTGCACGCCGAAGCTCAGCCGGTTGAAGCCGAGCCTGGCCAGCCGCTCGAGCCGGGCGCCGTCCACGGTGCGCGGGTCGATCTCGATGGATTGTTCCCGCTCCGGCGAAAGCGTGAATTCGCGCCCGAGCATCGCGAGCAGCCTGCCGAGGCCCTCGTCGTCGAGGAAGGTCGGCGTGCCGCCCCCCAGATGCACCTGGCTGACCACCGCCCCCCGACCCAGCGCAGCGACCTGCAGCGCCAGCTCGCGCTCCAGGTAGTCGAGGTATTCGACCGCCCAGTGCTTGTGGCGGGTGACGATCTTGTTGCACGCGCAGTAGTAACAGAGCGATTCGCAGAACGGCAGGTGCACGTACAGCGAGAGCGGCCGCCCGTGCATCCCGGTGGCGCTGCGCTGGTGCAGCGCCTGGATGTAGTCGTCGGCCGTGAAAGCATCCACGAATCGATCGGCCGTCGGGTAGGAGGTATAACGTGGACCGGAGACGTCGAAACGCCGCAGTACGGCAGGCGACGGCAGCTCCAGGGAAGGTGAAGCGGTCGCGAATGCAGGGAAAGAGTTCATCGCAGGCGATCAAAGGCGGTCTGCGGCCACTATGCCGCCAGGACGCTCCTCGATCATTGATGCGGATCAACACCCGCGGCCACGCCCGGCTTCAGAATCAACAACATACTCGACGTACATCAATGAAAATCGAAAACATCAAGGTTGCCTGCTCGAGCTGCAACCTGCGGGAGCTCTGCATGCCGGTAGGGCTGGATCCCTCCGAGCTCCAACGCATCGACGACATCGTGGCCAAACGGCGCAAGGTCCGCCGCCGCGAGATGCTCTTTCGCAACGGCGATCGCTTCACCTCGCTCTACGCGATCCGCACCGGCGTCTTCAAGACCCGGGTGGCGAGCCAGGACGGCCGCGACCAGGTAACGGGCTTCCAGATGGCCGGCGAGATCATCGGCCTCGACGGCATCGTCAACGACCAGCACACCTGCGACGCGGTGGCGCTGGAGGATTCCGAAGTCTGCGTGATGCCCTTCGACCGCATCGAGGAGCTTTCGCGCGAGGTGACCGCGCTGCAACGGCACGTGCACCAGATCATGAGCCGCGAGATCGTGCGCGAGCACGGCGTGATGATGCTGCTGGGCAGCATGCGCGCCGAAGAGCGCCTCGCGGCCTTCCTCCTCAATCTCGCGCAGCGCCTGCATGCGCGCGGCTTCTCGCGCTCCGAACTCGTGCTGCGCATGACGCGCGAGGAGATCGGCAGCTACCTCGGGCTCAAGCTCGAAACCGTGAGCCGCACCCTCTCCAAGTTCATGGAAGAGGGGCTCATCGAGGTCCAGCAGCGCAACCTGCGCATCGTCGATGCCGAGGGCCTGCGCCGGCTCATCACGCCGGCCGCCTGCTGATCGGCGCCGCCCACCAATCCAAGACACCTGCGGAACCGGCCCTGCCGGGCCGCTGGGTGCACCCTTCACCGCACATCGTCCGCCGGCGTCGCGGCATGGTTGCGGCCGCTCAAGGCCGGCATCAGCTTCTTGTCGGCCAGGGTCTTGTTGATTTCGATGCCCTGCCGATAGTAGTCCTCGGCGACGACCGGGTCCGGCGAGCGCATGGCCAGCCACAGCGTGACGAAGCTCGCGACCACCACCACCGCCGGACCGGCCAGGACCATCCACAGCAGCGGGTAGCGCCACCAGGGTTGGCTGGTGACTGCATCGTTCTTGTTCGTTGCGTTCATCGTCATCTCCTTGAATCGCATCAACGGGGCACCATGAAGGTCGCCTTCTCCGAAACCTGCGCCCCGCCCTCGGCGGCGCGGACGTCGAAATACACCGGGTGCGAACCCGGCTCCGCGCCGCCATACGGCAGTTGGAGGCGCACCGCGACCCAGCGCGACTGCGCAGGCCCCACTTCCACAGGCTGTTCGGGCGACGCGCGCAGTCCGTCGAGACCGCGAGCCTCGATGCGGTAGTGCTGCGTCTTTTCGGTCGCGTTCATGATCTGCAGGCGGTACACGTTCTCGATCCGGCCGCCTTCGGCGATGCGCGCCAGCGTGCCGCGATCGCGCACCACGTCCACCTTGAGCGGCGTGCGGATCACCAGGCTGGCCAGCAGGCCGATGCACAGCGCGACCAGGACGCCGCTGTAGATCAGCACCCGCGGCCGCAGCACGCGGCGCAACATCTGCCGCGATGACCAGTGCCCCGCCATGCTGTTCTGCGTGGCGTAGCGGATCAGGCCGCGCGGCGAGGCGAGCTTGTCCATCACCGTGTTGCAGGCGTCCACGCACAGGCCGCAGCCGATGCACTCGTACTGCAGGCCCTGCCGGATGTCGATGCCGGTCGGACACACCTGCACGCACAGCGAGCAGTCGATGCAGTCGCCCTGCCCCAGCGCCCGCGCATCCGCGCCCTTGGCCCGCACGCCGCGAGGCTCGCCGCGCTCGGTGTCGTAGCTCACGATCAGCGTGTCGCGGTCGAACATCGCGCTCTGGAAGCGCGCGTACGGGCACATGTACTTGCAGACCTGCTCGCGCATGAAGCCCGCATTGCCATAGGTCGCGAAGGCGTAGAACAGCACCCAGAAGACTTCCCAGCCGCTCATGCGCGTCTGCAGGAAGTCCAGGCCGAGATCGCGTATCGGCGTGAAGTAGCCGACGAAAGTGAAGCCGGTCCACACCGCGATGCCGAGCCACACCACGTGCTTGAACCACTTCTTGACCAGCTTCTCGATCGAGAGCTCGCCGTCGTCCAGCCGCATGCGCGCGGCGCGGTTGCCTTCGATCTTCTGCTCGATCCACAGGAAGATCTCCGCATAGACCGTCTGCGGACAGGTATAGCCGCACCACAGGCGCCCCGCCACCGCGGTGAAGAGGAAGAGCGAGAGCGCCGAGATGACCAAGAGCCCCGTCAGGTAGATCAGGTCCTGCGGATAGAGCACCAGCCCGAAGATGTAGAAGCGCCGCGTGGCCAGGTCGAAGAGCACCGCCTGCCGCTGCCCCCACTCGAGCCACGGCATGCCGTAGAACACCAGTTGGGTGACGAACACCATGACCCAGCGCCAGCGCGCGAAGACGCCGTCGATGGAGCGTGGGTAGACCTTCTTGTGCGCCTCGTACAGGCCCACGCTCTTCTCGGCCGCCGCGATCGGGATCACGCGGCGCGGCGCGCTGCTTGGTGGCGGCGAAGCGGAATCCCGCACGGGTGAACCCTCAAGGTGAGCCGGCCGCCGGCGCCTTGCCGTTCGACAGGCCCCACACGTAAGCGGTCAGCACGTGGATCTGAGCCTCGGTCAGGCGCCCCTGCTGCGCCGGCATCTGGTTGGTCTTGCCGGAGTTGATCATCTGCATGATGGCCTCCAGCCCGTAGCCGTGCAGCCAGATCTGGTCCGTGAGGTTCGGCGCACCCACCGCGGTGTTGCCGACGCCGCCGATGCCGTGGCACGACGCGCAGACAGTGAACTTGCTCTTGCCCAGCCCCGCACGCACCGAGTCGTGCGGGCTGCCAGAGAGGCTCAGCACGTAGTTGGCAAGGTTCTTCACGTCCTCAGGCGTGCCGACGGCTTCGGCCATCGGCGGCATCACGCCGATGCGGCCGAGGGTGATCGACTCCTTGATCTTCTCCGGCGTGCCGCCGTGCAGCCAGTCGTTGTCGGTGAGGTTCGGAAAGCCCTTGCCGCCGCGCGCATCGGAGCCATGGCACTGCGCGCAGTTGTTGAGGAAGAGGCGCTCGCCGATCGCGATCGCGCCCGGATCGGCCGCCACCTTCTCCACCGGCAGTGCGGTGTAGGCGGCATAGACCGGTTCGAGATCGCGGTTGGCCTTCGCGAGGTCCTTGGCGTACTCGCCGTCGGTGCTCCACTCGAGCCGGCCCTTGTAGCTGCCCAGCCCCGGGAAGACGAAGAGGTAGCCCAGCCCGAACACGATGGTGAGCACGAACAGGCCCATCCACCAGCGCGGCATCGGGTTGTTCATCTCGCGCAGGTCCTCGTCCCAGACGTGGCCGGTGGTGTTGTCCGCACTGGCCGGGGTCCTGCTGCGCGCCGTGATCCACAGGAGCAGCAGGCAGGCCAGGATGCCGCCAATGGTGGCGATCGCGATGTAGTGCGACCAGAAATCGTGAATGAAGTCGCTCATGGTGTCAGTCCTGCTCGAAGGGCAAGCGGGCCGCGGCCTCGAAGGCCTGCGCGCGACGGCGCGAGTAGGCCCACACGAGGATGCCGATGAAGGTCACGAAGGAGACCAGCGTGGCGATGATGCGCAAGGTGGTGATGTCCATGGTGGTCCTCTTTACTTGAGCGCGAGGCCGAGCGACTGCAGGTAGGCGACCAGCGCATCCAGTTCCGTCTTGCCCTTGACGTCGCCGGGCGCGGCGGCGATCTGCTCGTCGGTGAACGGCACGCCGACACGGCGCAGGGCGCGCATGTGGTCCGCGGCGTCGGACGGCGTGACCTGGGTCTTCTCGAGCCACGGATACGCGGGCATGTTCGATTCGGGCACCACGTCGCGCGGGTTGTGCAGGTGGATGCGATGCCACTCGTCGCTGTAGCGGCCGCCCACGCGATGCAGGTCGGGGCCGGTGCGCTTGCTGCCCCACTGGAAGGGATGGTCGTAGACGAATTCACCCGCCACCGAGTAGTGCCCGTAGCGCAGCGTCTCCGCACGGAACGGCCGGATCATCTGCGAGTGGCAGTTGTAGCAACCCTCGCGCACGTAGACGTCGCGGCCGAGCACCTGCAGCGCAGTGGGCGGCGTGAGGCCGGTGATCGGCTCCGTGGTCGACTTCTGGAAGAACAGCGGCACGATCTCGACCAGGCCGCCGACGGCGACGACCAGCAGGATCAGCACGATCATCAGGAAGTTGTTGGTCTCGATCTTCTGATGCGAGAAAGTGGAGGACTCAGGGTTCGTGGAGCTCATTGTTCTTTCCTCGATTCCTTCAGGCATGGGCCGCGGCAGGCAGCGGAATACGTGCCCGCACCGACTGGCCGGCGCCGATCGTCATCACGACGTTCCATGCCATCACCAGCATGCCGGCGAGGTACAGCACGCCGCCGATCAGGCGCACCACGTAGTAGGGATAGGTGGCCTTCACGCCTTCGACGAAGGTGTAGGTGAGCGTGCCGTCGGGGTTGATCGAACGCCACATCAGCCCCTGCATCACGCCGGCGATCCACATCGCGGCGATGTAGAGCACGATGCCGATGGTCGACATCCAGAAGTGCAGCTCGACCGCCTTCATGCTGTACATCTCGGTGCGGTTGTACAGGCGCGGGATCAGGTAGTAGAGCGACCCCATCGTGATCAGGCCCACCCAGCCGAGCGCGCCGGCGTGCACGTGGCCGATGGTCCAGTCGGTGTAGTGGGACAGCGCGTTCACCGTCTTCACCGACATCATCGGGCCCTCGAAGGTCGCCATGCCGTAGAACGACAGCGCCACGATCAGGAAACGGATGATCGGGTCGGTGCGCAGCTTGTGCCATGCACCCGAGAGCGTCATGATCCCGTTGATCATCCCGCCCCAGCTCGGCGCGAGCAGGATCAGCGAGAACACCATGCCGATGGATTGCGTCCAGTCGGGCAGCGCGGTGTAGTGCAGATGGTGCGGGCCCGCCCACATGTAGGTGAAGATCAGCGCCCAGAAGTGCACGATCGACAGCCGGTACGAATACACCGGCCGCCCCGCCTGCTTGGGGATGTAGTAGTACATCATCCCGAGGAAGCCCGCGGTGAGGAAGAAGCCCACCGCGTTGTGGCCGTACCACCACTGCACCATCGCGTCCTGCACGCCCGCGTAGGCCGAGTAGCTCTTCATCCAGCCCGCGGGAACGGCCGCGCTGTTGACGATGTGCAGCAAGGCGACCGCGATGATGAACGCACCGTAGAACCAGTTGGCCACATAGATGTGCTTCACCTTGCGGACCGCGAGGGTGCCGAAGAACACGATCGCATAGGCCACCCACACCACCGCGATCAGGATGTCGATCGGCCATTCGAGCTCGGCGTATTCCTTGCCGCTGGTGTAGCCCAGCGGCAGGCTGATGGCGGCGGCCACGATCACCGCCTGCCAGCCCCAGAACACGAAGGACGCGAGGGCCGGCGCGAAGAGGCGGACCTGGCAGGTGCGCTGCACCACGTGGAAGCTCGTCGCCATCAGCGCGCATCCGCCGAACGCAAAGATCACCGCGTTGGTGTGCAGCGGACGCAGCCGCCCGTAGCTGAGCCAGGGAATGCCGAAGTTCAGCTCGGGCCACGCCAGTTGCGACGCGATGACCACGCCGACGAGCATGCCCACCACGCCCCAGACCACCGACATGATGGCGAACTGCCGCACCGCGGTGTCGCTGTAGACCGCTGCGGGAGGATTCGGAGATTGCATCGTCGGACCTTCTCTTATGGAACTGGTCCGAGTGTCCAAGTGGCCCGCCGGAGCGGGATTGATGCAGATCAATCGTTGCGCAGAATGCGCTCGCCTTCGTGGTCGACGTTTTCGAACTGACCACAGTGCACCGCCCACCAGAGCCCGCCGAGGATCATCAGCACGAGCACCACGGAGAACGGGATGAGCAGAAAGAGGATGTCCATCGCCCTCAGCCTCCGGGTTGCCGCGCGAGCCGCGCCGCATTGAGCACGACCAGCACCGAACTGCCTGCCATGCCGAGCCCCGCGAGCCACGGCGGCAACCAGCCCGCCAGCGCCAGCGGTACGCACAGGGCGTTGTAGCCGCCGGCCCACCAGAGGTTCTGCCGCACCACGCGCAAGGTGCGCTTGGCCTGCGAGAGGGTCTGCACGATGGCAGAGAGTTCGCCGCCCATGACGATGAAATCCGCGCGCGCCTGGGTCAGCGGCACCGCATGCCCGAACGCGAAGGAGGCGTCCGCCTGCGCGATCACCGGACCGTCGTTGAGGCCGTCGCCGACCATCACGACGCGATGGCCCGCCCTCTGCGCCTGGCGGATGACGCGCAGCTTCTCTTCAGGCAGACAGTCTCCGCGCGCAGCACGGATCCCCGCGCGCTCGGCAACGTCCTTGGCTGCCGCATCGCGATCGCCGGAAAGAAGCTGCACCGCGAGGCCTTGTGCCTCCAGCTCGGTCACGGCCGGTGCAGCATCGGCGCGAAGATCCTCGGCCAGGACGAAGCTCGCGACCCAGCCTTCCTCATCCGCCAGATGCACCTGCGCGGCATCCGACTGCAGCGGTTCGACCCCGCAGAACGCCGAAGCGCCCAGCCGAAGGGCCCGCACTTTGCCTCCTGCGTCGCCCTTGCGACGCAGGAGGCCGGCGATTCCTTCTCCCGCGTGCTCCTTCCCTTCGACCAGATCCCATGCCGGCGATGAACGGAACTGCGCATTCCAGGCATTCATCAGCGCGCGCGACGCGGGATGAAGCGAATGCGCCGCCAGCGCGGCCGCGAGTTCCACCGCATCGCCCGGCCGCAAGCCTTTGCGGCAATAGACGCGCTCGAGTCGAGGCACGTCATGCGTGAGGGTGCCGGTCTTGTCGAAGACCACCGTGTCGACCGAGGCCAGCGTCTCGAGTGCCTGCAGGTTGTGCACCATCACGCCGTGGCGTGCGAGCGAGCCGGCGCTGGCGAGCATCGCGGCGGGCGTGGCCAGAGACAGCGCGCAGGGACAGGTGACGATCAAGACCGAGACCGCCACCATCAGCGCCTTGCCCGAATCGATGTGCCACCACAATGCCGCCGCGAGCGCCGCGGCGACGAGCACCGCCAGCAGGAAGGGGCGCGCGGCACGATCGGCGAGTTGCGCGAGCCGCGGCTTCTGCAGCGATGCGCTTTCCATCAAGGCGACGATCTGCGCGAAGCGCGTGCCCTGTCCGATCGATTCGATCCGTACCTGCACCGCAGAGGCGATGTTGTGGCTGCCCGCCAGCACCCGGTCCCCGCAAGGACGCGGAACGGGGCGCGATTCGCCGGTCAGCAGCGCTTCGTCGGCGGTCGTGTCGCCCGCGATCACGACGCCATCCGCCGGAAACGCCTCGCCCGGCAGCACGCGGACCACGTCGCCCATGGCGAGGCGTCGAACCGAAACGCGGGTGAACACCCCGCCTTCGCCAAGACGCTCGACGCTGTCCGGCAGCCGGTTCATCACCGCTTCGAGCGCGCCGGCCGTGCGGTCGCGCAGCCGTGCCTCCAGCCACCTGCCGGTGAGCAGGAAGAACACGAACATCGTGAGCGAATCGAAATACACCTCGTGGCCGAGCGGCCCTTGCGCATCGAAGGTTGCGGCGGTGCTGACGACGAACGCGATCGCGATGCCGAGTGAGACCGGCAGGTCCATGCCGATGCGCCGCGCGCGCAGATCGCGCCAGGCGCTGCGGAAGAACGGCCCGCAGGAGAACAGCATCACCGGCAGCGTCAGCACCCAGGAGGCCCAGCGCAGCAACTGGGCTGCGTCGGCCGACATGTCGCCGGGCTGCGCGATGTACGCGGGATAGGCGTACATCATGACCTGCATCATGCAGAAGCCCGCCACCAGCCAGCGCCAGAGCGCGAGCCTTGCCTCGCGCGAACGCCGCGCACGCACGGACAGGTCGCCGGCCGGCACCAGCGGGTAGCCAGCCGCCGCCGAGGCCGCGAACCAGCGCGAAGGTCTGACTGCGGCGGAAGACCAGACGATGCGCGCCCGGTGGCTGGCGGCGTTGACTTCCACGCTCTCCACGCCGGGGACCCGCCCCACGGCCTCTTCGACGGCCAGTGCGCAGGCTGCGCAGTGCATGCCATCGACGACGACCTGCGATTCCCAGCGCTCGCCGGCCTTGTCGCCGCCGAGCGAGCGCCCGAACACCGGCCATTCGGCCGGATCGTCCAGCAGCGCCCAGTCCGGCTGCGGCACCGCCTCGTCGCGAGAAGAATCGAAACGCCCGGCCGGGCCGTGCGTGAGCGCAGCTTGCATGGGGGCAAGCCTAGCGCCGCGATCGCGAGCGGAACTTGACGTGGATCAAACGATACCGGTCGGCAAGAAAAAGCGCCTCGCCGCAGATGCAGCGAGGCGCCTTTTCCGAAAAGAGCCGACGCGTGAATTACTTCTTGTAGTTCGCGATGCCGTCCATGATTTCCTTCTTCGCGGCATCGACGCCTTCCCAGCCGAGCACCTTGACCCACTTGCCGGCTTCCAGGTCCTTGTAGTGCTCGAAAAAGTGCGTCACGGCCTTCAGGCGCATGGGGTTCACGTCCTCGACCTTCTTCCAGTGGCTGTAGATGGGCAGGACCTTGTCGGTCGGCACCGCGAGCACCTTGCCGTCGACGCCGGCCTCGTCTTCCATCATCAGGATGCCGAGGGGGCGGCACGGCACCACGACGCCGGGCACCAGCGCGTAAGGCGTGATCACGAGCACGTCGACCGGGTCGCCGTCGCCCGACAGCGTCTGCGGCACGTAGCCGTAGTTCGTCGGGTAGTGCATGGCGGTGGTCATGAAGCGGTCGACGAAGATCGCGCCCGATTCCTTGTCGACTTCGTACTTGATCGGGTCGGCGTTCATCGGAATCTCGATGACGACGTTGAAGGCTTCGGGGGCGTCTTTACCGGGGGAAACTTGACCGAGGGACATGATCGTGCTTGGTAGTTTGAAAGTGTTATCGGGATGCGGACAAACCCGAAGTTTACTTTCCATGTCACGGCCCGGTCGCACGAAAGCGCGGATTTGCCTGTAAATTGCCCTCGTTGGCCAATCGTTCCCTGCCGTCCAGGCACCGGGGCCTCGAGGAAGCAACGCGACGGAAGCACTGACCCGTACGCGCTGCGCACCGGGTCCGGCTTACGTCTCCATCAAGTCTGACGAACTACTGGAGAAGCAACGCATGACCGGCAACACCCCACTCGTCCTCGCCATCGTCTGCGGCCTCGTGGCCGTGGCCTATGGCTTCTGGGCGCGCAGTTGGATCCTCTCGAAAGACGCGGGCAACGCACGAATGCAGGAGATCGCCGCGGCGATCCAGACCGGCGCGGCGGCCTATCTCGCCAAGCAGTACCGCACCATCGCGATCGTCGGTGTGGTGCTCGCGATCCTCATCGGCATCTTCCTCGACGGCACCACGGCGATCGGCTTCGTGGTCGGCGCAGTGCTCTCGGGCGCCTGCGGCTTCATCGGCATGAACGTTTCTGTGCGCGCCAACGTGCGCACCGCGCAAGCCGCCACGCAGGGCATCAGCCCCGCGCTCGACGTCGCTTTTCGCGGCGGCGCGATCACCGGGCTGCTGGTGGTGGGCCTGGGTCTCCTGGGCGTGACGGCGTTCTACTGGTTCCTCGCGGGCAACGGCGTGCTGACGCCGGACAAGAAGCTTTCCGCAGTCCTCAATCCGCTCATCGGCTTCGCCTTCGGCTCATCGCTGATCTCGATCTTCGCGCGGCTGGGCGGCGGCATCTTCACCAAGGGCGCCGACGTGGGCGCGGACCTGGTCGGCAAGGTGGAAGCCGGCATCCCTGAAGACGACCCGCGCAACCCCGCGGTGATCGCCGACAACGTGGGCGACAACGTCGGCGACTGCGCCGGCATGGCCGCCGACCTGTTCGAGACCTACGCGGTGACGCTGATCGCCACCATGGTGCTGGGCGCGCTGATGGTCGGCGCGGCACCGGTCAACGCGGTGATGTACCCGCTTGCGCTCGGCGCCGTGTCGATCATCGCGTCGATCATCGGCTGCTTCTTCGTGAAGGCGAAGCCGGGCATGGTCAACGTGATGCCCGCGCTCTACAAGGGGCTTGCGGTGGCGGGCGTGCTGTCGCTGATCGCGTTCTGGTTCGTCACGGGCTGGCTGATCCCCGACAACGCGATCACCCCGTCCGGCAGCCAGATGAAGCTCTTCGGCGCCTGCTTCGTCGGCCTCGCGCTCACGGCCGCACTGGTGTGGATCACCGAGTTCTACACCGGCACGCAGTATTCGCCGGTGCGCCACATCGCGCAGGCCTCGACCACGGGCCATGGCACAAACATCATCGCGGGCCTGGGCGTGTCGATGCGATCGACGGCATGGCCGGTGCTCTTCGTGTGCATCGCGATCATCGTGGCCTACATGCTCGCGGGCCTCTACGGCATCGCGGTCGCGGCGACCGCCATGCTGAGCATGGCCGGCATCGTGGTCGCGCTCGACGCCTACGGTCCCATCACCGACAACGCGGGCGGCATCGCCGAGATGTCCGAGCTGCCGGCCGCGGTGCGCGACATCACCGACCCGCTCGACGCCGTCGGCAACACGACCAAGGCGGTGACCAAGGGCTATGCGATCGGCTCGGCGGGCCTGGCCTCGCTGGTGCTGTTCGCCGACTACACCCACAAGCTCGAAAGCTTCGGGCAGGAAATCAGCTTCAACCTGAGCGATCCGATGGTGATCGTGGGCCTCTTCATCGGCGGCCTGATCCCCTACCTCTTCGGCGCGATGGCGATGGAAGCCGTCGGCCGCGCGGCCGGCTCGGTGGTGGAGGAAGTGCGTCGCCAGTTCCGCGAGATCAAGGGCATCATGGAAGGCACCGGCAAGCCCGAATACGGCCGCGCCGTGAGCATGCTGACCGGCGCCGCGATCAAGGAAATGATGATCCCCTCGCTGCTGCCGGTGGTGGTGCCGATCCTGGTCGGCCTGCTGCTCGGGCCGAAGGCGCTCGGCGGACTGCTGATGGGCACGATCGTCACCGGCCTGTTCGTCGCGATCTCGATGTGCACCGGCGGCGGTGCCTGGGACAACGCCAAGAAGTACATCGAGGACGGCCACCACGGCGGCAAGGGCTCCGAAGCGCACAAGGCGGCGGTGACCGGCGACACGGTGGGCGACCCCTACAAGGACACGGCCGGCCCGGCGGTGAATCCGCTGATCAAGATCATCAACATCGTGGCGCTGCTCATCGTGCCGCTGGTGGTCAAGTTCCACGCCGGCGATGTCGGTGCGCATGCGGCGCCTGCGCCGACCCCTTCCGCACCGGTGAGCGCGCCCGCGTCCCCCGTCGCGCCCCAGGTTGCGGCGCCCGCAACGGAGGCACCGGTGGCCGCGGCGTCCAAGTGAAGGTGCTGCAGCACAAAGAAAAAGACCCGCACCGGCCGGTGCGGGTCTTCGTGGGAATGACCGCGATCAGTTCAGGCTGACGGTGCGCGAAGGCTCGCTGCGCAGCGGGGCGCCCTGCAGGGTGTCGAAATCCGAGGATGCCTCGGGCGGGCGCATTTCCTCGTGCTCGTGCAAAGACGCCACCCAGCGGCCCGCCGCCGATTCCGCCGGCTCGTCGTTGGTGAAGACGCCGTCGCGGATGTAGAAGGTTTCGCCGGCCGGGCGCTCCAGGTGGAGCTCGATCAGCCGCGCGATCGGGAAGGTGTAGGTCACCAGCTTTTCCTTCGTCTTGCGGTCCTTGGCGCCGCAATTGAAGTAGCCCTCCGACGCGATGACGATGCACGAGCCGTCGACCTGGCTGTCGATGTCGCTGCCGTATCGCCACACTGCCGAGGGCATGCGCACGCGGACCTTATCGATCACCAGATCGCGCTGCTTGTTGAGCGAATTCAGTGGCGGCACCAGCGAGCGCAACTGCTTCAGGCGCTCCGCGAAGGTGTCATCCATCACGAACTCTACGTGATGCGTCGATCCGCCGGAGCGCTTGACGACTTGCATGACGACGTGGCGTTGTCGGCTCACTGGGTCCGTCCTTTCGCGTTCAATCGAAACAGACCCGGGCCGGCACGGCCTTTGAGTGCATCGGGATCATTTGAATCGATCATCAATTAAAACTTTGGTATTGACGCAATTCACATCAATTGTTTCTAACTGTAGATCGATTTTTTCCGAATTGATAGGCGGTATGAAGTACTAAATTCAACGCGCCCAATTGGCCCATCCGTGCAACAAGTCACGCGGGCCAGGGGGTTCAGCCGCCCCCGCCGTTCGCCATGAGTTCGTCGAGCGCCTTGCAGGACGGTGCGCAGACCGTCTGCGACTTGCCCAGCAACTGGCGCGTGCGCAGTTGCGAGCGAACGCGGTGCTTGCCGCACATGAAGCACGACATCGTGGCGCCGCTGAACGAGGCGGAAGCACGGAACGGCGAACCCGGCGCCTTGGCCTTGTAGCGCAGCCCGTCGGCCAGCACGGTGGTCTTGACGTCGGCCTTACTCATGCGCGGCCTCCGGGCCGTGGCCCATGGCGCGCTCGATGGCCTTCCTGGCGGCCAGTTCGGCGCCGAGCGACGCATCCAGTCCCGAGCGGCAGAGCCCCGCATGCTGGTAGAACATGTTCTCGTACACCTCGGCCGCGGCCGGATAGGCATCCAGCAGTTGACCGAGCTGGGCGCCCGGTTCCACATCGCGGAACTCGTCGACCAGATGCATGACGACGGAGCGGTATTGCTCGGCGCCCACCGGCACCGGGCTGTGCTCGAGCCGCTCGAGGAGCTGGGCCAGGACGTGCGTCACCGCCAGATCGGTCTTGTGAGCATGGGTGTTGGTAGCGTTCATGCGAAGCATGTGAGGCGCCAGCGGCGGATTGCAAGGGGGAGGAAGCGACAGCAGCATCCCGGGATTACAACAGCATTTCCGGCACCAGCGGCGCGACCAGGGAGTTGTAGAAACGCTGGAAGAATCCCGCCTCCGGCTCCGACGTCAGGATCATTTCCTTTTCGCCGTCGGTGGTCAGCCATTGCAGCGATCCGGTTTCCGCATCCAGACGAAGGCGGTAGGAATTCTGCAATTTGCTGATGTTGATCACCCGGAGCATCTCGCGCGCCAGTTGCGGGCTGTCGACCACCACCCCCATTTCGGTGTTCTGGGTGGCCGAGCGCGGATCGAGATTCATCGACCCCACGAAGATGCGCTGCTTGTCGATCGCCGCCGTCTTCGCGTGCAGTCTGCCCAGCGAATTGCCGAACATGCCCAGGCGCTTGTTGGCGGTGGTCCGCTCGGGACTGAGCTCGTAGAGATCCGCGCCGCTGCGCAACAACCGCTCCCGATAGCGCACATAGCCGGTATGCACCAGCGGCTCGTCGTTGGCCGCCAGCGAATTGGTCAGGAGCGTCAGCTTGACCTTGCGGCGCATCAGGTCGTCGAAGGCCGCCATGCCTTTTTCGCCCGGCACCAGGTAGGGCGAAGTGAGGTCCACCTGGGACTTCGCCTCGAGCAGCAGCCCCCACACCTTCATCGTCACGCTGGTCGCGAGGGCCTCGTCAGCGCTCATGGCCTTGGGCTTGCTCGGCGGGTCGGCAATGGCGTGCGCCTCGCCCCACAGCAGGCCCATGCGGCCGGCGTCGAGCTCCTCGGCGATCGGGCCGTAGCCCAGCACGTCGACCGGCGGAATCTGCAGCTTCGGCGGCGGCGCAGCCATGCCGATCCAGTCGTCGAACTCTTGCGCGGTGGGCTTGCGGCCGCCCTCCCCCGTCACGATGTCCTGGATCGGCCAGACCTGTTCGGCATTCCAGAAGGCATCGAAGACCGCCTCCAGTTCGGCCACCACCTTGCCGACCACGAGCGCGTCCATGTCGATGAAGTTCTGCGCCTCGCTGAGCACGAAATACTCGTCCGCGATGTTGCGCCCGCCGACCACCGCCATCACGCCGTCGGCGATGAACAGCTTGTTGTGCATGCGGTGGTTGAGGCGCGGAATGTCCTGCGGCGACGCCGCGAAGCGCGACACGATGCCGCCGCGCCCGCAGCAGAAGGGATTGAAAAGCCGCACCTCCACGTTCGGCGTCTGCGCCAGCCCCAGCAGCGGCTGCTGGCTCTTGCTGGTGTAGAGATCGTCCACCAGCACCCTCACCTTCACGCCCCGCGCACCGGCTTCACGCAAGGCCCGCATCAGCAGCCGGCCGGTCGCGTCGTTCTCGAGCTGGTAGTACTGCACCACGAGCGAATGCTGCGCGCGCTGCGCCAGCTGGATGCGGGCATCGAGCGAATAGACGCCCAGCGGCATCAGCCGGAAGCCGGAGTGCTCGCCGGGCGGCGTCGAGGCGAGCGCGATCTTCGCCAGCATCGCGGACGGATCGGGCGCGGCAGCACGCTCGTCCGGCCGCTCCGGCATCTTCGGCAGCGAGCCGCAGGCCGCGAGCAGGGCAAGGGCCCCGGACAAGGCCACGGCGCCCATGACGCGGGCGAAAGCGAAGGCCATGGATGTCATGTTCGATTCCCCTTCTCTTCTGTTGCCTGCCGATGGCGCCCCCCCGGTCCTAGAATTCGATACGCCTTCTTCCGGGGTTACATCATGATGCTCCAGACCTCCCTGCGCGCCGCGCTTTTTGCCTTGGCCGCAGCCGCGGCGCCGACCGCCTTTGCAGCACTCGACATCGGCGACGCCGTTCCCAAGTTCACCGCCACCGCGGCGCTGGGCGGCAAGGTCTTCAGCTACTCGCTCGCCGAAGCGCTGGCCAAGGGGCCGGTGGTGGTGTATTTCTTCCCCGCGGCGGACAGCGCCGATTGCTCGATCGAAGCGCACGCCTTCGCCGAGGCGGTCGACCAGTTCGCTGCCCTCGGCGCCACGGTGATCGGCGTGTCGGCCGACGACATCGACACGCTGACCAGGTTCTCGGTCAAATCCTGCCAGAGCCGCTTCCCGGTGGCTTCCGACCAGTCCAAGGCGGTCATCCAGGGCTTCGACGCGGTGATGCAGACCCGGCCGGATTTCGCGAACCGGCTCTCGTACGTGGTCACGCCCAACGGTCTCGTCGCCTACTACTACCAGAACCTCAACCCGGACAAGCACGTCGAGCGCATGCTGAATGCGCTGCGCGCGCTGCCCAGGGCGACGGCCGCGCGCTGAGCGCTAAGATTTCCCCCATGCAACTGAACTACATCGGCAACGAGAGCGTTGCCTCCGCGTCCGGCCGCACGCTGCCGGTGATCGATCCCTCCGATGGTCAGACCTTCGACGAGTTGCAGCGCAGCAACGCGGCGGACATCGATGCCGCGGTGCAGGCCGCGCACCATTGCTTCGAGACCGGCTGGCGGAAAGTCAGTGCTGCCGAGCGCGGACGGCTGCTCTACAAGCTCTCGCAGAAGATCGCGGCGCACACCGACGAACTCGCGCTGATCGAACAGCGCGATTGCGGCAAGCCGGTCAAGCAGGCGCGCGCCGATGCACTGGCCCTGGTGCGCTACTTCGAGTTCTACGCCGGCGCCTGCGACAAGCTGCACGGCGAAACCATCCCCTACCAGGACGGCTACAGCGTGCTGACGTGGCGCGAGCCGCACGGCGTCACGGGCCACATCATTCCCTGGAACTACCCGATGCAGATCTTCGGCCGCAGCGTGGGCGGTGCGCTGGCGGCGGGCAACGTCTGCGTGGTCAAGCCGTCGGAAGACGCCTGCCTCTCGCTGATCCGCGTGGCGCAGCTCGCCGCCGAGGTCGGCTTCCCGCCCGGCGCGATCAACATCGTGACCGGCTACGGCCACGAGGTCGGCGACGCCCTGGCGCGGCACGAAGGCATCGACCACATCAGCTTCACCGGCAGCCCGTCGGTGGGCACGATCATCCAGCAGGTGGCGGCCGAGCGGCACTGCCCCGTCACGCTCGAGCTCGGCGGCAAGAGCCCGCAGATCCTCTTTGCCGACGCCGACCTGGATGCGGCCATCCCGGTGCTGATCAAGGCGATCGTGCAGAACGCCGGCCAGACCTGTTCGGCCGGCTCGCGCGTGCTGATCCAGCAGGGCATCTACGAGCCGCTCCTCGAGCGCCTCGGACACGCCTTCGAGGCGCTGCGCGTCGGCCCGGCCGCGATGGACCTCGACGTCGGCCCGCTGATCCGCCAGACGCAGCAGCAGCGCGTATGGGATTTCCTCTCGGACGCCCACGTCGCCGGCATCCCGATGGTGGGCCAGGGCACGGTGGTCGACGAAGCGCCCGAAAGCGGCTTCTACCAGGCCCCGACGCTGCTGCGCGACGTGCCGGTCGGTCACCGGCTCGCGCAGGAGGAAGTCTTCGGCCCCGTCCTGGCCGCGATGTCCTTTTGCGACGAGGACGAGGCCGTCGCCCTCGCCAACGCCACGCGCTTCGGGCTGGTCGCCGGCATCTGGACCGAGAACGGCGCCCGCCAGCTGCGCATGGCCAAGCGCGTGAAGAGCGGCCAGGTGTTCATCAACAACTACGGCGCGGGCGGCGGCGTCGAGCTGCCCTTCGGCGGCGTCAAGTCCTCGGGCTACGGGCGCGAAAAGGGCTTCGAGGCGCTCTACGGATTCACGACGCTCAAGACCGTCGCGATCCGGCACGGATGATGACCGCCGTGGCCGGCCTCATCGCCTCAGGGTCAAACGTTTTCCGCCTGCCGGCTCGCGGAGCGATCGGTTAAATTTGCCTGCCTCATGAGCCAGCATGTCGTCCCCGTCTCCGAGATCGGCCGCGCCCGTCCAGCGGCGGCGATGGCCGGGCTTGCGATCCCGGCCACCGGCGTGCTGCTCGATCGCCTGCAGCGGCCGCTGACCGATCTGCGCATCAGTGTCACGGACCGGTGCAACTTCCGCTGCAGCTACTGCATGCCGAAGGAAGTCTTCGACAAGGACTACCAGTACCTCCCGCACAGCGCGCTGCTGAGCTTCGAGGAAATCACCCGGCTCGCGCGCCTCTTCGCCACGCATGGCGTGCACAAGATCCGGCTCACCGGCGGCGAGCCGCTGCTGCGCAAGAATCTCGAGGTCCTCGTCGAGCAGCTCGCGGCCCTGCGCACGCCCGACGGCCGGCCCCTCGATCTCACCTTGACCACCAACGGCTCGCTGCTGGCCCGCAAGGCCCAGGCACTCAGCGCGGCCGGGCTGCGGCGCGTGACGGTCAGCCTCGACGGCCTCGACGACGCGGTGTTCCGCAGCATGAACGACGTGGATTTCCCGGTGGCGGAAGTCCTCGCCGGCATCGAGGCGGCCAAGGCCGCGGGCCTCGGTCCGATCAAGGTGAACATGGTCGTCAAGCGCGGCACCAACGAGCAGGAGATCCTGCCGATGGCCCGCCACTTCCGCGGCACCGGCGTGGTGCTGCGCTTCATCGAGTACATGGACGTCGGCGCCACCAACGGCTGGCGCATGGACGAGGTGCTGCCGTCCGCGGAGGTGGTGCGGCGCGTCGCGGAGGAATTCCCGCTCGCCCCGCTCGAAGCCACCGCGCCGGGCGAAACCGCGCAGCGCTGGGCCTACCAGGACGGCGGCGGCGAGATCGGCGTGATCAGCAGCGTCACGCAGGCCTTCTGCCGTGACTGCAACCGCGCACGGCTGTCGACCGAAGGCAAGCTCTACCTCTGCCTCTTCGCCAATGCGGGCCATGACCTGCGCCCGCTGCTGCGCGGCGGCGCGAGCGACGAAGAGATCACTTCGACCATCGGCCACATCTGGCAGGGCCGCAGCGACCGCTATTCCGAACTTCGCGCACTGCGCGGACCCGAGACCGACGGCACTGCGCCGCGGCGGGTCGAAATGAGCTACATCGGCGGATGACCACCCCACCCGCCATCGCCACCGGCGACATCACCGGCCTCGTACTCGCAGGCGGGCGCGGCACCCGCATGGGCGGCGTCGACAAGGGCCTGCAGAGCTTCAACCGCACGCCGCTCGCCATGCACGCCGTGATGCGGCTGGGCCTGCAGGTCGGCGAGATCATGATCAACGCCAACCGCAACCTCTCGGCCTACGAATCGTTCGGCGTGCCGGTGTGGCCCGACGGGCTGGCGGACTATGCGGGGCCGCTGGCCGGCTTCCTCACCGGACTGGAGCGCTGCGAGACCCCTTATCTGCTCACGGTGCCCTGCGACACACCGCTTTTCCCGCTCGATCTGGCGAGCCGGCTGTCCGAAGCGCTGGTGGCGAACGATGCGGAGATCGCGATGGTGTCGGCCCCCGAGCCCCCCGAAGAACCCGGCGGCACCCCCGTCCTGCGCGCCCAGCCCGTGTTCTGCCTGCTGAACGCCACCCTGCTCGAAAGCCTCGTGCGCTTCACCCAGGCGGGCGGGCGCAAGATCGACGCATGGACCGCCCAGCATCGCACGGTGCTGGTGCCGTTCGACCGCCCCGGCGACGCGCCGGACGCCTTCTTCAATGCCAACACGCTGGCCGAGCTGCACGCGCTCGAAGCCCAGCGCTCCTGAATCCCCTGCTGCCTCCATGAGCCGTATCGCAGACATCGCCGCCGCACTGGCGGGCTACGACCCGAAGGCGCTGGACGTCGATGCCGTTCAGGCCTTCCTTGCCCGGCTGGCGGAACCGGCCGCGGTCACGCAGGTCGAGCGCATCGCCTTGCGCGACGCGCTGGGCCGGGTGCTGGCCGAGGACATCATCTCGCCGGTGAGCGTGCCGCCGCACGACAACTCGGCCATGGACGGCTTCGCGTTCGACGGCCGCCTGCTCGATGGCGCCGGCGACGATGAAACGCTGCAGTTGCGCATCGTCGGCACCGCCCTGGCCGGCGCGGCCTGGCGCGGCAGCGTGGACGCCGGTGACACGGTGAAGATCATGACCGGCGCCGTGATGCCGGTGGGCCTCGATACCGTCGTCCCGCAGGAGTTCTGCACGGTCGAGGGGGACGGCGTCCGCTTCCCCGCCAAGGCGCTGCGGCGCGGCGACAACCGGCGGCTGGCCGGCGAGGACCTCATGCAGGGCAAGCCCGCGCTGCGGCGCGGCGAGATCGTTTCGCCCGCGGCGCTCGGCATGGTGGCGAGCATCGGGCTGCCGATGGTGCCGGTGCTGCGGCGCCTGCGCGTGGCCTATTTCTCGACCGGCGACGAGATCCTGAGCCTCGGCGAACTGCCGCGCGAAGGCGCGGTGTACGACAGCAACCGCTACACGGTCTTCGGGCTCCTGACCAGGCTCGGCTGCGAGGTGATCGACCTCGGCCTGGTGCGGGACGATCCGGCCGCGCTCGAATCGGCGCTTTGCCGCGCGGCGAACGAGGCCGACGCGATCATCACCAGCGGCGGCGTCAGCGTCGGCGAGGCCGACCACACGCGGGCCGTGATGCAGCGCCTCGGCGACATGGCGTTCTGGTGCGTCGCAATGCGCCCCGGCCGGCCGATGGCGGTCGGCCTGATCCCGACGGACAAGCCGGATCGCGGACCGGCCGTGCTCTTCGGCCTGCCCGGCAATCCGGTCGCGGTGATGGTCACCTTCCTCGCGTTCGTGCGGCCGGCGCTTTTGCGCTTGATGGGCTGCAACGACGCCTGTGCAGCCCCGCCGCCGCTGCTTCGCGCCAGGAGCGTCGGCGCGATCCGGAAGAAGCCCGGGCGCACCGAATACCAGCGCGGCTACGTCCGGCCGGTGGCCGGGTCATTGCCCGAAGTCCGCATCGCGGGCAACCAGGGCTCGGGCGTGCTGAGCTCGATGGTCGAAGCCAACGGCCTCGTCGTGCTGCATCATGACCAGGGCAGCGTGGCCGACGGCGACCCGGTCGACGTCATGATGTTCGACGGCGTCATCTAGCGCCTGCCTCCCGGCCGGCAAGGAGCGGTGCATGGCATCGAGAATCGAGTTGATCCAGCAGATGCCCATCTTCGGCGCCATCGGAGCGGAGACCATCGAATTCCTGCTCGGTGAAGCGCCGGTGAGCCATGTGCGGCGCGGCGACTTCTTTTTCCACGAGAACGACACCCCCACCTGCATGTTCGTGCTGGAGAGCGGCCACGTCACGGTTTCGAAAAGCTGGCAGGAGCACGAGCTGCTCATCCGGCGCCTGGGCCCCGGCGACTGCTTCGGCGAGATGGCCCTGCTCGATCTCTTCCCCCGCAGCGCGACCGTGCGAGCCGACGAGGACTGCAGCGCCATCGAGCTCACCTCGGACAACCTCTACCGGCTGTTCGAGCACGACGTCGAGCAGTTCGCGCTGATCCAGATGAACATCGCGCGCGAGATGAGCCGCCGGCTTCGGATCACCGACGACCAGCTGTTCCGGGCCCGGATGGGCGAAGTGCCGGAAGCGCCCGAGCGCCTTTAGCCTTTGGCCTTCAGCGGCTAGATCCGTCCCAGCGCCCGCTCGACGCCCTTGTTGGCCAGCGCATCCGCGCGCTCGTTGCCCGGATCGCCCGAATGGCCCTTGACCCAGCGCCATTCGATCTGGTGGCCGCCCTCAGACACCAGCTTGTCCAGTTGCTGCCAGAGCTCCACGTTCTTGACCGGCTGCTTGGTCGAGGTGCGCCAGCCCTTGGCCTTCCAGCCGCGGATCCACTCGGTGATGCCCATGCGCACGTACTGGCTGTCGAGGTAGAGCGTGACCTTGCAGGGCCGCTTCAGCGCCGCGAGCCCCTCGATGACGGCCTGCAGTTCCATGCGGTTGTTGGTGGTGTTGAGTTCGCCGCCGAACAACTCCTTCTCGCTCGCCCCCGATTTCAGCCAGGCGCCCCAGCCGCCGGGGCCGGGATTGCCCTTGCAGGCGCCATCGGTGTAGATCTGTACTTCGTTCAAGAACCTTTTCCTTGTTTCTTTCGATGAGATGAACGGCGTGCGTGGTCGCGGTGGTCCCGGTGCACCCGCCCGGCGCCCGCGATCGGCACCGGGGCGCTGGCCCGGGCGGCCGCCCGGCGCCAGTCGGCGCTCAAGAGCCGCATGCCGCGGACGCGCTTCACGGCCGCCAGAAAATAGACCGCGCCGAAGATCGGCCACCAGCGCTCGCCGGCGGCATCGAACCAGTGGCAGCGCTCGAGCCACGCCTCGCTGC
This sequence comes from Variovorax sp. HW608, assembly GCF_900090195.1. NCBI lineage: Bacteria > Pseudomonadati > Pseudomonadota > Betaproteobacteria > Burkholderiales > Comamonadaceae > Variovorax > Variovorax sp. HW608. The sequence continues at coordinate 6,224,345 of NZ_LT607803.1, forward strand.
GCACGGCCGGCCGATAGACGCCGAAGCGGCCCGATTCGACCTCGAAGCTCAGCAAGCGCAACCAGTCGCGCATGCGCCGGTAGCCGATGAACTCGCCCGCGTCCGGCAGGAAGAGTTCGCCGAAACCCAGCCGCTGGTAGATCCGTGCCCGCCGTTGCCGCATGCCCCACAGGCTCGCCGGGTTGAGCCCGCAGATGACGACCCGCCCTTCGGGCACCAGCACCCGCTCGACCTCGCGCAGCGTCGCGTGCGGGTCCGGACTCAGCTCCAGGGTGTGCGGCAGCACGACGAGGTCGAGGCTGTTGGCCGGAAACGGCAGCGCCGAGAAGTCGGTGACGAGCGAACTGCGCGGCGCCATCGCCGACTCCGACAGCGCCAGCCAGCGATGCGGCATGCGGTTGGCACGCAGGCCGTGCACCTCGGGCAGCCCGAGCTGGAGCGCGTGATAGCCGAAGACGTCCGCCACGGCCTGGTCGAACTGGGCCTGCTCCCAGTCCAGCAGGTAGCGCCCTGGAGGGGTCTCGAACCAATCGTGCAAACCTATAATTTGACCGCTCATGACCCTCGTTCCGCTGCCCGCTTTTGCCGACAACTACATCTGGATGCTGCAGGACGGACGCAACGCGATCGTGGTCGACCCAGGGGATGCCGGGCCGGTGTTCGAAGCACTCCAGCGCGACAATCTGCAGTTGGCCGCGATTCTAGTCACGCACCATCACGCCGATCACACCGGCGGCGTGGCCGCGTTGCGCGAAGCCACCGGCGCACCGGTGTTCGGCCCTGCCCGCGAGCGGATCCCCGAGCCCTTCACACCGCTCGTCCATGGCGATCATGCCGACGTGCTGGGTCTGCGTTTCGAGGTCATCGAGGTTCCGGGCCACACCGCGGGACATATTGCCTACTTCCTTCCGGCCGATGCGCAGAGCGCATCGGCGGGCGACATCGCTCCGCTGGTCTTTTGTGGTGACACTTTGTTTTCCGGTGGATGCGGGCGACTTTTCGAGGGCACGCCCGCACAGATGCTCGCATCGCTCGACGCGCTTGCCGCTCTGCCGGGCGCCACGCGCGTGTGCTGCACCCACGAATACACACTTGCTAACCTGAGATTCGCGCGCGCCGTGGAACCCGGAAACGCCGATCTCGCTCAGTACACGGCGCAATGCGAAGCCTTGCGTGCGCGCGGCCAGCCGACGCTGCCATCGCAGCTCGCGACCGAGCGCCGTATCAACCCTTTTCTTCGCAGCCGCGAATCCACCGTCCGCCTGGCAGTCCAGGCCCATGCCGGCCTCAAGGCCCAGGCCGCCGAGACCGAGGTGTTCGCTGCGCTGCGCCAATGGAAGAACGACTTTCGATGAGATTCATCGTTGCCGCCTGCCTCGCGGGCTCCCTCTTTCTCGCGGGCTGCGCCACCGGTACGGGTCCCTTGTCCTCGGGATCCGGCGCCGCGCCGGTCTATCCGGACGGGGCGCTCAAGCCGATCACCTCCGGCCAGACGAAATCACGCGCCGTCGTGACGCTCGCGCCGCCCACCGACATGTGGGACCGCATCCGCCGCGGCTTCAAGATGCCGGAGCTCGACAACGACCTCGTGCATGACCGCGAGCAATGGTACGCAAGCCGGCCCGACTACCTGCAGCGCATGACCGGGCGCTCCAGCCGCTACATCTTCCACATCGTCGAGGAGCTCGAGCGCCGCGACATGCCGACCGAAATCGCGCTGCTGCCGTTCGTCGAGAGCGCCTTCAATCCGCAAGCCGTGTCGAGCGCCCGTGCGGCGGGCATGTGGCAGTTCATGCCGGCCACCGGAACCGACTACGACCTCAAGCAGAACATCTTCCGCGACGACCGCCGCGACGTGGTCGCCTCCACGCGGGCGGCGCTCGACTACCTGCAGAAGCTCTACGGCATGTTCGGCGACTGGCATCTCGCGCTCGCTGCCTACAACTGGGGCGAAGGCAACGTGAGCCGCGCGATCGCGAAGAACCAGCGGGCCGGCCTCCCCACCGGCTACACCGACCTGGCGATGCCCGCCGAGACACGCATGTACGTGCCGAAGCTGCAGGCGGTGAAGAACATCGTCGCCAATCCGGAGCGTTTCAACACCGACCTGCCGCTCATCGCCAACCACCCGTACTTCCAGACCGTCGAGCTCAAGCGCGACCTCGACGTCGACCTCGCGGTGAAGCTGGCGGACGTCAAGATCGACGACTTCCGCGCGCTCAATCCGTCGGCCCACAAGCCGGTGCTGCTGGCCGCGGGCACACCGGAGATCCTGCTGCCGTGGGACAACGCGGCGGTCTTCCAGCGCAATTTCGAGGCCTATTCGCAAGGCCAGTACGCGAGCTGGACCGCATGGACCGTCCCCAGCACCATGACCGTCGCGGACGCGGCCCAGCGCTCGGGCATGAGCGAAGCCGACCTGCGCGCGATCAACAACGTGCCGCCGCGGATGCTGATCAAGGCCGGCTCGACGCTGATCGTGCCGCGCACCGCGCGCGTGCAGGAAGACGTGGACGCAGTGGTGGCCGACACCGGACACCTGAGCTTCCAGCCCGAGATCGTCACGCGCCGCACCGTGATCAAGGCGGGCAAGCGCGACAGCGTCGCCAGCATCGCCCAACGCTTTCGCCTGAATCCGGCAAGCGTGGCCGAATGGAACGACGTGAAGACCAACCACGCCTTCCCGAAGGGCTACGACGTGGTGGTGTACCTGCCGGTGAAGGCGGCCCCCGCCACGCGCGTCGGCGCCGGGCTCGCGCACCTGACCGGCGGCAAGACGCTCAAGACGCTCAAGGCCGACAGCGTGACGTCGAGGGAGCCGAAGGGCACACCATCCAAAATCTCGAAGAAGCCGGTCGAGAAACAGGTGGTGCGCGAGCCGCGCGGCGGAACGCCCTCCAAGAAGAAGCGCTGAGCGCGCTGCCCTGCGATCAGAGTTTTTCAGTTTCGCCGGCGCGCGGCTGCCACTTCATCAGCCGCTGCTCCAGCACGCCGACGATGCCGTCGAGCACGAGAGCGAAGCCGGTCAGCACCACGATGCCGGCGAACACCGTGTTCACGTCGAAGGTGCCTTCGGCCTGCAGGATGAGGTAGCCCACCCCGCGCGCCGAACCCAGGTATTCGCCGACCACCGCGCCCACGAAGGCCAGCCCGACCGAGGTGTGCAGGCTCGAGAACACCCAGCTCGTCGCGCTCGGCAGGTACACCGTGCGCAGCAGCTGGCGCTGGTTCGCGCCGAGCATGCGCGCATTGGCGAGCACCACCGGGCTCACCTCGCGCACGCCCTGGTAGACGTTGAAGAACACGATGAAGAACACCAGCGTGACCGCCAGCGCCACCTTGCTCCAGATGCCGAGCCCGAACCACAGCGCGAAGATCGGCGCCAGGATCACGCGCGGCATCGAATTGGCCGCCTTGATGTAGGGATCGAAGACCAGGCTCGCGGTCGGCGCCAGCGCCAGCCAGAGGCCGAAGGCCAGCCCCAGCACCGTGCCGATGATGAAGGCCAGCACGGTCTCGACGAGCGTCACGCCGAGGTGCAGGTAGACATCCGCATTGCCGGGCAGCCCCTCGGGAAAGAGCGGATTCGGCGGAATCGCGACCGGCATGAACCAGCTCCAGATCCGTCCCGCGACCTGGACCGGTTCGCCGACGAAGAATGCGAACTGCTCGTTGCGCGACGAAAGGTGCCACGCCACCAGCACGAGCAACAGCAGCACGACCTGCCAGAAGCGCGCGTTGCCTTCATGGGGGCGAAGCTTCATGTCAGGCGGCCTTCTTGAGTTGCTGCGCGTAGCCCTTGAGCACTTCGTCGCGAAGCACGGCCCAGATCTGCGAATGCAGCTCGACGAATCGCGGCTGCGTGCGCACTTCGGCCACGTCGCGCGGGCGCGGCAGGTCGATGTCGAACTCGCCGATCGGGCGCGTGGCCGGACCGGCGGAGAGCACGACCACGCGGTCGCTCATCGCGATCGCTTCGTCGAGGTCGTGCGTGATGAACAGCACCGCCTTCTTCCTGCTCGCCCAGAGCGCGAGCACCTCGTTCTCCATCAACTGCCGCGTCTGGATGTCGAGCGCGCTGAAAGGCTCGTCCATGAGGATGATGTCGGGGTCCAGCGCCAGCACCTGGGCGAGCGCCGCACGCTTGCGCATGCCGCCGGAAAGCTGGTGCGGATAGCGGTCGCCGAAGCCCGCGAGACCCACGCGCGCGAGCCATTCGCCCGCCAGGCCGCGCGCCTTCGCATCGGCAATGCCCCGGTACTGCAGGCCGAGCATCACGTTGTCCATCGCGCTGCGCCAGGGCATCAGCGCTTCGCTCTGGAACATGTACCCGGCGCGTGCATTGATGCCTTCGAGCGGCTGCCCGAAGACCTTCACCTCGCCCGACGAGGGTTCGAGCAATCCGGCCCCCACGTTGAGCAGCGTCGACTTGCCGCAGCCCGTGGGCCCGACCACCGAGACGAACTCGCCCGCGCGCACGCGCAGGGTGGCGCCTCGCACGGCCGTGTAGCGCTGCGTCCGGTCGTCCTTGGCGCGGAAGATGCAACTGATGTCCAGGAGTTCGAGTGCGTAGTCCACCATGCAATCCAAGAAAAAACCCGGCCGAGGCCGGGTTGCTGGACGCGCGGGTCAGGCTTTGAACCGGTCCTTCGCGCGCCGCGCAAACTCGTTGGTATAGAGCTTCGACAGATCGATCTTGTCGGCCTTGACCGTCGGGTCGAAGCTCGCGATGGCGTTCAATGCGGTCTTCGGCCCCTCGGCCGGGACGATCCCGTCGGTGGCGATGGCCTCGCGGACCTTGTCGAACGAAGCGAGATAGAGCGCGCGATCGCCGAGCAGATAGGTCTCGGGCACCGTCTTGATGATGTCGCCCGGGCCCGCAGTCTGCAGCCACTTGAGGCCGTGCACGATCGCATTGGCCAGCGCCTGGCAGGTGTTGGGATGCTTCTGCACGAACTCGGACGATGCATAGAGGCACGCCGCCGGCATCAGCCCGCCGAACACCTCCTGCGTGCCCTTGAGCGTGCGCGTGTCGCTGATGATCTTCACGTCGCCCTTCTGCTCCAGCATCGTCATCACCGGATCGGTGTTGCTGATGGCGTCGATCTGGCCCGACCGCAGCGCAGTCAGCGCGCCGGCCGCGACGCCGACGCCGATGTAGCTCACGTCGCTGGCCTTGAGGCCAGCGCGCGAGAGCACGAGGTTGGCCACCATGTTGGTCGACGAGCCGGGTGCGGAGACACCGATCTTCTTGCCCTTGAGATCGGCGACGCCGCCGTACGAGGGCATGTTCTTCGTCGACACGCCGATGGCGATCTGCGGTGCACGCCCTTGCAGCACGAAGCACTGGAAGTACTGGTTCTTGGCCTGGAGGTTGATGGTGTGCTCGAAGGCACCCGAGCAGACATCGGCGGAACCCCCCACCACCGCCTGCAATGCGCGCGAGCCGCCGGCGAAGTCCGAGATCTCGACTTCGAGCCCTTCGGCCTGGAAGTAGCCGAGCTGCTCGGAGATGGTGAGTGGCAGATAGTAGAACGCCGCCTTGCCGCCGACCGCGATCGAAATCTTCGACTTCTCGAGCTTCGGCTGACCATGGACCAGGGGCACCCCGACTGCGGCCGCTCCCAGGGCCGCAGCGATGGTGAAGGTACGGCGATTGAGCAGCATGAATGACGACGCCTGGGGCTCTGTATTCGAGGTTCGAAACGAGCTTAGGGGCGCGACTGAGCGCCTGCATCGGGAACATCCCGTGCGGGTTTTCACGTAAACATGAAGGCCTCTAGCGGCCGGCGAAAAGGCGATGACTTTTCGCTCAGCGGCGGTCGACCAGTGCGTGCGCGATGGTGCCCAGGTCGACGTATTCGAGCTCGCTGCCGGCCGGCACGCCGCGCGCGAGGCGCGTCACCGTGAGGCCGCGCTGCTTGAGGGCCTCGCCGATGACATGCGCGGTCGCCTCGCCTTCGGCGGTGAAGTTGGTCGCGAGGATCACCTCGGTCACCGCGCCGTCGAGCGCGCGCTCGAACAGCTTGGCGAGCCCGATGTCCTTGGGCCCGATGCCGTCGAGCGGGCTGAGCTTGCCCATCAGCACGAAGTAGTAACCCTTGAAGGCGCCGGTACGCTCGAGCGCGGCCTGATCGGCGGGCGTCTCGACGACGCACAGCTTGCTCGCATCGCGTCGCGGGTCGCTGCAAACGTTGCAGATCGATGCTTCCGTGAAGGTGTTGCACCGCTCGCAATGCCGCACGCTGCTCGCCGCCTGCTGCAGCGCGCGCGAGAGCATCTGCGCGCCCTCGCGGTCATGCTGAAGCAGATGGAAGGCCATGCGCGAAGCCGACTTCGCACCCACGCCGGGAAGGCGGCGCAGCGCGTCGACCAGCGCATCGAGCGAACTGGAATCCGCCATCGAGGCCCGGGCGATCAGAACGGCAGCTTCATGCCGGGCGGCAGGCCCGGCATGCCGGCGGCGATCTTGCCCATCTTCTGCTCGCTGGTCTCCTCGGCCTTGCGCACCGCGGCGTTGAAGGCGGCCGCCACGAGGTCCTCGAGCATGTCCTTGTCGTCGGCGAGCAGGCTCGGGTCGATCGTGATGCGCTTGACGTCGTGCTTGCACGTCATCACCACCTTCACGAGGCCGGCACCCGATTCGCCCTCGACCTCGATCGTGGCGAGCTCTTCCTGCGCCTTCTTGAGGTTGTCCTGCATCGCCTGCGCCTGCTTCATGAGGCCGGCCAGTTGTCCTTTGTTGAACATCGTTGGTCCTGTCGATCGTTGAAAAAAGAAATTGAAGAAAACACTAGGCGGGCCGGAGCGTGCCCGGGACGATCCTCGCGTCCCAGTCGCGCATCATCGACTGCACCTCCGGATCGTTGCGTATCGCCTCCTCGGCAATGCGCTGGCGCTCTTCGGCAGCCTGCTTGTTGCGACGGGCCGGGCTGTCGACGACGCTGCCGATCTCGATCGCGATTCTCACGTCATGCCCGAGCGCCGCAAGCGCCGCCTGGACCTTGTCGCGGCTGCCGGACTGATTGAGCGATTCTCGCTCGACCCGCAGCAGCCACTGGTCGACGTCGCGCGCCACCAGTTGCGATTGCAGCGCCAGCTCACGTGCCAGCGCCGTGATGGATTCGGCCGCCACCATCTGCGTAACCGTGGCGTACCAGAAATCCCCCTCCTCGCTGGGCGGAATCGGGCGCGATGCGGCCGTGGCTGCCGATTCGCCCTCGCGCGCACCCGCGGGCGGCTGCACCCGCACCGGCACGGCCATGACCCGGGTCAGGGCCGGTTCGGGTTCGTCGCTGGCCATCGGCCGCGACGTCGCGCCAGCGTTCAGCGCCGGTGCATCGACGACCGGCAGGCGATGGCCCGGCCTCGCGCCAACGGCCGCAGGCGCAGCGGTCGCCACCGGCTCCACGCGCGGCGGTGCCGCGACGGGCGAAGGGACAAGCTCTGCCGGCGCGGCGCGCGCCACCGGCACTTCGCGCCGCGGCGCTTCATTCAGAGTTTTTTTTTCCAGGGCGGCCGCGCCGCTCGGCTTGAATGCCAGAAGGCGCAGCAGCACCATCGTCAGCGCCGCGTACTCGTCCGGCGCCAGCCCCAGCTCGGTGCGCCCGTGCAGGCACAGGCTGTAGAGCAGTTGCGTCTCGTCGGCAGGCATCAGCGCGGCGAGGCGAGCGGTTTCTGCCGCATCGGGATCGCCACCCGTGTCCGCCGCCGCGCGCGAAGGCACGGCCTGCATCACGGCCATGCCCTGCAGCACCGCCGTCATTTCTTCGAGCGTCGATGCGGCCGACAAGCCATCGCGCCGCAGGCCCTCGGCAGTCTCGACGACGGTCTTGCCGTCGCCCTGTGCCAGCGCCTCGATCAGCCGGAACACATGGCCGCGGTCGACGCTGCCCAGCATGTGGCGCACGCCGGTTTCCTGGAGCTCGCCGTTGCCGAAAGCGATCGCCTGATCGGTGAGCGACAGCGCATCGCGCATCGACCCGCGCGCGGCGCGTGCGATGAGGCGCAGCGCCTGCGGCTCGGCCGGGACCGATTCGGTTTCCAGCACGCGCGTGAGATGTTCGAGCACGGTCTCGGGCGCCATCGGCCGCAGGTTGAACTGCAGGCAGCGCGACAGCACCGTGACCGGCACCTTCTGCGGATCGGTGGTGGCCAGCACGAACTTGAGGTATTCGGGCGGCTCCTCCAGCGTCTTCAGCATCGCATTGAAGGCATGGCCGGTGAGCATGTGCACTTCGTCGATCATGAAGACCTTGAAGCGGCCCTGCACCGGCTTGTAGACCGCCTGTTCGAGCAGCGCCTGCACCTCGTCCACGCCGCGGTTGGAAGCCGCATCGAGCTCGGTGTAATCGACGAAGCGGCCCGCATCGATGTCCCGGCACGCCTGACACAGGCCGCACGGCGTGGCGGTGATGCCGCCCTGCCCGTCCGGGCCCTGGCAGTTGAGCGACTTGGCCAGGATGCGCGACACCGTGGTCTTGCCGACACCGCGCGTCCCGGTGAAGAGATAGGCGTGATGCAGGCGCTGCGAGGTCAGCGCGTTTTCGAGCGCCTGCACGACATGCTCCTGCCCCACCATCTCGCTGAAGGTTCTTGGACGGTGTTTTCGAGCGAGCACGAGGTAGGCCATCGGCGCATTTTAGGTCGGCCGCCGATGCGCCCCGGCCGCGATCCAGGCCTTCTTGCAGTCGGAATTCAAGACCGCTCGTCTTGGCAAGAAGGCGTGGTGAATCGTCGCCTACAATCGTAGGTTGACGGGCCTCCCCGCATGGTGAAGCGGCCAACCGGGTCAGGTGGGGAACCAAGCAGCCCTAACTGCGTAGCCAGTGCCGGGGGTAAGGCTCGTCAACCTCATTTCAAAGCTCGAAAACACTGTATTTAAATAAGGGGTATCCAGTTAGCTCCACTCGGCGCACAATGACTGGATGGATGTCCATATCGTAGTACCGGAAGCCGGGAAGGACTACCCCCGAAACTGGAACGAGTTTCTCGACTGGTTTGGCTCCGAGGAGGCATGTCTGGCCTACCTGGAGCGGCTGCGCTGGGGCGCTGGATTCGTCTGCCCGCGCTGCGGCAGCACGGCCGAGCCGTACCGTGCCAGCCGCACCCGTCTGATGTGCCGGGACTGCAAATACCAGGGCAGCGTGACCGCCGGCACCATCTTCGAGAAGACGCGAACGCCGCTGCGCGTGTGGCTGGCTGCGGCCTGGTACCTGACCAACCAGAAGCAAGGCGTCAGCGCCCTGGGCCTGCAGCGCGTGCTCGGCCTGGGCAGCTACGAAACCGCCTGGGCCATGCTGCACCGGTTTCGCCGCGCGATGGTGCGCCCGGGTCGTGACCGCCTGCACGGCGTGGTGGAGGTGGATGAAACCTATCTGGCGCTGACGGACCGCGAAGCGCCCGCCTCACCGCAGGGGCGCAAGAGCAATACCTCGAAGATTCTGGTCGCGGTGGCCGTCGAGTTGCTGGAGCCCAAGGGGTTCGGCCGGATTCGCCTGCGCCGCATCCCCAGGGATTCCGCCGCCCATGTCATCCCGTTCGTGCAGGACTCCGTCGAGCCGGGCACCCAGGTGTGCACAGACGGCTCCGCGGCCTATCGCTCGCTGAAGGAGTTGGGCTACGAGCACCAGCGCACGGTCATGCTGGGCTCGGACGCGCCCGCCCATGTGTCCATGGCCGGCGTGCACCGGGTGGCGGCGCTGGTCAAGCGCTGGATTCTGGGCACCCACCACGGCTCGGTGCAGCCCGAGCACCTGGACGCCTATCTGGATGAGTTCGTCTTCCGCTTCAACCGCCGCACATCGAGCTCGCGCGGCATGCTGTTCTACCGGCTCCTGCAGCAGTCCGTGGTCACCGCTCCGGTGACCTACGAGGACGTGGTCCAGGCAGGTGCGGCCGGGCGCCAAAAGGACTAGTATTGCTGGATGGACATCCAGTTATTTCAGTCAGTGGAGCTAAGCGGATACGCCGCATTTAAATACAGTGATCCGAGTAGAATTCGTCGTCTCCAAGAACAATCTCGAGGCGACGACATGACCACCCACCCTTCCCCCCAGGCCGCAGCGCGAGTGCTTCCATTTGCACCTCGGCCGCGGGTCGGCCGATCTTCGTGGCCCTTTTCCATCGCTTCGGCTGTTCCGACCGCGCGCGAAGTCAGCCTCCAGACCCATGCGGCGCGGGTCATCGCCACCACCGTGAGGCACTGGCGGCTTCGTCCGGCGGCGGTGTAGGCTAGATGCTATGAAGGGCTGCCCCAGGCGAGTCCCATTGAGCTAGAACGGGAACTCCCAGGCAGCAAACCAAAGGAGCACGGCCATGTCTGCACCCGAGACAGTCCTTCAAGGCAAGGATAGGACGAATGCGCACGATCTGTACATGAGTTTGGAGCTGAGTGACAAGCGTTGGAACCTGACCTTCGGCGACGGCATCCGTGGCCCCAGCCGGTGCACTGTGGCCGCTGGCGATTGCACGGCCGTGCTCGAACGTATTGGCAAGGCCCGAGTGCGCTTTGGGATACCAGCCGAGGCGGCGGTTCACGCGTGCTACGAAGCAGGTCGGGATGGCTGGTGGCTGCACCGCTGGCTGGTCGAGCAAGGCATCCACAACATCGTGGTCGACTCGGCCAGCATCGAGGTCAACCGGCACGCCAGACGTGCCAAGACCGATCGACTCGACGGCGACAAGCTGTTGGCGATGCTGCAGCGCTATCGCGCGGGCGAGGTGCGCGTATGGTCGGTGCTGCGCGAACCCACGCCACGGCAGGAAGACGCGCGCCGGTTGCACCGCGAGCTGCAGCGACTGTCGCACGAACACACCGCCCACACCAACCGCATCGGCTCGTTGCTGGTTTTGCACAACCTGCGAGTGCATTGCATCGGTGGGCGAAACTGGCAGGCGTGGTGGGACAGCCACTGCGCGCAGGTACCGCCGGCGCTGCGCGGCGAGATCGAGCGCGAGTGTGTGCGGCTGATGCTGGTCAAACAGCAGATGCGCACGCTCGAGGCGACGCAGCGCAAGGAAGTGGAAGACCGCGTGCAGCCACAGGTGTCGCAACTGGCCAAGCTGCGCTCGATCGGAGTCGCTAGCGCCTGGTTGCTGGTCAAGGAGTTGTTCGGCTGGCGACGCTTTGCGAATCGGCGCGAATTGGCAGGCTGTCTGGGGCTTGCACCCACGCCCTATGCCAGCGGCAACAGCCAGATCGAGCAAGGCATCAACAAGGCCGGCAACAAACGAGCGCGCACCTTGCTGGTGGAGCTGGCGTGGAGCTGGTTGCGCTATCAGCCCGACAGTGCCTTGAGCCAGTGGTTCATGCGTCGCTTCGGTGCAGGCGCCAAGCGTATGCGACGCATCGGCATCGTGGCGCTGGCGCGCCGCCTGGCGGTAGCGTTGTGGCGCTACCTCGAGCATGGCGAGATCCCAGCGGGCGCCACGCTCAAGGGCGTCGCGTAGAAGCCGCCTGGCGGTAGCGTTGTGGCGCTACCTCGAGCATGGCGAGATCCCAGCGGGCGCCACGCTCAAGGGCGTCGCGTAGAAGCCACCCTGGCCCAGACGAAGGCATCTTCATGATCACAGGTCGACGCGCCCGAAACAGGCCAGGGTCACCGCACAGGGACCGTCCTACTAGATGGGGCGCGCCGGTAACAGGGGTAAGCCCAAGCGCGATGCGTGCATGTTGCATGTGGTGCCGGATGCGCATACCCGGCACGGATAGAAGGTTGTCCGAGCCTTGGCTCGAACGCTTGTCACGCCCCAACCTCGCATCACGAGGCACTCCTTCCGAACGGCCATCGCACTCTTGCCCGCACCTACCGCAATCAACGCCACTGTCGATATCTGGATGTGAAACCCCTTGACAATTCAGTCCTCATAGAAGGGCCTGTTCACGCTATGTGGGGTACGAAGCGCGCCCTCGGCCGCGACGACGCCGCTGGCCATGCAGGCCGTCAGCAGATAGCCGCCCGTCGGCGCTTCCCAATCGAGCATCTCGCCGGCCACGAAGACGCCCGGCAATGCCAGGCTCTGCAGGTTGCCGTCGAGCGCCTCGAAGCGCACACCGCCGGCGGTGCTGATGGCTTCGTCGATCGGCCTCGGCGCGACCAGCCGAAGCGGGACCGCCTTGATCGTTTCGGCGAGCCTTTCGGGCGAATGCATCTCGTCTTTCGCGAGCACTTCGTGCAGCACGGCCGTCTTGATGCCATCGAGGCCCAGCCGGCTTTTCAGATGGCTCGCAACCGATCGCGAACCGCGCGGATGCAGCACCGCGGCGCGCACCTGCTCCGGCGTGCGGTCGGGCAAGAGGTCGAGCGCCAAGGTGGCGCTGCCATGCGCCGCGATCTCGTCGCGCAGCAAGTCGGACGCGGCGTAGACCAGGCTTCCTTCGATGCCCGTCGCGGTCGCGACGAATTCGCCCTTGCGTGCAAATCGGCGCCCCCGCGTGTCGGTGAACGAGATCGCCACCGACTTGAAGGGCATGCCGGCGAAGCGCTCGGCGAAGTAAGGCGTCCACCCGAGATCGAAACCGCAGTTTGCCGGGACCAGCGGCGCGACATCGATGCCGCGCGCCGCCAGCCACGGCGCCCATGCGCCATCGGAGCCGAGCCGCGCCCAGCTCGCGCCGCCGAGCGCGAGCACGACCGCATCGTGCGACGCGGCGATATCGCCGCCCGGCGCCCTGAAACGCAAGGTGGTCGCCGGCGCCGGATCATCGGCCCATCCGGTCCAACGATGACGCATGTGGAACTGCACCCCGGCCTGCCGCAGCCGGTGCAGCCAGGCACGCAGCAGCGGCGCGGCTTTCATGTCCTTCGGAAAGACCCGGCCCGATGTCCCGACGAAGGTTTCGATCCCGAGCCCGTGGGCCCATTCGCAGAGCGCGTCGGGGCCGAACCGGCGCAGCAGCGGCTCCACCTGCGCACGTCGCTCGCCAAAACGCAGGGCGAAGCGGTCGAAGGGCTCGGAATGCGTGAGGTTGAGCCCGCCGCGCCCCGCAAGCAGGAACTTGCGTCCCACCGACGGCATGGCGTCGTAGAGATGGACCTGGGCGCCCTGCCGGCTCAGGACCTCGGCCGCCATCAATCCCGCGGGACCGCCGCCGACGATGGCGACTGACTTGTCTTTGTTCATTCGAGTGTGACCAGTTCGCCCTGCCCGGTCAGGAATGCCGCGCGCACGGTTTCGCCGGGATAGGCTTCCCGCACCGCATCGCGGTAGCGGTTCAGTTGTGCGATCAGCGCCGCGTCGCGTTCGGGGCGGGCGGCCGACTTGTAGTCGAGCACCCACCACGCGCCGCTCTCGCGATGGCGCACCAGCCGGTCGATGCGCAGGACCTGTCCCTGGTGGACCAGCGTGACCTCGTTGCCGTGCCAGTCCAGCGATTCGATGTCCCACGCCCAGGCGCCCGCGCCGACGCGAATGCGCTGCGCCATCGCGGCCGCCGCGCGCGTGGCCTGCAGATCGAGCGCGAATTCGCGCGCGGCGGCGCGCAGATGCTCCGTCGCCAGCGGTGCGCCCGGCTGCGTCCATTCGAGCAGGCGATGCATCGCCTGGCCGAGCGCCGAAGCGCGCGTGTCGGTGCGACGAAGCGCGGGGCCGGACGGCCTCGCGACCGCCTCCGTCGCCAGATCGGGAAGGCCGAGCATCTCGAACGACGGCGGTGCCGGCACGGACGATGCGGCAACAGCCGCCGCCACGTCCTCGATGGCATCGCAGCGCGGTTCGAGCCGCGCCCACCAGCTCTGGCCATTGGCCCGCGCGGCGGCGACGGCGGAAACGACCAGTTCCTCGCGCGCGCGCGTGGTCGCCACGTAGAGCGCGTTGATTTCCTCGCGATGCCTTGCCGACTGTTCCTGCGCGAGGTCGTCCGTCGCGCAGGCCGGGGGATTCTTTTCGCTCGCGATGAACACGAAGCGCTCGGGCGCGGGCGCATGGCCGGGCCACTTCACGAGCACGCCCATGGTCTGCGCCCGTTGCGCCGAAGCGTCGGTGTCGAGCAGCAGCACCACCTTGGCCTCCAAGCCCTTGGCGCCGTGGACCGTGAGCAGCTGCACCGCCTCCGCCACCGACAGCGAAGGCGCGCGCACACCGCCGGCGCGCAGCGCGCGCACGAAGCCGTAGGGTGTCGCGAAACGCGCGCCGTCGAGTTCGAGCGATGCGGCCAGAAGCCCTCGGAGGTTGGCGAGAACGGAGGCCCGCATCGCCGCCGGCGCGGGAGCGGCGAAGGCCGAAAGCACGTCGGCGTCGTGATAGATCGCGGCGAGCGCATCGTGCGGCGGCAGGTCGTGCAGCCATTGCTGCCATTCGCGCAACCGTGGACCGATGCCGGCCAGCGGCGCCGGCCAACCCGGCGCTTGCAGCAGATCGAACCAGCTCGTGCGGGTATCGCGCTGCCGGAGTGCGATCTGCACCAGCGCGTCGTCGGGGAGGCCCCACAGCGGCGACTTCAGCGCACGCGCGAGCGACAGGTCGTGGTCCGGCGACACCAGCGCATCGATGAGCGCGACCATGTCCTGCACTTCCGGTGCGTCGTGCAGCTCGTTCTTTTCCGGCTGCTGGACCGCGACATGGAGCCTGCGCAGCTCGTCCTGCATCACCGCGAGGCGGCTGCGGCGCCGCGCGAGCACCATGATCTGGCTCGGTGCGAGGCCCTCGGCGATGCGCGCCGCGATCCATCGGGCGGCCTGCTGGCATTCCTTCTGCAGCAGCTTCTCTTCGGGCAGCAGGCGCGGCGTCGTCAGGCTGTCGCGCCACGCAGGCGCGATGTCCGCCGCCTCGTCCGGCGAAGCCGAAGCGATCGCGTCGCGCCCGATCAGCGGCAGCTTGAGGATGCGCCCCGCGCTGCCGGATTCGGTTGTGTGATCGCGAAAGCCGCTGAACTCGCCCGCCTGCTGCGCCTCGTCCATCGCGGCGTTCACGAGGCCGATCACGGCCTGCGCGTTGCGATGCGTGTGGTCGCAGTTGAGCAGGTCGCCACCGAGCCCCTGCTGCACGAATTCCTTGGCGGCGATGAAGACCTGCGGCTCGGCGCGGCGGAAGCGGTAGATGCTCTGCTTAGGGTCGCCGACGATGAACACGCCCGGCCGCCGCGCACCCGCGCCGGCATAGCTGCCGAGCCAGCCGTTGAGCGCCTGCCATTGCAAGGGGTTCGTGTCCTGGAACTCGTCGATGAGCAGGTGCCGCACGCCGGCGTCGAGCCGCTCCTGCACCCAGCCCCAGAGCTCCGCATTGCCGAGCAACAGGTGCGCCGCCTGTTCGACATCGTTCATGTCGACCCAGCCGTTGGACACCTTCACCTCGGCGAAGCAGCTGACGAGCAGCCGCGTCAGGCGGGCCATGCGTTGCTGGTAGAGCCACGCTTCGTGCTGGGCGCGCGCCGCGCAGTACTGCAGCACGCGCTGCTGTGCCGCGCGCACATCCTCGATGCCGGCGAGCTTTTCGCCGAACTTGCGCGGCTCGCCCTTTTGGGTGAGCAGCGCATCGAGCACCGCCTCGGCATCGCCGTCGGTCACGGCCTGCTCGAGCTCGACGCCGCGGCGCGAGAAGGTCGACGCGCTCGCGCGGCCCAGCGCGCGCGCAGCCGCCAGCAGCGCGCCGCGCCAGGCGGGGTCGTGCAGCAGCACGTCGTCCGGCGACTCGGCACCCGCGAAGGCGGGATCCATCCCCTGCATCGGCGTGACGGCGCCGTCGACGGCTTGGTGCGCGTCGGCGAGCGCGAACTCGACGCGGCGCGTGAGCGCTTCGTCGAGCGCCTTGGCCACCTGCGATCGGCCATGCCTGGCGACCAGCGCGCGGTAGTCCTCGGAGGCCTGCGCGTCCGCCGTCACCGCTGCGTAGAACGGGCGCCAGACACGTACTCGCGCCTTCGCATCGTCTTCGAGCAACTGGTAGTTGGCGGGCAGCCGCAATCGCTCGAGCACCGCGACCGGCGCGCTGCGCAAGAGGCCCGCGAACCACGCGTGAAAGGTGCGGAACTGCACCGGCCGGCCGTGTCCCAGAAGCTCGCGATAGAGGCCCTTCAGCCGCGGCGCGGCGGCCTGTGCCGCTTCGGGCGCCATGCCGCGCATCCGCAGCTCGGGCACCAGTTCCTCGATCGGCTGGCCGGCAAATTTCTCCAGCCATTGGTCCAGCCGCTCACGCATTTCGCCGGCCGCCTTCTTGGTGAAGGTGATCGCGAGAATCTCGTGCGGCGCACAGGCGGCATCGCCGTCCACGAGCAGGGCGCGAAGAATGCGCGAGACCAGCATCCAGGTCTTGCCCGCGCCGGCACACGCTTCCACGGCGACCGAGCGGCGCGGATCGCACGCGATCTCGTAGAAACGCTCGCGCGAAACATGCGCGCTGTTGTGTTCGTAGGCGGCAGCAATCATGGCTGCCCCTCCCAGAAGTCCTTGCGGCAGAGGCCGCGCGCGGCGCAGTGCTCGCAGACCTGCCCCTCGCCGAGCGCCGGCAGCGCAGCGCCCTCGGCGATGCGATCGAGGTCATCGATCACGCCGTTCACCAGCGCGTCCCGGGCCTGCACGATGTCCTCCTGCTCGAAGGTGCGCGTGCCGGACGACTTCTCGCCGACGTTGACGTAGGCGGCGCGCAGCGTGTCGTCCGGGAAAAGGGCGGCGTAGAACGCGAGTTGCGTGTCCTCGCAGGGGTCCTTCACGCGGTCGCGGGTCTTGTCGGCGGACTCGGTCTTGTAGTCGATCACGAAGGCCCGGCCGTCGGGCGTCGCATCGACGCGATCCAGCCGGCCGACCAGCCTGATGCGCGCCAGCGGCACTTCCTTCCAGGGTTCGGATTCCACGAACACCGCGCCCTCGCCGGCCTCATGGCCCGCGAGCCAGGCGAGGTATCCGTCCCGCGTCGCGGGCCAGGCGGCGGCGAACGGCAGGAACTCGGCTTCGGAAAGACCGAATTCGCGCGTCGCCTGTTCTTCGGCGGCCGCCATCATGCTTCGCCGCGCCTGCAGTTCGGGAGTCGGGTCGTTCTTCAGCGCCTCATGAAAGTGGCCGAGCACCGCATGCAGCCAGTTGCCGAAGTCGCGCTTGTCGAGCTCGGCGTCGAGTTCGTCGCTGCTGCGCAGGCCGAGCTGGCGCAGCGCGAAGAACCGGTAGGGGCAGCGGCGCAGGTCTTCGTACGCGGTCGACGAGAGCGTGGCCGGCACCAGCGCATCGCCGTGCGGGCGCGGATGCGGCGTCGGCTGCGTCGCCACTTGCACGGGCTGGCGTGGATCGGCCGCGTCTTCGGCCGCGCCGTCGAGATGAAGCATCTGCACGAGAGGACTCGGCCGCACCGGCTCGCCGCTCGCATCGAACTGGCGCCAGAGCACGTCGCAATGCGGCGCGCCCGTCGCAACGGCCCAGCCGGCCCGCTGCGCGGCCTCCAAAGCCTCGCGCGAGGGCAGTGCCAGTGCTTCGCGCTGCGAAGCGCTCCAGTCGCCGGGCGGCTCGGGTGACGCCGGCAGACGCTGATCGTCGCAGCCCGGCACCACCACGGCGGCGAAGGGGCGACCGAGCAGATGATGGAGCGGCAGGATCACGACCTGAAGCGGCTCCGATTCGGCGGGCACCAGCACGAAGCTCGCCGCTTCGAGCACATCGCGCACCCACGCCGTGAACTCGACCAGCGTGCAGCGCGGGCCGCGGATCTCCCCGGACTCGGCATCCAGATGCAGCGCAGAGATCGCCTCCGCACCGGCGACATCGCCCATCAGGCCGAGCCATTGGCCACTGGCGTCGAGCAGCGCGCGCGTGTCGGCGAGCCACTCGCCGAGAGGACGCGGGCGCGACAGCGTGGCACGCAGCGCCTCGACGGTTTCCGTCAGCGTCGCGAGCGCCAGGTCCTGCGGCTTGGCGCTGGCCGCGACGAACGAGCACCAGCCGCGCCAGTCGCGCATGGCGCGGTCGCGCAGGCGCGACTCGAGCGAGAGCACTGCGCCGCGATCGAAGGCGTCGGCATGCTTGAGCCAGTCCAGCACCTGGTCGCTGCCGGCGTCGTGGACCGAGGCGCGCAGCGCGCTCATCAATCCGGCCGCCGCGCGTGTGGTCGACAGCTTCCAGCCGGTCTCGTCGTGCGGCGCGACGCCGTGCAGGGCGAGATGCGCGCTGATGCGTCGCGTGAGGGCCCGGTCGGTGGCCACCAGGGCGACCGGCGCCCGGCCTTGCGCCAGGTGGCGCAGCACGCAGGCGGCAGCCCGTTCCGCCTCGTCCTCGGGATCGCCGGCCGCATGAAGGGCAACCTGTGACGGCTGGTTCGTCGTCGCGAGCGGCAGGCGCAGGCAACGTTCGCCGAATCGCTCGGCGAGCTTGCGGATGAGCGGATCGGGCTGCAGGCCGTCGAGCACGATCAATTGATCCACCTGCGCCAGGGCACCGGTGGCGAACAGGACATCGGTCGCGTAGCCCGAACTGCCAGCCCAGGCGAGCGCCACGCCGTTCAGCGCGCTTTCGACGTCGAACCACTCCGAGCCGCGCCCGGCCTCGATCGACTCGCGCACGCGCTGCATCCATGCCATGCGTTCGTCCGGCAACTCGGCCGCGGCCAGGGGCGCCAACTGCAATGCGATCTCGACCAGGCGCCCTGCAAGCGCATTGCGCGACGCGCCGAACCCGGCCCGCCCCAGCAGCGACTGTGCGGTGAGGAGATCGCGCGCCATGTCGAAGGCGATGTCGTCCGCGTCCGGCACGAAGCCGCCGATGCTGCGCGCCCAGTTGCGCGTGGTCTCGAAGCGCGGCGCGAAACCCGGCGCACCGTGAGTCGCCCACATGGCGCGCGCAGCCTGCATGAGTTGCGCATACGGCACCAGAACCACCGTGCGGGCAGGATGCAGGCCGCGCTCGGCCACGAGGCGCGCGATGCGGCCGACGATGCCGCGGCCGGGGTCGCACCAGAGCGCGTGCGCAGGGTGCTGCTCAGAAGGATGCATGGGATGTCGAAGGCGTGCTTTGGCTATCGCAGCCATAGCTTCCGCGCCGGTCACGCCGGAACTTGGTTTCTGTCACAATGACCCGCACTTTAGCTGCACCGAAACTCTCAGCGCAGAAGGACACATCCATGGCCAGCGAACTCATCAAACACATCTCCGACTCTTCTTTCGAAGCCGACGTGCTCAAGTCCGGCAAGCCCGTGCTCGTGGATTACTGGGCCGAATGGTGCGGTCCCTGCAAGATGATCGCGCCGATCCTCGACGAGGTCTCCAGCACCTACGAAGGCAAGCTGCAGATCGCCAAGATGAACGTCGACGAGAACCGCGACATCCCCGCCAAGTTCGGCATCCGCGGCATCCCTACCCTGATGCTGTTCAAGGACGGCCAGCTCGCCGCGACCAAGGTCGGTGCGATGAGCAAGGCGCAACTGACCGCCTTCATCGACCAGCAGCTCGCCTGAAAAGAGTCTCCCGGCCGCCAGCGCGCAATGCGTTGGCGGCTTTTTTCCTGTCATAATTACCCGCAGTTCACCGGCCCTTTCCGGGGCCCGGTTCGAGTTCCCCGGGTTGTGAGGCATCTCTCGCTTCACATCAAACCTCCCCCCCAAGTTTTGACAGCTATCCCCGCAAGGGGTCGTTCCATGCACTTAAACGAACTCAAGGCACTTCACGTCTCCGAAGTCCTCAAGCAGGCCGAGGCCCTGGAGATCGAAAACGTCGGTCGCATGCGCAAGCAGGAACTGATGTTCGCGATCATCAAGAAGCGTGCGAAGGCCGGCGAACAGGTGTTTGCCGACGGCGTGCTCGAGATCCTGCCCGACGGCTTCGGGTTCCTGCGCAGCCCCGACACCAGCTTCACCGCGAGCACGGACGACATCTACATCTCGCCGAGCCAGGTGCGCCGCTTCAACCTGCACACCGGCGACATGATCGAAGGCGAAGTGCGCACGCCCAAGGACGGCGAGCGCTATTTCGCGCTGACCAAGCTCGACAAGGTCAACGACGGTCCGCCGGAGGCGAACAAGCACAAGGTCATGTTCGAGAACCTGACCCCGCTGTTCCCCAAGCAGTTGATGCGCCTCGAACGCGACAACTTCAAGGGCGACGAGAACATCACCGGCCGGATCATCGACATCATCGCCCCGATCGGCAAAGGCCAGCGCGCGTTGCTGGTGGCCCCGCCCAAGAGCGGCAAGACGGTCATGATGCAGCACATCGCGCACGCGATCAGCGCCAACTACCCCGAGGTGCACATGATGGTGCTGCTGGTGGACGAGCGGCCCGAGGAAGTGACCGAGATGCAGCGCACCGTGAAGGGCGAGGTCATTGCCTCGACCTTCGACGAGCCCGCAGCACGCCACGTGCACGTCGCCGAAATGGTGATCGAGCGCGCCAAGCGCCTGGTCGAACTCAAGAAGGACGTGGTGATCCTGCTCGACTCGATCACCCGCCTCGCCCGTGCCTACAACAACGTCGTGCCCTCGTCCGGCAAGGTGCTGACGGGCGGCGTGGATTCCAACGCCCTGCAGCGTCCCAAGCGCTTCCTCGGCGCGGCGCGCAATGTGGAAGAAGGCGGCTCGCTGACGATCATCGGCACCGCCCTCATCGACACCGGCAGCCGCATGGACGAAGTGATCTTCGAAGAGTTCAAGGGCACCGGCAATTCCGAAATCCACCTCGACCGCCGCCTCTACGAGAAGCGCGTGTTCCCGTCGATCCAGCTCAACCGCAGCGGCACCCGTCGCGAAGAACTGCTGTTGCCGCCCGAGATCCTGCAGAAGACCCGGATCCTGCGTCAGCTCATGTACAACATGGACGAGATCGAGGCGATGGAGCTCATGCTCAAGAACATGAAGGCCACCAAGACCAATGTCGAGTTCTTCGACATGATGCGTCGCGGCGGCTGATCAGCGCGCCGCCAGGGCCCGCCCTTCGGCGGCGCTTTGTCGGCCGAGGTCGAGCAGTTCCATGAGCTCGACCGCCTGTTCCGGCAGCACCGGATTCGGGCCCTGCCCCAGAATCGCATCGCGCAGCGCGGTGTAGTAGGCGACATAGTTGCCCGCCTTCGTGGGCAGCTTGCGCGTCTGCATGCGGCCGTCGGCCGCGCACAGCGTGAGTTCGCCGTCGATCGGATCCGCGCCCCATGCGGCATCCGAAGGACGCCCACCGGCGCGCAAGGCGTCTTCCTGGGGATCGACGCCGCGCTTGACGTAACTGCCCGTGGTGCCATGCAAGATGTACCGCGGCGCCGCGTATGCAGCCAGCGTGGTCGCGTGCAGCACGACCCTGAGCGGCGCGTGCGGACCGCTCTCGTAGCGCAGCACGGCATGAAAGTAGTCCTCGACGAGCGCCCCATCGCGCAGGACCGCGCTGTCGAGCTGAAGTGCATCGGGGCGGCCGAACAGCTGGACCGCCTGGTCGACGAGATGCGAACCGAGGTCGACCCAGAGACCGGCGCCCGGCACGGGCTGCTCGCGCCAGCGGGCCCGCACTTCGGGCCGAAAGCGGTCGAAATGCGATTCGAAATACACCGGGCGCCCCAGCTCACCGCTGGCCAGGACGTCTCGCAAGGTCAGGAAATCCGAATCGAAGCGGCGGTTCTGGTAGACGGAAAGCACCCGCCCCTGCCGCTCGGCCAGCGCCGCCAGTTCGCGCGCCTGCCCCGCATCGAGGGTGAACGGCTTGTCCACCACCACATGCTTGCCGGCCGCAAGCGCCGCCTTGGCGACCGGGTGGTGCTGGGCGTTGGGCGCCGCGACGACGATCAGATCGATGTCGGTTCGGCGCAACAGCGCGTCCACGTCCGGGACCACATCCACCCCGGGCCAGTCCGCATGCACCTTGTGCGGCTGCGAGCTCGCCACGGCGCCGAGCTCCAATCCGGGCACGGCCGAGAGCACCGGGGCGTGGAAGGTCTGACCGGCGAATCCATAGCCGACCAGGCCGGCACGCAGGGTGGTTTGGGACATGGCTGGGGCCTCTGGCGCATAAAAGGTCCAGTATGCGATAATTGCGGGCTTCGCGAAAAGTGCACCGCGGCGTTGTGCCGCGTGGTTGTGGCTCTCGCATCGACCAAAGGAATCATCATGAAAGAAGGCATTCACCCGAACTACCGCGAAGTTCTGTTCGTCGACCTGTCGAACGGCTTCAAGTTCGTGACCCGTTCGTGCGTCAACACCAAGGAAACCGGCAAGACCGACGATGGTCGTGAACTGCCTCTCTTCAAGCTCGATACCTCGAGCGAATCGCACCCCTTCTATACCGGGACGCAGAAGTCGGTCGATAACATGGGCGGCCGCGTCGAGAAATTCCGCAACCGCTTCGGCAAGACGGCTTCCAAGTAAGGAAGGCGCTTTTCGTGTCGAGGGCAGCCCGGTTTACCGCGCTGCCCTTTTTCTTTCCCAACGAGCACGCTCTCCTTTCGAGGTGAATCACCCGACGCCCGCCATCGTTGCCCAGAGCGCAGTGCGCCGGCTGCCGCGCATTGCACTGCTGCTCCTGTGCGCGGCGTACCTGATGCCCGGCCTGCTCGGCCGCGGCCCCTGGAAGAGCGCGGACATCACTGCGTTCGGCTACATGGCCGAACTGGCCCAGAGCAGGGACGGCATTGCCGCCTGGTTCGACCCGGTGCTGCTCGGGCTGCGGCCCGAGACGCCGGCCCTGCTTCCCTACTGGATCGGGGCCTGGGCGATCAAGATCGCCCCCTCGTGGATCAATCCCGACCTGGCGGTGCGCATCGCCTTCGCGCTGCTTCTGGCGGGCGCCTTCACCGCCACGTGGTATGCCGTCTACTACCTGGCACGCACGTACCGGGCCCAGCCGGTGGCGTTCGCTTTCGGCGGCGAGGCGCGGCCGACCGACTATGCGCGCGCCATCGCCGACGGCGCGCTCCTCGCGCTGATCGCATCGCTCGGACTGGCCCAACTGGGGCACGAAACCACGCCCGCCCTCGCGCAACTGTTCTTCGCCTCGAACCTGTTCTTCGGTGTCGCGGCGCTGCCGTACCGGCGCATCGGCCCGGTCGCCGCGCTGATCGTGGGCGCCTTCGGGCTGGCGCTCAGCGGCGGCCCGACGGTGGGCCTGACGCTCGGTATCGGCTGCGGCGTGATCCTGCTGGTCGAACGCAAGCGGCTGCCGGCCGAGGAAGTGCCCGCGTCCGAACCCACCTACACGACGGCCTCGATCGCGGCGGTGTTCGGCATCACGCTGCTTGCGGTGGCGCTGGCGGCCGCACTCGGCCTCTTCGAGTGGCGGATCGATCTGCCGACGTCCCAGCGCCTGCTGCCCGAAGTGCGCAACCAGGCCAGGCTCCTGCTCTGGTTCACCTGGCCGACCTGGCCCCTCGCCATCTGGACGCTCTGGCGCTGGCGCCGGCAGTTGACCGCACGCCATGTCGCCCTGCCCCTCTGGTTCGCGGCCGTGCCCCTGCTGGCGACCTGGACCACCAACTTCTCCGAACGGTCGCTGCTGCTCGGCCTGCCGGCCTTCGCGACCCTCGCCGCCTTCGCGCTGCCGACATTCCGGCGCAGCGTGGCCGCGCTGATCGACTGGTTCACGCTCCTGTTCTTCAGCGGCTCGGCGATCATCATCTGGGTGATCTGGGTCGCGATGCAGACCGGCGTGCCGGCCAAGCCCGCCGCCAACGTCGCCAAGCTGGCCCCCGGGTTCGTCCCGCACTTTTCCTTCGCGCCCTTCATCTTCGCGCTGACGGCGACGCTGGCCTGGGCCTGGCTCGTGCGCTGGCGTACCGGCCGCCATCGCGCGGCGCTGTGGAAGACCCTCGTCCTGCCCGCCGGCGGCGCCGCCCTCTGCTGGATGCTGGTCATGACCCTGTGGCTGCCGGTGCTCGACTTTGCCCGCAGCTATGTGCCGCAGGTCAACGCGATCGCCGAGCGTGTCGGCCAGCCGGGCTGCATTTCCGAGCTTGCGCTCGGCCGGCCGCACATCGCGGCGCTGCGCTATCACGGCAATTTCAACGTCCAGCCGCTGATCGGCGGTCCGCCCTGCCCCTGGCTGCTGGTCAACCCCGACGCGATCGCGAAGCTCCACGAGATCGTGAATCTCGAAAGCTGGCGCCTCGTCGGCACCCTGCGCCGTCCGACCAGCGCCGCGGACGACCTGCTGCTGTACCAGCGACTGACGCCCATCGGTGGCTAGCGAACGGGGCGTCATCGGACGCCACGCCGCGACGGTCTTCGTCGGGCAGATGGCGGTCATGGCTTTCGGCGTCACCGACACGATCGTCGCGGGCCGCTATGCCGAAGGCGCGCTGGCGGCACTGTCGGTGGGCTCCGCGATCTTCATCAGTGTCTATGTCTCGCTGATGGGGGCGCTGCAGGCGCTGCTGCCGATCTGGGCCGAGCTCCACGGCGCACGGCGCGCATCCGAGGTCGGGCGCTCGGTCCGGCAATCCCTCTATGTCTGCGGCGCCGCGATCGCGATCGGCATGGCGATCCTGCTGTTCCCCGCGCCGATGCTGCGCTGGACCGAGGTGCCCCAAAGCATGCGCGGCGACGTCGAGGCCTATCTCGGCGTGCTGGCCTTCGCGCTGGCGCCGGCCCTCTCCTTTCGCCTTTTCAGCACGCTCAACCAGGGCCTCGGCAAGCCGCAGCTCGTGACCTGGCTGCAGCTGGCGTCGCTGGGCATCAAGCTGCCGCTGTCGATCTGGTTCGCCTTCGGCGGTGCGGGCCTGCCGGCGATGGGCCTCGTCGGATGCGGCTGGGCCACGCTGGTGGTGAACTACGCGATGCTCGGTGCGGCACTCTGGCTGCTGCGCGCCGAGCCTTCGTACCGCGAGTACCGCTTCTGGCAGCGGATCGAGCCGCCGGACTGGGCCCAGCTGCGCCGGTTCGGGAGGCTGGGCATTCCCGCCGGGCTCGCCGTGCTGGTGGAAGTGACCTCGTTCACGCTGATGGCGCTGTTCATCGCCCGCCTCGGGACAACGGCCTCGGCGGCGCACCAGATCGCTGCAAACCTGACGGCGGTCGCCTACATGGTGCCGCTGTCGCTCGCCATCGCCACGAGCGCGCGGGTGAGCTTCTGGCTCGGCGCGGGCGATCCGTTGCTCGCGCGGCAGGCGGGGCGCAAGGGCTTCCAGCTGACCGTACTCTTCGCGCTGCTCGTTGCATCGGCGATGGCGCTCCTGCGCTGGCAGCTGGCCGGCATCTATTCGGCCAATCCTGCGGTCATCGCGCTGGGCGCGACGCTGCTGCTGGCAACCTCCTCCTATCACCTTGCCGACGCGCTGCAGACGCTGTGCGTCTTCGTGCTGCGCTGCTATCAGGTGACGGTGATGCCGTTGATCCTCTACTGCACGCTGCTGTGGGGCGTCGGCCTGGGGGGCAGCTATCTGCTGGCCTATCGCGGGATCGGGCCCTGGGCGGCGATGCAGTCACCGCTCGCGTTCTGGCTCATGAGCGCGGTCGCGCTCTTCATCACGGCCGTGCTCTTTCTGGTGCTGCTCGCGTGGACCGTCAGGCGACGGCGGTGACCGCAGCAGGAGTCTTGCGCAGCCGCGTGACCGGAAACACCAGCGTGAAGCGCGAGCCCTCGCCCACCTTGCTCTCGATGCGCAATTCGGCGCCGTGCCGCTGCGCGATGTGCTTGACGATCGCGAGGCCGAGGCCGGTGCCGCCGGTTTCGCGCGAACGGCTGCGGTCGATGCGGTAGAAGCGCTCCGTGAGCCGCGGGATGTGCTCGGCGGCGATCCCGGGACCGGTATCGCGCACCGAGAACTCACCGCGGCCGTCAGGCAGCACGCGCCAGACCACGGTGACTTCGCCGCCCGGCGGCGTGTAGCGCACGGCATTGCTCACGAGATTCGACATGGCGCTTTGCAGTTCGGTGGGCACGCCTGCGATCTCGGAGTCCGCCTCCATGCTGAACGACAGGCGATGGCCCTGCTGCGACAGGCGGCTCGACAACCCGCGCGCCTCGTCCTCGCACTGGGCCAGCAAGGCGCGCACGCGGATCCACCGGTTGGGCGGCGGTGCGCTGCTGCCTTCGAGGCGCGACAGGGTCAGCAGGTCGTTGACCAGCGTTTCCATGCGGTGCGACTGCTGGCTCATCAGGTTGAGGTAGCGGGCGCGCTCCTCGGCATCCAGCGGCAGGTTCTGCAAGGTCTCGACGAACCCGGCCAGTACGGTCAGCGGCGTGCGGATCTCGTGCGAGACGTTGGCCACGAAATCGCGCCGCATGGCCTCGGCCTGCTCGAGGGCCGTGACATCGCGTGTAAGCAGCATGCGGCGGTTGCCCGAATAGGGGTGCACCTGAACCGACAAACGGCAGGGCTGGTTGCGGTGCATCGCCTTCGAGGGCGCATCGATCACTACATCGCGGCTGTAGTTCCACGAAGCCAGGTAAGCGACAAAGGCCGGGTCGCGCACCAGGTTCGAAAGGTGCTGCAGCAGGTCGCGCTCGGTGTCGATGCCGAGTTGCTCCCCCGCCGTCTGGTTGCACCATTCGATGCGGCCCTGCTCGTCGAGCAGCACCACGCCGTTGGGCGAGGCCTGGATCGCTGCGAGGAACTCCTGCAGCCGCTCCTCGGCCTGCTGCGCGAGCTTTTCGCGATCGCGCAGCAGCTTGCGGATGCGCTCAGCCAGTTCGACCCAGAGCCCCGGGCCACGCGAAGGCAGCCCGACGGCATCGTTGCGCAGCACATTCAGGAGCCGGTGTGCGCGCCATGTGTCGAGCGCGAGCCACGCCAGCGCACCCACCCATGCACCGAGCCAGATGTGGCGCCAGGCGACGAATGCAGCAACGCCGCCGCCCACGAGCGAAGCCAGGAGAAAAGTCGCGATACGAAACGGCATGCCCGGACATTATCCCGCCCAACTCAGCGGGCGGGCCTCTCAGACGGTGGCCTGTGCGGTGAGCCGGTAGCCTGCACCCCGGACCGTCTCGACCATGGGCGCGGCCGGGCCGAGGGATTCGCGCAGGCGCTTGACGTGGACGTCGACCGTGCGCTCCTCGATGTAGACGTGGTCGCCCCAGACCTTGTCGAGCAGTTGGGCCCGGCTGTGCACGCGCTCGGCATGCTGCATCAGGAAGCCCAGCAGCTTGAACTCGGTCGGCCCGACCTTCAGCGGATTGCCCTGCCAGGTGACGCGGTGCGTCGCGGTGTCGAGCGCAAGCTCGCCGATCTCGACGCGCTCCGTCACGACTTCGGGCGCCCGGCGGCGCAGCACCGCGCGGATGCGTGCGAGCATCTCCTGCGTCGAGAAAGGCTTGGTGATGTAGTCGTCGGCGCCGGCGTCCAGCCCGGCGACCTTGTCGGGCTCGTCGCCGCGCGCGGTCAGCATCAGGATCGGGATGGTCTTGGTGCGCGGGTCCTTGCGCCACTGGCGCGCGAGCTGCAATCCGCTCTGGCCCGGAAGCATCCAGTCCAGCAGCACCAGGTCCGGCAGGAACGCATCGATCTCGCGCTGCGCGGATTCGCCGTCTTCAGCCCAGATCGGCTCGAAACCGTTGTGCCGGAGGTTGACGGCGATCAGCTCGGCGATCGAAGACTCGTCCTCGACGATCAGAATGCGTGGTTTCTTCATGAATCCTCAGATTCTCCGTTCATTCGCAAGGCGGCACACGACCGCCTCGCGTGCTCATTGCAGTTGTGCTTCGATCTCGTTCATCGAGGCGTGGCGGACGTCCGCGCCCTTCACGATGTAGATGATGAACTCGGCGATGTTCTTCGCGTGGTCGCCGATGCGCTCGATCGCCTTGGCGAGGAACAGCAGGTCCAGGCTCGCGGAAATCGTGCGCGGGTCTTCCATCATGTAGGTGACCAGCTTGCGCACGAAGCCGTCGAACTCCTTGTCGATCAGGTCGTCGTCCTTGAGGATCGACAGCGCCGCGGCGGTATCGAGCCGCGCGAACGCATCGAGCGCCTTGCGCAGCAGGCCCGAGGCCAGGTCCGCGGCGATGCGCAGCTCGGTCGACGGCAAGGCGCGCGCCGCACCGCTCTCGATGATCGACTTGACCATGCGCGCGATCTTGTTCGCCTCGTCGCCCACGCGCTCGAGGTTGGCGGTGGTCTTGGAGATGGCGATCAGGAGCCGCAGGTCGCGCGCGGTCGGCTGGCGGCGCGCGATGATCGACGACAGTTCGCGGTCGATCTCGATCTCCATCGCGTTGACGCGGTTCTCGGTCTCCATGACGCGCTCGGCCGTCTCGGAGTCGAACTCCTGCAGCGCATAGACCGCCTGGTTGATCTGCGATTCCACGATGCCGCCGAGCTCCATCACGCGCGACGACACCATGTTCAGTTCGCTGTCGAACTGGCTGGAAAGGTGCTTTTCTGTCATCTCATAACTCCTGGTCAGCGCGCATCTTTACGGGGAACACCGCGGGACCGGCTCTGCCGGGCCGCTGGTGTTGCCCCCTCGAAGGGGGTTGGCGAAGCGACACGAAGTGCGCGCAGCCTGGGGGTGGTCAACCGAACCTCCCGGTGATGTAGTCCTCGGTCTCCTTGCGCTTGGGCTTGAAGAACATCTCTTCGGTCGCGCCGAATTCGATCAGGTCGCCGAGGTACATGTAGGCGGTGTAGTCGCTGCAGCGGGCGGCCTGCTGCATGTTGTGGGTCACGATGACCACGGTGTATTCGTTCTTCAGCTCGGCGATCAGTTCCTCGATCTTCGCGGTCGAGATCGGGTCGAGTGCCGAGCAGGGCTCGTCGAGCAGCAGCACTTCGGGCTTGATCGCGATGCCGCGCGCGATGCACAGCCGCTGCTGCTGGCCGCCGGACAGGCCCGAGCCGCTTTGCTGGAGCTTGTCGCGCACCTCGGTCCACAGCGCCGCCTTCTTGAGCGCCCACTCGACGCGGTCGTCCATCTCGGACGAGCTCAGGTTCTCGAACAGCTTCACGCCGAAGGCGATGTTGTCGTAGATCGACATCGGGAACGGCGTCGGCTTCTGGAACACCATGCCGACCTTGGCGCGGATCAGCGCCACGTCCTGCTTGGAGGTCAGCAGGTTCTCGCCGTCCAGCGCGATCACCCCTTCGGCGCGCTGCTCCGGGTACAGCTCGAACATGCGGTTGAAGGTGCGCAGCAGGGTCGACTTGCCGCAGCCCGAGGGGCCGATGAAGGCCGTGACCTTGTTCTCGGGGATGTCGAGGTTGATGCCCTTGAGCGCGTGGAACTTGCCGTAGTAGAAGTTCAGGTCCTTGACCGAGATCTTCGCGCGCGTGGGTTGAGCGATGGTGGATGGCATGTTGTTCAGAGCTTGTTGCGCGTGAGGACGCGCGCGAGGATGTTGAGTGCAAGAACCGCGAGCGTGATCAGGAACACGCCGGCCCAGGCGAGCTGCTGCCAGTTCTCGTAGGGGCTCATCGCGAACTTGAAGATCGTCACCGGCAGGCTGGCCATCGGCTGCGTCAGGTCGGCAGTCCAGAACTGGTTGCTCAGCGCGGTGAAGAGCAGCGGCGCGGTTTCGCCTGCGATGCGCGCCACGGCCAGCAGCACGCCGGTCACGACGCCCGCACGCGCGGCACGCAGGGTGATGCTCAGGATCACCCGCCACTTCGGCGTGCCCAGCGCATAGGCCGCTTCGCGCAGGCCCGGCGGCACGAGCTGCAGCATGTTCTCGGTCGTGCGGATCACGACCGGGATCACGATCAGCGCCAGCGCCACGGCGCCGGCAATGCCCGAGAACGACCTGAACTGGGCGACGACGAGCGCGTAGACGAACAGGCCGATCACGATCGACGGCGCCGACAGGAGGATGTCGTTGACGAAGCGGATGACGGCCGACAGCCAGCCCTTGGGGTTGTACTCGGCCAGGTAGATGCCGGCCATGATGCCGATCGGCGCGCCGATGAAGGTGGCAAGGGCCACCATCACCACCGACCCGAAGATCGCGTTGGCGATGCCGCCGGCTTCGTTCGGCGGCGGCGTCATCTCGGTCAGCGCGGCCAGCGTGAGCCCGCCGAAGCCCAGGCGCAGCGTCTCCCAGAGGATCCAGATGAGCCAGAACACGCCGAAGGCCATCGCGGCGAGCGACAGCCCCAGGGCGATGATGTTGACGCGCTTGCGGCCGGCGAACTTGGCCGCCCGCGTCTGTTCGAGCGCCTTGGCATTGCGCAGACGTTCAGCAGCGGTCGTCATGCCTTCTTCCCTTCACTCTTGCGCATCTGCTGCAGCAGCAGCTTCGACAGCGACAGCACCACGAACGTGATGAAGAACAGCACGAGGCCCAGATACATCAGCGATGCCTGGTGCAGGCCCGCGCCGGCTTCGGCGAACTCGTTGGCGAGCACGGAGGTGATGCTGTTCGCGGCCTCGAAGACCGACAGCGATGCGAGCTGGTTGGTGTTGCCGATCACGAAGGTCACGGCCATGGTCTCGCCGAGCGCGCGGCCCAGGCCGAGCATGACGCCGCCGATCACACCGGCCTTGGTGTAGGGCAGCACGACCTTCGACACCACTTCCCACGTCGTGGAGCCGAGCCCGTAGGCCGATTCCTTGAGCAGTGCGGGCGTGACCTCGAACACGTCGCGCATCACCGCGGCGATGAACGGGATGATCATGATCGCGAGGATGATCCCCGCCGACAGGATGCCGATACCCACCGGCGGCCCGGACACCAGCGCGCCGAGGTAGGGCACGCCCGCGAAGAGCTTCTGCAGCGGCTGCTGCACATAGGTGGAAAGGATCGGGCCGAAAACCAGGAGGCCCCACATGCCATAGACGATCGAAGGCACGGCCGCAAGGAGTTCGATGGCGGTGCCGAGCGGCCGCTTGAGCCAGGCCGGCGACATCTCGGTGAGGAAGAGCGCGATGCCGAAGCTCACCGGCACGGCAATCACCAGGGCGATGAAGGAGGTGGCCAACGTGCCGTAGATCATCACGAGGCCGCCGAATTCGTTCTGCACGGGATCCCACACGCTGCTGGTGAGGAAGCCGAGACCGAATTTGGAGATGGCCGGCCAGGCGCCGGCCAGCAAGGAAAGGAGGATGCCGATCAGCATCGCGAGCGTGAGCAGCGCCGCGCCTTTTGCGGCGAGGCCGAACAGGCGATCGGCCGTGGGGCCGGAGCGCGGGCGCTTGGCCGGCGGCGGGCTCGCCTTCGCACGGGCGCGCTCGGTGGTCACGTCGAGCGGCGCGGCGTTCGCAGGAAATGTGGTTGACACAGGTCGCTCCGAAAGCGGCGCGCCGTCAAGCGGATTGCCCATGGGCGCGCCGGGTGTCTTGCTTACTTGCCCGAAACCGGAGCGACGGGCTTGCCCGACGCGTCCTTGATGTCGCCCCAGGCGGTGGCGATCACGCCCTTGACCTTGTCGGGCATCGGCACGTAGTCCAGGTCGCCGGCGGTCTTGTCACCGTTCTTGTAGGCCCAGTCGAAGAACTTCAGCGTGGTCGTCGCCTGCGCCGGCTTGTCCTGCGTCTTGTGCATCAGGATGAAGGTCGCGCCGGTGATCGGCCACGACTCCTTGCCCGCCTGGTCGGTCAGCACCTGGTAGAAGCTCTTGGACCAGTCCGCACCCGCCGCAGCCGCCTTGAAGGCCGAATCGTCCGGCGACACGAAGTGGCCGTCCTTGTTCTGCATCTGGGCGTAGTTCATCTTGTTCTGCTTGACGTAGGCGTACTCCACGTAGCCGATCGAGTTGGGCAGACGGTTCACGAACGCGGCAACGCCCTCGTTGCCCTTGCCGCCCGCGCCGGTGGGCCAGTTCACGGCCGTGCCGTCGCCGACCTTGGCCTTCCACTCGGGGTTGGCCTTGCTCAGGTAGTTGGTGAACAGGAACGTGGTGCCCGAGCCGTCCGCGCGGCGCACCGGCGCGATGGCCGCGTCCGGCAGGTTCAGCGACGGGTTCAGCGCCTTGATGGCCGCATCGTTCCACTTGGCGATCTTGCCCAGGTAGATGTCGCCCAGCACCTGGCCGCTGAGCTTGAGCTCGCCGGCCTTGATGCCCTGGATGTTGACCACCGGCACCACCCCGCCGATGACGGTGGGGAACTGCATCAGGCCCTTGCTCTTGAGCTCGTCGTCCGACAGCGGCATGTCCGAGGCGCCGAAGTCCACGGTCTTGGCGTCGATCTGCTTGATGCCGGCGCCCGAACCCACGGACTGGTAGTTGATCTTGGCGCCGGTGGCCTTGTTGAAGTCGGAGGCCCACTTCGAATACAGCGGCGCCGGGAAGCTGGCACCGGCGCCTGTGGCCTCTTCGGCGAAGGCGGAAACATGCGCGGCGAACGCGGCGGCAATCAGGCCGGCGGCTGCTGCGAACTTGAACATCATTTTCATAAAGGCTTCCTTTGGTATGCACAAAAGCCCCCTCTCAGGGGTTGGCACGGACTCTAGAAAGCTTGTGTGACAGTGCGATGACACATTCGACAGAGGAGAATCATGCCCCGGAACAGGCGCCGGTGTGTGACGCTGTCATCGAACCGTCATATGGCGCGCCTAGCCTTGTCCCCTCGCCGGAAACGGCCATTGCGCCCGTCCGGCTACGATCAAGCCCCGAAATTCCAACTTCAACATGCAAAACGGAACCCGCCTCGCCGCGGTCGACCTGGGCTCGAACAGCTATCGCCTGGAAATCGGCCGGGTCGATCACGGCCAGATCCACCGTACCGAGTACATCAAAGAGACCGTCCGCCAGGGCAACGGCCTCGACAGCGCCCGCAATCTCACCCCCGAAGCGATGCAGCGGGGCTGGGACACCCTCGCCCGCTTCGCCGAACGGCTGGCCGGCTTCAAGCGCTCGGAAGTCCGCGCGGTGGCCACGCAGACGCTGCGCGAGGCTCGCAACCGCGACGAGTTCCTGTTGCGCGCACGCACCATTCTGGGGTTCGGGATCGACGTGATCTCCGGTCACGAGGAAGCGCGCCTGATCTATCTGGGCGTCGCCCACATGCTGCCGCACACCGACGCCTCGAACACCGAGCGCCGGCTGGTCGTCGACATCGGGGGGCGCTCGACGGAGATCGTCCTCGGCCAGGGGCTCGAGCCCGAGGCCATGGAGTCCTACCGCGTGGGCAGCGTCGCCTGGTCGATGAAGCACTTCGGGCAGGGCCTGTTCACGCCCGCCGCCTTCCGCGCCGCCGAGGTCGCGGCCAAGGCGGTGCTCGACGATGCGCTGTCCACCTACGTGCCGGACCGCTGGGACGTGGCCTACGGCTCGTCGGGCACGATCGGCGCGGTCGGCGACGTGCTCGCGGCCGCCGGCAGCGAGCCCGGGAGCATCACGCGCGAGGGGCTGGACTGGCTGCTCGACCGGCTGCTGAAGGCCGGCAGCGCGGACCGCCTGCGCATCGACGGCATGCGCGAGGACCGCAAGGCGGTGATCGGCGGCGGCGTGAGCGTGCTGCGCGCGGTGTTCGACCTGCTGGAGATCGAGGAGATGCGGGTCGCCCAGGGCGCCCTGCGGCACGGCGTGCTCTACGAATTGCTGGAACGCGACCATGTCGTGGCCGATCTGCGCAGTTCCACGGTCGCCCGGCTGGCGAACCGCTTTGCGGCGGATGCCGCGCAGGCCCGGCGGGTCGGCGACACCGCGGCCGAACTGTTCCTGCAGCTCGAGCCGCGCGCACGCGGCGCCAGCACCACCAGCCGTCCCGGCCGCTCGCTGCGCAAGCTCGGATGGGCCGCGAAGCTGCACGAGATCGGCACCCATGTTTCGCACAGCGACTATCACAAGCACGGCGCCTACATCCTGGACAACACCGAGGCGCCCGGTTTCGCGGTCAACGAGATGCACTGGCTCAGCCAGCTCGTGCTCGGCCACCGGGGCAAGCTGCGCAAGCTGGAAATGGTGCTGGACGACGAGGCCTTCGTCTGGCAGCTGCTCGCCCTGCGGCTGGCGGTGATCCTCTGCCACGCACGGCGCGATCCGGACCTGGAGGGCTTCAGGATCGGCCACACCCCCGGCAGCCGGCTCTTCACCATCACCACGAGGCCGGAATGGGCCGAGATCTATCCCCAATCGAGCCACCTCCTGCGGGAAGAGGTCCTGTCGTGGCAGAAGACCAACTGGCGGGTCGAGCTCGCCGGCGGGCTGATGAAGGCGGCCGCCTAATCTACAGCAGCTCGGGCGCCTGCACCGTCACCACGACCGTCTGCACGTCGCCGTCGCGTTCGCGCGTGCGGATCCACCAGACCGAGCCCTTGCGCACCGGGCAGCTGTCCTGCTGCAGGCCGAGCAGCAGCGAAATGGCCTGCCCGAGCGAAGGCTGGTGGCCGACCATCAGCACCACCGACTTGCCGTTGGGCCAACCCGCGGCGGATAGCAAGGCATCGGGCGTCGTGTCGGGCGCAAGCTCGCTGCGCAGCTTGTACTTGCGGCCGAGCGCGAGCACCGTCTGCTCGCAGCGGCGGGCGGGGCTGCAGACGATGCGGGTGCCTTCCGGCAGCTGACGGTCCAGCCATGCGGCCATGCGCTTGGCCTGCTTCTCGCCGCGCGGGGTCAGCGAGCGCTGCATGTCGTCCATGCCCTCGACCGACTCATCGGCCTCGGCGTGGCGCCAGAAAATCAGATCCATGCTGTCAGCTCCGTGGTGCAGCGCGTTGGAGTCCGCGCGATGCATAACGATTCATGAGCGCCGTCTGCGCGCCATGGGCTTCGATGGTGCGCGATGCGCCCTCCTCGCCCGCGTGGGTGTCCTTGTAGACGCGGTGGTAGACGCCGTCGGAATCCAGGTTCCAGGCATCGCGCCCGTCATGCAGGTAGGCCACCAGGCATTCGTCGATGAGCCGCTGCCGCAGCACCGGGTCGGTCACGGGCCAGGCCAGCTCGATGCGCCGCAGCATGTTGCGGTTCATCCAGTCGGCGCTCGACAGGTAGAGCGATTCGTCGTTGCCCTGCCGGAAATAGAAGACGCGCGAATGCTCCAGGAAGCGGCCGATCACCGAACGCACGCGGATGTTGTCGGTCAGCCCCGGCACCTTCGCCGGCAAGGTGCAGGCCCCGCGCACGATCAGGTCGATCTTCACGCCCTTCTGTCCTGCCTTCACCAGCGCGGCGATCAGGGCCTCGTCGGTCAGGGCGTTCATCTTCACGACGATGCGGGTCGGCTCGCCGGCGGCCGCGGCCGCGCCCAGCGCGTCGATGCGCGCGATCAGATTGCGATGCAGGTCGAAGGGCGCAAGCCACATCCGGTTGAGCTTCGGCAGGCGGCTCTGGCTGGCCATGTGGACGAAGACGGCCTCCATGTCGGCCGTGAGCAGCGGGTCGGCCGTCAGATGGCTGATGTCGGTATAGAGCGCCGCGGTGCGCGGGTTGTAGTTGCCGGTCGACAGATGCCCGTAGCGGCGCATCTGCTTGCCCTCGCGGCGCGTGACCAGCAGCATCTTCGCGTGCGTCTTCAGGCCGACCACGCCATAGACCACCTGGGCGCCGATCGATTCGAGCATCTCGGCCCAATTGATGTTGGCCTCTTCGTCGAAGCGCGCCTTGAGCTCCACGACCGCGGTCACTTCCTTGCCGCGCCGCACCGCTTCGCGCAGCAGGTCCATCATCTGCGAGTCGGCGCCGGTGCGGTAGATCGTCTGCTTGATCGCGAGCACCTGCGGGTCCTGCACCGCTTCGCGCAGGAACGCGAGCACGCCTTCGAAGTTCTCGAAAGGCTGGTGGATGAGCACGTCGCCGCGCTGCAGTCGCTCGAAGAAGGATTGCCCCGGCGACAGCGCCACCGGGTAGGAGGCCTGGTACGGCGGAAACCTGAGCTGCGGCTCGTCGATCAGGTCGATCATCTGCGCGACCCGCGCGAGGTTGACCGGCCCGTGAACGCGATACAGCGCCTGCGGCGGCAGGTCGAACTGCGCCAGCAGGAAGCTCGCGAGCGACTCGGCGCAGCTCGACGACACCTCCAGGCGCACGGCCTGCCCGAAATGACGGTGCTGAAGACCCTGCCTGAGCGCGGTGCGCAGGTTCTTGACGTCCTCCTCGTCGACCGCGAGGTCGGAATGGCGCGTCACCCGGAACTGGGAGAACTCGCCGACCTCGCGCCCCGGGAACATGCTCGACAGGTGCGCCCGCACCACGCTCGACAGCGCAATGAACAGCGTCTTGCCGCCCGACACCTTGGCCGGCATGCGGATCATGCGCGGCAGCACCCGCGGCACCTTCAGGATCGCGATCGGGTTTTCACGGCCGAAGGCGTCCTTGCCGCCCAGGCGCACGATGAAGTTCAGCGACTTGTTCGCAACCTGCGGGAACGGATGCGCCGGGTCCAGCCCGACCGGGATGAGCAGCGGGCGGACCTCGCGCTCGAAATAGTCGTGCACCCATTTGCGCTGCACCGCATTGCGTTCGCCATGCGAGATGATCTGGATGCCCTTGGCCGCGAAGGCCGGGATGAGCGCGTCGTTGTACAGCGCGTACTGCCGGTCCACCAGCGCGTGTGCCGCCTCGGCCAGCCGCTCGAACGATTCGACGTTGTAGTTGCCCTTGTGCTCGCCGGCGAGATGCGCGGCCAGATGCGGCGCGGCGCGAACCTCGAAGAACTCGTCGAGATTCGACGAAACGATCGTGAGGTAGCGCAGCCGCTCGATCAGCGGCACCTCGGTGCGATGCGCCCAGTCGAGCACGCGCTCGTTGAAGGCCAGGATGCTGTGGTCACGATCGAGCAGCGTGAGCCCGGGTTTGACGGGGGCGTTCAGGACGTCGCCGGATTCCGGCAAGGGGGAAACGAACTCAGGATCAGCCGACACAGATGCAACCATAGACCAAAACATGACAGTTTCACCACCACTTATGACAGTTGCATGACATTCGTGTGACGGTGTTTCCCCGCTGTCTCAATCGGCCGGATGACCCAGGAAGTGCTTGCGGTAGCGCGCCGGCAGGTCTTCGATGCGCATCAGCATGGGCAAGTCGGCCGTATTGAAATCCGGATCCCAGGCCGGCGGCCCGAGCACCTTGGCGCCGAGCCGCAGGTAGCCCCTGATCAGCGCGGGCGGCTCGATGTCGAGCGCGTCGTTGAGCCGGTGCACCGGCAGCGGCAGGCGCGGCTGCACGTGGTATTGAATAGGCGCAAGGTGCGTTGCCGACAACTGGCTCCAGATGCTCGCTGCCGCGTCACCGCTGGTCACGCCGTTGTGCCACATCGGGATGCTGGCGCAGCCGATCATGGTGTCGAGGCCGTTGCGGCTCATGAAATCCGCCAGCGCGCCCCAGAGTGCGAGGATCACGCCGCCCTGGCGGTGCTCGGCATGGACGCAGCTTCGGCCCAGTTCGACCATGCGCTGGCGCAGGTCGCGCAGCCGGGTCAGGTCGAATTCGGTGTCGCTGTACGTGCTGCCGACCCGCCGGGCCTGCGCGGGAGTGAGCACCCGGTAGGTGCCGATCACGCGGCCGGTCGCATCGTCGCGCACCAGCAGGTGCTCGCAGAAGTCGTCGAACAGGTCCACGTCGTGACCCTCGATCGGGGTCGAGAGGCGGGCGCCCATCTCGCCGGCGAAGACCTCGTAGCGCAGGCGCTGCGCCGCGCGCACTTCATCCAGATGACGCGCCCAGGTCACGCTGATGCCGCCAGCCGCCTCCTTCGCCGCCGCCTGCGCTGCGCGCGGCACGGTGATTGCCTCGGAGCGCTGCACCGGGGTCTGGGCGGGCCAGAGGGCGGCACGCAGGCCCAGTTGCGAGAACGGAAACGTCGGTGTGGGCAGTTCTTTCATGCGGGGTCCCTTTCTGCGGACGGAGTCTCGGCATCCGCGGTGAAACAAGCGTGTCAGTCCGGTGGCAATTGCGTGACTCGCACCCAATCGGCCGTATCGGCGTTTAATGCCGGGAATTCGCTCAATGGAGTCCTGGAGTTTTCATGGCCAACGAAGCACGTATCGAGGTCGAGACCCGCCGCCACCAGATGTTTCCGGTGCTGAGCGCCGCGGACATCGCGCGCATCCGCCGCTTCGGCACCGTCCGCCACTATGAGGACGGGGCGTGCCTCTTCACGGCCGGCGAGCCCGGGCCGGGCATGTTCGTCGTGCTGGACGGCGTGGTGGCGATCACGCAGCGCGACGGCCTGGGGCGCGTGGTGCCGATCGAACGGCAGGGGCCCGGCCAGTTCCTGGCCGAAGTCGCCCAGCTTTCCGGACGCCCGGCGCTGGTCGACGGCCATGCCGAAGGCCGGGTCGAGACCCTGCTGGTGCCGCCGGACCAGTTGCGCGCGCTGATCATCGCCGAGGCCGACCTGGGCGAGCGCCTGGTGCGCGCCATGATCCTGCGGCGGGTCGCGCTGATCGAATCCGGCGCCAGCGGCCCGGTCCTCATCGGCCCGCCGCAGTCGGCGGATCTGCTGCGGATCCAGAACTTCCTCGGCCGCAACGGCCATCCCTACCACGTGGTCGACGCCACGCAGGACCGCGACGCCGCGGCCCTGCTCGAACAATATGGCGAGGCGGAGCTGCTGGTGGTCTGCCCCGACGGCTCGGTCTCGGTCAATCCGACGGAGAACGCCCTGGGGCGCTGCCTGGGCATGGTCGACACCATCGAGCGGCAGGAGCTCTTCGATGTCCTCGTGGTCGGCGCCGGTCCGGCCGGGCTCGCAACCGCCGTCTACGCGGCATCGGAAGGGCTTCGCGTCATCGTCGTCGATTGCCGCTTCTTCGGCGGACAGGCCGGCGCGAGCGCGCGCATCGAGAACTACCTGGGCTTTCCGACCGGCATCTCCGGCGGCGCGCTGGCCGGCCGCGCCTACGTGCAGGCGCAGAAATTCGGCGTCGAGATGCTGATCCCGGCGCAGGTGTCCTCGCTGGATTGCACAGCGGCGGAATCGAAGGGCGAGATCTCGGTGCAACTGGTGGATGGCCGGCGGCTGCGCTCCAGGACGGTGGTGATCGCCAGCGGCGCGCGCTACCGGCGGCCCGAGGTTCCCCGCCTGGCGGAATTCGAGGGGCGCGGCATCTGGTACTGGGCATCCTCCCTCGAAGCGAAGCTGTGCGCACAGCAGGAAGTCGCGCTGGTGGGCGGCGGCAATTCGGCGGGACAAGCCGCGGTGTTCCTCTCGCAGCACGCCGCGAAGGTCAACGTGCTGGTGCGCGGCCCGTCGCTCGCGGCCACCATGTCGCGCTACCTGATCGACCGCATCGAGGCCACGCCCAACATCTCGCTGCAACCCTACACCGAGCTCGTGCACTTGCATGGCGAGCCGGCCACCGGCCTCAACGGCGCCACCTGGCGCGACCGCCGCAGCGGCGATCAGCACGACTGCCCGGCGCACAACATCTTTCTCTTCATCGGCGCGGTGCCGGAAACGGACTGGCTCGCAGGCTGCGGCGTCGCGCTCGACAGGAACGGTTTCGTGCTGACGGGGGCCGCGGCGCGCGGCGGCTTTCCGGCCAAGGTGGCTGCGCCGCTCGAATCCAGCGTGCCCGGCGTGTTCGCGGTCGGCGACGTGCGCTCGGGTTCGGTCAAGCGAGTGGGCGGCGCCATCGGCGAAGGCGCGGCAGTCGTCGCGCTCATCCATCAGCACCTCGCGGCACGCGAGGGCGCGGTGGCCTGAAGGCATCCCCTGCACGAATCGGCGGCGACGGCTATGCTGGCCGGCCCGTCATCACTCCCTGGAATCCCGAGACATGTCTCAAGCCCCCATCGACGTCTATTCGTGGGCCACGCCGAACGGCCACAAGGTTCACATCATGCTGGAGGAATGCGGCCTCCCCTATCGCGCGCATCCGGTCAACATCGGCAAGGGCGACCAGTTCGAACCCGCTTTCCTGAAGATCAGTCCCAACAACAAGATCCCCGCGATCACCGATCCGCAAGGGCCGGACGGCAAGCCCCTCTCGCTCTTCGAATCCGGCGCGATCCTCGTCTATCTGGCCGGCAAGACCGGCAAGTTCCTGCCCGAGAACGACCGCGGCCGCTTCGCGGTGCTGCAGTGGCTGATGTTCCAGATGGGCAGCGTCGGACCGATGCTCGGGCAGACCCACCACTTCCGCAGTTACGCGCCGGAGAAGATCCCCTACGCCATCGACCGCTACTCGAACGAGGCCAAGCGCATCTACGGCGTGATCGACAAGCAGCTGTCGACGCACAAGTTCATCGCGGGCGACAGCTATTCGATCGCGGACATCGCGATCTTCCCGTGGCTGCGCAGCTACGAGAACCAGGGCATCACGCTCGAGGACTTTCCATACCTGAAGCGATGGTTCGAAGGCATCGCGGCGCGGCCCGCGGTGCAGCGCGGCGTCAAGGTCCTCGCGGACCTGCGCACGCCGATCACGGGCGAAAAGGAACGCGAGATCCTCTTCGGAAAGACGCAATACCAGCGTCGCTGATCCGCTGCGCCCGGAAGTGCGCCGCTGTCAGGTTAGAATAAAAGGCTTGTCGGGGTGTAGCGCAGCCTGGTAGCGCATCTGCTTTGGGAGCAGAGGGTCGCGAGTTCGAATCCCGCCGCCCCGACCATCAAAACGCAATGCCCGCATCGACGCCAGTCGCTGCGGGCATTCTTCATTTGCACTCGCACACCGCGCCCCGCGTGCATACGCCTTGCGCACTTCCCGCGACGCGCGTCGTCACGCCGGCCTTGCAACTCGCGCGCTCCTGGTACGGGCAGCGGATGTCGCAGCCCAGACAGGCCCCCTCCACCGGCGCATCGCAATAGTGGCCCATCAAGGGCGGGTCCAGCGCGCTGCCGGCGGGCTTTCCAAGATTGGCGCACCCGGCGAGCAACGCGATCGCGACAAGCAGAAGAGGTCTCATCAAGAATATCCCCAGGTGGCGATTCAGGTGCCGGCAGTATGGACGAGTCCAGTCCCGGCAACACCTCACAATGCATCGATTGCGAACGACCTCCTGGAGATGACATGGACCTTCAACTGACCGGCAAACACGTACTCGTCACGGGCGGCAGTCGGGGCATCGGGCTGGCCTGCGCGCGTGCGTTCCTCAAGGAAGGCGCGAAGGTCAGCATCGCGGGCCGAAGCCCGGCGCATCTCGACGCGGCCGCCGCGCAGTTCCTGGCTGAAGGTCACGCGGTCGGCGGCTACAGCGCAGACCTGGGCGACCCGCGTGCCGCGCAGAACATGGTCGACGCGGTAGAGGCCGAGTCCGGCCCGATCGACATCCTCGTCAACTCCGCCGGCGCCGCGCGCCGCACGCCCTTCGACGAACTGCGGCCGCAGACCTGGCAGGATGCGATGCAGGCGAAATTCTTCACCTACATCAACGTGATGGACCCGGTGATCAAGCGCATGGCCGAACGGGGCTCGGGCGCAATCGTGAACGTGATCGGCATGGGCGGCAAGGTGGCCACGCCGACGCATCTCGCGGGCGGGGCCGCGAATGCGGCGCTGATGCTGGCCACGGCCGGCCTCGCCGCGGCCTACGGGCCGCGCGGCGTCCGCGTCAACGCGGTCAATCCGGCCCTGACGCTGACCGACCGCATGGCCGAAGGCATCGCGGCCGATGCCCGCCTGCGCCAGATTCCCGAAGCCGAGGTGCTGCGCGACGCCCAGACGCGCCTGCCGCTCGGCCGCCTCGCCCTGCCGGAGGACATCGCCAACGCGGTGGTCTTCCTCGCATCGCCGGGCGCGAGCTATATCTCCGGCGCGATTGTCTCGATGGATGGCGCGGCGACGCCGATGGTGGTCTGAGCCCTTCCGGCCAGCGGATCCCCTCGCCGCCTTAGAATCTCGCACCCACACTCGCTGCCCGTAGCTCAGTTGGATAGAGCACCTGCCTTCTAAGCAGGTTGTCGGGGGTTCGATCCCCTCCGGGCAGGCCAGTCTTGTGATTGTGGCGCGCGCCCGGCGGCGGCGGCGGCTGGCTGGCTCCTCTGGCCTCTCCTGGTCGTTAAGTTCGCTCTCCTGCGCTCTACGGCGAAGAGCTGGATGTGATTGCCGCCGTCGATCAAGAGTTTGGGGTTCATCGCGTTCTCAAGTAGGGGCCCACGACCAATGCCCGCTCGTGGCCCCTTGTGCTCTCCAGGTGCCGCTCGTCTTAGCCCTCAGGCCTGAGCTGCTTTCGCATGGGTAGGCCCTCGATACCGAACGCCGAAATCGGAGGCCCGTCGAAAACGAATCCGTTGCGCAGGTAGAACGACCGGGCTGTGCGGGTGCTCTCCAGGTGCAATGCCTCGACCCCCTCAGCGGCCGCGAGTCCTTCGATTGCTGCAAGCAATGCCTTGCCCACGCCTGTGAACCGCACGGAAGGAACGACATAGCAAAGCGTCACCTCTCCTGTCTCCAACGCGGACGCGAACCCGACTGTTTCGTCGCCAACGCTGGCGAGAAACGAGAACGCGGTCGGAGCGGCGATGACCTTTCGAATGAACTCGGGTGTCTTGTTGCGCAGCCATCTTTCGACTACTGCGACATCGTCGCGGTGGTCCTCGCGACAACACTCAAGGATTGAGCTCCTGATGACTTTGCACGCGGCAGCTGCATCGTCTTCCGTTGCAGGCCGGACT
Organism: Variovorax sp. HW608; assembly: GCF_900090195.1. Classification (NCBI taxonomy): domain Bacteria; kingdom Pseudomonadati; phylum Pseudomonadota; class Betaproteobacteria; order Burkholderiales; family Comamonadaceae; genus Variovorax; species Variovorax sp. HW608. The sequence goes on from NZ_LT607803.1 coordinate 6,266,600, forward strand.
CGAATTCTCTTCGGCTCTTGCGGTGTCGCTTCCTGCTCAGGGGCACGATTGGGCACGGAAACGGTCTGCGGAAGACGGAACTCGAGCAGGTCTTTCCACCGGCCCGACGAGCTCTCAATCAGGGCGACAGAACTGCAGTGCGCCGTCACCTTGGCACCTCGGTCGAGGCGCAGCCGGAGTGTCTCCGCTGCCTCGTCGGCTTCGGCGGCACTTCCATGTGCCACCGTAAGGTGTGGCACGACGCCATGATGTTCGCCTGCATACGGCTGGAAGTCAGGGAAGGCTTCTGCTATCGCTCGCGTCATCGCGACGAACGGCGCTGCTGGTTCAGGCACGAGGTAGGCTGTCGCAGGAAATCTGCCGACTGAGCGCAGCTCGAAGGGGAACGCTCCGGTCCGCTCCAAGGCGCGCCGCGCCTTCTCCAGCACGCCGGCGGTGATGTCGCCGGGGTCCATGAAAGGAACCAGCACCGTGATGTGCGCCGGGACGCCGAGCTTGGATGTGGCGTCAAAGCGCTCGCGCAGCGGCCCAACCAGCGATTCGGCGCCGGGGACTTTCACGATAAAGGCGGATATGGGCATGGCCCGTCATCGTACGGCCGCAGACAGTTGTGCGCGACGCGAAGGTCCGCTACCCAGCGACGCCCCTGAGTGCCACCATCAACTCTTCCGACGAACGGACCATCGCGACAAGCCGGCGTTCAAGGTCAGGAAGAGTGCTGCGCTTCATGTCTGACAGCATAGGCGGAAGGTGCCCGCGAGCCACGGCTCGGGCCCAGATTCTGCCGCAGCGACTCCGGTCCGCACACGAAAATGCGGTCTGTACGAGGCCAGCGCCTAGAAGTTCGACATCGTGGTGGTGCCGTATTCAGTCAGCCGGCCGCCCTGCGTCTCCTCGGCGCCGCTCGCCTGCCGCGTTGAAAGGAACAGTGTTGTGGCCGAGACTCCGAATAGCGCCAGCAGTACCCACCAGCCACACGCGTAGACCAGTCCAACCGGCACGAGGACAGCAAGAAGGAGAAAGAATGCCCGCAGCATGGAACCAGTTTGCCTCGCCGCGGACAGCTTGCGTCGTGAAGAAGTGCACGCGCAGCGCCGGAATTTGCTGAATGCGAGGCGACCGTGCGCAGGCTCGAGGTGACGAAATCAGGGCGCGTGTGACATCCTTCCTTGAGGGGCTTGCCCACCTTGATTTAGAGTGGCCCAACGGACTGAAGAGCCATAACTTCCATGAACACGAGGAGGTGCTGTCATGTCAGCTCTGATGCCAACCGAATCCGGGCGGTCACGCGCGGAACAATCGCCGTTGCCCGTTGAAGGCACTGAATCGCCGCGGCCCTTGCTGGACGATCATGTGTGCATCCGCGGCGTCCGGTTGCGGTACTCGGAACTCGTCGACCGATCCTTCTTCGCCCCCGAGCAACGTGAGCGCCTGCGCCAGCAATTGGAGCTTGCCCAGCCCTTCCCGCATCTCGTGCTCGATGGCCTGTTCCATCCGGCGTTGCTGGAACTCGTCGCAGAGGAGTTCGATACGCAGCCTGCCTCCAGTTGGGCTGAGGTCAAGAGCCCGTACGAATGCACGCGCCGCTTGCTGCCGGGCGAGAGCTTGCAGACCGCTTCGCAGTTGTACTTCGACATCGTGAGTTCGGGCTGGTTCACCGCGTGGCTGACTTCGATCACGGGCGTGCCCTACTTGCTGTCGGATCCCAAACTGTGGGGCGGTGGGCTGCACGAAAGCCGGTCCGGCGGCGCCTTCTCGATCCATCGCGATTTCTACCGCCACCGTGACATCGGCTTGCGCAATGCGATGGTCTTCATCACCTACTTGAACAAGGGGTGGCAGCCCGAATGGGGCTCGGCGCTGGAGCTGTGGGACAAGAAGGCCGATCGCTGCGCGAAGTCGATTCAGCCCGAGTTCGGCAGGACGATGATCCTGCCCCACGGTCCCGTGAGCTATCACGGGCATACGAAGCCGCTGAAGACACCGGACGGACGGCCGAGGCGTTCGGTAGCCGCGTACTTCTACACGAGCCCGTTCGCGGGCAAGCGCCATGGCGATGAATCGGCATCGACCTTCCTGCACCCCGCGCGAATCGACCAGGCCAAGACCATTGCGCGCATGATCGTGCCGCCATTCATCTGGGCACTGGGAAGGAAGGTCATGGGCCGCTGAACTCGCGACGGCCCGAAAGGCCGTTCCCTTGCTGTCAGGATCGGCAGCGTGCGTCGGGTTGTTCTATTTCTCACGGTGTTCGGGGGTCGACGCAAGCGATCGGGTCACCAAGGTGCGACAGCGCGCTGCTCCAAGGTCCCTTCTTCAAGCATCCGGCGCCGCATTTGCGTGTGCCAGTCGGCTCGCGGCATGTGCCCTGGAGTGGCTTTGACCATGGCCTCGGTCAGCGCGCGGATTGCGTCATCGGACAGCGAAAGATCGAGCGGCACCGACACGGGCGGCGCGTACCAGGGCGTCTGGGCGAAGAGTTCGATCCGGTTGCCTTCCGGATCAAGGAAGTACACCGACCACGCGCCTCCGTGGTTGGTGGGATCCAGGCCTTTCACCTCCTCCTCGCGCAGAAGGCCGTGCACGCGCCGGAGTTCAGCCAGAGAAACCACGCGGAACGAGATCTGATTGATGGTCGAGACCGCCGCGCCATCGCGCCCGGGCACCAGCACGATCTGATGGTGCTCCTGCGGATTGCGTGACAGGAAGACCAGGTCGCGGCCGCGAATCCGGGCGCGGTCCGTGACGCAGAAGCCGAGCACGCGCGTATAGAAGTCCGTCATCGGCGCCATGTTCGTGACGTAGATGCCGATATGGGCGAAGGCCATCTGGGGCGCAGTGTTCATGGCGACGCTCCTTTCGCAGCGACTTCTTCTTCCATCGCAGGGATTGTGCGCTTGCAAGGTGCGCCTTGAACAAGGCGCTTTTCACTATTATGATAATCATAATTCTAACGATATACGCGAATCATGGCCGCAACGTCATTCATGCAGCGCTACCTCGGTGCCGATGCGCCGCAGCGGGACAGCGCCGAGCCGGTCGTGCACCGGCGTGGGCAAACCTACCTGGCCCGGTGTCTGCACCAGATCACGCTCGGGGCCATGTCAGGCGCGCTCGAGGGCTCGGGTCTGGTGTCGATGCATTGGGGGGTCCTGCGCGCCATCCAGCTCGAGCCGGGGATTGGCCAGCAGCGCCTCTGCGAGCGGCAGAGCATCGACCCGAATTCGGCCAGCCGGCTGGTGGACGAGCTGGAGGCGATGGGCCTGGTTCGCCGCGAACCGGTGCCGAGCGACCGGCGCGCCTATGCGCTGCATCTGACCGAGGCGGGCCGCCGGCTGCGCAGCCGTCTGCGCCCGCTGGTGCTGGCGGCGCAGGACCGGGTGCTAGAGCCGCTCACCGAGAAGGAACGCCAATTGTTCCTGGAGCTGCTGACGCGGGTCGTGGAGGGCAATTCGGCGCTCGTACGTCCCGGCAACGGGCGCCGGCGCCCGGCCCGCGCCGCCAGGCGCCCGGATGAACCTGGCGCCGTGGACTCGACCCGGCGCGCCGCCTCGCCAGGCACGCGGCGCGCCCGGCCCTGACCACTGCCCGCTGTTGAAAGGAGTTCATCATGCTCCGTGACAACATCCCCTCCATGGCCCGCAGATCGCTGCTCGGCGCGGCGCTGGCGGGCCTGTGCGGCGCGGCATGGCCGCAACTCCACGAACAGCCACTGCGCCTGCTGGTGGGCTCTGCGCCCGGCAGTACCATGGACATCGTCGCCCGCCAGATCGGCGAGGCGTTCATGGCGCGGACCGGCCAGACGCTCATCGTCGACAACCGGCCGACCGCGGGCGGCATCGTCGCCCTGGACCTCGTCCACCGGGCACCGCCCGACGGGCGAACACTGGGCCTCGTCTATGCCATGCAGATGACGGCCGCACCGGCGCTGTTTCCGAAGCTGCCATACGACCCGGTGCACGACTTCACCCACATCGGCATCCTGTTCGTCGGCGTGCAGGTGCTGGTGGTGCCGGCCGCGCTGCCGGTGCACGACTTCGCTGAACTGATCGCGCTGGCCAAGGCGCGCCCCGAGGGTTTGCGCTATGCCACGCCGAATGTCGGCTCGCCCCAGCATCTGAGCCTGGAACTTCTGCGCGCCAACACCGGCATGAAGCTCCTGCACGTTCCCTACCATGGCGGCCCCGCCGGGATTCAGGCCGTGCTGGCGGGCGAAGTCGACCTCACCCTCGAAGGCGTGGCCCTGCTGCTGCCCTACATCCGCAGCGGGCGCTTGAGGGCGCTGGCCGTGGGCGGCAGCCGGCGGCTCGAGGTGCTGCCGGAGGTGCCGACCTTCGACGAGCTGGGCGTGCCTGGCATCGGTGAGATATGGATGGGGCTGGTGGCGCCGCCGGGGCTGCCCACCGCAACCCGGGTTGCGATCCAGGCCGAGATGTCGCGGGCGGCGCTGGCGCTGCGGCGGGACTACGAGGCCATCGGCCGCATCGTGGAGCCCGGCAGCGGCGAGGCGATGATCGAGAGAATCCAGCGCGAGGCCCCCGTGTGGCGCGAGCTGATCCGCAGTGCACGGATCACGCCGGAGTGATTTGCTCGCCAACGACCAGCGTGAACAGCACTACGGCATGCATTCCACTGCAGACAGCCAGCGGCACTTTCGGGTGCCGTTGGTCCGAATCGGGCCTCAACCTTGGAGACGCATGATGCAGATCCTGCTGGCCTTCGCGCCCTTCATCGCCTTCGCCGCTCTTTCGCGCATGGTCCCGGTCACGCTGGCGCTCGCCGCGGCCGCGCTGGTGGCCATCGTCCAACTGCTCAACGACGTCGCGCGCCACAAGCGCAGCATCAGGATCCTCGAGGTAGGCACCGCCCTGCTCTTCTGCGGCCTGGCACTCGTTGCCTGGTCACGCGGCGGCGCATGGGGCATTGCCGAGGTGCGCTTCTGGGTGGACGGCGGCCTGTTCCTCATCGTGGCCTTCTCGATGCTGATCCGCCAGCCCTTCACGCTGCAATATGCACGCGAACGCGTCAGCCCCGAGATCGCCGCCAGGCCGCAGTTCCTGCGCGTCAACCAGATCCTCTCGGGCGTGTGGGCGCTGGCCTTCCTGGTGCTCACCGCGGCCGACCATGTGATGGCGCGCATGCCGCAGGTGCCGCTATGGATCGGCATCGCCCTGTCGGTGGGTGCGATGGTGTTTGCCTTCTGGTTCACCAGCTGGTATCCGGAGCGGCAGCGGCGCCTGATGGCCGCGGCACAAGCCGCACAGGCCACGCAAGACGCCAAGGGCTGAAGCCGGCCTCACCCCCGGGGAATCCCTCGCCCAGCTCTTGCCTGGTCCATGCGTTGGGCCGCGCGTTCCGCAAGAATCAGGTGACGCATCTGCGCAGCAACGGATGCACTGAGTTCATGGGCCCGGTCCGGCCCTGCGTTCGACACGCGGCCGAACGCGACTCTGGCGACAAGCCCGCGATAGCGAGGAAGCGCAACCTGCATCGCGGCAGCAAGCCTCTCTCTGTCGCGCGCCGTGCGACGCAACAGGGTGAGCGGATGCCTCTGCGCGTCCGGCGAAATCACATTGCTCACCAGCGCAGGCACGAATCGCGCGTGAGGGACCAGCCGGGCGAACAAGGCAAAACTGCTGGACCAGTTCCGCAACGAGGCAACGGCCCGCTGCGGACCAAAGGTCGCAGGGTCGGGTTCGATGTCTCCCGCCGGGAAGGTCAACAGAGCGCCTCCCTCCTGCAAATGCCTTGCGGCACCTCGCATGACGGCCAAGTGCCCTGCCCGGTCCTCAGGCAGAAGAAAGAGTTGTCGCGCCACATTGGGCAAGGCGCGCAGAAAGGGGCGATCCGAGGCAATCACCCGCAGGTCCGGCCGCAACGCGAGACTGGTGAAGAGAGCGACCGTATCCGTCATTCCAGGGTGGTTGGCCAGAACGATCAGAGGGCCTTGCACCGGAACATGCTCGATGCCCGACGTGACGAGGCCGGCTGTCATGCGGCTCATCAACCACGCACTGCCCTGGGCAAGACCCTCGTTGCCGACACGCGTGTCGAATTCGTGGGCAGTCAGGGCGAAGCGGCGAGCCGTCGGCCGGAAGATGTGGCGCAAAGGCGTGCCACGAAGACGCAACAGGCCAGCCGAATCCAGGATGTCGACGATGTTGACCTCGGTGAGCGTCTCGATCAGCGGTGGTGCAGTGGCGGACATCTGGCAGGAGCGCGAAATGCGCGCGATGCTGGATGCGGATCTGCGGATGGTCTCATGAACCGCCCCTGCGCGGCGGTGCCCTCTTGACGTCAGCGCTGGCGTGACTGAGCGGCGTCGGGCTTTGCGGCGCGTGCGCGGTCATCTTTCGCGAGCATCCACGCGGCGGCGGTGGTGGCGAGGATCTTTGCGATCGGCGTGACGTGCATGTGAACGGACTGGCGGAAACTCATGGATTCCCCCGAATCTACCGGCCGCAGATGGCAGTGCGATGACGGTTCGCGCCTAGGCCAAGTCGCACAAGCGCCTCATCGCTCCGCCGACAGCGTCCCGGCGGCCGGGCCGCCACACTGAAAGGCTGCGCGGCCATCGGGCCGCGAAAACCGAAAGGAACGACGATGACAAAGGAAAATGCTCCCCCGAAGAGCCCGAAGAGCCCGAAGAGCAAGGCGCCGGCCCTACCCGCGGACAAGTCCCCGCCGACGGTGCCTGACGCCGACCTCGAGTACGAGGACACCACGCACGACGACGACAACGTCCAGCAATCCGGCCGCAGCGACGCCAGCGTGCCGCCGGACACGAAGTGAGGCGCGGCCGCGATCATTTCCGAATTGAATCGCGGCATGTCGCGATTCAATTTGACCCGGAGCCGGCGGATTTTGAAAACTCGCCGGATGCAGGAACAACGAATTGCCTTCTACAAGGGACCGGCCGGCGGCTGGGGCGCGTTGCGCAGCGTGACCCACACGCTGCTGAAGCAGGACATCCCGATCAAGGGCGCGCAGACGATGCTCTCGGCCAACCAGCCGGGCGGCTTCGACTGCCCCGGCTGCGCCTGGCCGGACCGCAACCACAGCTCCAGCTTCGAGTTCTGCGAGAACGGCGTGAAGGCCGTCGCGGCCGAAGCCACCGCGCGCCGCGCGGGCCCGGAGCTGTTCGATCGCCACACCGTGGCCGAGCTCGCGCAGCAGAGCGACTTCTGGCTCGAAGACCAGGGCCGGCTCACGCACCCGATGGTCTATGACGCCCCAAGCGACAAATACCGCCCCATCGAATGGGACGACGCCTTCGCGCTGATCGCCCGCCACCTCGAGGCGCTGCCGGATCCGAACCAGGCGATCTTCTATACCTCCGGCCGGGCCAGCAACGAGGCCGCCTTTCTCTACCAGCTCTTCGTTCGCGAGTACGGCACCAACAACTTCCCAGACTGCTCGAACATGTGCCACGAGCCCAGCGGCAGCGGCATGCGTGCTCAGATCGGCGTGGGCAAGGGCACGGTCACGCTCGACGATTTCGAGCGCGCCGACGCGATCTTCATCTTCGGCCAGAACCCGGGCACCAACCACCCGCGCATGCTCGGCGAGCTGCGAGCGGCCCACCGGCGCGGGGCGAAGATCGTGAGCTTCAATCCGCTGCGCGAGCGCGGGCTCGAGCGCTTCGCCGATCCGCAGGACAAGCTCGAGATGGCGACCCTGGGCTCCACGCCCATCAGCACGCACTACTTCCAGCTCCGCGTGGGCGGCGACTTCGCGCTGGTCAAGGGGATGATGAAGCACCTCGTCGAGCGCGAGGATGCGGGCGATGCGGTGCTCGACCATGCCTTCATCGCAGCGCACACCACCGGCTTCGACGCGCTGGCCGCCGACCTGCGCGCCGAATCGTGGCCGCTGCTGGAACGCGAATCGGGCCTCACCGAAGCGCAGATCCGCGCCGCGGCCGAGGTGTATCGCCACGCGAAGAGCGCGATCGTCTGCTGGGGCATGGGCATCACGCAGCATGTGCATGCGGTCGCGACGATCCAGATGCTGGTCAACCTGCTGCTCATGCGCGGCAACATCGGCCGCGAAGGCGCGGGGCCCTGCCCGGTGCGCGGCCACAGCAACGTACAGGGCGACCGCACCATGGGCATCTGGGAAAAGCCGCCCGCCGCCTTGCTCGACCGCCTGCGCGATGTCTTCGGCTTCGAGCCGCCGCGGAGCAACGGCTGGGACACGGTCGAATCGATTCGCGCAATGCTCGATGGCAAGGGCAAGGTCTTCTTCGCGCTCGGCGGCAACTTCGCGGCCGCCACGCCCGACACGCCGACCACCTGGAAGGCGCTGCAGAAGTGCGACCTCACGGTGCACGTGACGACCAAGCTCAACCGCAGCCACGTGGTGCACGGTCGCGAGGCGCTGATCCTGCCCTGCCTCGGCCGCACCGAGATCGACATGCAGGCCGGCGGCCCGCAAGGCGTGACGGTCGAGGATTCGATGGGCATGGTGCACATCTCGGGCGGCATCAATCCGCCGGCCTCGGTGCATCTGCTGTCGGAGCCCGCAATCGTCGCGCGCCTCGCGGCCGCGACCATCGGCCAGCGCAGCCGGACGCCGTGGCTCTGGCTCATCGAGGACTACGGCCGCATCCGCGACCGCATCGAGGCGGTGTTCGACGATTTCAAGGATTTCAACCGCCGCGTGGCCGTGCCCGGCGGCTTCCGCCTGCGCAACGCAGCCAGCGAGCGCGTGTGGGAGACGCCCACGCGCCGCGCGAACTTCGCCACGCATGCGGTGCCGCTGGACACGCCCTCGCACCTGGCCCGCGCGCGGGTGCGCGATGCCATCGTCTTCACGCTGCTCACCACGCGCTCGCACGACCAGTACAACACCACGATCTACGGGCTCGACGACCGGTATCGCGGCGTGTTCGGCCAGCGCCGCGTGGTGTTCATCCACCAGGACGACATCCGCGCGCTGGGCTTCAAGGACGGCGACTGGGTCGATCTGCACACCGTCTGGGACGACGGCGAGGAACGTCGCGCGGACCGCTTCCGTCTCGTGGCCTACGACATTCCGCGCGGCAATCTCGCGGCCTATTACCCGGAGACCAATCCGCTGGTGCCGCTCGACGCGGTCGCGCGCAACGCGGGCACGCCGGCGTCCAAGTCGATTCCGGTGATCCTCACCTTGCACGACGCCACGCCCGAGGCGGAGGCCGCCGCCGAAGAGGTGGCGCCTTGAGCACGCTCATCGAGGACGCGCCGCCGGCGCAGCTCGCGCCGCCGCTGTCACGGCATCGGGTGCGGGTGCTCGGCGAAGCCGGCGGACCCGCGGCCGGCCGCTTCTGCGACGACACGCTGGCCGCCGAGGCGCCGGTGGCGCTGGTCTTCAACGGCGTCTCGCACGCGGTGATGATGGCGACGCCGGCCGACCTGGAATCGTTCGCGCTCGGCTTCGCGCAGAGCGAAGGGATCATCGACCACGTGCGCGATTGCCGCGACATCGAGGTGCGCACGGTCGACGCGACGGACGCCGGCTTGCCTGGCGGCCTCGACGGCATCGAGGTGCATCTCGACATCTCGCCGCGCTGCTTCGAGCGCCTCAAGGGCCGCCGCCGCAGCATGGCCGGCCGCACCGGCTGCGGCGTCTGCGGCGTCGAAAGCTTCGCGGCGCTCGATCTCGCGCCCGCCCCGGTCGCGCGGCGTGCGTGGATCGAGCGCATCGATCTGGAGGCGGTGCTGCGCGCCTTCGCTGCGTTGCCTGCGCGGCAGGTGCTCAATGCCGAGGCCGGCGCGATCCATGCCGCCGGCTGGTCGACGCTGGGCGGAGAACTCACCGACGTGCTCGAAGACGTCGGCCGCCACAACGCGCTCGACAAGCTGCTGGGCACGCTGGCCCGCGCGGGCCGCTTGAGCGAGCCCGGTTTCGTCGTCATGTCGAGCCGCGCCAGCCACGAGCTGGTGCGCAAGTGCGCACGGCTCGGCATCGCGGCGCTGGCGACCATTTCGGCGCCGACCGCGACCGGCGTGCAGATGGCCCGGCTTTCCGGGCTGCGGCTCTGGGGCCTGTGCCGCGCGCCGCGCGGCGTCCTCTATGCGACAGGTCCTGCCGCTTTCTGAAGCACTCATCGGGCCGATGCGGATGGCGCATCGGCCCGATTGATGTCCAATGCGCTGCTCATCAACAAGGGATTTGCAGCATGAAGCCTGGCAAGGTCGTTCTCGGGGCGCTGGCCGTGGCCGTGGTGGCCGGTGCAGCGGGATGGTTCAGCCTGGACAAGGAAACGCGCGGCGTGCTCGCCACGCTGCCGACCAATCGCGACGTGCTGTTCTGGAGCCAGCCGGAGCGCGATGCGGCTTTCCGTGCGCTGGACCGGCTTCCGTTCCTCGCCAAGGCGCGCGTCGTCCCGGCCGGCGGCACGCCGTCGCCCCTGCCGCCCGGCCCGCCCCTGGCGCTGCCGCTGGACCTCGATGCCTACATGGCGCAGCAGCGCAGCGCCGCGATCGTGATCCTGCACGACGGCAAGCTGCGGCTGGAGCGCTACGGCCTCGGCTTCGACCGCGACGGACGCTGGACCAGCTTCTCGGTCGCGAAGTCCATGACCTCCACGCTGCTCGGCGCTGCGGTGCGCGACGGCCATATCCGCAGCCTCGACGACAAGGTCAGCGACTACATCCAGGAGATGAAAGGCTCGGCCTATGACGACGTCAGCATCCGGCATTTGCTGACCATGACCTCGGGCGTGCGCTGGAACGAGGACTACGCCGATCCGAATTCCGACGTGGCGCGCTTCGTCAACCACCAGCCCGAGGAAGGCGTCGATGCGCTCGTGAGCTACCTGCGCAAGTTGCCCCGGGCCGCGCCGGCCGGCACGCGCTGGAACTACAGCACCGGCGAAACCAACCTCGTGGGCATCCTGGTGACCCGCGCGACCGGCAAGCCGCTCGCCAGCTACCTCGCCGAAAAGATCTGGATCCCGGCCGGCATGGAACAAAAGGCCACCTGGATCCTGAGCCGCACCGGCCAGGAGATCAGCGGCTGCTGCATCCAGGCCGCCACGCGCGATTTCGCGCGCCTGGGGCAGTTCGTCCTCGGCGGTGCGAAGGTGGGCGGCCAGCCCATCGTGCCGGACGACTGGCTCGCGCAGGCCACCACCCGGCAGGCCGACATCGGCCGGCCGGGCCGCGGCTACGGCTTCCAATGGTGGACCTACGACGACGGCAGCTTCGCGGCGCGCGGCATCTTCGGGCAGGGCATCTTCATCGACCCCAGGCGCAGGCTCGTGATCGCCTCCAACGGCGACTGGGCCGGCGGCGCCAACAACCGCGCCGACGTCGAAGCGCGGGAGGCCTTCTACAAGGCCGTGCAGAAGGCCATCGACGACGAAGCCGCAGGCCATGGCAAGGCCAGCGGCTGAGTCCGCTGGCCCGGTACACGCCACCCTCGGCACGGTCGCAGCGCTTCCAGACGCACAGACGCATCAGCCCTCGTCTGACAGCCGGCAGGCCCGCGCCGCATGAAAACGGTAGCTTGCGAATTTCCGCAGGAGCGGTGGAGCGCGCAATGGGCATCATGCAAAACTCAACAGCAGAAACACGCGACGGCTTGCGGCGCTTCTTCGCCTGGACCTTCGTCGTATCCGCGCTTCTCATGTTCGCGATGATCGCCCTGGAGGTGTTCTTTCCGCAGGGCGTCAGGATCTCTCCGCAGTCCTCGGCGGTCCTGGCCGACGCGCTCGGAAGCCATGCGGCGATGGACATCGATCTGTACGACTTCCAGCTCCTGATCATGGTCGCCGCGCTGGTGTCCTGCGTGGCCTCGATCGTGGGCCTCATCATCGTGGCCTTCGTCGATTCGGTGGAATCGCGCAAGGCGCGTCGCCGGCGCGCGATCGAGGCGCGACTGCGGCATCCGACCGGCTGGCACGGCCAGGAAAGCAGCTCCGCCGAGCGGCCGCCGCCGCGCAACGCCCGTCTGCGCGAGCTCCGGCAAGTGGTGCACGATCTCAAGTAAGTCCGCGCCCGGCGCCGATCGGCGATGCTGCCGGGAGGTCTCACCCCTGGCACTATCCGGCTTCGCGCCGAGGATCCACAATCGACGCCCATGACACTGACCGTTGCACAAAAGCGCGCGGCCTTCCGCGCGCTTCATGAACAGGGTTGCTTCATCCTGCCCAATCCGTGGGACGTCGGCAGCGCGCGCTTTCTGCAGAGCCAGGGCTTCAAGGCGCTCGCGACGACGAGTTCGGGCCACGCATGGTCAGAGGGCTGCCGCGACGGCGCTGTAACGCGCGAGAAGGTGCTCGCGCATCTGCGCCAGATGGTCGCCGCAACCGACCTGCCGCTGAATGCGGACTTCGAGAACGGCTTTGCGCGCGATCCGCAAGGCGTGGCGCAAAGCGTGCGCATGGCCATCGACACCGGCGTCGCAGGCCTGTCGATCGAAGACTCCACCGGCGATCCGGCCGCGCCGCTCTTCGAACTCGATGTCGCGGTGGCGCGGATGCGCGCGGCACGCGGCGCGATCGACCAGGAAGGCGGCGACACACTGCTCGTCGGCCGGGCCGAGAATTTCTTCGCCGGCCGGCCCGATCTCGATGACGCGATCCGGCGGCTCAAGGCCTACGCCGAGGCGGGCGCGGACTGCCTCTACGCGCCGGGCATCCGCACGCGCGAGCAGATCGCGGCGGTGGTTGCCGCGGTCGCGCCGAAGCCGGTCAACCTGCTGGTCGGCGCGACCAGCGAGTTCACGCTCGCGGACATCGAGGCCATGGGCGTGCGGCGCGTGAGCGTCGGCGGCGCACTCGCGCGCGCGGCCTGGGGCGGCTTCATGCGCGCCACCCGCACGCTGGCCGAGGGCCGCTTCGACGGATTCGCGGACGCGGCGTCGGGCGCCGAACTCAACGAGCTCTTCCGCTGACCGCTCAGGGCGCCTGCAGACGCTGGAGCAATTCCAGCGTCGGGAAGCCGTCGGCGACGAGGCCCGCGCTGTGCTGGTAGCGGCGCACCGCGGCGCGGGTCGCCGGGCCGAGCAGACCATCGGGCTCGCCGCTCGAAAAGCCCTCCTGGTTCAGCACGGTCTGCAGCTCGCGCATCTGGCTTCGCGTGAGCGGGGTCAGCTCGCGCGGCCATTGCGCCTGCACGCCCGGGCCGCCTTCGAGGCGCTGCGACAGCAGGCCAACCGCGAGCGCGTAGCTGTCCGAGTTGTTGTAGCGCAGGACGGCCCGGTAGTTGGGCCCGACCAGGAAGGCCGGCCCGCGCGCACCGGCCGGCAGCAGGATCGCACCATCGGCGAAGTCGGGCAGCGGCCGGCCGTCCATGCTGCGCACGCCCTCGGCGGCCCACTGGCCGCTCGCCTGCCGCACGCTCGAATCGGCGCGGCCGTAGTCGAAGTTCGAAGGCAACTGCACCTCCGCGCCCCAGGGCTGGCCGCGCTGCCATCCCGAGCTCGCGAGGAAGTTCGCAGTGGACGCCATCACGTCCGGCATGCTGCCCCAGATGTCGCGCTTGCCATCGCCATCGGCGTCGACCGCATAGCGCAGGAAGTTCGACGGCAGGAACTGCGTCTGCCCCATCGCGCCGGCCCAGGAGCCGACCATGTGCGCGTGGTCGATGTCGCCGTTCTCGATGATCCTGAGCGCCGCGCGCAACTCGCCGCGCGCCCAGTCGCGACGGCGGCCTTCGTAGGCGAGCGTCGCCAGCGCATCGATGGCCGGCGTATTGCCGTAGTTGCCACCGTAGTTGCTCTCGATGCCCCAGATCGCCGCGATGACGCCGGGCGGCACGCCGTAGCGCGCCGATGCCGCATCGGCAGCCGAACGGATCTGCGCGAGCTTTTCCTGGCCGGTTGCGACCCGCTGCGCGGAGACGGCGGTGTCGAGGTAGTCCCACACGGGGCGAACGAATTCGGGCTGCGCGCGGTCCAGCTCGATCACGCGCGGCAGGTACTGCACCTTGTCGAAGGCATCGCGCAGCGCGGCCTCGCCGACGCCGGCCGCGCGCATCTCGGCGCGGAAGTCCTTGACCCACTGGGCGAATCCCTGTTCGGGGCCGGGCGGATTCTGGGCCGCGGGCGCCTGCGGCCGAGCCGGCGGCGGCAATGGCTGGGCGGGGCTTGCAGGCGCGACAGGCGGCTGCTGGGTGGTGGCGCAACCCGCCAGGGTCGCGAAGGCAAGCACGGAGACAGTGCGCCGCGCGCGGCAAAGCAATGGGGCGTTGGTTCTCTGCATCCCTCGCATTCTCTCGCGCTGCGCCCGCCGCCCCGCTCAGGCAGCGTGCAACGCAACGCGCGCCATCACGGCGCGGACCAGCGGCTCGATGCACGACGGCGGGAACGGCGACACGCTGCTGACGTTGATCTCGCAGAGCACGAAGCGTTCGGCATGCCCGGCCGCCGGCTCGCCGAACATGAAGTCGCAGTCCCACAGCAGCGGCAACTCGGCGCGGGTCAATCCCGCGCGCTCTCTGAGCTGCCCGATCCATTGCGTTTCCAGCAGCCGCCTGAGTCCCTGGAATTGCGGCAGTTCCGCGTCGTGGTAGAGCCTGGGCCCGGGCGCCGGCGCCGCCTCTCCCGGCCGCGCCGGATAGAGGGCATTGATCGCCTGGTGACCGAAGCCGGTCACGCGGTCCTCGACGAGATAGGCGCGCACCATGCCGTCGACGAGGCGCGGTTGCCAGGCCTGGTCGATCATGTGCCCGCCGTTGGCGGGCTCGAAGTACGGCGCCATGCGCTGGAGCAATGCCGGCAGGTCGATGCGCTCCTCCTCGCTGCCGCGCTGCGCATGCCGCACGCGAAGCAGCGGCGAGCCCTCGACGTGCTCCACCCGCCACACGCCGATGCCGCTGTGCCCCCGGTACTGCTTGAGCACCCGCGCCCCGGCGCGCAGGCGATCGGGCAAGCCGGCCGCGAGCTGATCCAGACTCTCCACCCGGACCGCATCGCTGCCGAACGGCAAGTCGCGCACCTCGACCAGGACATCCTTGGTACCCAGGCGCAGGATCGTGTCCGGATGGCTACTGACGAGGACGCCCGCCTGCGCCACCTCGCGCAGGACGGCGTCGAGCCGATCGCGCCGCCGGCCGCCCTCGATCGGGTTGCACCAGACGAGCACGGCGTCGACGCGCCGCAATTGGGCGGCCACCTCATCGGCAAAATCGTCGTGGTAGACGGCCGGCTCCGCAGCCACGCCGGCCGCCGCGAAAGCCGCGAACAGCGCCGCGAAGCGGCTCTCGGCCGGATCGCTGCGCTCGCGCGCCGCGCGATCGCCTGGGTAGAGCAAGGCCACGGACATCGGGCGCGGGGCGGCCATGGTGTTCACCATCATGGATGGACGGCCAGCGGATAGAGCACCAGCCCGGCCAGCGCGGCGACAACCACCACGACGGGCTCCGGTACTTTCTTGAAGCGCCACAGCACACCGACGGTGATCAGTGCCAGGGCAGCCGTCGGCAGATCGGTGATCGATCGCTGGCCGATGACGATCGCCGCTCCGGAGATCGCCCCGATGGCGGCGGCGGTCACACCGTCGACGAAGGCCACGATGCCGGGGCGTTTGCCGTGCTTCTTGAAGTACGGCGCGGGCAGGATGGTGAAGAGGTAGCACGGGATGAAGGTGCCGGCCGCCGCGACCACCGCACCCCAGAAGCCGGCAACCAGGAAGCCGATGAATCCTGTGGTGATGACGACCGGCCCGGGCGTGATCATCGCGACCGCCACGGCATCGACGAACTGGCGGTCCGTCAGCCAGTGGTGCTCCTGGACCACGCCGCCGTAGAGGAATGGCACGATCGCCAGGCCGCTTCCGAACACGAAGCTGCCGGCATAGGCGAAGAAGGCCCCGATCTGGCCGAGCTTGTGCCAGTCCAGCGCGTCGATCGCGAAGAAGGCCGCGAGCGGCGCTGCGACGCTGTTCACGGTGCCGCCGGAGAGAAACTTCGGCGGTGCGCGCCACAGCCAGACCAGGACGCCGGCGCCGAGGAAGATCCACACGATCTCGGACTGGGTGATCACCGTGACTGCCGCGCTCACCACGAAGATGGCCCACAGCAGCTTGTCCTTGCCGATGTTCTTCGTCGTGAGCTTGTAGGCGCTCATGGCGATGATCCCGATCACGGCCGCACCGACGCCGTAGAACACGGCTTGCATCCACGCAATGCCGCCATAGGCCTTGTAGACCGCGCCGATGGCGACGACCATCAGAAACGAAGGCAGCACGAAGGCCAGGCCGGCCAGCGTGGCACCGAGCAGGCGGTAGTGCACGTAGCCGAGGTAGATCGCGAGCTGCGCGGCGAGCGGGCCGGGCATCAGCTGCGCCAGGGCCATGCCTTCCTTGTATTCGCCTTCCGAGATCCAGTGGCGCCGCTCGACGAGATCGCGATACATGTAGCCGACCAGCGCCACGGGCCCGCCGAAGCCCCAGGTGCCCAGGGCGAGCATGTAGCGCGCGATCTGCCACAGCGAGTAGCCGGGCTGCGAAGGCTTGATCTCGTTCATCTCATTCATCTCGGTCATCGTGTTTGCGCTTTCTCGTTGTTTCCGTTGTTTCGCTGGGCTTCGCGCTGGAAGTGCGCGTAGATCGAATCCAGCACCGTGCCCATCTCGGCCAGCAGCGCGTCGTCGTCGGCCAGGCGCTCGCGCGCACCGGCCATCACGGCTTCGAATCCTTTGGCTTCGGGCACCGGATCGCCGCCCACGTCCAGCGCGTGCACCATGACCCCGAGGCGCGCGAGTGCCGGGTCGAGTTCCAGTCCGAAGCTGGCCAGCAGCGTTTCGAATGTGACCCGATCGCCCACATGCGTGAAGGTGGCGCCGTCGAAGTCAAAGCCGAGTGCACGCTTCGGGCAGTCCGAAGGCCTGGCAAGCCACTGGAATCGGGCATCCCGGTCGATGAATCGGCGGATCAGCCATGCGCTCGCGACGCGATCGACCCACAGGCGACGGCGCGTGGCCCAGACGCGGCCCTGGTAGTCGCCGATCTCGAGCCGGGGAATCCGGCCTTCCGTCTCGTGCGGCTCGTCGGGCGAGAGCAGGGTCTCGATGCGCTTGTCGAAGTCGGTCCATGCCGCTTCCGCCTCGGCGCTCGCATCGCCGGGAAAGAAGTCGATCGCCCGGGTCGCATCGAATTCGCGCTGCAGCTTGCGCTGCAATCGTGCGAGCTCCGAGGGGCCCATCGATGCGAGGCCGCGATTCGACTCCTTCCACGACTTGCGCAGCTGCGCGTAGTCGTCGCTGCGATCGAACAGCTGGCGGTAGGCCATGGCGTCCTCGTCGGAGCGAGGCTGCACGGACATCAGCCAGGCGCTTCCGCCTTCGCGCAGGCACTCGTCGCCGAGTTCCTGCAGGGCCTTCTCGTGCTCGGGCCGCGCAGGAAGCAGATGCGCGCCGTCGCGCAAGGCCGCGCAGCCGAGCCCCTTGAGCCCGCGCCAGACGCGCATGCGCGCCGTCGCGCTCGAGGTCGGCAAGGAGACGATCAGCAATAACCACGATGGGTCCGTTGTGTTCATGTAGATAATCCTACATCTATGTAGACTCTATGACATGAATTCGACCCTGATGGCCTCAGGGGGTCAAGGCGGCTCCAGGGGCTCGACCCGGCGCCGGGTGCGCCTTGGCGCTCTGGTCGTGGCGGCACTGAGTGCATGGCTCCCGGGCGGTTTCGTTCCGTCGGCCACGGCACAGTCGCTGGTGCCGGGGCGCCGGATCGAACTGCCTTCGGTCCGGGGCCGCATCGATCACATGGCGGTCGACCTCGAAGGGCAGCGGCTTTTTGTCGCGGCGCTGGGGTCCGATTCGCTGGAAATCGTCGATCTGCGCGAAGGCAGGCGTGCAAACCGGATCACATCGCTGCACGAGCCGCAGGGCGTGCTCTATCTGGCGCGCCTCAAGCGCCTGCTGGTTGCGAACGGCGCTGGCGGTGGCGTACAGGCCTTCGGCGATGGCGCGTCGCCAGTCGCCCGTCAGGCGTCACTCGATGATGCAGACAACCTGCGCCTGGACCCGTGGAGCGGCAAGGTGTACGTCGGCGCCGGCAAGGCGCTGGTCGCGCTCGACCCGGACACCCTGCGGGTCGTCCAGCGCATCCCTCTTGCAGGGCACCCGGAGTCGTTCCAGATCGATCGCTCAGGCGCCAGGATCTACGTCGACGTCCCCGACGCAGGCCATGTGGCAGTCGTCGATCGCGAGCTCGGGAAGGTCATTGCGGCCTGGCCGATCGAAAGGGCCGCACGGAACTTCCCGATGGCGCTCGATGAGAGCGGGCACCAATTGTTCGTCGTGACCCGATCGCCGGCGCTGCTCGTCGTCTTCGACACCCGGACCGGAAAGGAGGTCGACCGGCTTCCCGCCTGTCGGGATGCCGATGAGCTGTTCTTCGATGAACCACGCCAGCGGCTCTACGTCGTATGCGGCGAGGGCCGGATCGACGTCATTCGGCGAGACGCCCAGCGCTTCGAACTGTCGGAGCGCATACCCACCGCACCAGGGGCTCGAACCGGCCTGTTCGTGCCGGACCTTTCCGCGCTCTTCATTGCCGTTCCGGCAGGCGCTTCAGCGGCGGCGGAAATTCGTGTCTACTCGGTGCGGTAGAAGCGTCCGATCCCAACCGCCCGAGCATCGCCCCATGAACACCCTGCCCGCCGTCCGAGGCGGCCTCCTCGCGCTCCTGGCCGCGACGCTCTTCGGCGTCAGCACGCCCTTCGTCCAGCGTGCCGGCACCGGGCTCGGGCCTTTTTCGACCGCAGCGCTGCTCTATGCCGGCGCGGCCGTCATCGGCGCGCTGCTGCGCCAGCCGGTCGAACGCGAGGCGGCCGTGCGACGCAGCGATCTCGGCCGCCTGGCACTGATGGCGCTCTTCGGCGCCGGCATCGGACCGGTTGCGCTCGCCTGGGGTCTGCAGCACACGAGCGGCACCAGTGCCTCGCTCATGCTGGCACTCGAGGCGCTGTTCACCGCGGTGCTCGCCCGCCTCCTGTACCGCGAGGTGATGGATCGCCGCGTGTGGACGGCGATGCTCCTGCTGCTCGCCGGAGGCGTCGCGCTCGTGCTCGATCGGGGGCTGACCGGCGGCATGCAAGGGCTCGGCCTGCTCGCGGTGCTCGGCGCCACTGCCGCCTGGGGCGTCGACAACACGCTGTCGCGCCCGCTGGCAGAACGCGATCCCGGGCAAGTCGTGTTCGGCAAGTCCCTCCTGGGCGCGACGATCACCACCCTGCTGGCGATCGCGTCCGGCGAGCCGGTGCCCGGCTGGGGCGCCGCGCTCGGGCTGCTGGCGATCGGCGCGAGCGGCTACGGCCTGAGCCTGCGGCTTTACCTGCTGGCGCAGCGCGCGTTCGGCGCCGCGCGCACCGGCTCGGTCTTCGCGTTCGCCCCCTTCATCGGCGCCCTCGGCGCGATCGCGCTCGGCGACCGGTCGCTCAGTGCCGGCATGGCCTTCGGCGGCGTGCTGATGCTCGCGGGCGTCGTGCTGCATCTGGCGGAATCGCACGGCCACGAACACGCTCACGACGAACTCGAGCACGAGCATGCGCACTCGCATGACGACGGGCACCACATGCACACGCACGACCCGGTGCCCGCCGGCCCGCACAGTCACCCGCATCGCCACGAGCCCCTGCAGCATTCGCATCCGCATGTGCCGGATGCACACCACACGCACGAGCACCCGTAGGGGGCCGTCGTGCCTTGCGCTCTCACCAGAGCCGGGCCAGGGGCAGCACGACGCCGGTGAACAGCGAGGTTGCCGCAGGCCGGGGCCGGAATGCGCGCGCGACGCCCACGTCGAAAGTCAGTCGCCGCGTGGGACTGAAGGTGAGCGCCGCAAGAAGCTGCACGCCGTTGTCGGCGCCGTTGCGGTGAGTGCCCGAGACCTCGCCGGTCAGCCCCCAGGGGCCTGACAGCGACGTGGAGAACGCAGTCGACGCGCCGATCTGCGTGCGCGAGCTGCCGGGGTCGGCCTGGCCCAGCTGCGTTGCGTTGAGATTGGCGTCCATGTGCACCGGTCCGAGGTCGCGGCTGAAGATGGTGTTGATCGTGTAGTCGGTCTTGCCGCTGCCGATCACGTCGTTGGCGGTCGGCAGCTTGACGTCGAACTCCATGCCGAACGCCGTCGCGGCGTCCACGACCCATGCCCGCTTCAAGGTCAGGACGGTGTCGCCCACGCCTTGCGAGCGGCCGATGTCGCCGTGCTGCGAGACGTAGGCCTCGCCGCCGACGAGCACGCCCCACTGATCGTCGAAGGCCAGCTTCAGGAGGTAGGGCGCACTGTTGCGCAAGGACTGGCTGTCGCTCCTGCGCTGGCCGCCGAGTTCGAGTTCGAGCTGGCCCGGCGCAGGCAGCTGAGCGGGGCTGGAGACCGAGGGCCGATAGGGTGTGATGGGCGGCGCGCCGTCGCCGTCATCGGCTGCGCGCACGCCCCCGGAGAAGGCCAGCGAGGCCAGTGCCATTCCCGCCAGGCGGGCCGTCATGTGATGAATCTTGAGTCGCACGCTGAAAACAAGTTGAACCGATGAGCTGACCGCCGATTGTGTTCCTCCCTGGCTGCCGGCGGCGCCGACTCGACACGGGGGAATGCGAGTCCTATAGTCGCTTTCCTCCTGGGCCGCGACAGCCCCCCGGAAGATGCCGCCGCTGCCCGTGGCGCAGGAGAGCTCGACAGTGCATATCCACCTCGAAGGAGACGCAATGAAAAAGTCGATTCTCATGGTCGCAGGCACCCTGCTCGCCGCCCTCCTCGCCGCCCTCCTCGCCGCCGCGCCGGCCATGGCCCAGAAGAAGACGCTGGCCGTCGTCGTGAAGGGCCTGGACAACCCCTTCTTCACCGTGCTCGGCGACGGCTGCGCGCTCTGGAACAAGGAGAACGCCAGCGCCGAGTACACCTGCCTCTACACCGGCCCGGCATCGAGCGCCGACGAGGCAGGCGAAGTCCAGATCGTCGAGGACCTCATCAACAAGGGCGTCGCGGGCATCGCGATCTCGCCGTCGAACGCGCCGGCCATGGCGACGATGCTCAAGGCCAAGGCCCCGAAGATGCCGATCATGACGATCGACGCCGACCTCGCGGCTTCGGATCGAGCGCTGCGCAAGACCTACCTCGGCACCAACAACTACGACATGGGCGTGCTGATGGCCAAGCACCTGAAGGCGCTCAATCCCAAGGGCGGCACGGTGTGCATGCAGCTCGGCAATGTCGCGGCCGACAACATCAACGCGCGCGCGGCGGGCTTCCGCGACACCATCAGCGGCAAGAAGGGCATCGACCGGCTCAAGGGCGAAGGCGGCTGGACCGAGGTCGCCGGCTGTCCGCTCTTCACCAACGACCAGATCGACCTCGCGAACCAGCAGATGTCGGACGTGTTCACCAAGAACCCGAAGCTCAATGCCTTCATCCTCGTGGGCGGCTGGGCCCAGTTCGGCCCGCAGGCCTATGCGCAGGTGACCGACCAGGTGATGCCCAAGCTGAAGTCCAAGGAACTGATCGTCATCGCGGGCGACACGCTGCCGCCGCAGCTCGATGCGCTGAAGGCCGGGCGCAGCCATGCGCAGATCGGCCAGCGCCCGTTCGAGATGGGCCACCGCGCGCCGGCCGTGCTGATCGACCTGATCAACGGCAAGCAGGTCGCGGACCCGCTCTACACGGGCCTGGACGAATGCGTGCCGACCAACCTGGACAAGTGCCCGGCGAAGTGACCGGCCAAGTGACCGGCGAATCGACGGGCCAGCTTGCGGCGCCATCCGTGCTGGAGCTGTCCCGGATCTCCAAGCATTTCGGCGCGATCCAGGCGCTCTGCGACGTGTCCCTGTCGCTCAGGGCCGGCGAGGTCGTCGGCCTGATGGGCGACAACGGGGCCGGCAAGTCGACCCTGGTGAAGATCATCGCGGGCAACTACCCGCCGAGCGAAGGCATGGTGAGCATGGAAGGCCGCAAGGTGGTCTTCCACAAGCCCGCCGACGCACGCGAGGAAGGCATCGAGATCGTCTACCAGGACCTCGCGCTGTGCGACAACCTCACGGCCGCCGAGAACGTCTATCTCGGCCGCGAGCTGACCTTCGGCCTGGGCCCGTTCAAGGTGCTGAACTACCGCGCGATGTTCCAGCGCGCCGGCGAGCTCTTCGCCGAGTTGAAGTCGGAGACGAGGCCGCGCGACCTGGTGCGGCGCATGTCCGGCGGCCAGCGGCAGGCGGTCGCGATCGCGCGCACGCGGCTGGCCGACCCGCGCATCGTGCTGATGGACGAGCCGACCGCCGCGATCAGCGTGCGGCAGATCGCCGAGGTGCTGAGCCTGATCCGCCGCCTGCGCGACCACGGCATCGCGGTGGTGCTGATCAGCCACCGCATGCCGGACGTCTTCGCGGTCGCGGACCGCATCGTGGTGCTGCGGCGCGGCGCGAAGGTGGCCGACAAGCCGATCGCGCAGAGCTCGCCCGAAGAAGTGACCGGGCTGATCACCGGCGCCATCGAGCTTGCCTGAGCCTGAGGAAAACATGTGCCCCCATGCTCATCACTTCGTGTATTCGCTGCCCCCCGAGGGGGCGCATGCCTCCTTTGAGGCGGCTCGGCAGGAGGCATGACATGGCCGCGACGCTCGAAGAACAGATCGACCGCCGCGCTCACGGCAACTGGCTCGGCTGGCTCGTGAGCCAGCAGACCTTCTGGGTCTCGGTGGCCGCGGTGGTGGCCTTCGTCGCGCTCTCGCTCGCCAGCGACGTGTTCGCGACGCAGCAGAACCTGTTCAACGTCACGCGCAACTTCGCCTTCGTCGCGATCATCGCGATCGGCATGACGGCCGTGATCATCACCGGCGGCATCGATCTCTCGGTGGGTGCAGTGCTGGTGCTCTCGGGCATGGTGATCGGCATGACGATGCATGCGGGCCTGTCGATCTGGCTGGCGGTTCCGCTGGCGCTCGGCGTGTCGCTGGCGGTGGGCGCATTCAACGGGCTCATGATCGCGTATGTCGGCGTGCCGCCGTTCGTGGTCACGCTGGGCGTGCTGTCGATCGCGCGCAGCCTCGCGATGGTGCTGTCGAACAACCGCATGGTGTACGAGTTCGGGCCCGACCAGCCCAGGCTGCTGGCGCTCGGCGGCGGCTTCGTCAACCTCTCGCTGCCGCTCATGGACCCGATACGGATTCCGAGTCCGGTGATCTTCCTCCTCGTGCTGCTGGTGATCGCCAGCATTGCCTTCCGCTGGACGCGATGGGGCCGCCATCTCTACGCCATCGGCGGCAACGAGCGCGCCGCGACGATGACCGGCGTGCCGGTGAAGCCGGTGAAGGTCAGCGTCTACATGTTCTGCAGCCTCTGCGCGGGGATCGCGGGCATCCTCGAAGTCGGATGGCTGGGCACGGTCACGACCAGCCTCGGGCAAGGCATGGAGCTGTCGGTGATCGCCGCGTCGGTGATCGGCGGCACCAACCTCGCCGGCGGCATCGGCACCGCGTTCGGCGCGGTGGTGGGCGCGGCGCTGATCGAAGTGATCCGAAACAGCCTGATCCTGCTCGGCATCAGCACCTTCTGGCAGGGGACCTTCGTCGGCAGCTTCATCATCGTCGCGGTGCTGTTCGACCGGCTGCGCGCACGCGGCGCGAACGACTGAGCGCGCGCCCGCGCCGCCCGCCTCGCCCGCCTCGCCCGCATCGCCCGCATCGCCCATATCGCCGATGTATAAACATCGGCCCCGCCGTGTGGGCGACAAAAAAGGAAAGAGACAGACAACAACATGGAACCCATCGAACAACGCATCATTTCGAAGATCAGCTGGCGGCTGCTGCCGCTCCTGATGGTCAGCTATTTCATCGCCTACCTCGACCGCGTGAACCTCGGCTTCGCCGGCGCGTCGATGTCGAAGGACCTGGGCTTCAGCGCCACCGTGTTCGGCAACGCGGCGGGAATTTTCTTCATCGCCTATTTCCTGTTCGAGGTGCCGAGCAACCTGGCGCTCGAGCGCTTCGGCGCGCGGCGCTGGATCGCGCGGATCATGCTCACCTGGGGCGTGCTCTCGATGGCGCAGGCCTGGGTCGGCGGCGCGACGAGCTTCAACGTCGTCAGATTCCTGCTGGGCCTGGCCGAGGCCGGCTTCTTTCCCGGCGTGATCTTCTACCTGACCCTGTGGTTTCCGGCTGCGTACCGCGCGCGCATCGTCGGCTGGTTCATGTTCGCGGTCCCGATCTCGACCGTCATCGGCTCCCCCATCTCCGGCTACATCCTCAATATGGACGGCTTCTGGGGCATGCGCGGCTGGCAGTGGCTCTTCATCCTCGAGGCGATACCGGCGATCGTGCTGACCTTCGTCGTGCTGCTGTATCTGCCCGATCGTCCGAAGGATGCGAAGTGGCTCTCGGCCGACGAAGCCGACTGGCTTCAGAAGAAGCTCGACGCCGAGCGGGTGCATCGCGAGTCGATCCACCGCATCTCGTGGAAGCAGGCATTGCTCAACTGGAAGGTGATCTCGCTGGGCATCGTCTACATGGGCATCACGGTGCCGCTCTATGGGCTCAGCTTCTTCCTGCCGCAGATCATCAAGGGCTTCGGCGGCCTCGGCAATGTCGAGATCGGCTTCATCAATGCGTTTCCGTATCTGGTCGGCTCGATCGCGATGGTGCTCTGGTCGCGCTGGTCCGACGCGCGGCGCGAGCGCAAGCTCTTTCTGCTGATTCCGCTGGCCTGCATCTTCGTGGGACTGGTGGCGGCAGCGCAGATCAGCTCGCCGGTGCCGAAGATGGCGGCGGTCACGCTGGCCGCCGCGGGCATCTTCTCGGCGCTGCCGGTGTTCTGGACCGTGCCGACCGCACTGCTGAGCGGCGTCGCGGCCGCCGCGGGCATCGCCTGGATCAACTCGATCGGCAACCTGGGTGGCTACATCGGGCCGACGATCTTCGGCGTGCTCAAGGACCGGATGGGCAACGACTTCTACGCGGTGCTGTTCCTCGCGGCGCTGTCGGTGGTGGCGATCGCGCTCGTGCTCGTGGTCGGCCACGACCAGCGCGCCGAACTGGGCGCCGAAGGCGCGCGAGCCTGAATGCGGACGGCCGCCGGCAGTCCGCCGGCGGCACGATCAGCGGGTGGGATGCGAGAAGCGGACCGCCATCGCGCCGGAGTCCTCCGGCACCGGATGAAGGCCGAAGCCGAACAGGGTCGCAAAACGACATTTCCAGGTGCGCGGTCCCCACCTCAGTTCGATGCGCCCGCGGACGGTGATGGCGATCACGTCCCGGTCGCCCGAACAGGACCGCAGCACGAGACCGTCTTCGCACAGCGCCGCAATGTCGTGCTGGATCGCCGAACGCTCGGCAGCGCCCGCCTTGCCGATCGGCTGGCCCGTCAGGCGCAGACAGAGATAAGGCGCGGTGACGACACGCCCCCCTTCCTGTTCGAGGGCGTAGAGGAGCCGTGCCTGGCTCGACGTCAGTTTCATGGAAGTCCCCCTGAGCCGCCTTTTTTTGCCGGCGGTCGTTGATGAAGCGGGGGCAGTGTAGTGACGGTGCATCGGCCTGCCATCGGGCCGCTGCATCAAAGAGAAGATTCCCGGCGAAAACCAGCCGGGTCGCCCGCCCTCACCAGGCCGAAGGCAGCTTGCGAAGAATCACCATGCGACCGTTGCGCTGGCCGATGTAGCCGCCGGCGGTGAGCTCCTTCATCACGCGGTTGACCATCTCGCGCGATGCGCCGATGCGGTCCGCGATGTCCTGCTGGGTGAGCTTGTTGCGCATCAGGCGCTCCTCGCCTACCGGGTCGGAAAGCTCCGTCAGCACCCGCACCATGCGGCCGTAGACATCCTGCAGCGCCATGCTGCGCACCTGGTCGGTGAGCCGGCGCACCATGCGGATCAGCTTGCGCGTGAGATGCACCGCGAAGTCCGGCTGCTCGACCAGGAATTGCCGCAGATCGGTGCCCTGCACCACGCGGCAGGTGCACGGGCCGAGCGCCTTGATCGATGCCGAGCGCTTCTCGCCGTCGATGGCCAGCTCGCCGAAATATTCACCGGGGCCGTACTCGGTCAACACGACTTCGCGACCGTCTTCGGAGCTCGCATAGACCTTCACGCGGCCACTCAGAACGATATAGAGCGAATCGGTGGTGTCCCCCTCGTTGATGAGGATCGCGTGCGCGGGAAAAGCGCGGGTCACGCCACGCGGCGCAATGGCGTCGAGCAGGGACTGCGGCAGGCGGTCGCTGGCGGAACTCATCGGATGCTCCGGGCTGCGCGGCGTGGGGTTCGGCAACCTGCGGGGGATTATCAAACCCGCAAGGGGATGTGATCAATGTCACTTTCGGCCTGGGAACTGCTTCATGGCGAAGCAGTGGCGCACGACCTAGATTCGCAGCATGTCGAATCGGGTCTTTCGCATCCTCGCGCTGCTGCTGATGTTCGCCGTGCTCGCGGGCTGTGCGAGCCTGCCGCCGGGTGTCGAAAGGCCCGTGTCGCAAGCGGCCACCGACGTCGCCGACACGCGGCTCGCGGCAGTGGCCGCGGCGTCGGTCGATGCAGAGCCCCCGCACCTCTCCGGCCTGCGCCTGCTGCCGGCCGGCGACCAGGCCTTCGAGGCCCGCATCGCGCTGGCACGCGCGGCAGAGAAGTCGATCGACGCGCAGTACTACCAGATCGCGGACGACGCCACGGGCCGGCAATTCCTGCGCGAGTTGCGCAATGCGGCCGACCGCGGCGTGCGGGTGCGCGTGCTGGTGGACGACCTGCAGGCCGCGGGCCAGGACGCGCTGCTCGCCGGCTTCGCGGCCCATCCCGGCATCGAGGTGCGCATGTTCAATCCGCTCGCGGTGCGCGAAGGCAGCGTGGGCGCGCGGGTGTTCTTCTCGATGAACGAGTTCTCGCGCATCAACCGCCGCATGCACAACAAGCTCTTCGTCGCCGACAGCGTTCTTGCGATCAGCGGCGGCCGCAACATCGCCGACGAGTACTTCGGACGCAGCGAGCCCGCCAATTTCATCGACATGGACATGCTGTCCGCCGGTCCCGTGGTGGCCGAGATGACGGCCGTCTTCGACGCCTACTGGAACAGCCCGCACGCCTACCCGATCGAGCATCTCGCGACCGGCATCAGCACCGAAGCGGCGCGCTGGCACTTCGACAGGATCACCGCATCGGCGGCCGCATCCGACGCGGCGCCGGCGCGAGATTCGCTCGGCCAGACTTCCATCGGCCCGCAGATCGCCGCCGGCCGCATCCAGCTGCAGATGGCCGCGGTGCGCGTGGTCGCGGATTCACCGCGCAAGGCCGATCCGGGCCACGAATCGCTCGCCGACGGCGTGGTGATGAACGGCAACCTCGACCTGATGCAATCGGCGCATTCCGAGGTGCTGATCGCCTCGCCCTACTTCGTGCCGGGGCGGCGCACCATGGAAGTGCTCCAGCAGGCGGCGGACAACCAGGTGCACGTGTCGATCATGACCAACTCGCTGGCCACGACGGACGAGCCGCTCGCGCACTTCGGCTATGCCCGCTACCGGCAGGCGCTGCTGGAACGCCGCGTCGCGCTCTACGAGCTCATGCCCGGCGACGACGAGCACGAAGCGCATGCCGATGGCCCGCACGCCTCGCTCGGCCGGCTGCACGCGAAGCTCGCGGTGGTGGACCGCCGCTGGCTCTCGATCGGCTCGATGAACATGGACCGCCGCTCGGCAAACGCCAACACCGAGATGAGCCTGATCGTCGACAGCCCCGCCCTCGCATCGCAGGTGGCGGGACTGCTCCGCAACGACCGCCTGCCGCGCAGCTACCAGGTGCGCAGCACGCCCGGCCGGCAGGGCATCGAATGGGTCTCGCAGCGCGGCAAGGAGGAAGTCGTGCTGAGCCAGGAGCCGAACGCCACCGCGGCGCGCAGGCTGCGCCTGCAGATGCTCGCCGCGATGGTGGATGAAGAGCTTCTGTAGTCGGGGCCTGTCAGCAGGCCCTACGCCAGCCGCTTCGCGAGCGCATCGATCATCGCGTGCAACGACTTCAGGTCGGTCGCGTCGGCCAGGATCTGCTGCGAGATCCTGTTGATCTCGTCCGAGCTCAGCTTGCCTGCCGCAAGCGCCGTCACCGCGCGCGGCGCCATCAGGCGGTGCAGGTCGTGCAGACGCTCCTTGCGGCCCGACTTGCCCTCGCGCGGGAAGGTCTTGTCGTAGGGCGGCGTGAGCGTCGGCGCATCCGTGCGCGGGCTGGTGCACTGGAGCACCCCTTCGAAGCTCGGCGCCTGCAGGATGCGGTCGCCCATGCACCAGCGCGATTCGGGAATGCCGAACCAGCGCAGCAGCGTCGCCGCGAACGAGGTGCCGTCGTAGGCCACTTCATTGGGCGAGCGGAACACCGTCTTCTCCTTGATCCACGGCGACACCACGATGGTCGGAACGCGCACCCCCATGATGTCGTAGCGGAAGCCGTCGTTGACGTCGTTCGGCCACGGGTTCACCGCATACGGCGGCTTCACGTGATCGAAGATGCCGCCGTGCTCGTCGAAGGTGATGACGAACAGGGTCTCGTTCCACGCCGGCCCCGCGCGCAGGGCATCGTAGATCTCGTTGAGCGCCACCTCGCCCGGCACCAAGTCCGCGCCCGGGTGGTAGGACGAGGTGCCCGAGGTCGCGATCCACGCCGGCTCCAGCATGCTGAAGGCCGGCAGCCGGCCGGCGCGCGCATCCTCCTTGAACTTCTGGATGCCTTCGATGAAGCTCGTCTGGCATTGCGAGATCGCGGCGTCGACCGACGGGATCTGGCCCTGCAGGTACAGGTGGTAGGTGTGGACGAAGTTCATCCACTCCACCGAGTTGTATATCTTCCAGTCGGTGAAGCCGTTGCTCCACAGCACCTTCCACATCGACTGGCGGTGCGGCGACAGCGGCCAGTAGGTGTACTGCGTACCGTTCTGGAAGTTGTTGAGCTGCCCGAGCGCCGAGCCGGTGAAAGACATCGCGCGGTTCGGATCGGTCGCTCCAGGCATCGCGCTGAACCACGCATCGGAGATTCCGAAGCCCTTCGCGAGCCCATTGAGCACCGGCAGCTGCTCGGGCATGTAGGTCCACATCACCTCGTGCACGCCGTTGTTCCACACGAAGCCGCCCATGTCCGGCGCAGCGCGCTGCGCGTAGCCGTCGCGGTTCGAGAAGAAGAGCTGGCGCAGCACGTCGGACTTGTCGTGATACGGGTCCTCGGGCAGGAAGTCGAGGTCCCAGTCCTCGCTCAGTTGCCCGTCCTTGTACTTCTTGACGAACACCGGCGTGGGCTTGCCCTCCTTGTCGGGCATGCCGGGGTCGAGGTTGAACATGGCTTCGTCGACGCCGTCGAAGGGCCGGTCGTCGCCGACGAAGTGGATGCCGGTCTCGCCCTTGCCGTAGAGCCAGCCGCAGACGTGGTCGAAGGACCGGTTCTCGAGCATCAGGTAGACCACATGCTTGATCTTCGAGCGCATGAAGTCGATGGTGCCCGGCATCTCGGCGCGCGCCGGGTCGATCGCGCGCAGCGACTGGATGCCCGTGAGCTCGACGCCGCTGCGCAGGCCCTCCGGCAGGGTGCCTTGGCGCAGCGGACCGGTCAGCGGATTGGCACTCGCCGGATCGAATCGCCAGAGCCGGTAGGCGCCGTCGGCGGGCGTCCAGTCAAGCACCAGGTCGCCGATCACCGCGAGGCTGTGGCTGGCGTCGATGTCGGTCCACTGGCCGCGCTGGATCGCGGGCTGGCCGAGCGGCATCACGCTCTGCGGGTCGAAGCTCCAGACCCAGTACTCGCCGGTCTCGGGCACGCGGTCGAGCACGTAGTTGCCCAGCGGGATCAGTTCGTGGCCGAACTGGATGCTGTCGAACGAACCCTGCGGCGTATAGGGCACGGGCAAGGGATCGGCCGCGCCCGGCTTGAGCGGGCTGGGGTCGAAGTTCCACAGCTGGAAGGTGCCGCGCCCTTCGGTCGGAATCACGTTGAGCATGAAGCCGCCGAGCGGCAGCAGGAGCAGCTCGTTGCCCGAGTCGTAGCCCTCGTGCGCGCCCTGCGGATTGCCGAAGTCGGGCCGGTACTGCCAGAACTTCGCCTTGGTCCACAGGCCGTGCTGCAAGGCGGTGGCGTTCAGCGGATCGGGGCTTTGCGGGTCGAACTCGAACAGCCGGTACGGAAAGCACGGCTGGTAGGGCTGCAGCATCAGCGGCCCCCATTCGAGCAGGTAGCGGCCGATCGGCACCAGCGAGTGGGTGGGGTCGAATGCCGCGTTGGACGCCAGTGGCATCGGCTCCAGGATCTCGTCCGCATCGGGATCGAAACGCCAGAGCCCATAGCCCGGGCTGCCCTTGGAAGCGCCCCGGGCGGGCGTGCGGCTGATCACGAAGTCCTGGCTCGCGGGTGTGTTGTGGCTCACTTTTCGCAACTCCTGATTGAAGACTGATGTCGCCTTCACGGACAATCCCGCAGCCACAGCGGCCCGGTCGCCCCAACTCCCCAGCGGCGAATACTAATGGTGCCGGCCGCCGGCTGTACAGGAGGATTCTCGTGTTCTGGTACTTCGGCTACGGATCGAACATGGACATGACGTCCCTGCGCGCCAAGGGCGTGGAGCCGCACCGGTCGCGCCGCGCCGCGCTGCAGGGCTGGCGGCTGCGCTTCAACGTGCAGCACTTCTTCCGCCACGAAGGCGGCGTCGGCAACATCGAGCGCACGGGCGATCCGTCCGACGTGGTGCGCGGCGTGCTTCATCTCTGCGAGGACGCGCACATGGCGCTGCTCGACGCCGCCGAAGCCTACGGCCACGGCTACGACCGCATCGAAGTCACGCTGGACACCGACGAGGGCCGCCAGCCGGCCATCGCCTACGCCGGCCTGCCCGCCTTCCTCAACGACGCCTGCCTGCCCACGCAGCGCTACCTCAACATCCTGGTGCAGGGCGCGACGCATGCGGGACTCGATGCGGCCTATGTCGATGCATTGCGCCGCCATCCGGTGCAGACCAATCCCGAGCCGCCGCCCTTCGTTCCCCCGCCGGGCAACTACCCCGTCTTCGATGCCGAGGAACTCGCCCGCCGGCCGCAGTACACCGCGCTCGCGGGCTGCGTCTTCGACATGAGCGCGGCGCGCGCGTACCACCGCTATCTGCAGCGTTACTTCGGCGGACGCGACATGACGCTCTTCCACCTCAAGCGCCTGGACGAATCCGACGGCCGCGAAACCCTCGAAGACGTACGCCTCGGCCGCTTCACGCCGGCGCAGCGGCGCTATCTCGATGAGTACCTGCACGCTTACATGCACGAATACGCGTATGTGGGGCGGTTCGACTATGCATGAATTGGCTTGCCGCGCCGCAGGCACCGAAGTACGGTACGCTCGCGCCTACCCAAGCAAAGGAGCTATCTGATGGACGCGCTGCACGAACTGCCGCCAGCCCTGCCCCACGGCGAGATCGAGGAAGTCTTTCCCGATGTCTTTTTCGTGACAGGCACGATGAAGACCGTCCTCATGGACGCCCCCTGGCACTTCAGCCGCAACATGACCGTGGTGCGCGACGGCAGTGACCTGACGCTCGTCAATCCGATGCGGCTCGATGAAGCGGGACTCGAAAAGCTCGAATCGCTCGGCCGCATCGCCCACGTGGTGCAGATCGGCTCGCTGCACGACCGCGACAACGCCTTCTACAAGCTGCGCTATGGCGCGACCTTCTGGGCGCCGCCGGGCACGCAGCACGCCTACGGGCTGGTGCCCGACAAGGTGCTCAAGCCCGACTCGGAAGTGCCGTTCGAGGGCTGCACCGTGTTCGCATTCGAGACCACGCGCATGCCCGAGTGCGTGCTGCGCATCGACCGCGCGGGCGGCATCCTGGTGGCCTGTGACGCGCTGCAGAACTGGGTCGAACCCAACGAGTACTTCTCCGACGAGTCGCGCGAGATGATGCGCGGCATGGGCTTCTTCCAGCCGGCCAACTTCGGCCCGCTGTTCATGCAGGTCAACCAGCCCAAGGTCGGCGACTACGCGCGCCTCGGCGCGATGCCCTACCGCCATGCGCTGTGCGGGCACGGCACGCCGCTGCGCGACACCGCGGCCGAGGCCTACGCCGAGCGCGCACGCCAGGTGTTCGGCGCCTAGGCGCCGGATCGGAGCGCGGTGGTCACGATTCCCGGCTACCGGATCGGCGAGCGCATCCACCAGTCCCAGCGCCGCGCGATCTATCGCGCGGTGCGCATCGCGGACGATCATCCGGTCGTCATCAAGACGCTCGATGCCGAATACCCCGGCCGGCAGGAAGTGGCCGAACTGCGCCACGAGTACAGCCTGCTCAAGCGCCTGCAGTCGATCGAATCGGTGGTGCGGGTGCATGCCCTGGAGACCTGGGGCAACGGCAACGTGGCGCTGGTGCTCGAGCCCTTCGGCCACTCGCTGGCCGAGCAGGCCGCCGCACAGGGCGAGCGCGGGCTGCCGCTCGAAAGCCTGTTCCGCATCGCGATCGCGCTGGCCGAGGCGCTCGCGCGCGTGCACGAGCTCGACGTGGTGCACAAGAACATCGAGCCGCACAGCATCCTCGTCGACGCGGCCGAGGACGTCCGGCTGATCGACTTCAGCATCGCGTCGGAGCTCTCGCTGGAGCGCCAGAACGACGCGCTGTCGCGCCGGCTCGAAGGCGCGCTGCGCTACATGTCGCCCGAGCAGACCGGACGCATGAACCGGCTGCTCGACTACCGCTCGGACTTCTATTCGCTCGGCATCACGCTGTTCGAGCTGCTGACCGGCGAGCTGCCCTTCCATGCGCGCACCGTGCTCGAATGGGTGCACAGCCACATCGGCAAGGCGCCGCCCTCGCCCAGCGACATGAACCCGGCGATCCCGCAGCCGGTGTCGGCGATCGTCCTCAAGCTGATGGCGAAGAACGCGGAGGACCGCTACCAGAGCAGCTACGGGTTGATCGAGGACCTCGGCCGCTGCCAGCGCGAACTGGCGCAAACGGGCAGCATCTCGCCCTTCGCGCTCGGGTATCGCGACGTCTCGCGCAAGTTCAACATCCCGCAGCGCCTCTACGGACGCGAAGCCGAGCAGGCCGCGCTGCTCGCGCTGTTCGAGCGTGTGGCCGCGGGCGGCACCGAGTTCTGCATGGTCTCGGGTCCCTCCGGCGTGGGCAAGTCGGCGCTGGTCAACGAGATCGCCAAGCCGCTGGTGCGCCGCGAGGGCTACCTCATCCAGGGCAAGTTCGACCAGTTCCAGCGCAGCACGCCCTACTCCGCGGTGGCGCTGGCATTTCGCAGCCTCGCGCGCCAGCTGATGGCCGAATCGCTGGACCGCCGCCGGACTCTGGGCGAGAAGCTGGTGGCGGCGGTCGCGCCGAACGGCCGGCTGCTCGTCGAGCTGATTCCCGAGCTCGAAGAGATCATGGGCCCCCAGCCGCCCGTGCCCGCATTGCCGCCCAACGAGCAGCAGAACCGACTGCAGATCGCCTTCCTGAACTTCGTGCGCGCGCTCGCGAGCGAGCAGCCGCTGGTGGTGTTCCTCGACGACCTGCAGTTCAGCGACGCGTCGACGCTCAACCTGCTGCGCTGGCTCGCGACGGCGCGCGACCTGCGGCATCTGCTGCTGATCGGCGCATACCGGAGCAACGAGGTCGACGTCGGCCATCCGCTGCGGCTGGCGCTCAACGAGATCCAGGAAAGCCGTGCGATCCACGAACTGGCCCTGCGGCCCCTCGCGCTGCCCGCGGTCGAGCAACTGGTGGCGGATGCGCTGCACGCCGACGTGGCCGCGTGCCGGCCGCTGGCCGAGTTGCTGCACGAACGCGCGCAGGGCAACCCCTTCTTCCTCACGGCGCTGCTGCGCGCGCTCGAGCAGGCGCGCGCCATCGCCTTCGCGCCTGAATCGGGCCGCTGGCGCTGGGACATGGAGGCGGTGCGCAGCAGCGGCCTGGGCAGCGACGTGGTCGACTTCGTGCTCGCCAACCTGCGCAAGCTGCCGGCCGCGACACAGCGCGTGCTGGAGCTCGCGGCCTGTATCGGCGACACCTTCGATCTGCGCACGCTGTCGATCATCCACGAGCAATCGATGGAGCGCACCGCAGCCGACCTGCTGCCCGCGATGCAGCGCCACCTGGTGGTGCCGCTCAACGAGGACTACAAGCTGGTCGGCAGCGGCGGCGAGGCGGCCACCGCCGGGCTGAATCCGAGCTACCGCTTCCAGCATGACCGGGTGCAGCAGGCGGCCTACGCGCTGATCGCCGCCGATCGCAAGGAAAGCGTGCACCTCTCGATCGGCCGGCTGATCCAGCGCCACGCCACGCCCGAGGAACGCGGAGAGCGGCTGATCGAGATCGTCGGCCACCTCAACGAATGCCACCGGCTCATCGACGATCCGGCCGAACGCAAGGCGCTGGCGCGCATGAACCTCGAAGCCGGCAGCCGCGCGCTGCGCTCGTCGGCCTACGAATCGGCGCTCGCCTATCTGGGCCACGGGCTCGCGCTGCTGCCGGAAGATGCGTGGACCAGCGACCTCGACCTCAAGATGGCGCTCGCGACCGAGTACCAGCAATGCGCCTACCTCACCGCGAACTACAGCGAGGCCGAGTCGTGGATCGAGCAGATGCTCGCGCATGCGCGATCGAACCTGGAAAAGGCCGAGATCCTCTCGATGCGCACGCGCCAGTACGCCACCATCGGCAAGATGGCCGAGTCGATCCGCGCCGCGACCACCGGCCTCGCGCTGCTCGGCATGCGGATCACCGACGACCCGGACCGAGCGGCGATCGGGCGCGAGATCGCCGCCGTGCGGCGCAACCTCGGCGGGCGCAGGATCGCCGATCTCATCGACGCGCCGCCGATGTCGGATCCGGTGCAGCAGGTCGCGATCCGGCTCCTGATGGAGATCTTCCCGGCGGCCTTTCTCTCGGGCAGCGGCAATCTCTTCCCGTTCCTCGTCCTGCGCGCGGTGAACATCTCGCTGCGCCACGGCAACAGCCCCGAATCGGCCTTTGCCTACGCGGCCTACGGCATGTTGCTGTGCGGCGCGCTGGACGACGCGCCGCTCGGCTACGAGTACGGCCAGCTCGCGGTCGCGATGAACGACCTGAGCGACGACATCGCGCTGAAGTCGCGCGTGATCTACGTCTATGCGATGTTCGTGCACCACTGGAGCAACCATTGGTCGACGATGACGCCATGGTTCCGGCGCGGCATCGAGGCCGGCTACCAGTCGGGCGACCTGCTCTACCTGGCCTACAGCGCGCAGGACTGCATCATCTGGGACCCGAAGCTCGATCTCGAAGCCGCCGCTCAGGAGCACGCGGACTTCCTCACCATCGTGCGCGATTGCGAATACCAGGACTCGCTCGATTCGGGGACGCTGTTCCTGCAGATGCAGCGCAATTTCCTCGGCCAGACCGACGGCTTGTGCTCCATGAACGATGCGAGCTTCGACGAAGCGCGCTGCCTCGAAGGCATGCGGCAGCGCCGCTTCATGACGGGCGTGGCCAACTATCACATCTACAAGGCCGAGATCTTCTGGTTCTACGGCGAGCACCAGCAGGCGCTGGCCCATGTGCGCGAACAGGACAAGCTCATCGCCTCGGCGATGTCGCTGCCGCAGCTCGCGCGCTTCTACATCGTGGCCTACCTTACGCTGGCGGCCTGCCTGCCGGGCATGCCGGCCGACGAGCAGGCGGCCACCCGGGCGCGGATGCGCGCCGATCTTCGGCGGATGACGCGCTGGGCGAGCCACTGCGCAGCGAACTTCCTGCACCTGCAGCGGCTGATGCAGGCAGAGCTCGCGCGCCTCGACGGTCGCGTCGAGGCCGCTCTGCAGGCCTATGAAATGGCGATGGCCGCCGCGCAC
Organism: Variovorax sp. HW608; assembly: GCF_900090195.1. Taxonomy (NCBI): domain Bacteria; kingdom Pseudomonadati; phylum Pseudomonadota; class Betaproteobacteria; order Burkholderiales; family Comamonadaceae; genus Variovorax; species Variovorax sp. HW608. The sequence continues at coordinate 6,302,331 of NZ_LT607803.1, forward strand.
GAATCGGGCTTCCGGCGCGACGAGGCGATGGCCAACGAACTCGCGGGCCGCCACCTGCTCGCCTCGGGCCGTCGCAAGGCCGCCGAGGGCTACCTGCGCGCGGCGCGCAATCTCTACGAAGGCTGGGGCGCGCGGCGCAAGGTCGCCCACATGGAGGAGGAGTTCCCGGCGCTCGCGCAGTCGTCATCGGCGACGCGGCCGCGCGGCGATGCGTCGAAATCCAGCGCCGCCAATCTCGACTCCGCCTCGCTCGACCTCGCCTCGGTGATGAAGGCCTCGCAGGCCATCGCGAGCGAGATCGCGCTGGATCAGCTCTGGACCGCGACGATGCGGATCATGCTGGAGAACGCCGGTGCGCAGCGCGGCTGCTTCGTGGTGCGCGAAGACGAACAGCTCGTCATCGAAGGACTGTGCGAGGCAGGCCAGGAAGCGACGGTGCCGTCGCGCGCCGTTCCCTTCGACAGCAACGAAGGTGCGCTCGCCCTCCCGATCTCGATCGTCTACCACGTGCTGAACACCGAGAGCCCGATCGTCCTGCACGATGCGGCGCGCGCCGGACGCTTTTCGCGCGATGCCTATCTGCAGGCACGCCAGCCGCAGTCGGTGCTGTGCATTCCGCTGCGCCAGCACGGCCGCTGCGAAGGTGCGATCTACATGGAGAACAGCCTGACGGGCGGCGTCTTCACCGAAGAGCGCATCGAAGTGATCCAGCTGCTCGCCGCCCAGGTCTCGATCTCCATCGAGAACGCGCGGCTCTACCAGCGGCAGCAGCGCCTGATCGAGGCGCAGCGCCGCTTCGTTCCCAGCCAGTTCCTCGAAAGCCTGGATCGCCGCGACATCGCGCGCGTGAGCCTCGGTGAAAGCGTCGCCAAGACCATGAGCGTGCTGTTCTCCGATCTGCGCGACTTCACGCCGCTGTCCGAGCGGCTCGACCCGCGCAGCACCATCGACCTGCTCAACCGCTACTTCGGCAGCATGGAGGTTCAGATCAAGCAGGCCGGCGGCTTCATCGACTCCTTCGCGGGCGACGAGATCAAGGTGCTCTTCGACACCGAGCCCGACGCCGCCGTGCGCACCGGCATCGCGATGTGCCGGGCGCTCGAAGTCTTCAACGAACGCGCCGTCGCCCGCGGCCAGCCGACCCTGGCGGCCGGCATCGGCGTCAACACCGGACCGCTGCTGCTGGGCACCGTGGGCGGGGACGAGCGCATCCAGTGCACGGTGATCGGCGACCCGGTCAACCTCGCTTCGCGCATCGAGCAGCTCACCAAGGTCTACCACGCGCGCTTGCTGATCGGCGAGGCGACCTACCACGCCCTGCGCGCGCCCGAGGCCTTCGCATTGCGGCGCGTCGATCGCGTGGCGGTGAAGGGCAAGAACATCGCCGTGGACGTCTATGAGGTCATCGATGCCGAGGCGCCCGAGCGCCGCGATGCCAAGCTCGCGACCCGCGAGCGGCTCGATTCGGCGATGTCGCTGTACTTCGAGGGCGAGTTCGAAGCCGCGCTCGGTCTGTTCGAAAAGGCCAGCGCTGCGGACCCGCACGATCCCGTCCCACGCATCTTCATCGAACGCTGCACCCGCTACATGCGCGAACCCCTCGAGGAGTGGGAAGGGTTCGAGCGCCTGCTCCACAAGTAGGGCCGGGCCCCCGGGGCGCTCAGGCGCAGCCGAAGCAGGGCGAGAAATCGGCGCCGCCCTTGCTCTGGCAGCGCGCGAGCGCTTGTTCGTAGGTATAGGTCGGCGAGATCGTCTTCGGATTGAAGCAAAGGTCCATCTGCGCCAGTGCGCAGATGGTCAGACGGTCGTTCTCGCTGGCCGGGTTCGGCGCACCGCTGCCGTCGCCCTGGTTGGGGCCGAACCAGCGCTCGCAGGCCGTGCGGATGGCCTCGCCGGGATCGACCTCCTCGCCGCGCTTCGCCGCATCGGCGCACAGGCCCAGGAAGCTTGCGGCCGCGAGGTCCTGGGCCTCGTACTTGCGGATGTCCGGGATCTGGCCCGGGTTGTCGGTGCAGCGGCCGGTCACGCCGGCGGCGATCATGTGGTTGGCGATCAGGTAAGGCGTCTTCTTCGGACTGCCGGGCAACACCCGGATGAAGCCCGCCTGCAGCACGTTGACCGTCGGCGATCCGTTGGCGTCCTTCGGCAGATGCTCCTTGTAGCGCGTGCGAAACCAGCCGGGCGCCTGCGGGTCGTAGAGCGGCGATCCGCACACCAGGAGCGGCAGGGTCAGCGGATTCTCCGCATTCGACGGCGGGTTGAGCATGAGTTCGAGCATCGAGCGCACGTAGGTCAGGCCGCGCGCGTCGTTGTCGAAGAACATCGAGGTGAGGCTGATCGGAAAGTAGTCGTTGGGGTATTCGCTCTCGCCCGACCCCGGCGCGGCGATCGGATTGACATCGAGGATCGCGTGATAGCGCTCCGGCGAACCGATGCCCGCGCACTTGAGGATCTGCGCCCAGCGCCGCAGCGTCATGTTGTTGAGGTAGTTCGCGGTCTGGTAGGCGACGATCGGCGGGTAGTGCATCAAGGTCACCGCCTGGTGGTTGGCGATCGGCATGCCGACCGGCAGGCACGGCAGCCATTGCGAAGGACCGTCGCTGCGATTCACCGGAAAGCCGGACATCGGATTCCAGGCGGGCGTTTCGCGGCAGGCATCGCAGCCGTCGAGCGCGAGGCCCGCATGCTGCGCATCGAGCATCGCGACGTGCATGGCAGCGAAGTGCTCGGCCTGCTGCGCGAAGGCCGGCAGCGCCCGGAATGCGACCATGTAGCCGGTCGCGCCCGCCCCCTTGGTCACGGCGAGCGATCCGGCCTCGATCTGGATGCCGTCTTCCGCCAGCGAACTCGCGGTGAAGTGCGCGATGACGTCCTCGTAGGTGTCGAGCTTCAGCTTCGCGCGCGTCGCCGGGTCGAGCAGCGCGGGATCGGGAAAGAGCCGTTCCTGGTAGTCACGGGAACCGGGCAAGGGGTACATGATCACGATTCGAACTCCTCCGGCCATGTTGGCGAATCCGCGCGAGCGTAGCGGCAACGCCTCGGCCTGTACAGCGAAAACAGGGCGCATCGCTCGCCTCCACGAACGGCCATCCACTGAATGGTGGATGGCAGGCGTCATGCCTTTCTGCTGCAATCGCCGCCGATACGGTTGCAGGAGGAACGCAATGGCCACTGCCCCCGCCGCGGGCGCACCGCTCACCTCGACCCAGGTCAAGAGCGCGCAGGCGATCGTGAACGTGTTCGAAACCGGCTCGGTGCTGGGCGACTACGGCCAGGTGACGCTGATCCCCGGCGACACGGGCCATCTCACCTACGGCCGCTCGCAGACCACGCTGGGTTCCGGCAACCTCGCAACGCTGCTGCAGCGCTATTGCGCGAACCTCGGCGCACGCTTCGGCGCGCGCCTTGCGCAAGCGTTGCCGCGCTTCCAGCAGCGCGACCTCACGCTCGACAACGACGGCAAGCTCCAGAACGTGCTGCGCGCCTCGGCCGACGATCCGGTGATGCGCGAGACGCAGGACGCCTTCTTCGACGACAGCTATTGGCAGCCCGCGCTGGCCGCCGCAGGCAAGCTCGGCATCGTCTCGCCGCTCGGGGTCGCGGTGGTCTACGACAGCACGGTGCATGGCTCGTGGGCGCTGATCCGCGACCGGACGATCGCCGCCGTCGGGCAGGTCGGCACAGCGGGCGAGCAGGCGTGGATCAAGGCCTACGTCTCGGCGCGGCGCGACTGGATGGCCACGAACAAGCGCGCCGACATCCGCGCGACCGTGTATCGCATGGACGCCTTCCAGCGCTTGATCGACCAGGGCTTCTGGGGGCTCGAGCTGCCACTGGTGGTGCGCGGGCAGGAGATCTCGGCCGCCACGCTCTCGGCCATGCCGCCGGGCTGCTACGACGGACCGCCGCCGGGTTCGCGCGTGCTCACGGTGCAGTCGCCGCTCGCGCGCGGGCTCGACGTCCGGCTGCTGCAGCTGGGGCTGTCCGATCTGGGCGCCGACATCAAGGCCGACGGCGTGTTCGGCCAGGCCTCGTTCCGCGGCGTGAAGGACTACCAGGCCCAGCACGGCCTGCCGGCCAACGGCGTGGCCGATGTCGCGTTGATCGCGAAGATCGTCGGCTGAGCGCCCGCCGAGGAAGGCCATTGTTTCGCTTTCATGGACGACCCGTCCTCAAGGCGCAGAAACCCGGCGGGTCCGGCAAATCGAGAATCGCGAGATCGGCCTCCGAAAGGAAGCCTTTCCTCTTCACCGACCATGGCCCTGCTCCGCAGATGCCTGCTGGATGTCCGCATCCGGCAAGGCGATCCCGACATCTCGCTGCTCGAATGCGGCGTCCTGGCCCGCGACCTCGAAGAACGATCCGGCCTCGCGCGCGACCAGACCGAAGCTCAGGCCCGCCTGAGAAAGCCGCTGGCCGGCGCCAGCCATTCGACGCCTTCGGCCGCCAGCGGCGAGCGCTGATCCGCTTCGCGCAGGAACAGCAGCTTCTCCTCCTCCAGCAGCAGACAGGCCGCCGAATCCGGCTGGTCCGCCGGTCGCAGCACGCGCAGGGTGCATCCGCCAATGGCCAGCCGGTCGCCGGGCAACGGGACCGTGCCGCGCAGCGCCAGGGTCCATCGCACCCGGCCGGGCGCCGATGCGAGCAGCATCGCGGCATGCGCCTCGTCGCCCGGGCAGGCATCGATCAGCGCCCAATCGCCGCCTTCGCCGCCGACGAAATAGCTGTTGACCAGAAGATCGCCGCTGCGGCCCGTCACGCGCACCACTCGCGATGACAGCCGCATCGCGAGCCCCGGCGTGAGCTCGTAGCGCCCGTGGCACTGGCCGTCGGGATCGATCAGCGAAATCTCCTCGTAGGCCGGCTCGCCCGGATTCACCGGCCGACGGCCGCCCGGGCCTTCGGCCAGCCGGGGCATCACCAGGCGGACTTCGCGCAGGCCACGCGCGTGCTCCACGCAATCCAGCGCACTGCCGAAGGTCGCGAGCTGCTCGAGGATGCGCCGCTGGACGTTCATCAGCCGCAGGCCTCGCGCCGGGTCCAGCGCATCGGCGGGCCGGAGCCAGAGGTGTTCGACCGTCTCGCGCCCGTCGGGACGTGCGCTTTGCGCCGGCGGCGCCACCGCCACGAAAAAGCGCGTGTCGAAACGCCTCGGCATCCCGGGCGGCGTCAGCCAGTGGCTGAAGTAAGTCAGCCGGTCGACCGCGAGGCGCCAGCCCTGGCGTTCGCACAGGCGCAGCATGGCGTCGCCGCCCGCCTCCACCGTCGCCCGGAGCGCCGCGAGTTCCGCGGACGGCAGGCCGTCGAGCGTGATGAGCCGGCCGTCGGCACCGGTGGCGAAGAGCAGTCCGGCTTCCTCGAAGCATTCGCGCACGGCGGCGGCGTAGTAATCGAGGCCGTTCGCGGGCATCGCCAGGCGCAGGCTTGCCGCAACGTCGTCCACGCCCGCGCAAAGCCCATGCAGCGCGCGGTCGTTCGGATCCACCGTGCCGCCGGGGAACACGGCGGCGCCGCTGTTCTGGTCGGCCTCCTTCTCGGCACGGCGCAGCATCAGCACCTCCATGCCGGCGAGGCCATCGCGCAGAACGATCAGGGTGGCGGCGGTACGCACGGGCCGCAGCGGCGCCGCCGTCGGGGAATTCGTGGGAATGGACATGGTTGCGGGCGGTTTTACCAGCAAGGCGCCGCGCGCCGCGTCGCGCCTATGACGACGCGCGGGCAGTTTGCTTCATCGTTTTCCCTAACCCGAACTTCGCCGAAATGCAAGAACCGTTTTGAGGAGGCCATCAAGCACAAGTTGTTTCAGACTCGCCGCCAGGAAAGTGGGGATGCCGTGGTCAAGAAGATTCGGCTCAATGATGAGCAATGGAACACCTTACAGGCGCTCTTGGAAGCGCACACCCAGAAGTTGCCGACGGATGCAATCAGGGTCTCTGAACGCCTCCGGTCGAACGGGTTGGTGACGTCCGACCGACAGGGAAGCAACTTCCTCACTGAGCAGGGGATGCGGCGGCTCAACCAGGGCCGCTGAAGCCTCAATCGGCGAGACGAAGGCCCTTGCGGTTGACGCTTTCGACGATCTCCCGCAGCGAATTCCGCCCCAGCCTCGACAGCACGAAGAGCTTGCGCGCCGGCAGCCGGGTGAGATCGCGCACGGTGTGGAGCTCGTTCAGCCGCAGCACGTTGGTCGTGCGCAGCGAAAGATCGAGGATGGCGATGTCGGCGTCCAGAACCGGGTGCGCGGCCGCGGCGGCAGTGACGGGGTCTTGGCGATGATCCATGCGAGTCTCCTGAAGCGATGCCCGAAACCTGCACACTCCGTGCCACCATCGTGCGCCCTCGACCCGGCTGGTTCCTCATTCGAGAAGATGGTCATTCGCCTGATTTCAGAACAGGTTGATTGACCGATATTCATACAGCTGCATGTTCTTCCGTCAGGGTTAACCAGTGGATCTGACTTCCAGCGCGTTGTCGACGGAAACCACGCCCTTGACCGATTTGGCGATCTCGCCTGCCCGCGCCTTGGCCTCCTCGCTCGGCGCCGGACCAGTGAGCCGGACCGCGCCGTTGCGGGCCTCGACGTCGATGCGCGAGACGGTCAGATCCGGGTCCCGGGCCAGCGCCGCGGACACCGCGAGCGTCACGCCGGCGTCGTCGGTGCTCGCGACGGTCGCCTCGCCAAGGTGCTTGATGGCTTCCTTGGCTGCAACGGCGTCCTGCTTGACCTCCGGCGAGGTCACGAAAGCTTTGGTCTTGTCGCGTGCGATTTCCGCCAGTTCCGTGGCCTTGTCGGCCGCCGCCGAGGCGGTCTTGCCGACCTGATCCACCGCGGCGTCCACCTGCCGCTTCGTGGATTCGTCGGCAGCACGGTCGGTGCATGCCGCCGCGCCGAGGATGCACGACGCCGCGATGACCGCAATTCGCAGAAGCGGCGGCGTGCGGATGCAATCCTTGCTGAACATTTCAACGCTCCTTTCGAACAGTGAGCCTCTAGGGGTTCACCGTTCAATCTAGGCGGATGAAAAGCCGCGCGTCGTGGCACGCCATCCCGAACGCATGTAGGCGAGAAACGCAGCCAGAATTCATCAATTTTCGCATCCCAGATGATGAAAGGGGTTGCCTACGGTTACATGCAGATTTTGCAAATAAGAAGGAAGTTAACGGCAAAGACGTCACTGAGAACTACCGTTGTAACCGCCGCCTAAGCATAAGAAAAACATTGGGAAAGGATTTGAAAGAAAGCTTGCGACGCAAGAAGGGTCAACGTACAAACCGGATTCTTCTTAATCGTGGGGTCTTTTTTGTGAAAACCATAGAGAAAAGTTCTCTTTTGCTGCTTATTGCAGCAGGAACGCTAGCAGGTTGTGGGGGTGGGGGTAGCAGTGGTGGTATCAGCGCGCTCGCGGGTACCAGCGCAGGCACCGGAACGGTCGCCGCGGCCACTGTGGATGGAAGCGCGATGACAGTCGCAGATGGCAGCACGTCGGGCTCCGCTGCGAGCGGAACGAGCGCAGCCAAGGATCAGGCGGATCTGGAGAAATGGCGCCGCTGGGGCGGGTCACCCGCACCGGCACCCGCACCGGCACCCGCACCCGCACCGGCTCCGGCACCCGCACCGGCACCGGCACCCGCACCGGCTCCGGCACCCGCTCCGGCTCCGGCACCCGCACCGGCTCCGGCACCCGCTCCGGCGCCCGCACCCGCTCCGGCACCCGCACCCGCTCCGGCACCCGCACCCGCTCCGGCCCCGGCCCCCGCGCCGGCACCGGCACCCGTGTCCGGCGACATCGTGGACAGCAGCCTGAACATCATCCCGGCGCAATACACCGCCATGGCCGCCCAGCTGAGCCAGGACGCCGGCATCACCTATCGCTACGGCCCGGACGCCATCTCTTCCGGCACGGCCAACACCGGCCCGGCGCTGTACAAGCGCACGGACACCAAGCTCACCTCGCCGGCACCGGACTACCCGTTCTGGTGGCAGGTCGGGCAGGCATCCAGCAATGCCGGTTCCTACTCATCGAACCAGGGTTCGATCACCTTCGTCGCGGACGACCCGACGCAGCGCGTGGGCGTGTCCGACATCCAGGTCTCGAACTACATGTACAACACGTTCGCCCAGTTGCCTCAGCTGAGCTGGACGCGCGCTGCCGTCACCGGAGGCGGCATCGACAGCATCAACGTGATGGGCTACCGTGACCAGGGCATCGTGAGCGGCAATCCGATCGCCGTCGGCCGCTGCACCGGCCGCCCCGGCTTCTGCGCCGAGGGCCTGGTCGCGTTCCAGAACGGTGTCATCGGCACGTTCGGCAGCAACACTGCGCGCAACCGGACCACGGTGCAGTTGCCCGCCAACAAGGTGCCGACCGCCATCGCCATGACCAACAACAGCGAATTCGCGCTGGTCACGGTGTGGGACACGCAGGCGCTCAAGGGCCAAGTGGCGGTGATCGCGCTGGCCGGCCTGTGCGATGGCTGCGATCCGTACAACGGCACCGCGGACCACACGACGAACGGCATCGGCTACTCGGCCTGGTACAACTGGTGGCAGGAGTGGATGGGCGTCTACCCGGGTCTTGCCAACATGGGCGACATCGCCTTCATGAAGATCCTGGGCTACGTCGACCTGCCGGGCATCAACGCGCCCACCGAGATCGCCGTCACCACCGGCATGGACCAGTTCAAGACGCTCTACCAGACCGGCTCGAAGGTCGGCCAGTTCATCGGTTTGGACAACTCGCCACTGACGAACAACTGGCAGAGCTTCGCGAGCGGTGGCGCCAACTACTACAACTACGCCAAGGGCGGCGTGGCGGTGGTGATCTCCAAGTCGGAGCAGAAGGCCGCGTTCATCGACCTGAAGCCGCTGTTCAGCTACATCAACGGCATGTACTTCAGCTCGAACGTGAGCCAGACGACCAACTTCGGCCAGGCGGCCAACCAGTGGCCGTTCACCTTCGACGTGCAGGCCTCGCAGAAGCCGACGGTGCTCAAGACGGTGTCGCTGGGTGCGCGCCCGACCGCGGTGAAGACCACGGTCTTCGGCTCCACCCCGCGCGCCTGGATCGCGACGCAGGACGGCACGCTGCACATCTACAGCCTCGACGGCTTCACGCCGGCTGGCGGCTGGCAGATGGTGGCCAACCCGCCGGCGAGCAACATCGCCGAAGTGGGCACCGTGACCGGCATCGGCCGCAACCCGACGTCGCTCGCGACCTCCAAGGGCGAACCGGGCGACACCAGCATCGAGCCGAGCAGCCAGCAGGTGATCGTTGCCTCCCGCGGCGACAACAAGATCAACTGGGTGCGCTTCGCCTCCAACGGCAACAGCGGCAGCGTCGTTCGCACGATCCAGCACAGCGAGATGAAGGACCTGATCGCCGTGGAGGACGCCGACAACTTCGCGAACCAGGGCTATGTGTTGAGCGCGCTCGACTACGCCGGCAAGGCGGTGCGCAACTACCGCTACGGACCGGTGATCTTCAGCGACGGCGGTGCATGTCCAGGACCGACCGGCTGCCCGATCAACGCGATCAACGGTTCCGCGGCCGAGTACGGCGGCGCGATGGCGCTGCCCGGCAAGCCCTACCAGATGAACACGGCCAACGTGCCCTGAGCCCCGCCCCGTTCTTCTGAGCAAGCAGACAGCCCGCCTCGCGCGGGCTGTTTTTGTGCGCCCAGCATGGGCGCGATCTTCGGGGTGGAAGTCCCCGGCCGAGCTGACCACAGTGAGGCAAGCGAAGCGCAACTGCGTGAGGGCGACCGAGCGTGGAAAGGAAGCGTGGAGCGTAAACCGTGAGTCGAGGTACACGAACCTCATCTGAGGCGCTGCCGAGCAGGGCGAGCAGGCAAAAGGCTGCGAAGCTCTTGTGGTCAAGGCGAGGTGGCGTAAATGGGGCGACTGTGCGGTGAAGGATCGCGTTCTTACCTGGGGAGATCTCGCCTTATGCCTGAAAGGGCGACGGGCTTGTCCGGAGCGAGAAGTCAGCAGCGGTCGTAGTAGTCGGGGCGACCTGACGAAGGGCCAAACGAGAAGGACAGTGACGAGACATGTCGCTCGGAAGTGAATCGCATCAGAAGCCCGCTGGTTCAGCGGGGCGCGTAGGCCGCGCACAGGGTGAAGCCCGGTGTGAGCCCGCACGTGATGAATCGCGACCGGCGCGGGATGAACAAACGCACTGGGGGCCAGAGGACCTGCTTGGGCAGGCGCTGGCGAAGCGCAACATGGCGGCGGCGTGGAAACGCGTCAAAGCCAACAAGGGAAGCGCCGGCGTCGATGGGCGCACGGTAGAGCAGACCGAGGGGTACCTCAAGCGCCACTGGCCTGACATCCGGCAAAGTCTTCTGCTTGGAACGTACCGGCCCAGTCCGGTGCGCCGCGTGCAGATTCCGAAACTGGGCGGTGAGTACAGGGAGTTGGGTATCCCTACGGTTGTTGATCGACTGATCCAGCAGGCCCTGCTGCAAGTGTTGCAACCGGTGATCGACCCTACATTCAGCGAGCACAGCTTCGGGTTCCGGCCCGGGCGCAGCGCGCACGGGGCCGTATTGCTGGCGCACAGCTATGTCCAGCAGGGATGCACGGTAGTGGTGGACGTGGACCTAGAGAAATTCTTCGACCGCGTGAACCACGACATCCTGATGGAGCGACTGGCCCGACGCATCGCCGACAAGGCGGTGCTGTGGCTGATCCGCAAATATCTTCAGGCCGGGATCATGGACGGCGGGCTTCAACTGGAGCGCCACGAGGGCACGCCGCAAGGCGGGCCTCTGTCGCCTCTGCTGGCCAACGTGATGCTCGACGAAGTGGACCGCGAACTCGAACGCAGGGGGCACAACTTCGTGCGCTATGCCGACGACTGCAATGTCTACGTCAAGAGCATCGCGGCGGGTAAGCGGGTGCTGGCAGGACTGCGGCGCTGCTACGCGAAACTGCGCCTGTCGGTCAACGAGGCCAAGACGGCAGTGGCGCTGGTTTGGAAACGCAAGTTTCTGGGCTACTGCTTCTGGCTCTCGAAGACCACAGGCAAAGTCCATAGGGATGTGGCGGCGGCAGCGCTACAGCGCTACCGTCAGCGGGTGAGGCAACTCACCCGGCGGCAGACCGGCCGCAGCTTTGATCAGATCGCCAAGGACTTGCAGGCATTCATGCCCGGCTGGAAGGCCTACTTCCGGTTGACGCAGACGCCCAGCACGTTCCGCGAACTGGACAGTTGGCTGCGCCATCGGCTCAGAGCGATCCAGTTGAAGTTCTGGTGCCGTGGAACGACCGTATTCCGGGAACTTCGCGCCTTGGGCGCTTCTGTCGATCTGGCCGCGCAAGTGGCTGCCCACGCCCGTCGCTGGTGGTATTGCAGCGCCAACCTCGTCAATCGGGTGCTGACCAACGCGTACTTCGACAACTTCGGCATTCCCCGGCTATGCTGACCTCAACTTCTCGAACCGCCCGGTGCGGACCCGCATGCCGGGTGGTGTGGGAGGGGTCCGGTCTTCGTGACCGGCCCCTATCCCGATTTGCGGGTCGACGAAGGCAAAATCGCGTCAGGTACGCTGCAGGCGTCACAGATTGTTGGGCGTGTCCACCGCCCTCCCGTGCGCCGCGTTCAGATCTGACGGACATATCCAACTTCGGAGAATTTCAGTGAGCTTCAATGGCTCTTCGCTTGCCAAACTGGCTTTTTCGGCTGCAATCGCAGCAACCGCGCTCTCGGCTGCCGTGGCGGCCCATGCGGAAGTGAGCGTGTCCGTCGGTGTCGGCGGTCCCGTCTACTACGAACCCGCACCCGCCTACGTGGCGCCGCCGCCGGCCTACTACCAGCCTGCGCCCCCGGTTTACTACGAGGCGCCTCCGCCCGTCTACTACCCGGCGCCCGCCCCACCCGCCTACTACCGTCCGGCGCCACCTGCCTACGCACCGGGCTACGCGTCGGGCTACTACGCCCAGCCCTCGCGCCCCCGCCTGAGCGACATGCAGCAACGCGCCCTCGACAATTGCTCGCTGCTGGCGCCGCACGAGCAGCGCCGGTGCCGCGCCACGGTGATGTCGACCGTACGCTGAACAATGCCAACCGGCCGATCGGAATATGGCGCCGAGAATTAAACAAAAGTTTTAATTGTTATTAAAATGTTTCACTCCTGGGGGAAAGGAGCGAAACATGAGAGTGCTCGTATCGGCCTTGGTCGGGATCGCGCTTTTTGTCGGCTGCCTTGCCGTGTGGTGGTTCTACTTTCCGGTCTGGAAGGTCGAGACCAGCGTGCGCAAGCAGCTTCCCGATGGATTCGCGACCTTCTCGGGCGTCAAGTACAACCGCTCCACCGGTGCCGGCTGCGGTTATGTCAACGTCGGAAACCGCCCCGGCCTGCCGCGCGGCGCCACGCATTTTGTCCTGCTTCCGGACGGCAGCCTGAAGTTCGACCCCGATGACCGCGTGACCGGCACGACGCTCCAGCAGCTCGAGGCGCTGCGCAAGCACACGGACTACCTCGCCCTGGTGTACGCGCGCTGCGCCTGAAACTAAGTTCACCCCCAGCCTCGCCCACTTCGTGTGGCTCGGGCACCCCCTCTCCGGGGGCAATCCCGGCGGCCCGGCGAAGCCGGTTCCGCGGGATTTCTGGGTTTGGGTGCGCCGCTATTCGTACTGTCGCCCGGTGCGCATCAGGTCGGGCGTGCCAATCACTTCATTCAGGGCATCGAAGTCCAGCATCTGCGAACGCCACGGCTGCGTGGTGCGATGCGCATGCAAGCTCCCGTAGTAGCCCTGCAGCGTGTGCACCACCGCGCGCGCAGTACCGCCCGGGAAGATCGCGATGCGAAAGCCGTGCGCCTGCAAGGCGTCCGCATCCTGGATCGGCGTCTTGCCGCCTTCGACCATGTTGGCCAGGAGCGGAACTCGATGCGCGAAACGCCGGCAGGCCGCGTCCATCTGCTCGGGCGAACGCAGCGCCTCGATGAAGAGCGCGTCCACCCCGGATTCGAGATAGGCCTCGGCGCGATCGAGCGCGGCGTCGAGCCCTTCGACCGCCACCGCGTCGGTGCGGGCGAGGATCAGCGTGTCGCTGGAGGCGCGCGCATCCAGAGCGGCCTTGAGCTTGCCGACCATCTCGCGCTCGGGCACCACCGCCTTGCCGTCGAGATGGCCGCAGCGCTTCGGAAAGGTCTGGTCCTCGATCTGCACCATCGCCGCGCCGGCGCGCTCGAAGCCGCGCACGGTGCGCTGGGTGTTGAGCGCGTTGCCGAAGCCGGTGTCGGCATCGACGATCACCGGCAGGCTTACGCGCTCGGTGATGCGCGCGAGCGTGTCGGCGACTTCGGTGAAGGTGGTGAGGCCGATGTCCGAGCGGCCCAGTCGCGTGTAGGCGATCGAAGCGCCGGAGAGGTAAAGCGCCTCGAACCCCGCCTGCTCGGCGACCAGCGCGCTCAGCGCGTCGTAGACGCCGGGCGCGAGCACGATGTCCTTCGACGCCAGACGCGCCTTGAATGTCTTGTCCGTCATTTCATCGACTCCCTGGAAGAAAGCAGCGCCGCGGCCGTCCGCGCAGCGATGTAGCCGCCGGCCACCGCGCTCAGCAATCCGTTGCCCGAGAGATAGCCCCACACCGCATCGCCCGAGACGCCGCCCGCCGCGCCGCCTGCCGCGAGCAGGTTGACGAAGGGCGTGCCGTCCGCGCGCAGCACGCGCATGTCGTCCCCGGTGTCGAGGCCGCCCTGGGTGTGGAACAGCGCGCCGGTCACCTTCACCGCGAAGTACGGCGCTTCGATGCCGCGCGAGAACACGCGGCCATCGGGCTGCGGCTGCTTCTCCTGCAACGCCGACAGCGTGGCCGCGAGCACCGCCTCGTCGCAGCCGATGCAGGCCGCCAGATCGGCCACCGTCTCGCAGCGCCGCAGCGCACCGGCCGCCTCCGCATCGCAGAAATCGGGAAAGCCGCGCGCGAGTTCGAGCAGCGGCGCATCGAACACATTCCACGCGATGCCGCCGGGCTGCGCGAGCACATGCACCGCGGCTTCGGAATAGCCCTGCGTCTCGTCGTGGAAGCGCCGGCCTTCGCGGTTGACCTGGACGCCGCCTTCCATGATCACCGCCCACGACATCAGCGCGCCCTGCGGCGTGACCCACGAGCCGTGCCCCTGATAGCCGCCGAGATCGCACAGCCGCGCACCGAGCGTTTCACCCCAGAGGATCGCGCTGCCGTCGTTGCCGACATGGCCGCCGAAAGTGGCCTCGGCCATCTCGGGCAGCAACTCGCGCACCATCGAGGCATTGCCGCCGAAGCCGTTGCAGGCCAGCAGCAGCACATCGCAACCCAGCGTCTCGCGATGGCCGTCCGGCCGCTGGTATTCGATGCCGATCACGCGCTCGTCCGGACTCATCACCAGCGTATCGACCACCGCCTGCGTCAGCACCGGAATGCCCGCCGCTTCGGCGGCCGACTGCAACCCCGCCATCAGCGCGGCGCCGGTCTTCTGCGGCAAGGCGTGCATGCGGTGCCTGCTGTGGCCCGGATAGAGAAAGCCGTCGAGCAGGATCCAGTCGAGGCCATGCCGCGCCTGGAGCGCATCCAGCGCCGGACCGACCGCTTTCGAGTAGGCATCGACCCGCACGGGCGATGCGCGCCCGTGCGCCTTCGCCTGGATGTCGGCCGCAAAGCGCGCGGGGCTGTCGTCGCTCACGCCATGTTCGCGCTGCACGCGCGTGCCGGGCGCGGGGATGAATCCTGAAGACAGCGCCGTCGATCCGCTCGGCACCGCATCGCGTTCGAGCACCACGCAGTCGACGCCGGCATCGGCGAGCATCAGCGCCGCGGTGAGTCCGCAGGCGCCGCCGCCGATGATCGCCACGGGCACTCGCGCCTCGGCATCGATGGCTGGCGCACGCCGGATTCGGCGGGGAGATGATTCGGCCATCACCGACCCAGCGCCTGGATGAAGGCCGCGCAGTCGGTGACCTCGGCCACGTTGCGCATGTCGGCGAGCGAGGTCTGGTGCCGCTCGTCGCCGAAGGCCGCGCAGCCGTCGGACAGCACCAGCGTGCGGTAGTCGCGCATGTGCGCATCGCGCACCGTGCTGGCCACGCCGCCGTTGGTCACGATGCCGCAGACCGCGACCGTGTCGATACCCGCGCGGCGCAGCACCCAATCAAGCTGCGTATTGAAGAAGGCCGAATACGCGACCTTGCAGACCGACACATCGACCAGCCCCGCGAGCGCGTCGACATTCGCCTGCCCCCAGCTTCCGGGCGCGAAGTCGCCCTTCTTCAGATACGGCCGCAGCGCCTTGAGATGCGGCGACACCATCGGCGCGCCCGACGCATCCGGCCACAGCGTGAACTGGCTCGCGGCCACCATGCCGCCCCTGGCCTTCATCGCACGCGCCACTTCGGCCACGCGCGCGGGCAGGAGCAGCGCCGGCGGATTGCTGTCGCCACCGCGCGCATAGGCGCCCTTCGGGTCGAGGAAATCGTTCTGCAGGTCGATGATGACCAGCGCGCTCTTGGCGCCGACGAGGGGTGCGCCGGCGCTCACTGGACTACCTCGCGCAGCGGCGCTTCGGGATTCGCCTCCGGAACGGCCGCGCGGCTCATGACGGCCTCACCAGCAGGTTGCCGTGGGCATCGACCTCGGCATGGAAGCCGGGTTCGAGCCACACGGTGGTGTCGGGCTGTTCGAGGATCGCCGGCCCGTCGATGCGCGTTCCCACCGGCAATTCGAGCCGCGCATGGCGCAGCGCGTCGTGCCATTTGCCTTCGTGGAACACGCGCTGCGTGCCGAGCGATTCGACGCGGCCCGCGCCCTCAGGTGCGAGAACGGCCAGATCGAACTTGGGCCGAACGCCGATGCGCGCATAGCGCAGGTTCATCACGCGGATCGGAATGCCGTCGAGCACGCGACCGAAGGCCGTGGTGTAGGCCGCCTCGAAGGCCGCGCGGATCGAATCGACCGTGAGCGGCCTGCTGCGCGCATCCGGGAGCTCGACTGGCAAGGTGTGCGTCTGCCCCGCGTAGAGCATGTCGAGCGCGATCACCTCGCGCACCGCCTCGAAGCGCACGCCCGCCGAATCGAGGCGCCGCTGGCACGCGGCGGCGAGTTCGTCGATGCGCCGCTGCAGATCGGCCACGTCGACTTCGGTCAGCGGCCGGTTGATGGTCTGCACCGCGTCATGCCGCATGTCCGCGATCACGCAGCCCAGCGCCGACGTGACGCCCGGATAGCGCGGCACGATGCCCGTGCCCACGCCGACCTCGCGCATCATCGCGCACACATGCAGCGCGCCACCGCCGCCGAAGGGCATGTAGGCAAAGCGGCGCGGATCGTGGCCGCGCTCGATCGACACCAGCCGGATCGCACCCGCCATGCGCGCATTCGCCACCGTGAGGATCGCCTCCGCGGCCGCATGCACATCGAGCCCGAGCGGCCGCGCGACATGCGCTTCGATGGCCTGGCGCGATTTCTCCGCATCCAAAGCCGCCAGCAGCCCGCCGCCGAGCGGCCGGTCCGCGGCGATGCGGCCCAGCAGCACGTTGGCATCGGTGACGGTCGGCCGCATGTTGCCGCGCCCATAGCAGGCCGGCCCGGGCACGCTGCCCGCCGATTCGGGACCGACCTGGAGCATGCCACTCGCATCCACCGAAGCAATGGAGCCACCGCCCGCGCCGATGGTCTCGATCTGGATCATCGGCGAGCGGATCACCATGCCGAACTCGATCGCCGTCTGCGCCGCGAGCGCCGCTTCACCCTCGGCGACCAGCGACACGTCGAAGGACGTGCCGCCCATGTCGCCGGTGATCGCATTCGGAAAGCCCGCCGCGCGCGCGATGGCCGCACAGGCAATCACGCCCGCCGCCGGGCCGGAGAGCGCGGTGCGCACCGGCAGATCGCTTGCGGTCTGGCGCGACATCACGCCGCCGTTGCTCTGCACGACGAGCAATTCACCGCCGAAGCCCTGCGCGCGCAGATCGGATTCGAGCCGCGCGAGATAGCCGCCCACCACCGGCTGCAGCGATGCATTGAGCGTCGCGGTCGAGCAGCGCTCGAACTCGCGGATCTCGGGCAGCACCTCGCTCGCCGAGGTGACGTGCGCGTTGGGCCAGATCTCGCGCACCGCGGCGACCGCGCGCCGTTCGTTCTCGGGATTGGCGTAGGTGTTGATGAAGAACACGCACACCGCCTCGCAGCCCGCATCGAGCAGCGCACGCGCCTCGGCGCGCACCTGGTCGAGGTCGACCGGCGTGTGCAGCGTGCCGTCGGCCAGCACGCGCTCGTCGACCTCGCGCCGCAGGTCGCGCGGCACCACCGGCGTGAAGCTGCCGCGCAGCCCCCAGGTCTGCGGACGATCGCGACGGCGCATCTCCAGCACATCGCGAAAGCCGCGCGTGGTGATGATGCCGGTGCGCGCCACCTTGCGTTCGAGCAAGGCATTGGTGCCGACCGTGGTGCCGTGCACGATGGTCGCGATCGCGGCGGCCGAATCGGTCACGCGCGCCACGCCGTTCATGAAGCCGCGCGCTTCTTCGCCGCGCGTGGAAGGCACCTTGACGATGCGCGCGCTGCCGCTCGAATCGTCGAGCACGAAGAGGTCGGTGAAGGTGCCGCCGACGTCCACGCCGACGACGAGAGAGGGTTGTTTCGAATTCATTCGGATGCTTTCCTGCCGGCGTCGGCGCCGGTGGTCACGTAGCCCATCGCGCGGTCGCGCTCGCGCTCTTCGGGCTGTCGCTCGGCCGCACTGCCCCACCCGCCGCCGCCGGGAGTTTCGAGGCGCACCCGCTCGCCGCGCACGAGGCGGATGCCGCGCATCTTCGAGACCATCGGCGGCACGTGCCATGCGCCGTCGTTCTCGTAGCGGAAGACGTTCAGCGCGCCTGCGCCGCCGCCGGCGATGCCCTTGGGCGGCGAGGTGCCGCGTTCGCCGAAGACGAACACCTCGGCGTCCTTCTCCAGCAGTTCGATTTCGTAGACCGCGCCGAGTCCGCCGCGATGCTGGCCTTCGCCGCCCGAATCCGGACGCAGCGCCCATTCGGTGAAGCGCACCGGATAGGCCGCCTCGAGGATCTCCAGCGGCGGAATCGTCGCGGTCGAGATCGGCGCATTGCCGTGCGACAGCCCGTCGCCGCCCGCATGACCGCCGTGCCCGCCGCCGAAGAAGCTGAACATCACCCAGCGCTGGCCTTCGCGGCCGGCGTCGCTGCGCAGGCCCGCGATCGACAGCGCATTGATGGTGCCGTAGGCCTGCGCCACCGCGCGCTTCGGATCGGCCTTCGCGGCAGCGCTGAAGATCACGTCGATCATGCGCAGGATGGTCTCGGTGTAGCCGCCCACCGGCCGCGGCCGCTCGGCGCTGATGACGAGGCGCTCCGGCAGCACGAAGTCCACCGCGTCGAGCACGCCGGCATTCGCGGGCACATCGGGGAAGAGGTGCTTGAGAGCCACGTAGCAGGCCGCGATCGCGGTCGCGCGCGAGATGTTCACCGGCCCCGCGCATTGCGGCGAGGTGCGCGAGAAGTCGAGCAGCAGCCGGTCGCCGGAAACGGTCATGTCCAGCGCGATCGTCAGCGCCTCGGGGCTGATGCCGTCGTTGTCGAGCACGTCCTCGAAGCTGTAGCGGCCGTCCGGCAACGATCCGATGTGCGAGCGCATCAGGCGCAGCGCGCGGCTGCGCAGTTCGCCGAGCGCCTGCAGCACGAGCTCGTCGCCGTATTCGTCGAGCAGGCCATGGAGCCGCTTCGCGCCGAGCTCCAGCGCGGCGAGCTGGCCGTTGAGGTCGCCCCAGAGGCTGTCGGGCAGGCGCGTGTTGGCCTGCAGGATCGCGAGCACGTCGCGGTCGAGAACGCCATCACGCACGATGCGCACCGGCGGGATCTGCACCGCCTCCTGCCAGCACTCGGTCGCCGCCGGGTTGTAGTTGCCGGGCACCGCGCCGCCGACGTCGTGCCAGTGCGCGGCCGAGGCCATTTGGCAGTAGAGCTTGCCGTTGCGGAAGAAGGGCCGCACCAGCTTGAAGTCGTTGGCATGCGTGCCGCCGTCGTAGGCATCGTTGCTGATCCAGATGTCGCCGTCCTGCATGCCGCCGCGCGATTCTGCGGCCTTGGCGGTGGCACGCACCGCGAAGGCCATCGCGCCGACGAACACCGGCAGGCCCGACTTGCCCTGCACCAGCGTGTCTCCGGTGGTGGCGTCGTAGAGGCCGTGGCAGGCGTCGTGCGCCTCGGCAATGATGGGGTTGAACGCGCTGCGGTAGAGCGTCGCGTCCATCTCGTCGGCCACCTGTTCGAGCCGGCCGCGAAGCACGGCCAGCGTCACGGGGTCGATGGCTGGGGCATGGGAAGGATCAGGCATGGCTTGCTTTCTTGCCAGCACGCTGGCGTAGCTGGTTCAACAGTCCGCCGGCGCGGACCATGTCCATGAGGAACGAAGGCACCGGCTCGCATTCGAGGCGCGTGCCGTCCGGTGCGATCACCGCAGGCATCGCGGGGTCGATCTCGATGCGGTCACCTTCGCGCAGCGTCTCGGCCTGCGGGCAGCTCAGAAGCAACAGGCCGAGGTTGAACGCATTGCGGAAGAAGAGTCCGCTGTAGGCCGGTGCGATCACGGCCGCGACGCCGAGCTTCACCAGAACGGCCGCGGCCTGTTCGCGCGATGAACCGATGCCGAAGTTCGGACCGGCCACGATCACGTCCCCTGGCTGCACGTCCCCCGCGAACTCCGGGCGAACGGCCTCCAGGCAGTGCCTGGCGATGATGTCGATGCCATGCTTCATCGCATGGCCGGGCGCGAGCGCGTCGGTGTCGATGTCGGCGCCCAGGCGCCAGACGCGGTGCTGCGTCGAGATGGTCATGATGCGAGCACCTCCCGCGGATCGGCGATGCTGCCGCGCAATGCGGCGGCGGCGACGGTATAGGGCGAGCCCAGATAGACCTGTGCGGTCGGCGAACCCATGCGGCCCTTGAAGTTGCGCGCGGTGGTGGAAATGACGGTCACGTCGTCGCCCATCGGATCGCCATAGCCGGAACAGGCGCCGCACGCCGTCGGGAACAGCTCCGCGCCCGCATCGGTCAACGCCTGCAGTACGCCCTCCTCCTCTGCGAGCTTCTGGTCGCGCACGCTCGCGGGCGCCACCATCAACCGCACGCCCTTCGCGACCTTGCGTCCGCGCAGCACCTGGGCGGCTGCGCGGAGGTCGTCGAGCTTGGCGCCGGTGCAGGCGCCGATGTAGGCGATGTCGATCGGCATGCCGGCAAAGCGGCTCACACCATGCGAATTGGCCGGGCTGTGCGGCGCGGCGATGTGCGGCTCCAGCGTGCTCGCGTCGAAGCGGTGCCGCGTGAACTCGGCGTCCTCGTCGGTGAACCACGGCCGGGTGTCGACGTGCGGCACACCGGCCCCCGCCAGATAGGCGGCCGTGGTCGCATCGGGCGCGATCAAGCCGGCCTGCGCGCCGAGCTCGGCGCTCATGTTGGAGAGCGTCATGCGCTCCTGCATCGACAGCGCGGTCACCGCCGGCCCGCAGAATTCCACCGCCTGGTAGCGCCCGCCGTTCATGCCGAAGCGGCCGATCATGTGAAGCATCATGTCCTTGGCGGTCACGCCCTTCGGCAAAGCGCCGTCCCACCACATCTGGATCGTCTCGGGCACGCGCAGCCAGATCTCGCCGGTCACCACCACGCCGAGCATCTCGGTGCTGCCCACGCCGAACATGTAGGCGCCGAAAGCACCACCGGTCGGCGAATGCGAATCGCCGCCCACGCACATCATCCCGGGACGGATGTGCCCATGCTGCGGCACCACCACATGGCAGATGCCCTGGCTGTCGTAGACGTGCGGCAACTGCTGGTCGCGCGCCCAGTCTCGCGCAATGCGCACGATGCGGCGCGAATCGTCGTCGCGCTCAGGCACGTAGTGGTCCATCACGAGCACCACGCGCGAGCGGTCCCAGATCTGCGCACCGAGTTCCTCCAGCATCGGCTGGAGCCGGCGCGGACCGGAAGAGTCGTGGAACATCGCGAGATCGACGCCGCAGGTGACGATGTCGCCTACCGCCACGCTTTCGCGCCCGCTCGCGCGCGCGATCAGCTTCTGCGCCAGCGTGTGGGCGGAGGCCATGGCGTTCATTCGGGCTTGGCTCCGGAGAATTTCACGACCTTGGCCCAGCGCTTGATCTCGCTCTGCACGAAGGGGGCGAACTGCTCGGGCGAATTGCCGACGGGGATCGCGCCCTCGGCTTCGAGGCGCTTCTGCATCTCGGGCGTGGCAATCGCCTGACGCGCCGCATCACTGATCTTGCGCGCCGAGTCGGGCTGCATGCGGCCGGGCCCGAAGAGGCCGAACCAGGCGCTCGATTCATACCCCGGCAGCACTTCGGCGATCGCCATCACCTCGGGGAACTGCGGCAGCCGCCTGGCCGTGGTCACGCCCAGCGCCTTGAGCTTGCCGGCCTGGATGTGCGCCTGCGCATTGCCCACGGCCGCGAACATCAGTTGCACCTGGCCGGCGAGCACGTCCTGCACCGCGGGCGCCGTGCCCTTGTACGGGATGTTCACAATGTCCACGCCCGACTGCATCTTGAAGGCCTCCCCGGCCATGTGCAGCGACGAGCCGACCGAGCCGATCGCGAAGTTGAGCTGGCCCGGCTTGGCCTTCGCGAGCGCGATCAGCTCCTTCACGTCGTTGGCCGGCACCGAGGGATGCGCGACGAGGATCGATGGCGAAGTCGCCACCAGCGTCAGCGGGGTGAAGTCATTGACCGGGTCGAAGGGCAGCGAGGGATAGAGCGTCGCGTTGATCGCATGGCTGGTGAAGCTCATCAGCAGCGTGTTGCCGTCCGGCGGCGCCTTGGCGACCAGCTCGGCCGCGATGTTGCCGCCTGCGCCGGGGCGGTTCTCGACGATCACCGTCCGGCCGAGCGCAGGCCCCATGCTGGCAGCCAGCGTGCGCGCCAGCGTGTCGGTGGAACCGCCGGCCGGCGCCCCCACGAGGATGCGCACCGGCACGCCGCCGATCTGCGCCCGGGCGCCCGCGGCCAGCGCGAGCGCGGCCGAGGAAAGAAGAATGTCTCGACGTTTCATGTTGTCTCTCGTTCGATGAATGCGCGACGCGGACGGACGTCAAAGGCCCAGGTACGCGCGGCGTAGCTCGTCGCTGCCCAGCAGTTCCCGCGGCAGCCCGGAGAAGCGGACGCTTCCGTTTTCGAGCACATAGGCCCGGTCGGCAATCTCGAGCGACTGGCCGACGTTCTGCTCGACCAGCAGTACCGCGAGACCATCCTCGCGAAGCTGGCGGATGAGCGAAAACATTTCCTCGACGAGCAGCGGCGACAGGCCGAGCGAAGGCTCGTCGAGGATCAGCAGCACCGGCTCCGCCATCAGCCCGCGGCCGATGGCGAGCATCTGCTGCTCGCCGCCGCTCATGGTCCCGGCCGGCTGGCCGCTGCGTTCCTTCAGGCGCGGGAAGATGCCGAACACCTTGTCGAGGTTGCTTGCGCGGCGCTCGCGCGCGCGGGTGAAGGAACCGAGTTCGAGGTTCTCCAGCACGCTGAGGTTCGGGAACACCCTGCGCCCTTCGGGCACCTGGATGAGCCCGGCCTTCACCACCTCGCGGTAATGCGCGCCGCTCAGGTCCTGGCCGTCGAAATGGACGGTGCCGCTCCAGGCGGGGCACAGGCCGCAGATCATCTTGTTGAGCGTCGACTTGCCCGCGCCATTGCTGCCGAGCAGCGCGACCATCTCGCCCGGGTTCACGCGCAGGTCCACGCCGCGCAGCACCTCGACGCGGCCGTAGCCGCCGCGCAGGTTCCGGATGTCGAGCAGCGTGGTCATGCCGCGGCCTCCTGCGGTGCATTCGCAGCAGCCGCCTTGCGCAGACGCGCCGCGGTGCCATGGCCCAGGTAGGCCTCGACCACCTTGTCGTTCGAGGTCACCTCTGCCGGGCTTCCCTCGGCGATCAACTGGCCCTGCGCCAGCACCCAGACATGCTCGGCAAGATTCATCACCGCCTGCATCACGTGTTCGATCATCAGCACGGTCACGCCATCGTCGGCGATGCCGCGCACCACCGGCATCATCTCGGCGATCTCCTGCGGGTTGAGTCCGGCGAGCACTTCGTCGAGCAGCAGCAGCCTTGGCTGCGTCGCGAGTGCGCGCGCGAGTTCGAGGCGCTTGCGTCCGGCCACCGTGAGATCGGATGCCGGCTTGTCGAGCTGCGGTGCAAGGCCGACGCGCGCCGCGACATCCTCCGCACGCTGCAGCGCTTCGCCGCGGGCGCGCACATGCAGGTGCGCGCCGACCGCGATGTTCTCGCGCACCGTCTGCGCCGCGAAGGGCTTCACGATCTGGAAGGTGCGCGTCATGCCCAGGAGGGCATTGCGATGCGGTTCGCGCCCGGTGATGTCCTGCCCCGCGAAGCGCACGCTGCCGGTGTCCGGCTCGAGGAAGCCCGACATCAGCGCGAACAGCGTGGTCTTGCCCGCGCCGTTCGGGCCGATCAGCGCGCTCAGGCTGCCTTCGCGCACCGAGAGGCTCACGTTCTGCACCGCCTTCAGCCCGCCGAAGGAGCGCGAGATGCCGTCGAGCACCAGGAGAGGCTCAGCCACGGCGGCCCCCCTTCCCTGCCCAGAGCTGCCGCACCGACAGCCCGATGCCCGCGATGCCGCGCGGCAGGAAGATCACGATCAAGACCAGCACCACGCCGTAGATCACCATGTTGATGCCCGGCAGCTCGCCGAACAGGTTGCGCGTGAAGTCCGACAGCACATGCAGCGCGGCGGCGCCGAGCACCGGCCCCCACAGCGTGCCCATGCCGCCGACGATGGCCGCGACCAGCGCCTCCACGGAGGTGGCCGAGCCGTAGGCGATGCCGGGATCGATGTACTGGAACACCTGCACGTAGAACGCCCCCGCGGCGCCCATGAAGGCGCCCGAGATGGCGATGGCCGCGAGCTTGATGCGGAACGGATCGACGCCAACGGCGCGCGCGGCATCCTCGTTGTCGCGCACTGCCTGCAGATAGGCGCCGAAGCGGCCGTTGCGCAGCCACCATGTGACCAGCAGCGCCGCGATGACGAAGGCCAGCACCACCCACAGGTAGCCGGCGCGCGAGGCGAACTGCAGATTGGCCGCCGACTCGCGCAGCGGCACCATCAACCCGACGCCGCCGCCGGTGAAATTGACCGACAGCGCGAGGATGCGGAACACCTCCGCAAAAGCCAGCGTGACCAGCGCGAAGTACGAGCCCTTGAGCCCGTAGCGGAACGTCAGCGCGCCGACGAACAAACCCACGAGCGCACTGCCCGCCACCGCCATCGGCAGCGCCACCCACGCGTTGATCCCACCCTGCAGTTGCGCGATCGCCTGGATGTACGCGCCGGTTCCGAAGAACAGCGCATGCCCGAAGGAGAACTGGCCGCCGAAGCCGCCGAGGATGTTCCAGGCCTGCGCGATCAACGTGGCGTAGAGCGCCATCATCGCGAAGTTGAGCGCCACGCCCGACGAAGTCACGAGCGGCAGGCAGGCCACCAGGACCGCGAAGAGCGCGATGCCGGCCAGATGCCGCAGACCGGCGTTCGATACGCTGGAAGCCGCGCTCATGCCCGTGCTCCGAACATGCCCTGGGGCCGGAACAGCACCACGCCGATGAAGATCGCGAAGATGCCGATCTGCCCCAGCGATTCACCCAGGTAGAGCCCGCCGAGCGACTCGACCACGCCGATGAGGAAGCCGCCGACCAGCGCACCCACGAAGCTGCCCATGCCGCCGAGCACCACGATGGTGAAGGCCACCAGCACGAAGCCGCCGCCGACCTGCGGATTCACGTAATAGGCCGGCAGCAGGAAACAGGCTGCCGCGCCGAGGCATGCGAGCCCGATGCCGAAGCTCATCGCATAGACATGATCCACGTCGATGCCCATGAGCTTCGCGCCCTCCTTTTCCTTGGCCACTGCGCGGATCGCGCGGCCGAGGTCGGTGCGGCCCATGATCCAGAACAGCACCGCCGACACCACCAGCGCGCCGGCGAAGGCCACCAGCTTGGGCACCGCGATCATCGCCGGGCCGATCGCGACGGTGGCGAGCGAATAGGCGGTGTCGATGTTGCGCGTATCGGACTTGAAGAACAGCAGCGCGAGGTTCTCCATCACGATCGCGATGCCGAGCGTCGCGAGCAGGATGTTCTCGTCCTTGCCGTGGCCCGCGCGGTTGATCACGATGCGCTGCAAGCCATAGCCGAGCGCGAACATGCCCGGCACCACGATCGGCAGCGCCAGGTACGGATCGATGCCCAGCCGTTCCTTGAGGAAGTACACCGCGTACAGCGCCAGCATCAGGCAGGCGCCGTGCGCGAAGTTGATGATGTGCAGGACGCCGTAGATCAGCGTGAGCCCGAGCGCGATCAGTGCATAGACCGCGCCGGTCGTCAGTCCGTTCAGGACCGACGGGAAGAGAATGGCGAAATCGAACATCCCGCTTCCAGGCTCAGGCCGCACGCAGGGGGAAGACCGGCTCCACCTCGCGGTAGTCGCGCGGGATGATGACCTTGATGTCGTTCTTCACCACCTGCGTCATCAAGGGCTGCGCGCCTTCGTTCTGCCCACCCACGAACTTCGTCGGACCGTACGGCATGATGTGGTTCGAGAAGCTGCTCTTCTCCAGCGCATCGATGATCGCGGCGCGCTCGCTCGACTTGGCGCGCTCCAGCGCATCGGCCAGCAGCATCATCGCGGTGTAGGTCATGAAGACCTCGTAGCTGAAGAACTGGCCCTTGGCCTCGACCCGCTTGCGCAGCTCCTGCGAGCGCTTGTCCTTCGGGTTGAACCAGTGGTTGCAGTCGATGATGCCGTTGGCAGCCTCAGGAAACTCCTTGACGAACTTGTAGCTCGACGCCGCGCCGCCGAGCACCGAGAAGATCGCCTTCGGCTGCACCTTCTGCTGCTGCATGGTGCGCACCAGCAGCGCGTACTCGTTGTAGTAGTTGGCCGGGATCACGATGTCCGGATTGACGGACTTCATGCGCAGCACGATGTTGTTGAAGTCGCGCGTCGGGTTCGCGTGCTTCACCACTTCCTTCACCTCGAAGCCGTAGCCCGGCAGCTCGCGCGACAGCAGCTGCGCGGTGCCGGTGCCGAAGAGCGACTCCTCGTGGATGATCATCACGGTCTTCGCCGGGCTGCCCGCCGCCTTGTTGAGCACCAGCAGGTTCGCCATCGCGACTTCGGTGGACTTCTTGTAGCCGGGCCCGAAGCGGAAGGTGTTCTTCAGGCCGCGCTCGACGATCTGGTCGGCCACGCCGACGTCGACCACGTGCGGCAGGTTGTACTTTGCGGCCGCCTGCGTGGTGGCCAGGCAGATCGCCGAGGCGTAGGCGCCGACGACCGCCGAGACCCCCGCCTCGTTCATCTTCTCGACCTCGGCAGCGCCGGCCTGCGGCTGCGACTGCGCATCGCCCAGCATCGCCTCGATCTTCGCGCCGCCCAGCGACTTGATGCCGCCGGCCTGGTTGATGTCGTCGATCGCCATCTGCGCGCCGAGCCGGCATTGCTGCCCGGAATAGGCCAGCGCCCCGGTCACGGGATGCAGCACGCCGACCCGCACCGGCTTGGGCTGCGCGCCCCCGATCAGCGGAAAGGCGAGCGACGTGCCGAGGGCGGCGGTCTGCGACAGGAAGCGACGGCGGTTTTCCATGGGGACTCCTCGTTGTGAATCGTGGTGAATCGGTGAAGAAGGGCTAGGTGAACTGCGCCCCGAGCTCCTTGCTGACCCACACCTTGGCGTCGATGCCGCCCACGCGGGACAACTGCATCTCGTAGGTGTAGCGGTCGGGCCGGTACAGGCCGTGCAGCCACTGCACCGGCCTTTCGTTGACGTCGTAGACCAGCCGGCGCACGGCCAGGAGCGCCGAGCCGACCGAGACGTCGAGGTGCTGAGCCAGCGCCGCGTCGGCAAGCTTGGCCGTGATGGTCTGGTGCGCCCGGCCGACCTGCACGCCCGCTTCTTCGAGCAGCACGAGGATCGGCTTGCGCGCCAGCTCGCGGCGGCCGAAGCGGCGCGCGACATCGGCGGGCACGTAGGTGGTGATGTGGGACAGTGGCCCTTCGCGCGTGGAACGCACGCGCACCGCCTTCTGCACCGCGTCGCCGGGCTTCAACTGCAACGCGGCGGCGACGCTGGCCGACGCGGTGACGGTCTGCACGTCGATCACCCTGACCGAGGTGCGCAGGCCCATGCTGACGAGGTTTTCGAGCAGGCCGCCGAGGTTGGCGCGCTGCACGTCGTGCCCGCCCTGGTCGATGGAAACAGGCGGTCGGCCGATGGGGCGCGTGCCGCGGCCCGGCTCGCGCGAGATCAGGCCCTCGGCCGCCATCTTCTCCAGCGCGCGGCGCACAGTGACGCGCGCGACGCCGAACTCTTCCATCAGCGCGAACTCGCCGGGCAGCCCGCCCTCGAACCGGCCTTCGGCCAACTGCTCGCACAGCAACAGATAGATCTGGTGGTACTTCGGCAGCGGCATCTGGGACATGGGGCCCGATGGTTGCGCCGTTCTCTTGTCCCGTCAATAGGACATTTGAGGCCGATCTGTATGCCCCGCATAAGGGAAAACACACGCCATAGACGCAAAAGGCAACTTCGAGTTTGAGCGGTGCGTTGCGTTGTGCCGGACGCGATCGATTCTTGACTTTAGACGCAAGAGGTAATATGTTTGCGTCCAATGTCGCGATCCTCCGGCGCCGAAAGGGCCCAACGCTTGAACGCTGCATTCGATCTGCTCACTCAAGGCCATGCTGTCGCGCAGGCTGCGGCGATGCTGACCGAACAGTTCGGGTTGTCGCAGCGCCAAGCCTATCGCTATTTGCAGGAAGCCCAGACGATCAAACGCCCTGTGGCGGTCTCGGCACCCAGCGTGGCCATCACCATCAAGGTGCCCGGGGACATCGTCACGACGCTGCGCGAGCACGCGCATGCCACGGGTTCGACGATCGGCGATGTGGTTTCGCGTGCCGTCTCGGCCTTGGTGGCTCGGGAGCGTCGGCGTGGCTGAGCGCCGCCACAGTCGCCAGGTCCGATTCGAATATTGTTTTGACCGCTTGTTCAGCGCCAAGCTCGAACAGGTCTATGACATCCTGGTTCCCGATCGAACCCGCCGTACCGGCGAGGCTGGCCGAATAGGAGGGCACGCTCATGAAGACAGCGGCGATCTATGCACGGGTGTCCTCCGACCAGCAGAAGGAGGACAAGACGATCAACAGTCAAACGGCCGCACTGATGACGTTCGCTTCAAGCCAAGGTTTCAGCGTACCGGCTGAGTGGATCTTCGAGGACGAGGGCTTTAGCGGAGCCACACTGATTCGACCAGGCCTGGAGCGAGTCCGAGACCTCGTCGCTGAAGGTCAGATTCAGGCCGTTCTGGTGCTATCGCCGGATCGACTCAGTCGCAAGTATGCCTACCAGGTCCTGCTCACCGAGGAATGGCTGCGTCACGGCGTGGAGACGATCTTCATCAAAGCGCCGCAGTCGCAAACACCTGAGGACCAGTTGCTGCTGCAGTTCCAGGGCATGATCGCCGAATACGAACGCGCCCAGATCCTGGAGCGCTCGCGCCGCGGCAAGCGCCACCGCGCCAAACAGGGCGAGATCAGCGTGCTCAGTGGCGCCCCGTATGGCTATCGCTACATGCGCAAGACCGAGGAACGAGCGGCCTACTACGAGGTCATCGAGGAGCAGGCCGAGGTGGTCCGTCAGGTCTTCGATCTGTACACAGCGCAGGCGCTGAGCATCGGTGCAATCACGCGGCGACTCAACGAGGTCGCCGTGCCCACGAGGAAGGGGCAGTCCTGCTGGGAGCGCTCGACGATCTGGGCGATGCTGCGCAATCCGGCGTATCGAGGCTTGGCCTGCTTCGGCAAGACACAAGAGGCCCCGCGACAGCGCCGCAGCAGCCGTGCCGTGCGCATGAGCAGCCGACCACCGCGGCGCGGTACTCGAACCCAACACGAAACGCCCCCTGATCAGTGGATACAGATCCCCGTTCCTGCGCTGGTGGATGAGCAGACATTCGATCTGGCGCAAGAGCGACTGCAAGACAACAAGAAGTTCTCCCCACGCCGTACGGTCGAGCCGAGTATTTTGCAGGGCTTGGTGCACTGCGCCGAATGCGGCTATGCGCTGTATCGGACTTCCACGTGCAGCAGCGCGCGCAAGATCTACTACTACCGATGCCTGGGATCGGACGCGTGGCGCTACCAAGGGAAGGCGCGGTGCAATGCGCGGCCCATCCGGCTCGATCTGCTGGAGGATACGGTGTGGACCGAGGTTGCTCGATTGCTCGAAGACCCTGGGCTGATTCAGGCCGAACTGACCCGGCGGGTGGAGGCGGCGCGCACATCCCATCCGGCCCAACGCAACCAGGAGAGGATCACGCGCGAGTTGCTGCAGGTTCAGCGGCGCGTTGACCGGCTGCTGACGGCCTACCAAGAGGACCTGCTCAGCCTGGACGAGCTACGCCGACGCATGCCCGAGTTGCGCCAGCGCGAGACACGGTTGAAGGCGGAAATCGAATCGTTGCGAAGCCAATTGGCCGATCAAGCAATTTATCTGCGCCTCGCTCACACACTGGGCGAGTTCCTTGAACGCCTGCGCATGCAGGTGCAGGATCTGGACGTTCTGGAACGACAGCGCATCGTCAGGCTGCTCGTCAAGGAGGTCGTCGTTGACGACGACACCATCACGATCCGACACTCGATCCCGAACTCGAACAGGCCGTCCGGCGGGCCCGAGGGGCCACGCAATCCGGGCGGCCCTTTGCCCCGCGGGGATGGTCCGGAAGCAAGTTCGCTATTGCGTACGTGGTGTGCTCGCCCCCTTGCGGGGCACTGCGGGCTACCGGCTACTTGAGCGGAAAGCGCTTGAGCATGCTGCGCCCGAGCGAGGTGATCTCGGAAACGATCGCCGCAGGCTGTTCGAAGCCGTCGAGCGTGCGAACCGGCTTCGGGATCGACGCCTTGACGTGGCCGGCGAGGCTCAGGACGCGGACGGCGTCGACCTGCTGGCCGCCCGTGACGGCGATGGGCAGCTCTTGGGCCGCCAGACGGTGGAGTAGATGCATTGGCACGCCCGGGAGTATGCCGCCTGCCGAATGAGAAACTGCTTAAATCGAGCCATCGACATCCACCCCGCCGCCCATGCAGATCCAGGAAGCCGTCGCCAGCCGCCACTCCATCCGCGCATTCCTGCCGACGCCGGTCGATCCGGAGACCCTCCGCAAGGTCCTGACCCTGGCCGCACGCGCACCTTCGGGCGGCAACCTCCAGCCCTGGCACATCGACGTGCTCACCGGCGACGCCCTCGCCGGGCTGCGCGCGCAGATGCGCCGCAACCTCATGGAAGGCCGCGAACCCGAGCCCACCGACTACGCGATCTACCCGCCCGACCTGCGCTCGCCCTGGCGCGACCGGCGCTTCCAGGTCGGCGAGGCGATGTACGCGCGCCTGGGCATCCCGCGCGAGGACAAGGCCGCGCGCCGCCGCTGGTTCGCGAACAACTTCGACTTCTTCGGTGCGCCGGCGGCGCTGTTCTGCTCGGTCGACCGCTCGATGGGTCCGCCGCAGTGGTCCGACCTCGGCATGTACCTGCAGACCGTGATGCTGCTGCTGCGCGGCGAAGGGCTCGACAGCTGCGCCCAGGAATGCTGGGCGATCTACCCGGTGACGATCGGCCGGGCCATCGGGCTGCCGCCGGAGCGCATGCTGTTCTGCGGCATGGCGATCGGCCACCGCGATCCGGACCACCCGGTGAACGGCCTCGTGAGCGACCGCGCGCCCGCCGAGGAATGGCTGCGCTTCAGGGGTGCCTGAGGTAGACCCCCACGTCGCCACGCGTCCTCTGCGACGCATGAAAGAAACCGGCAAGCGAAGCGAGGCCCGTTCGGGGAATCCCGCGGAACCGGCTTTGCCGGGCCGCTGGGATTGCCCCCTGCAAGGGGGTGCAGAGCCACACGAAGTGGGCGAGGCTGGGGGTGAGCCAGTTACTTGAATTTCGGCGCGCGGCGCTCGATGTTGGCGCGCACCGCTTCGGCCTGATTGGGGCTGCCGATCAGCGCCTTCTGCTCCACCGATTCGGCCAGCAGCAGCTCGGTCGCGCCGTGGCCCATGGCGGCGTTGAGCAGCCGCTTGCCGGCGCGGATCGCATCCGGGCTCTTCTGCGCGATCTCGTGCGCGATCGCCAGCGCCTCGGCCAGCGGATCGGCCGCCACCCGCGTCGCGAAGCCGAGCGCCACGGCTTCGGCGCCCGAGAAGATCCGACCGGTGTAGGTGAGCTCGCGCACCACGTCGTTGCGCGCCAGCTCGCGCATGAGAACCATGCCGCCCATGTCGGGCACGAGGCCCCACTTGATTTCCATGACGGACATCTTCGTGTCGGCCGCGACCAGCCGCAGGTCCGCGCCGAGCGCCACCTGCAGCCCGCCGCCGAAGGCCACGCCGTGCACGGCGGCGATCACCGGCACCGGCAGTTCGCGCCAGACCATCGCCACGTACTGCGCGGCGTTGGAGATGCCGTGCGTGCGATCGGTCAGGTCCTTGCCGTTCGAAGCGTCGCCGACAATGTTCGCGGCGTCGCCCTGCATGCGCTCGAACGACTGCATGTCCAGCCCCGCACAGAAGGCCTTGCCGCGACCGGCCAGCACCACGGCGCGCACGCTGGCATCGCCCTGCAGCCGGCTGCCGGCGTCGATGAGCGCATCGAACATCGCGGGGTCGAGCGCGTTCATCTTGTCGGCGCGGTTCAGGTGCAGTTCGACCACGCCGTCGGCGTGGCGGATGGATTCGATGCGGTCGTTCATGCGGTGTCTCCTGGTCTCGCCCGAGTATGCGCGGTCGGCGATGATCGGGGTGTCGCCCACCCAACATCGCAGAGACACCCAGGAGGAAAAGACAAATGCCCATCCGCATCGTTCGACTCGGCAGCGAGCGCGCACCCGGCGAAGGCCTGCGCATCGGCACCGTGCGCCGCCCGCCGCGCGGCGTGCCCAAGGGCGAGTTTTCGTCGCAGAACTGGTACGACGTGTGGTACCCCAACCTCGCGCCGTCGCCCGAGACGATGAAGATGGCGCAGGCCGCGCAGGCCTCGGGCGTGGCCTCGGAATGGAACGCCTTCGGCCGCAAGTTCAGGAGCGAGATGGCCGAGCCCGACGCGAGCCGCAGCCTGGACCTGCTCGCCGCGCTGTCGCACCAGGCCTCGTTCTCGATCGGCTGCTATTGCGAGGACGAGGCGCGCTGCCATCGGTCGTTCCTGCGGGCGCTGCTCGCGGAGCGCGGCGCCGACATCGTCCCCGAAAAAGGCGCCTGAGCCGCCTCAGCGCATTCTGCGGCATTGATCTGAACCCCCGGCACCGAGAACACGTCCCATGCTCCCACTCGACGAAGTGCGCCTGAATTTCAATCCGGCCTCGCTGGCGCTGCTCAATGCGGTGCTCGGCTTCCTGATGTTCGGCATCGCGCTGGACACGCGCGTCGCGGATTTCAGGCGCGTGATGCAGATGCGGGTGGCGATGGCGGTCGGCGTCGCGGCGCAGTTCATCGTCCTGCCGGCGGCCACCTTCGCGCTGACGCTGCTGCTCGAGCCGGGACCGAGCATCGCGCTGGGCATGATCCTCATCGCCTGCTGCCCGCCGGGCAGCACGTCGAACATCCTCACGCATCGCGCGGGCGGCAACGTGGCGCTGTCGGTGTCGATGACGGCGCTGTCGAACCTCATCGCGATTTTCGTGATGCCGCTGAACTTCGCGTTCTGGGGCGGCATCCATCCGACGGCCGCGCCGCTCCTGAAGACCATCGCACTCGATCCGGGCGAGGTGGTCGTGCACATCATCGCGATCATCGGTGCGCCGTTCGTGATCGGCATCGCATGCGCGCACTATCTGCCGAAGCTCACCGAACGCATCAAGAAGCCGGCACGCATCCTGAGCCTCGTCTGCCTGATCGGCTTCATCCTCGCGGCCATCGCGGGCAACTGGCGCTACTTCGTGGACTATGCGGGCCTCGTGCTGCTGGCGGTCGCGCTGCACGACGCGCTGGCCTTCGCCACCGGCTATGCCTGCGCCAGCGCGACCGGTCTTGCCGAATACGACCGCCGCGCGGTCAGCTTCGAGGTTGGCATCCGCAACGGCGGCCTGGGGCTGGCGCTGATCTTCAGCTTCTTCGGCGGTCTCGGCGGCATGGCGGTGGTCGCCGGCATGTGGGGCTTCTGGGAAATGATCGCGGGCCTCGGGCTCGCCGCCTGGTGGGCGCGCCGCCCGCTGAATGATGAAGACACCCCCATGCGCCTTCGGCGCGCCCCCTCGAGGGGGCGCACCTAGCCCCCACGCTCCCTCACTCCGTGTAGTCGCTGCCCCCCAAGGGGGCCGCAGGCCGCCTTGGGGCGGCCCGGCGCCGGCCTGTAGCGGCCCGGCAGAGCCGGGTCCGCGATGCGCAAGCTCTACCGCTGCGCCTTGTCCTTCTGGTTCTGCGCCTCGATGCGCTCGCGCGCCGCGAGCCAGTCGGCATCGCTCCACTGGCGCAGCTCGTAGAAGTTGCCGCCGGTCGCGAGCGCACCGCCGCCGTCCATCATGATGCTCTGGCCGTTGAGCCAGTCGCACTGGCCGCGTGCCATGAGGAAGGCCGCGAGGTTCTGCAGCTCGCTCATCTGGCCGGTGCGCGCCATCGGGTTCAGCGCCTTGCTGCGCGCGCCGGGCTCCTCGCCGGGGTTCAGGCGCTTGCTCATGCCTTCGGTCGGGATCTCGCCCGGCCCGACCGCATTCAGGCGGATGCCGTAGCGCGCCCACTCGATGGCCAGCGACTTGGTCATCACCTCGATGCCGGCCTTGCTCATCGCCGAGGGCACGACGTAGGGGCCGCCGTTGTCGACCCAGGTCACGATGATGCTCATCACGCTGCGGTAGGGGTCGCCCGCTTTCCACTGGCCTGCCTTCGCCTCGGCGATCCAGCGCTTGCCCACCGCCTGCGTGACGTAGAACGTGCCGTGGAAGACGATGTTCGCGATCGCGTCGAAGGCGCGCGGCGACAGCGCCTCGGTCGGCGAGACGAAGTTGCCCGCCGCGTTGTTGATGAGCCCGGTCAAGCCGCCGGATTGCCAGAGGCCTTCCACCATCTCCTCCACCGCCTGCGCGTTGCGGATGTCGACCCCGAAGGTGTCGACGCGCCGCCCCGGGAACTGCGTGCGCCATTCGCTCGCGGTCTGCTCGACCACGCTCTGGCGCCGGCCGCAGATCGCGACATCGGCGCCCAGGCCCAGGAAGCGCTCGGCCATCGCGCGGCCGAGGCCGGTGCCGCCGCCGGTCACGAGAATGCGCTGGCCGGCCATCAGATCGGATTGGTACATGCGGGTCTCCTTGGGTTCGTCGGATTGAACGGGCTGTGCAGCGCGCATCGTAGATCGGCGGCCGCGAACCGGTAAGCTCCCGGACAGGTTTTCAACCGGGGATCCGATCCATGTCCGCGCCCTCTTCCGCTTCCGAAGCCTTCACGCCGCTGGCCGGCCTCCGGGTGCTGAGCCTCGCGCTCAACCTGCCCGGCCCCGCCGCGCTGATGCGCTGCCGCGCCATGGGCGCGACCTGCACCAAGCTCGAACCGCCGTCGGGCGATCCGATGGGCCACTACAACCGTGCCGCCTATGCGGCGCTGCACGAGGGCGTGAGCATCGAAGTCGCCGACCTCAAGACTGAGGCGGGCCAGCAGCATCTGCATCGCCTGCTCGAGGCGACCGACGTGCTGCTGACTTCGTTCCGGCCCTCGGCGCTCTCGAAGCTGGGACTGGACTGGGACGAGCTGCATGCCCGGCACCCGAAGCTCTCGCAGGTGGCGATCGTCGGCGCACCGGGCGATCGCGCCGAAGAGCCCGGACACGATCTCACCTACCTCGCCGAATGCGGGCTCGTCACCGGCACCGAACTGCCGCCCACGCTCTATGCCGACATGGGCGGCGCGCTGCTTGCGAGCGAAGCCGTGCTGAAGGCGGCGCTGCACAAGACGTCGTCGCCCGCTTCCGGGATCTGCCTCGAAGTCGCGCTCAACGCCGCCGCCGACTGGCTGGCGCTGCCGCGCACCTGGGGTCTCACCACGCCGAGCGGCGCGGTGGGCGGCGCGCATGCGGGCTATCGCGTCTACCCGTGCGCCGACGGCCGCGTGGCGGTGGCGGCGCTGGAGCCGCATTTCGCCGCCCGCCTGTGCGAGGCGGCGGGCGCGGCGTCGAAGAACATGGCTTCGGCCGAGACGCATGAAGCGATCGCGCGCTGGATCGCCACGCGCACCCGCTCCGAACTGGAGGCCATGGCGCGCGAACGCGACGTGCCCTTGCTCACGCTGGCGGACTGAACGCACCGGCCCTCAGGGCTCTCAGTACTGCGACATCTCGATCCAGCCGACCGGACAGGCCTGGATCGTCGGGAAATAGCCGATCGGGTCCTGGCAATACCAGATCGCCGGAAAGCCGCTCACGAAGACCACCGGCGGTGTCCCGAAGAAGAACGGACCACCGACCACCACGGCCCGGTGAAAGGGAAAGCCGGAATGAGTCACGAACACCCGGCGCCCCGGGAAGCCTGGATGCCCGAAGCCTGGATGCCCGAAGCCCGGATGCCCCGCGAAGCCCGGATGCCCGACGAACCCGTTGTGCGCCGGCACGACGGCCATGGAATGCCCACCGCCCCCGCGCATGCCACGCCCCCCTCCGCCGGCGCCGCCCCCTTGCATGCCGTTGAAGGCCAGGCTGGTCATCGTCACGCCGCCAGCCACGGCGGCCACCATCAGGGCCCGTGCGAGTCTCTTCATGGAGCACCTCCACTGGAATCCCGTGTTGGACTTCCGGCGGAGCGCCCGAGTTCAGGCGCCCGGCGGGCGTCACAGGCTCTGCACGAAGGCCACCATGCGCTTGCGCTCGGCCGCATCGGGCAGGCGGCCGCGCATCGCGCCGAGGTTGTCCGCCATGTGCGCCGGATCGGAGGTGCCCGGGATCACGGCCGTCACCCGCTCGTCGCCCAAGAGGTACTTCAGGAAGAACTGCGCCCAGCTCTCGGCGAAGACCGCCGACCAGTCGGGCAGCGACTTGCCGCGCACCGCGCGGAACAGCCGGCCGCGGCCGAAGGGCAGCGCCGTCAGCACGCCGGCATGGACCTCGGCGGCCAGCGGCAGGATGCGCTCCTCCACCTCGCGGTTGTCGAGCGAGTAGTCGATCTGCACGAAATCCGGTTTTTCGCGCCGCAGCACCGCCTCGACCGCACCGTAGGCACGCCGGGAGGTCGACGTGATGCCGACGTAGCGGCACACGCCCTGTGTCTTCCAGGTCTTGAATTGCGCCAGCGACTGTGCCGGGTCGCGCACGTTGTGAAGCTGCAGCAGATCGATGCGGCGCGTTGCGAGCCGGGTCAGCGAACGCTCGAGCTCGGCGGCATCGGGCGACTCGAGCTTGGTCGCGACGAAGAACTTGTCGCGCGAGGCTGCGGCAGGCATCGCGTGGCCCAGAACCAGCTCCGCGTCACCGTAGGACGAGGCGGTGTCGATGAGCCGGCCACCGTTGTCGAGCAGCGTGCGCAGGATCTGCGTCGCGGTCTCGCGGATCCTCGCGTCGTCGTTGTTGAATACGACCGCCGTGCCCAGTCCCACGGCCGGGATGCGCTCGCCGCTCGACGGAATGGCGCGGGTGACGAGCGCGGCCTCCTTGCCCTGCCCCCAGCCGGAAAGTGGCCACAGCGCCGTGGCCGCGAGTGCGGAAAAGTGCCGCCGTGTCATCGATTCCATGACGCCTCTCCTCGAGTCGACGCAGGAGCCGGCGCGTTGCCGGCGGATTGCGATGCGCGGCGCTCGTGCGTGCGCCCGAGCGCGCCCGACAGCAGCAGCCAGGCGAGCGCCACCGGCAGCGCGAACAAGGCGATCGCGCCGATCTTGATCCCCGCGGCGTGCAGCGCGTCGTAGACCCAGCCAGAGAGCGCATCGGAGCCGCGGTAGACCACCACGTCGATCAGGTTCTTGGCCTTGTACTTGTCCTCGCGGTCGACGACGGTGAAGAACACCTGCCGCGCCGGGTTCGCGATCGCGAAGTTCATCCAGCGCTGGAGCACCTGGAAGACGAGCACCACCGCCAGGCCCGGCGACCACGCGATCGCCAGGAAGCCGATGACATAGACCGCCGGCAGCGCCCCGGCTGCGATGCCGGTTCCGAATCGCTGCAGGAAGCGCCCGGTCGCGAAGACCTGCGTCGCCAGCGTGAGCAGCCCGACCGCGAGGTCGATGCTGGCGAAGATGCGCGTCTGCTCGCCGGCGCCCTGGATCGTCGCCGACACCACGTTCGCCTGCATGAAATACAGGATCGTCGCGCCGAACGACAGCAGGCTGACCCACGCGCCCACGCCCAGCAGGTACGGCGAACGGAACA
Organism: Variovorax sp. HW608; assembly: GCF_900090195.1. Classification (NCBI taxonomy): domain Bacteria; kingdom Pseudomonadati; phylum Pseudomonadota; class Betaproteobacteria; order Burkholderiales; family Comamonadaceae; genus Variovorax; species Variovorax sp. HW608. Next base: position 6,339,731 of record NZ_LT607803.1, read on the forward strand.
GCCCCGAGAGGCCCGCGAACGCGCTGCCGCCCAGGCGCGCCGGCTCGCTGGGCCCGCCCTGCCGCACGCCGACGCTTCCTTCGAGCCGATGCGCGCAGAAGACCGCGATCTCCAGGAACACGATCGCCGCGATCAGCAGGTTGTGCGGACCGAGCGGCACCGCGAGCGCGATGGTGATCGCCGGCCCCAGCAGCGCACCCGCGGTCCCGCCCGCACCGATGAAGCCGAAGAGCCGCGTGGCCTGCTCGCTCGTGAAGAGGTCCGCCATGAAGGACCAGAACACCGCCACCGCGAACAGGTTGAACACGCTGACCCAGACGAAGAAGACCCGCGCCACGACCACCGGCGCGATGCCCAGTGCGAGCAGCACCCAGAACAGCGCGAGATTGACTACGAAGAAGTGGTAGACGACCGGGATGAAGCGCGCCCGCGGCAGCTTCGCGACCAGCGCACCGTAGAGCGGCTGCGCCGCCAGCAGCGTCACGAAAGTGGCGGTGAAGAGCCATGGCAAGGCCCCCGTGCCGCCCGCGATGCCCATCTGGTCGCGCAGCGGCCGCAGCACGTAGTAGCCCGCGAGCAGCGCGAAGAAATAGCCGAAGGACCACAGCGCAGCCGCCAGCTCCTGCGGCGTGGCCGGAACCACCCGCCGCAGCCAGGGCCCCTGCGACATCATGGCGCGAGCGACAGCTTCTGCCTGAGTTCGGCCGCGCTCACCGGCTGGCCGTAGCCCGGCCCGCCGCGCTGGAACTTGCGCGCATCGGCCAGCTTGCCGACCAGCACCGGATCGAAGCCGGCGTCGGTGACCAGCGCCGCGGCGACCTTCACCGCTTCGGGGTCGTCACCGGCGATCGGGATCGCGAGCCTCGGCGGCGGCCGGTTGGCCTCGCGCGCCAAGATCGCGTAGGACATGGTGTTGAAGGCGCGCACCGGCCGTGCGCCGTCCAGGTACTTCTGCGACACCACGCCGATGCCTTCGCGCTCCACCTCGTCGGCCACGGCGCTGCCGTCGCGCCCGGCCACGGCGTTGCAGGCATCGAGCAGGATCTTGCCCTTGAGCGCATCGCCGTAATCCTTGCCGATCTGCGGCAGCGCGCCGTAGGGCACCGCGATGAACAGCGCGTCGCCGAACGCGATCGCCTCGGCCACCGTGCCGGCCTTGACGAGCGGACCGAGGCCCGCGACGAGGTCCTTGAGTTCTTCCGGATGGCGCGACGACAGCATCACCGGATGGCCGCCTTTCGCCCACAGGCCGCCGATGGTGCCGCCGAGGCGGCCCGCGCCGATGATGCCGATGCGCATGCCGAAAGTCGTCTGCGCTGCTGCGCTGCGCTGCGCGGTGCGAGCGCCACCAGCAGAGCCCAGCCGCCCGCCGCGAGCAGGCCCCGGCGGATCGGGTCGGGACGTGAATGTCGGAGCATCGGAACCTCCTTGGGTCCAGCGAACCGGCATCATCTGTCCGTGCGCCGGCTCGCGCAAGCGCCGCCCCGGAAGGCCACTCAGAGCTTGATGCCGGCGCTCCTGACGGTCGGCGCGAGCACCGCGACCTGCTCCTTCACGACCGCCTCGAAGCGCGCGGCGCTCTCGGGCCTGGCGACGATGCCGAGTTCGATCAGCTTCTTCTGCACCTCCGGCATCGCCAGCACCTCGTTGCACGCGCTGTTGAGCTTCGCGACCAACTCGGGCGGCAGCCTGGCCGGGCCGCTGAGTCCGAAGAAGTTCTCCAGCACCAGCCTGGGCTGGCCCAGCTCGACGATGGTCGGCACGTCCGGCATCAGCGGCGAGCGCGCGCTGCTGGTCACGGCCAGCGGCACGAGTTGCCCGCCCTTGAAGTACGGCACGTAGGCCGTGATCACGTCGATGCCCACCGGGATCACGTTGGCGATCAGGTCGGTCGTCATCGGCGCGCCGCCGCGGTAGGGCACGTGCACGAGGTTGGCGCCGGTGATCTTCCGGATGAGTTCGCCGTGCACGTGGCCGATCGACCCGGGGCCGCCCGAACCGAAATCGAGACGGCCGTCCTTGCGGGCGCGCGCTTCGACGTCGGCGAAGCTCGTGATGCCCGAGGGCTTGCTCGCCATGATCACCAGCGGCGCCGAGCCGAGGTAGGCGACATGCGTGAAGGCGGTCACCGGATCGTAGGGCTGCTTCTCGAGCAGGAACGGACCGAGCGCGAGCGGCGTGGTGTTCGAGAGCATGAAGATGGTGCCGTCCGCCGGCGCGCTGGCGACCAGCATGCCGCCGATCGTGCCGCCCGCGCCGGGCTTGTTGTCGACCACCACCGGCTGCCCGAGCTTCTTGCCGAGCTGCTCGGCCATGATGCGCGCGAGGATGTCGCTCGAGCCGCCGGGCGGGAAGGTGACGATGATCTTGATCGGCTTGTCCGGCCATTGCGCGAACGCCGGCAGCGCGAACGAGGCGGCGCCGGCCGCCAGAAGCTGGAGCGCGCCGCGGCGCGTGGGATGGTGGGGGGTGGTCATGGGCTCGCCGAGCAAGACCGATGCCCGGGCGCGGACGAGACCATGGCACGCCAATCGCTTGCGTCAGGGCTGGAACACGGCCAGGCCTGCCCGCCAAGCCATCGGCGATCGGCGCCGGTGCATCGCGGCACCAAGGCTGTGCGATGAGCGCCATGTCACGCCCCAACGCCACCGTCAATGCCACCGCCGACGTCGAACTGCTGCGCGTCTTCAGCACGCTGATGGACGAGCGCAGCCTCGCGCGGACCGCCACCCGATTGGGCCGGTCGCGCGACGCGGTCGACACCGCGCTGCGGCACCTGCGCAGGATCTTCGGCGACCCGCTGCTCCTGAAGGACGGGCCGCGCATGGCGCCGACCGAGCGCGCACTGGCGCTCGAAGCCTCGCTGCGGCTGGTGTTCGCCCCGCCGGCGCAGCAGCAGCCGCCGCCGGCAAGGAAGCGCCGCGCACGCTGGCGAACCTGAGGCCGACGGCGCAGGCCCTGTCGGGAAAGAGGACTTTTGAATCAAAATCCCGTCTCTTTCCCGACCAAGCCATGCCCGACGTCGCCGCACCTCCTCCACTGCTGAGTCCCGAGCACATCGCATTGATCGACAAGGGCGTGTCGGCCATCGTGGCCTCGCGCGACGCGGCGCTGAGGCCGAGCCTGATGCGCGCGGTCGGCACGCGCATCTCGGCGGACGGCACGCACATCACCGTCTTCGTCGCGCGCAGCCAGTCGCGCCAGCTTCTGCAGGACATCGCCGCCACCGGCCGTGTCGCCGTGGTCTTCAGCCAGCCGCTGAGCCATCGCACCGTGCAGGTCAAGGCCACCGAAGCCGAGCTTCGCCCGGCGCATGAGGACGACCTGCCGGTGCTGCGCCGTTACCTGGCGTCGATGGAGGATGAGGTCGGCGCGGTCGGCGTCGACGTGCCCTTCGTGCGCGCCATGCTGGCCTTCCGGCTCGACGACCTGGTGGCGATCAGCTTCACGCCCGCCGAAGCCTTCGACCAGACCCCGGGCCCCAAGGCCGGCAGCGCCCTGCCTGCGGCGTGAGGCGACGAAAAGCGATGAGCACCTGCCCGCCATCCCTGGACGACATCCGGGCCTGCTTCGAAGGCGCGATCCCGGCCATCATGGCGACCTGCGCCCGGGACGGCACGCCCAATGTGGCCTACATCTCCCAGGTGCACTACGTGGACGAGCGGCATGTCGCGCTGTCCTACCAGTTCTTCAACAAGACCCGCGCGAACATCCTCGCCAACCCCCGCGCGAGCGTGCTGCTGATGGACCCGGTCATCGCGGCCTTCTACCGGCTGCGGCTTCGCTACCTGCGCACCGAGTCCGGCGGCGCGCTGTTCGAGCGCATGAAGGCGCAGCTCGCGGGTATCGCTTCGCATTCGGGCATGGCGGGCGTGTTCCGTCTGCTGGGTGCCGACGTCTACGAGGTCGAGGCCGTCGAGAGCGTCGAGGGCGAACGGCTCGCGCCGGTCTCCCCTCCGAAGCCCGGCCTGCTTGCCGGCGTGCGCCGGGCCGCCGAGCGCATGGCGGCATGCTGCGCGACCGACGAGCTGTTGCAGACGGTGCTCGCCGCGCTCAACGACCACCTCGGCGTGCGCCATGCGATGGTGCTGATGCTGGACGCGGCGACGCAGCGCCTCTACACCGTGGCAAGCTGCGGCTACGCCATTTCCGGCATCGGCTCGGAGATCGAGATGGGCCACGGCGTGATCGGCGTCGCCGCGCGCGAGCGCACGCCGGTGCGGATCAGCCATATGACGAACGCGGCGAGCTACAGCCACGCGGTGCGCAGCAGCCTGCGGGCGACCGAGCCGGGCATCGCGCTCGATACCGAGATCCCGTTCCCGGGTTTGGCCGAGCCGCACAGCCAGCTGGCGGCGCCGATCGTGTCGGGCGGGCGGCTGCTCGGCGCGCTGTTCGTCGAAAGCCCGCTGGACATGCACTTCAGCTTCGAGGACGAGGATGCGCTGGTCGCGATCGCGAGCCATCTCGGCGCCGCGCTGGAACTGCTGCGCCAGGCCGACGAGCCCGCCGCCGAGGAGCCGGCGCCGCCCGCCGCGCCATCGGCCAGCGGTGCGCCGCTGCCGGTACGGCACTACCTCGCGAACAACAGCGTGTTCGTCGCCGACAACTACCTGATCAAGGGCGTTGCCGGCGCGATCCTCGGCAAGCTGCTGCGCGAGTATTCGCAGCAGGGCCGCACCGAGTTCAGCAACCGCGAACTGCGGCTCGACCCGTCGATCCGCCTGCCCGATCTCGCGGACAACCTCGAGGCGCGGCTGGTGCTGCTGCAACGGCGGCTGGCCGAGAACAGCCCGCACCTGCGCATCGAGAAGACCGGTCGCGGCCGCTTCAGGCTGCAGGTGGAACGGCCGGTCACGCTCACCGAGATCGCGGGCTGAGCCGGCGCTGGCTCAGCCCTGCTCCACCCACGACGACGCCGGCAGGCCCAGGCTCGCGGCGAGCTTGGCCCATTCGCGGTCGGCGAGGTGCGGGCGCACCACCTCGAGCGCCGCGGCGAAGGCCGGCGCGGGCGCATGGGCGCGCATGTCGCCGAGCATCTCGGTGCGCTCGGCCGGGTTCATGAAGGGCACCATCCAGCGCACCACGAACATCATTTCCTCGGGCGGGATCGAGGCCACCAGTGCGCCGTGGATCTCCATCAGTTCGGCGTCGGTGAAGCGCGCCCACAGCACCGCGTTGTGCGCGGTTTCCTCCACGTGCATGTGCTCGAAGTTGTGCGCGATGAAGACCGACAGCGCGCGGTACAGCGCAAGCGTGCGTTCGGCGCGCAATGCGGCGTCGCACTGCAGCAGCGCAGTCGTCTGGCTGGCCAGCGCCTCGATCGCCTCGACGTGCTCCTGGTGCTCGTGCGCGATCCGGCCGCTGGAGCCGGCGGCGCGCGATTCCATCGCGGCGTGCACGAAGTCGTTCTCGTGCTTCAGGTGCGCGCCGCAGAACCCCAGCAATTCCAGCACGCGCTGCGTGGTCTGCGCGAGTTCGAGCGCATCGTCATGGTCCATGCGCCCCAGGGCCAGCAGGGTGTCGGCCATCAGCGCGCGCAGGGCCTTGTGGATGCCGGCATACAGGTCGACACGGGGGGCGGAGGCCGCCGCGACTTGGCGCATTTCGCGCGGATCGATGTTCATGGGAGTCCTTCTCTTCCGGTTCAGCGGCGGGCGCACCGTGCGCTCTCCTGCTGGGAAGAAAGTCTAGGAATCGGGCCTTTCGCCCGCCGCTAAGAATTGCTTAACGAAGCCCTCAGCAAACCTTAAATAACGGTCTAGGCTATTTGGCCGGAACGCTTGGGACAGATCCCCCGAATGTCTCCAAATCACGTCAGTTGTCATATGACATCGTATGACTTGGCGAGGATCCAATTCACCCGCATACGGGTTTTTGCTATGACTTCTCTCCGTTGACAGTCGAAATTCGGTCTGATGAAATCCCGCCAGTTGTACGACAACTGTTGACAAAACAGCGCCAACTTCCACGTGGTGCCGAGCGGCGTCGATGGCCTCACGGTCTGGAACGTCAAGGTGCAGACGCCGACGCTGGCGGCCTTCGCCAACCCGGCGGGCAACGGCAATCCGCTCTACACCGGCGAGACCTTCAACGCCGACAACGTGAAGAACACCGACGCCTTCGATCCGGGCTCCGCGGGGAGCGCCAAGTCCAACGCGCTCACGACCGGCAGCACGACCAGCTCGCCCGCCAAGATGTCCTTCGACGGCTACCTGAAGAACTTCGTCTTTGCCTACAACTACGTGAGCACGGGCGATGACGACATGGCGCTCAAGGGCAGCAGCAACCCCAACGCGGTCGGCTTCGGCATCGACGGCAACCGCGGCAAGCGCGGCGACCGCACCTGGGGCATCGTGGTCGCGCACAACCACATCTACTGGGGCCACGGCATCTCGATCGGCAGCGAGACCAACGCGGGCGTGACCAACGTCGAGGTCTACGACAACTCTTTCCTCGATTCGGAAGAAGGGCTGCGCATCAAGTCCGACTACGCACGCGGCGGCGAGGTGAGCAACATCAACTACCGCGACATCTGCATCAAGAACGCGCAGAACGCGCTGCTGTTCACCCCCTACTACAGCACCAAGGCGCTGCCCGCGGGCGGACCGAAGGTGCCGAACTTCCACGACATCGCGCTGAACAACGTGCGCATCCTCGGCGCGTCCAAGGTCAAGCTGCAGGGCTTCGCGGCGAACACGGGCGGCTATTTCACGCCGACCGCGGCCTACCCGACGGGCTACCTGCCGGCCTACCCGCTGGTCATGTCGATGACCGACGTGGCCGCGGACGATCCGGCGCAGATCTCGCTGATCTCGTCCGACGCGAACCTGACGCTGGCCAACGTGAACCTGCCGATCCAGGCCTCGACCGCCAACCGCATCGTGGTGAACGGCGAGGCCAGCCTGAAGGTGGACGCGGACAAGGTGCTCGACTGCAGCCAGGCCTTCGTGGACCTCCCGGCCATCGGCGCGTCGAACCCGTTCGGCACGCACTGGGCCGGCCAGTGACCCGCCGGCGCTAGCCCATCTTTCTCTGAGAAAGATGGGCTAGGCAGGCCCGTCTAGATGCCTGCCGGCGCCTTGCCGCGCCCGCCCGCCCGTACTACGCTCCCCGTGCGGGCGGGCGTCTCCCGCCCGGGGAGCAAGGCCATGTATGAACGCATCCTCGTCGCCACCGACGGCTCCGAGCTGTCCGATCTGGCGGTCAACAGCGCTATCGATCTGGCACTCCTGACGCAGGCGGAACTCATGGTCGTGAAGGTGGTGCATCACTACCCCGCCAGCTACTTCGAAGGCTCCCTGCTGCTGAGCCAGACGGAGGTCTCGCGCCTGCGCGAACAGGCCGACGCCGAGGCGCAGCGCGTGGTCGACGCCGTCAAGGAGAAGGCGGACGGCCGCGGCGTGAAAAGCACGCGCTCCCTCGTGATGCAGGGGGAGCTCATTTCCGAGGCCATCATCGAAGCCGCCCGCGTGCACCACTGCGACCTGATCGTGATGGCCTCGCACGGCCGGCGCGGCATCAAGCGCCTCTTGATGGGCAGCGAGACCCTGCACGTCCTGACGCACTCGCACACGCCGGTGCTGGTGCTGCGCTGAATCTCAACGCGACACGGCATCGCGCTGCCGGTCTTCGCGCTTGACGGCGAGGTAGGTCGCGAGGTCGACCTCGTGCAGCTGGGTCGGGTACTGCTCGACCGACTGGAACCAGATGTGGAGGCGCTTGTCGGCGCGCTCCGGCGGTGGCACGGCGAAGCCGTCGAGGTAGGCGTCGAGCGAGAGGAAGTAGCGCATCGCATTGCGTTCCATCAGCCCGCGCAGCCCACGGATGTAGTCGGGCTGGCCGTCGGAGGTCTTGCCCACCACCGTGAAGCCGACCTTGCTGCTGCCGAAGGTGGCGAGGTAGGCCATGGTGGCGAGGCGGGCGACCATGTTGTGGTCGTAGGCGTAGGCGAAGTGCAGGAAGGTCTGGCGCTCGCCGAGCGGGATCGCTTCGAGCATCACGCGATACTGGCTGGTGCCCATCGGGCCTTCCTCGGCGTAGAGCTCCACCTGCAGGTAGTCGCGCGTCGCATGGACGATGCGGTGGACGAAGCCGAGCTCGAAAGCCTGTTCGATCGGCTTGTCGTAGCGCGGCACCACGCTCAGCGTGAGCTTCTCGCCGTCGGGCGAGCGCATCGCGCGGCAGCGCCGGTTGTTGATGTGCAGGACCAGCATGTCGCACCACTGCGAGGAGCGCTCGAGTGCGCGGCGCACCTCGTCGATCGGGTGGTCGACGATCGCATAGATGTCGCCCTGCAGGCCGCCGTCGGTCTCCGCCGAATCGATGACCACCGCCCGCTTGAGCGGGCTGTGGGCGAGCGGGTCGGCGTATTGGCGATGAAGCTCGCGCATCGCCTGCGCGGAACCCGCTTCGAGCTTCGCCTCTGCCGCGAGCGAGCCGAGCGCCGCAACGCCGAGCAAGAGCCGGACGCCGAGACGGACGAGAAGCGCGGCCAGCGATGCGTTCATGGGCGACACCATACAACGAGGCGGTGTCGCGGTCCGTCAGCGCAGGCCTACCGGCCCTTGCGGATCGGCTTGGCCGGCGCCGGTTTCGCGCGCCCTGCCCCGGTCTCGCGCGGCGGCAGCCCGGTGTGCTGCGTGAGGATGCGTCCCTTGACGGGCTTGACCGTCTTCTGCGCGACCGGCGTCGAGTTCTTGCGGCGCGCGCTCTGGTAGCTGCCGTCGGTCAGCGGCTGCCAGGTCGGGATCAGGTGGTGCTTGCCGTTGCCGATGAGATCGGCGCGGCCCATGGCCTTGAGCGCCTCGCGCAGCAGCGGCCAGTTGTTGGCGTCGTGGTAGCGCAGGAAGGCCTTGTGCAGGCGGCGGCGCTTCTCGCCGCGCACGATGTCCACCGTCTCGCTGTCGCGCGTGATCTTGCGCAGCGGGTTCTTGCTGGAGTGGTACATCGCCGTCGCGGTCGCCATCGGCGACGGGTAGAAGGTCTGAACCTGGTCGGCGCGGAAGCCGTTCTTCTTGAGCCAGAGCGCGAGGTTCATCATGTCCTCGTCGCTGGTGCCCGGATGCGCGGCGATGAAGTACGGGATCAGGTACTGCTTCTTGCCCGCCTCGGCCGAGTACTTCTCGAACATCTGCTTGAACCGGTCGTAGCTGCCGATGCCGGGCTTCATCATCTTGGTGAGCGGGCCCTGCTCGGTGTGCTCGGGCGCGATCTTGAGATAGCCGCCGACGTGGTGCTGCACCAGTTCCTTGACGTATTCGGGCGACTGGACCGCGAGGTCATAGCGCAGGCCCGAGCCGATCAGGATCTTCTTGATGCCCTTGAGCGCACGCGCCCGGCGGTAGATCCTGATGAGCGGGTCGTGGTTGGTGTTGAGGTTCTGGCAGATGCCCGGATACACGCAGCTCGGCTTGCGGCAGGCGGCCTCGATCGCGGGCGACCTGCAGCCGATGCGGTACATGTTGGCGGTCGGCCCGCCGAGGTCGGAGATGGTGCCGGTGAAGCCCTTCACGCTGTCGCGGATGGTCTCGACCTCCTTGATGATCGAGTCTTCGGAGCGGCTCTGGATGATGCGGCCCTCGTGCTCGGTGATCGAGCAGAAGGTGCAGCCGCCGAAGCAGCCGCGCATGATGTTCACGCTGAAGCGGATCATCTCCCACGCCGGGATCCGGGTCTCGCCGTCGTGGCCGCCGTGCGCGTCGGCGTAGCCGGGATGCGGGCTGCGCGCGTACGGCAGGTCGAAGACGTGGTCCATCTCGGCCGTGGTCAGCGGGATCGGCGGCGGGTTGATCCACACGTCGCGCGCGGTGGCGCCTTCGCCGTGCGCCTGGACCAGCGCGCGGGCGTTGCCGGGATTCGTTTCGAGGTGCAGCACGCGGTTGGCGTGCGCATAGAGCACCGCGTCGGCGCGCACCTGCTCGTAGGAAGGCAATCGGATCACCGAGCGGTCGCGCGGCGGCACCTTGACCTTGCCTTTGCCCTGCAGCGCCGGGTTGGGCACGAACCGGATCGGCTGGATCGCCGCATTCGCGACGCTGCCGGCCGCCTCGGCCGCCTCGGCCGCCTCGGCCACGGCCTGCGCCTCCTCTTCGCGCGCGCAGCTCGCGCCGTTGGCCTTGGCCTGCTCGCTGACCATCAGGTAGGGATTGATGTGCGCCTCGACCCGGCCCGGTTCGTCCACCGTGGTGGAGTCGATCTCGAACCAGCCTTCCGGCGTCTCGCGCCGCACGAAGGCGGTGCCGCGCACATCGGTGATCCGGTGCACCGGCTCGCGCGCCGCAAGGCGATGCGCGATCTCGACGATCGCGCGCTCGGCGTTGCCGTAGAGCAGCAGGTCGCACTTCGAATCGACCACGATCGAGCGGCGAACCTTGTCCTGCCAGTAGTCGTAATGCGCGATGCGGCGCAGCGAGCCTTCGATGCCGCCGAGCACGATCGGCACGTCGCTCCAGGCTTCCTTGCAGCGCTGCGAATAGACGATGGCGGCGCGATCCGGCCGCTTGCCCGCGACGTCGCCGGGCGTGTAGGCGTCGTCGCTGCGGATCTTCCGGTCGGCGGTGTAGCGGTTGATCATCGAATCCATGTTGCCGGCGGTCACGCCGAAGAACAGGTTCGGCTTGCCGAGCGCCTTGAACGGGTCGGCGCTGTGCCAGTCGGGCTGCGCAATGATGCCGACGCGGAAGCCCTGCGCCTCGAGCATGCGGCCGATCACCGCCATGCCGAAGCTCGGATGGTCGACGTAGGCGTCGCCGGTGACGACGACGATGTCGCAGCTGTCCCAGCCGAGCGCGTCCATCTCGGCGCGCGAGGTCGGCAGGAACTTGGCCGTGCCGAAGCGGGCCGCCCAGTACTTGCGGTAGCTGGTCAGCGGCTTGGCGGCGCGCGCGAAAAAGGAGACGTCGACGGGGGCGTTCATCGGGGGTGGATTAGGCCGGAGGGCCTCGTGGGCAACCCTCGATTTTAGGGTTTTCCATTGGAACTGTCGCCCCGGAAGGCGATTCCCGTACGCGGCGTCGGGCGGGCAATTTGTTGCTTTTGTCAATCAATCGCTTGACAATGGCAGTCATGGATGCCGCCGCCACCTTCCCGCCGGACGTTTCCGCCGTCAAGGCGATCCGCCAGTTCAACCGCTTCTATACGCGCTGCATCGGCGTGCTCGACCCCTATCTGGGCAGCGATATGTCGCTCACCGACGTCCGCGTGCTGTACGAGCTCGCGCACCGCGAATCGCCGGTCGCCAGCGAGATCGGCAAGGACCTCCAACTGGATGCGGGCTATCTCAGCCGCATCCTCCGCCGCTTCGAGGCGCAGGGCTGGCTGGTGCGCGAGGCGAGCCCCCGCGATGCGCGGCAAAGCCTGCTGCGGCTGACCGAGGCCGGCCATGCCGCCTTCGCGCCGCTGCAGCAGAAGTCGCGCGAGGAAGCCGCCGCCCTGCTCTCGCCGCTTTCGCCGTCGGACCGCGCACAGCTGATCGGCGCCATGGGCACGCTGCAGCGGTTGCTGGCGCCCGCCGCCGCGCCGCCGGCCAAGGCGCAGACCGTCATCCTGCGCGACCCCGCACCCGGCGACATCGGCTGGGTGGTGCAGCAGCACGGCGAGATCTATGCCCGCGAATACGGCTGGAACAGCGAGTTCGAGGCGCTGGTGGCCGACATCGCCGGCCAGTTCCTGCGCAAGTTCCAGCCCGCGTGGGAGCGCTGCTGGATCGCCGAACTCGACGGCGAGCGCGTCGGCGCGATCTTCGTCGTGCGCAAATCGGCGACCACCGCGCAGTTGCGCATGCTGATCCTCACGCCGCAAGCGCGCGGCCTCGGGCTCGGCGGCCGGCTCACGGACGAGTGCATCACCTTCGCGCGCAGCAAGGGCTACAGGAAGATGGTGCTGTGGACCAACAGCTGCCTCACCGCGGCGCGCGCGATCTACGCGGCGCGCGGCTTCAGGCTCGTGAAGTCCGAGCCCTACGAGGGCTTCGGCCGGCAGCTGGTCGGCGAGACCTGGGAATTGAGGCTTTGAGCGTCAATCCGCCGAGATCCTCCGCTTGTAGGTCCGTTCTCATTGCGCAGCGGGGATGTGCGGCAGGTTCATCGGCCGGCGCACGCGCCGCGCGTTCGGCTCGGTCAGGTCGAAGGTGGTGACGCCGTTGGTCTGCGACGCGCTGACCAGCCAATCCGGATGGTCGAGCGTGTTGCGGATGTCGCGCAGGCCGGCGTCCCAGTGCTCGTCGACCGAAGCGCGCGAGAACTCGTAGTCCTTGGATTCGAGCTCGTAGGGCTTGTCGCGGTAGATCAGGTGCACGATCTCGATCGGCTTGTGCGAGAGCGCGGCGCACACCGAGGTCACGCTCGGGTCGTCGCGCAGGCCCGGCGGCAGCTTGGTCAGCAGGTCCGCGAGCGCCTGCTGCAGGTTCATGTTCGAGGCCAGCGCGTCTGTGTTCATCCGGGTGCGGCTCGAATAGGTGATGTCCTTTTGCCGCTCCAGGGTCTCGGCAAGCGTGCGCGGCATGATGCCGTGCGCGCTGAACAGGTCGACCTGCAGCACCATCAGCGGCTCGCTGCGCGGATGCGCGTCGAGCACGTACTGCAGCGGCGTGTTCGAGACGATGCCGCCGTCCCAGTAGTCCTCGCCGTCGATGTGCACCGGAGCGAAGCCCGGCGGCAGCGCGCCGCTGGCCATGATGTGCTCCGGGCCGATGCGCTGCGTGCGGTTGTCGAAGTAGATCGAGTTGCCGGTGCGCACGTTGACCGCGCCGACGCTGAAGCGCACGCTGTCATGGTTGATGCGGTCGAAATCCACCAGCCGCTCCAGCGTCGACTTGAGCGGCGCGGTGTCGTAGTAGCTGAGCAGCGGCGCGGCCCCGCCAAGAAGCAGCGAGGGCGAGCGTCGCGGCTCGAAGAAGCCCGGCACGCCGAACACCGCCGCCGAGGTCGCGCTCCACTGGTTGAACGAGGACCGGTCGAAGGCCCACCATGCGGGCACGCGCTGCGCCGGGCCGGAGGACACCAGGTCCCAGAATTCGCGCAGCCGCTGCACCCGCATCTCGGGCGCATTGCCGGCGATCAGCGCGGCGTTGATCGCGCCGATCGACACGCCGGCGACCCAGTCGAGCGACCTGTGGCGCTCGAAGACGCCCGCGTAGACCCCGGCCTGGTACGCACCGAGCGCGCCGCCGCCCTGAAGGACGAGCGCCTTCTTGACGGCGGCGAAGTCGAAGCTGGAACCGGGACGGACGGAATCGGAGGAGGATGCGGAGGAAGAGGAATTTTTCTTCGTGGCCATGGCGCCATTGGACACCAGAGCGGCCGCCCTCCGCCTCCCGCGGTGCTACATCTTCGGCAGCATCTGCCCCCGGATCTCGCCGTTCGGGTTCGCGGCGGTGTGGACGTTGGCGTACCAGCGGCCAGCCATCAGGTCGGCCGCCTGCGCGGGCGTGAGCGTCGCCGTGCCCTCGATCGGGCTCGAGGCACTGTTGAAGGGCAGCACGATGGCCGCGTTCACGCCGGCCGCGGCCGGTCCGTGGAAGTGGGCGCCGGTGGCCGGGCCGCTCAGGCCGTCATAGGTGACCTTGTACTTGAGGACGTTGGTCTCCTTGTTCAGCGTCGCCTCGGCCATGCCGCTGCCGCGCGTCATGTTGGGAGGCACTTCGCTGGCCGCGTTCATGGCGCCGCTGAAGGCCACCGTGTTGGATCTGGACATCATCCCGCAGCCTGCGAGGGCGGTGGCCGCGATGCCGGTCACCACGAGCATGCGAAGGGGGAAGCCATAGCGTCGTGTCATGTGCGATCTCCTTGGTTGACGAGCGGCCAGCATAGGAAGCATCGGGAGCGCGCGCTGTCGGCCATCGACCCGAATTCGATGCCGCAATGGCATGATTCGTGCCCCATGAACGAACTCCCCACCGCCCGGGACGTCGTGCGCTTCTGGCACGAAGCGGGCCCTCGCCGCTGGTTCGACAAGAACGACGCCTTCGATGCCGAGTTCAAGTCGCGCTTCGAGCCCGCGCACCATGCCGCCGCGACCGGCACGCTCGACGGCTGGGCCGCCGATGCCGAAGGCGCGCTCGCGCTGCTGGTACTGCTCGACCAGTTCCCGCGCAATGCGTGGCGCGGCAGCGGCCACATGTTCGCCACCGACGGCAAGGCGCTGGCGATCGCGCGCGCCGCGATCGACGCCGGGCACGACCGGCAGGTCGATCCGCAGCTGCGGCCGTTCTTCTACCTGCCCTTCATGCATTCGGAGTCGCTGGCCGACCAGGAGCGCTCGGTCGCGCTCAATGCCGCGCTCGACGCCAACACGCAGCGCTTCGCGGTGCTGCATCGCGACCTCATCGCGCGCTTCGGACGTTTTCCGCATCGCAACAGGGTGCTCGGGCGAAGCACGACGCCCGAGGAGCAGGCCTACCTCGACGGCGGCGGCTTCTCAGGCTGACCGGGAGGCCTCGCCCTCGTTGCCTGCGCCGTCGGCCCCGTCAGCGCGCATCGGCGAGCGCTCGGCACCGGGGCGCGGGCGCCCCTTGAACGAGCCGTACTCGTGCGCGTAGATCCACGTGAACTCCACGCCGAGCAGGAAGATCTGCGCCGAGTAGTACACCCACACCAGCACCACCACCAGCGACCCCGCCGCGCCATAGCCCGATGCCACGCCGGTCTTGCCGATGTACAGGCCGATCAGGTACTTGCCGATGATGAACAGCACCGCCGTGACCGCAGCGCCGATCCACACGTCGCGCCATTGCACGCTCACGCGCGGCATGATCTTGAAGATCATCGCGAAGCCCACGGTCACGATCGCGAAGCCGAAGGCGGAATTCACGTTCTGCGCCAGGTGCGCCCAGCCGCCGAAGTACGGCGCCCACCATTCGCCGAGTGCGGCGAGGGCCGCATTGATGATGAGCGAGACGATCAGCAGGAAGCCGATGCCCATGATCATGCTGAACGACAGCAGCCGCGTACGCACCAGGTTCAGCAGCCCGTTGGTGTCGTCGCGTGCGGGTGCGCGCCAGATGCGGTCGAAGGCGTCCTGCAACTCGCCGAAGACCGTGGTCGCGCCGACGATCAGGAGCCCGATGCCGGCCACCGTCGCGACGACACCCTGCGCGGGCCGGTTCAGATGCTCCAGCATCACCTGCACCGCACGCGCGCCGTCTGCGCCCATGAGGCCCGAGATCTGCTGCATGATCTCGCCGCGCGCCTCGTCGCGGCCGAACACCAGCCCCACCACCGAGATCACGATCAGGATCAGCGGCGCGAGCGAGAACACCGTGTAGTAGGCCAGTGCCGCCCCCATGCTCTGGGCGTAGTCCGCCCGCCACGACTCGAAGGACTGCCTGCAGAGGTCGAAAAGCGCGCGTAGGGCTTTCATGCGCGCAGTGTCGCAGCCTTTGGCGGCCAGCGCGCCGCGAAACCGCCGCGCATAATCGCCGGCGATGCACCAGGCCCTCCACTCTGCGGCACCGGCGAGCGACCGGCCGCACCCCCAGTCCATTCGCGACCTTTTCTTTTCCTTCACCTGGCTGGCCCTGCAGGGCTTCGGCGGCGTGCTGGCCGTCGTGCAGCGCGAGATGGTCGAGAAGAGGCGCTGGCTCACCGCGGACGAATTCCTCGAGGACTGGGCGGTGGCCCAGGTGCTGCCGGGTCCGAACGTGATCAACCTCGCGCTCATGATCGGCGATCGCCACTTCGGCCTTCGCGGCGCGATCGCGGCGGTGGCGGGCATGCTGACGGTGCCGCTGGGCGTGATCCTCGTGCTCGCGGTGCTCTATGCCCACTACGCCGGCAATCCGCAAGTGGCGGGCGCGCTGCGCGGCATGGGCGCGGTGGCCGGCGGGCTGATCGCGGCGACCGGCATCAAGCTGATCCCCGCGCTGCGAAGGCATCCGCTGGGCTTCGCGGCGTGCACCGGCATCGTGGCGCTGGTGTTCGCGGCCATCGCCTTCGCGCGCGTGCCGCTCGGCTGGGTCCTGATCGTGGTGGGCGGCACGGCCTGCGTGTGGACGTGGTGGAGGCTCGACACATGAGCATCACGATGCACTGGCATGACTGGCTGGCCCTTTTCGGGCAGTACATGCTGCTCTCGCTGCTCTCCATCAGCGGCGCGATCACCACGGTGCCCGACATGCACCGCTACCTGGTCGCGCAGCACGGCTGGCTCACGGACGCGCAGTTCAGCTCGTCGGTGGCGATCGCGCAGGCGGCCCCGGGCCCGAACGTGCTGTTCGTCGCATTGATGGGCTGGAACGTCGGGCTTAATGCCGGCGGCGGCATCGGCGCCGGCCCGCACGCATGGCTGACGGGCCTGCTCGGGCTCGCGGCAACGATGGTCGGCATCATGCTGCCGAGCACCACCCTCACCTACTTCGCGACGCGATGGGGCCACCGCAATCGCACCAGGCGCGGCGTGCGCGCCTTCAAGCAGGGCATGGCGCCCGTGGTGGTGGGCCTCTTGATCGCCACCGGCTGGGTGCTGGCATCGGGTAACCATTCGGGCAACGCGCCCGCCTGGCATCTGTGGCTGCTGACCGGCGTCGCCGCCTTTATCGTGTGGCGCACCCGCATCCATCTTCTGTGGCTCCTGGGCGCCGGGGCCCTGCTCGGCGCTGTGGGCCTTGTCTGAAACTTCGTCAAGGAATCGATCCATGCAACTTCGCACCCTCGGCCGCTCCGACCTGCAGGTTTCCCCGCTCGCCTTCGGCGGCAACGTCTTCGGCTGGACGGCCGACGAAGCCATGTCCTTCCGCCTGCTCGATGCCTGGGTGGATGCGGGCTTCAACTTCGTGGACACCGCCGACGTGTATTCGCGCTGGGTCCCCGGCCACACCGGCGGCGAGTCCGAGACCCTGATCGGCAAGTGGCTCAGGCAGACCGGCAAGCGCAACCGCATCGTGCTCGCGACCAAGCTCGGCAAGCCGATGGGCGATGGCAAGCAGGGCCTCTCCCCGGCCTACATCCGCGAGGCGGTGGATGCGTCGCTGCGCCGGCTGAAATGCGACCACATCGATCTCTACCAATCGCACGACGACGATCCGGACACGCCGCTCGCGGACACGGCAGAAGCCTTTGCGGAACTCATCAGGGTTGGCAAGGTGCGCGCGATCGGCGCTTCGAACTTCAGCGCGCCCCGGCTCCAGGAAGCGCTCGACGTTGCCGAGAAGCAGCGGCTGCCGCGCTACGAGAGCCTGCAGCCGCTCTACAACCTGTACGACCGCGCCGTGTTCGAAAAGGACCTGGAGGCGCTTTGCAAGGAGCGCGGCGTCGGCGTGATCAACTTCTACGCGCTGGCGGCGGGCTTCCTCACGGGCAAGTACCGCACCGAGGCCGACGCGGCCAAGAGCGCGCGCGGCGCGAGCACGACCAAGAAGTACCTCAATCCGCGCGGGCTGCGCATCCTCGATGCGCTCGACAAGGCGGCGAAGGCGATCGGCGCCAAGCCAGGGCAGATCGCGCTGGCCTGGCAGATCGCCCGGCCAGCGGTCACGGCGCCGATCGCCAGCGCCACCTCGATCGGACAGCTCGACGAGCTGGTCGCCGCGGCGCAGCTCGAGCTCGACGCCGAAATCATCGCGATGCTCGACAAGGCCAGCGCGGAAGAGTGAGCGGATGAGCCCCCGCCCGGCCGTTCCGAAGGGGGCTCGCACCGCAGTGCGAAGCACGGAGGTTACCTAATGACCACCGTCGACCCGCTCGCCCCGCCCTCGCTCGACCACTTCGCCGACCTCGAGGTCGAAGTCGCCACGCCGCAGGTGCTCGGCCAAGGCGCGCGCGGCATGCGCCGGCTGGTGCCGATCACCGGCGGCCGCGCCCGCGGCAACGGCTGGACCGCGCGCGTGCTGCCGGGCGGCACCGACTTCCAGCTCATCGTGAGCGACACGCTGTCCGAGCTCGACGCCCGCTACGGGCTGGAGACCGATGCCGGCGACCTGATCTACGTGCAGAACCACGCGGTGCGCGCCGCGCCGGCCGATGTGATGGCCAAGCTGCTGCGCGGCGAGCCGGTCGATCCGGCGCAGGTCTATTTCCGCTGCCATCCGCGCTTCGAGACCTCGTCGAAGGCGCTGGGCTGGATCAACGACCGCATGTTCGTCGGCGTCGGCGTCCGGCATCCCGCGCAGGTGGTGATGCGCTTCTTCGCGCTGCTGTAGCCCTCTTACGAAGCGGCGAAGCGGTAGAAGCGCTGCGGGTTGTGCACCAGCAGTTGCTCGCGCAGCGCGGCATCGGGTGCGATCCGTTCCAGCGCATCCACCAGCACGCCGTCGTCCGGCACATGATCGTGCAGTGGGTGCGGCCAGTCGGTGCCCCAGAAGCAGCGCTCCGGATACTCCCGCAGCAAGCGCTGCGCGACCGCGATGCCGGCGCGGTAACCATCGCGGCCCGCATCGCGCGTGATGCGGTCGATGCCGCTGAGCTTCACGCGGAACAGCGGGTTCTTCATGAGCGCCAGAAGCGCAACGAAGTCGGGATGGTCCAGCCCCTGGGCGGCATCGACCCGCGCCATGTGATCGACCACGACCGGGACCGCGCTCCGGCTCAGCGGCGACGCGAGTTCGTGGATCAGGCCACGTTCGAAATGCACCTGCAGGTGCATGCGAAGCGGCTCGAGGCGCCGCGCGAAGGCGACCACGCGATCCACGTCGAAGGCCGGGTTGGGCGCCTGCGTGAAATTGAAGCGAACGCCGCGAAAGCCCGCGCCCGCGAGGCGCGCAAGCTCTTCATCGCTCACATCGAGCGGCAGCAGCGCGACGCCCAGGTAGTTGCCGCCGCCCGCGGCGATCGCGTCCTCGACCACCCGGTTGTCGAGCCCGTGGCAGAGCGACTGGACGATGACGCAGCGATCGATGCCCAGTTGGCGATGCAACGCGAAGAGCGCTTCCTTCGGTGCATCGGCCGGGGTGAAGCCGCGGTCTTGCGCGAAGGGGAAACGGGCGGCCGGCCCGAACACATGCACGTGCGCGTCGCACGCGCCCGCCGGCAGGCGCAGCCGCGGCGCCGAGGGATTCGGGTCGTAGGTCAGGGCAGGCGCCATCGGCGGGGCGGCCTCAGGCCAGCCGCTGGCGCATGGCTTCGTAGAGACACACACCGCTCGCGACCGAGACGTTGAGGCTCTCGACCGCCCCCGCCATCGGGATGCTCACCAGTTCGTCGCAGGTCTTGCGCGTGAGCTGGCGCATGCCCTCGCCTTCGGCGCCCAGCACCAGCGCGAGCGGGCGCTTGAGGTCGCACTGGTAGAGCGTGCCCGGCGCATCGTCGCTGGTGCCGACGCACCAGATGTTGCGTTCCTTGAGCTCACCCAGCGTACGCGCGAGGTTGGTGACCATGAAATACGGCATCGTCTCGGCCGCGCCGCTCGCCACCTTGGCGACGGTGGCATTGATGCCGGCCGCGTGGTCCTTGGGCGCGATGACCGCGTGCGCGCCTGCGCCATCCGCCACGCGCAGGCAGGCGCCGAGGTTGTGCGGATCGGTCACGCCGTCGAGCACCAGCAGCAAGGGCATGGTGCCGGCGCTTTCGAGGCCTTCGAGCAGTTCGTCGAGCGAATGGGTCTGGCGGATCGGCTCGACCCGGGCAGCCACGCCCTGGTGGCCGTGGCTGCCGGCGAGCTTCGACAGGCGCAGGCCGTCGGCCTCGATCAGCCGGACCCCGGCCTCCTGCGCGCGTGCGATGAACTGCCGCATGCGCGCATCGCGCCGGCTGGCATCGAAGAGCACCTCGATGACGGATTTCGGCGCGGTCTTGATGCGCACGCCCACGGCGTGGAAGCCGAAGATCACTTTGGGGGAAGACATTGGGCGATTATCGCGAGCGCTCAGGCGCTGCGGTCCTCGGCGGCCACCCGGCCCGCCTCGATCGTGATCCGCCGGTCGCAGCGTGCCGCGATGCCGCGGTCGTGCGTGACCAGCACGAGCGTGGTGCCGAGCTCGCGATTGAGATCGAACATCAGTTCCATCACCTGCTCGCCGGTCGCGAAGTCGAGGCTGCCGGTCGGCTCGTCCGCCAGCAGCAGCGCCGGCTGCACCACGAAGGCGCGCGCGAGCGCCACGCGCTGCTGCTCGCCGCCCGACAGCACCTTGGGGTAATGGCCGAGCCGCTGGCCGAGCCCGACACGCTCGAGCATTTCGGTCGCCGCCCGGCGCGCGTCCTTGCGATCGGCCAGTTCGAGTGGCAGCATCACGTTTTCGAGCGCGCTCAGGTTGCCGAGCAGCTGGAAACTCTGGAACACGAAGCCGACCTTCTGCGCGCGCAGGGCCGCACGTTCGTCTTCGTCGATGGCGAACAGGTCCTCCCCGGCCAGCTTCACGGTGCCGCGGGTGGGCGTGTCCAGGCCCGCGACGATCGACAGCAGCGTGCTTTTCCCCGACCCCGATGCGCCGACGATCGCGGCGGTCTCCTTGGCGCCCAGCGTGAAGTCGATGTCACGCAGAATGTCCAGCGTTCCGGTGGAATCCGTGACGGACTTGAAGACATGCTCGACGGCAACGATGGCTGCTGCGGACGAGCCACCCGATTGGATTGAGGACATTGAAAGGTATCGCGTAGTGAATCGACGTCACTTTATCTTGAGCGGCGCGGCGGCAGGGTTTTCGATTTCCGCCCTGGCCGCCACGGACAAGCCGCCCGTGATCCTGGTGCTCGGCGACTCCCTGTCCGCCGAATACGGGCTCCGGCGCGGCGATGGCTGGGTGCCCCTGCTCGAGAAGCGCCTCGCGGAACAGAAGATCCCGGCGAGGGTGGTCAACGCGAGCATCAGCGGCGACACCTCCGCAGGTGGTCGTTCGCGCCTGCCCGGGCTGCTTGCCCAGCACCAGCCGACGCACGTGGTGCTCGAGCTGGGCGCCAACGACGCGCTGCGCGGCCTGTCGCTCACCAGCACCGAGGACAACCTGCTCCAGATGGCCAAGGCGGCGCAGGCCGCGGGCGCCCAGGTGCTGATCGTCGGCATCCAGGTGCCGCCCAACTACGGCAGCGACTACACGCGGCGCTTCGAGGCGATCTTTCCCAAGGTGGCCGGCGCGGCCAAGGCGCCGGTGGTGCCCTTCCTGCTGAAAGGGGTGGCGGACAGCCCCGACGCGGCGATGCTCTTCCAGGCCGATCGCATCCACCCCACCGCGGCCGCGCAGCCGCGCATGCTCGACAACGTCTGGCCGCCGCTGCGCAAGATGCTGCCCAAGTGACCCCGATAAGCAATAAAGCCGCTGCGGCCTCGCGCCGCAGCGGCTTTATTGCTGATTGAAACGGGCCGACTCAGCCGTTCTTGGTGGGCAGGTTGGGAATGGTCGGCGGATCGTGTTCGAGCGAAGCCACGTCGGTTTCCGGGTCACCCGGCGCGAGCCCGTCACTGCTGGGCACGAGCTTGCGCTGTGCCTTCTCTCTGGCCTTGTCTTCCTTTTTCTTCTTCTTCGCCAGTTCCCTCTGTCGCTTCTCATAGCCGTAGTTGGGTGTTGCCACAGGCTGCTCCTTCAAACGCCAGGCAGGCACGGTGCCTGCACTTCGTCGCACTGTACGCGATATCGGTCCGCCTTCAGAGTGCCGCGAGCGCCTGTTCGAGGTCGGCGCGCAGATCGTCCACGTCCTCCAGGCCGACCGAGAAGCGCACCAGCGTGCCCTTGTGCGGCCAGGGCGCGACGCTGGGGTCGCGCATGAGGCCGATGTCGTAGGGTACGACCAGGCTGATCGGGCCGCCCCACGAGTAGCCAAGCTTGAAAAGAGACAGGCTGTCGCAAAAGCGGTCGACCTGCTCGGTGCCGTAGCGCGCATCGAGGACCACCGAGAACAGTCCGGCGGCCAGGTCGGTGGCGCCGCAGAGGCGCAGCCAGTTGGAATGCCCCGGCGAGCCCTCCAGCGCGGGATGGAGCACCTGCGCGATCTCGGCGCGGTCCTGCAGCCACAGGGCCAGTTCGCGCGCGCTGCGGTCGTGCGCCGCGTAGCGCAGGGCGATGCTGGGCAGGGATCGCAGCACCGTCTCCACATCGCCCACGCCGATCCCCCAGCCCATGCGCATGTGGGTGAGCTTGATCGCGCGATGCAGGCGCTCGTCGCGCGTGGTCACGCTGCCCATCAGCACGTCGCCGCCACCGCTCGGGTACTTGGTCAGCGCCTGGACCGAGATGTCGACGCCCTGCCCGCTGCCGTTGAAGTCGAACGGCGCGAAGGCCAGGCCCGCGCCCCAGGTGTTGTCGAGCGCAACGATGACCCCGCGCGTGCGGCAGACCTTGGCGAGCGCCGGCAGGTCCGGAAACTCCATCGTGACCGAGCCCGCCGCCTCGACCCAGACCAGCTTGGTGCGATCGGAGATCTTGGCCGCGAGATCCGCCGGATTCATCGCGTCGTACAGCCGGTGGGTGATGCCGAAATTGGCGAGCTCGCCGTTCGCCAGCGCCTTGTTCGGGCCGTAGGCGTTGTCGGGGATCAGGACTTCGTCGCCGGTCTTCAAGAGCGCGAAGGACACCAGCGAGATGGCGGCCAGGCCGCTGGGGACCAGCAGGCATTCGGCGCCGCCCTCGAGCGTGGCGAGCCGCTCCTCGAGCGTGAAGGTGGTCGGTGTGCCGTGAAGGCCGTAGGTGTATCCCGCCTTGGTCTTCCAGTCCCGCGCGCGCATGGCGGCCACGTCGGCGAAGAACACGGTCGATGCCTTGTACACGCCCACCTGGGGCGAGCCGAACTTCGCGGGAGGCACATAAGGATGGTGGATCAGGTCGGTGATGGGCTTCGTGGGCATACTGGAATGTTACCCACCCCCGTTGCTTGCCCACTTCGAGCCACACGAAGTGGGCAAGGCTGGTGGCGAGCTGCTACACCGACCACTTTTCCACGAGCTTTTCCGCGCCCAGGGAGTCGTAGCCCTCGAAGGGCTGGTGGATCCACGGATTCGTCGGCAGGAACTCGACGGAATAGTCGGGCGTGAAAGTCGACAGCGCCTTGGTCCAGAGCACCGCGCTGCGCAGCTCGCTGATCGGCTTGTAGCTGCTCTTGAGCATCTCGACCACCGCGTGCAGCGTGTGGCCCGAATCCGCGAGGTCATCGACCAGCAGCACCCGGCCCGCGATCTCGCCCTTGGGCGTGGTGATGTAGCGCGCGATGTCCAGGTGTCCCTGCACCGTGCCGGCGTCCGCCCGGTAGGAGCTGGTCGACATGATCGCCAGGGGCTTGTCGAAGATGCGCGAGAGAACGTCGCCGGGCCGCATGCCGCCGCGCGCCAGGCACAGGATGGTGTCGAACTGCCAGCCCGACTGGTACACCTTGATCGCGAGCTTCTCGATCAGGTTGTGGTACTCGTCGTAGCTTACGTAGAGGTGCTTGCCGTCTTCGGTCAACATGAAGGATCGTCTCCTGCGGTGGGTCAGTCTGCGAGATAGGGGTGGCGCATCATGATCGTGTGATCACGGTCGGGGCTGGTCGAG